>NZ_VILD01000002.1:289348-293605 GCF_009712085.1 Anabaena sp. UHCC 0253
GGGATATTTTTCTGTAAGCTAGAATATGAAAATCTATATAATGGTTTGCAAATTTGTTTAGAAAAGCAAGAAACTATTAGTATATTTTTATGTTTATTTGATTATTTCTCTTTAAATCATGACTTTCAAAGTGGACTGAAATTATCAGAATTTGTATGCCAAGCCCAAGAATCTTATCCATCCGAAATTTGCACTGGAGAAATAGGTTGGGAAATAATGATGGTACTTGATAGATTAGCTAACTGCTATTTCCAGATAAAAAATTATCAGAAAGCAAAAGTTTCTTATCAGAGAATTGTGGAGTTAACACAACAACTCAGTGGCATATCAGAAAAGCAATATCAATTAGCACTTGCTAACACATACCACCAGTTGGGATATATTGCCCAAGAATTAAGGGATTTTCCAGATGCACGGTGCTATTATCAGCAATCCTTAGAAATCTATCTCAAATTTGGCTATGATTATGACCTTACAAACACTTATCACCAGAATCTAGCTAACACATACCACCAGATGGGAATGGTTGCCCAAGAACTGAAGGAATTTGAAAATGCACAGCAAAATTATCAACTAGCTTTAAATATACGTCTTAAATATAGATTGCGGTATGAGCAAGCCAAAACTTATCACCAGTTAGGATTGGTAGCCCTAGAATTAGAAGAATTTGAAACCGCACGACACAATTATCAAGTAGCTTTAGAAATATGGAGCGAATTTAAATCTTACTATGAGGAAGCTAAAACTTCCCACGAATTGGGAATATTTTCAGCTAAATTAGGAGAATTTTCCGAAGCAAGAAAACATTATCACAAAGCTTTGGCAATAAAAATTGAATATAATTATTACTATGAACAAGCTGGAACTTATGGACAATTAGGTTTGCTTGCTGCATCGCAGGAAAATTATACAGAAGCGAGGGTAAATTTACAAAAAGCTTTAGGTATATATGTTGAATATAAAGATGAATATAGGGCGAATATTACGAGGGAGATTTTAGAAAGATTACCAGAGTAAAGAACAATCTAAAACAAATAGCATTAAAATTATCTTCCTAATTCTCTAGCTTCCCTGATTGATAAATTACCTAATGAAATTCCCGGTTTTAATTCTTTGAGTTTCGCTTTGATTTCTAATAATTCCTGTTGATTATTGATTGTCGAAGTTTCCATTAATTCAGTCATATTGTTATCTATAGACTGAGAATGAATTTGCTGCAACATTAAATCTGCTTTACGCTGAATTATGTCTTCCGCAAATAACTTAACTTCTTTTGTCTTTGCTACTGTTAATTGCTGTAAAATAGACTTTACCTCAGCTTGTAAAGAATGCCCATGCTTTTGAGCGCGAGACTTTAGCCACTCGATAATATTTGGATCTAAGTCATCTAAAATAATTGGATTCATAAGCATTGAGTTCTGTGAGGGTACAAACCTGTGAGGACGGGGAAACCCCGCCCCTACATCATAAATTATTTTGCTGGGGGTAAAGTTCCGCCACTAGCAGCCGGTGGTTCTGTATAATCGCAAAAGATATTTACCCCTATTTTCAGAATATACAAAACTATAACGGTCGCGATCGCCGGATCAAGAGGTAAACCACTAGATGAGGCTAAACCCACCAAAGAAACTATCGCACCTGTGAGTAGAGGTGAACTACCGGGATTTTTCGTATATTCCTTGATTTGACCACGAAACCCGTCATCACCGCAAAGCTCATTTCGCAAGGTTTTCAGGGTGATATCCCACAGAGATTTACCTTCCACCATCATGGTTTGACCATTTTTTTCTTGCCATAAATCTTGAAAAGCCATTTCCATGTCGCCATTATGCTTTTCTAAATGAGCCATAGCTTCCAATCCGGGGGTATAATCGGGCATTAATTCCCGCATAGCTTGGATTTCACTGCTGGTTACTTGCATAACTGATTGAGATTGTTTACTGAGTGGTGTCAAAATTAACTACATGATGGAAAGGCCTTAGTCATTAAAAAAAGATAAAATACCCCAGATATAACCAAAAAGTTTGTACTTTTATAAAGTATAATTAAGAAAAAGATAAATAAATCTAGCTAAATAGGCTTAGTTTGTCACCTATTGCTCCTAGATGTGGTTAAAGTTTCTTTACTAGAGCAAAAACTACCATTTTTCTGTGTTAACTACTAAGTTAGCATCCAGGATCAAGGTGAATGTGTCAATTTCCCAGTTGGAGAGGCAAATAAAGGCGTGGGTCAGTATCAACCTGCTGAATTAAAGCAGTATAATCCAGAGGCGATCGCTCGTTACTTTCGTTACCGTCCCTGGTTAGCCTGGGGACGACTACTGAGAATCTTATGGTCTTTTGCAGGATTTATACTTAGTCTCAAATGGGACGAATGGCAAGATCAGGTGGAGGAAAATCAAGGGAAACGCGCTACCCAGTTGCGAACCCTTCTCACCCGTCTGGGTCCAACATTTATCAAAGTTGGTCAAGCCCTTTCGACTCGTCCCGACTTAATCCGCAAAGATTTTTTAGAAGAACTGATCAAACTACAAGACCAGTTACCACCTTTTGATAATGGTCTGGCATACCAGATTATTGAAACAGAGCTAGATCGCTCAATTAGTGAAGTTTTTCGGGAACTTTCCCCTCAACCCGTAGCAGCGGCTAGTTTGGGTCAAGTCTACCGGGGACGGTTGCTTAGTGGTGAAGAAGTGGCTGTGAAGGTACAACGCCCCAACTTACGCCCTTTACTGACAAAAGACTTGTATCTCATGCGTTGGGCTGCTAGTTGGCTTGCTCCCTGGCTACCGCTGAATCTTGGTCACGATTTAACTTTAATCGTTGACGAGTTTGGCACAAAGTTATTTGAGGAAATTGATTACATCAATGAAGGCCGCAATGCGGAAAAGTTTGCCCATAATTTCCGTAATGATCCTCAAGTAAAAATTCCTAGTATTTATTGGCTTTATACCAGTAATCATGTTTTAACACTGGAATGGATTAACGGCTTTAAACTCACAGATACTCAGAATATCCAAGCGGTAGGTCTCAACCCAGAGGACATTATTCAAATTGGTGTCACTACAGGTTTACAACAACTATTAGAGCATGGTTTTTTCCATGCCGATCCTCATCCTGGCAATTTGTTCGCTATGCCCGATGGTCGCATGGCTTACATTGATTTTGGCATGATGGATCAGTTGGAAGAAACAACTAAGGAAAGTTTAGTTGATGCTTTAGTGCATTTGGTAAATAAGGATTACACCGATTTAGCCGAAGATTTTGTCAAATTGGGCTTTTTAACAGCAAACACTAATATTGCTCCTATTGTGCCAGCATTAGAAGCTGTACTAGGAAACGCTATTGGTAAAAATGTCAAGGACTTTAACTTCAAAACCATTACTGATGAGTTTTCGGAATTGATGTATGAATATCCTTTCCGTGTACCTGCGAAGTTTGCTTTAATTATTCGTTCTTTGGTGACACAAGAAGGTATTGCCCTCAGTCTCAACCCCAATTTCAAAATTGTGGAAGTGGGTTATCCCTATATCGCCCGGCGGTTATTAACTGGGGAATCTCCAGCATTGCGGCGGCGATTATTGAATGTATTGTTTAAAGATGGTAAATTCCAGTGGCAAAGGTTAGAAAACTTAATTACCATTGCTCGGACTGATAGTCAATTTGATGTTTTACCAACAGCGAAAATGGGTTTGGAATTCATCCTTTCAGAAGAAGGTAAATTTCTCCGTCGTCAGTTGGTATTAGCTCTCACTGAAGATGACCGTTTACACACAGAAGAAGTCCAACGACTATGGGATTTAGTTAAGGATGATTTACCACCAAATCGCTTACTAAATGTTGCAATTAGCCTATTAACCGAGTTCTCAAAAGAAGGTGTAGCCGCTATTTTGCCTAAATAATCCCTCTGCTAATAAAAACGAATTTTAATAACACTCAGGAGTTTTAATGTACTATTACCCTCTGCAACCGCCTTACTTTTTACTCTTAGTTGGTTTTCTCACTGCTTTAACTTCTGGCATAGCTTTATCTGGAACATTAAAAGTAATTGTCCAGCAATGGCCAAAGGATAAGTCTACTGAAGAGAAAACAAATACCCGTTCTTTTTATAAACAATTATTAGTACCATTCTTTGGGATTACTGCTGGTGTTTGTTTATTTCTCTCTTGTGGTTTAGAGATATTTGGTTTTCCCTCTGGTTTAGCGTTAGGTGATGGGGTTTACCAAATGAGTCTGCTAACTTGTGTATTTGTTTGGT
>NZ_VILD01000002.1:294066-316701 GCF_009712085.1 Anabaena sp. UHCC 0253
TTACTGCTGGTGTTTGTTTATTTCTCTCTTGTGGTTTAGAGATATTTGGTTTTCCCTCTGGTTTAGCGTTAGGTGTGGGTTTACCAATGAGTCTGCTAACTTGTGTATTTGTTTGGTGGCAGTTAGGCGGTTTGTTGGATTATGTTAAAACCCAAGGAATGCAATCTTTAGATTTAGATTCTTGGTCTTAGATATAAAATGAATATGTAGAGATTTTTTAAGAAACGTCTCTACATTCAAACTCTATATTTGGCTTTTTACCTATTTCATCAAAATAGCTAAGTAGGTAGGTGGGAAAACTTATAACTATGTCATTGCGAGTGGAACGCAGCAATCCCAGGAGTTTTGGATAATTTACAGTTCGTTACATAGTTGGGTTGATTAGCATCTACCTACTTAATCACTTCTTTTTTATTTGCCGGATTTGGTTTTTGACATTATCAACAGTTTCTTGCAACTGACGTTTTTTTTGCAGGTGCGGGAATAGCAGCAGGTGGTAAACTAGGATGCAAATTCCGATAATATTCCCAAATTTCCCAATAGGGACAACCTGGTTGAATTTTAATTCCTGCCCAATGAATGTATTGTAGAGGTTGATTGACTGTTGGATCAAATAAGATATTACCTTGGATTTGAAAATGTGGTGTTCCTCCCCAATTTCCTGGTCCTTTACCTTCCCTACGGACGATGTTAAAACGCCGGGGAATACGCTTTAGTAGCATATAATTGATAATGGGTTGGTCAGAAGTTTTTTCAGAAAAATCAAAGTATTCTGGATGGGATGCACATTCGCTAAATGTTTCATACAAGTCATTTTCGGAAATTAAGTTTTTCTTAGAACCCCAAAAACCACCGTTGAAAATTTCTTTAACTTCATTATTTGTAAATACTTTATTTTCTAGGACTTGGGAGCTAAAAACGTTTTTAATTCCCCCTAAATGTTGATAATCACAACAGATAAAGTCAGTATTTGCTAAATAATTAAGATTATCAATTATTTTTTCAAAGACAACAATATCAGTATCAATATACAAAAATTCATCAAATTCTCCAAACCAGCAAGCTTGTTTACGAAATTGATTAGGACGAGCAAAAAATTTACCCCCAAAGGTTTCGTATAATCTTTGGGAAAGACGATCAATAAAATCTAAGTCTTCGTAAACTTTTACGCCATAATTTTCCCCCAGAATATCAGCAATAGCGTGATAATTGTCATCATAAGGAATCATGACAACTGGTGTTTCAGTATCATGTAATCGAATGCTATTCAGGAGAGCGATCGCTTGATCTGTCACCTTATCATTAGCAATAATATAAATTCCCCTAGTCATGAATTAATCCTCTACTTTTTATTTAATCCTAATTTTCTGATAATTCGTGTTCCTAAACTGGGAGGAGCATCATAAGCCTTTGGTTTAGTTGTAAATTTTGGTCGTTGTTCTGGTTCGTGCAAATAACGATAGTGCAAGAAAAGATCCCGGTAAGGAAAATCAATATTTTCTCCAGCGCAAACTTGATTAAATATTTTTGAGGATAAGCCAATGTAATGTAAATATGTTAGTCTATTACCTTGATCATAAATGAGATTATCTTTAATCTGAAAATGGGGAGAGGTTATACAACATCCTGTTTTTTCTTGATGAGATAGATGAGTGGCAAAATTATAATTGGAAATACCTGAACGCATTACTAGATAGTTGAGAATTGTTTGATCAGGAGCCATGTCATAGAGAACTGCTGCTTCTCCTTGTCGTAATTTTTCTAGTAATGAAATACGCATTGGTTCAGGAAATATATCTTTTTTAGAACCGTAAAATCCTGAGCAAAATATTTCTGTTTTTAGTTGTTCAGATGTAAATAACTCCGTTAATTTAACTGATGCTATATCATAAACATGAGATAAATCGGTGTATTGGAAATCATATACTACCCAATCATTTTGCTCTAGCTTTGCAAAAATCTGATCTAGAGGACTGATTAATAAAGTATCAGCATCCATATAAACAAAACGATCAAATGGTCCATCGAAGGCACAATAGCGCCGATGAGTACCAATTCGGTGATATTTATCTTTACCTATAGATTGCCAATGTTTATGGGCTGTAGGATGGGCATCCCAAATATCCTTAACAAATTCATCCCATTTATCAATTGAATTTTGGCGATCGTAAAGTTGTACATGAGGACGTTTAGCAATTTCCGTAGTAATTTGCGCTGTATTCCCATCATAAGGATAGATACATACAGGCATTTTTTGATCATAAATTGCCTCTATACTATTGAGTAGGGCAATAAGTTGGTCATAAACTTTGTCATTGGCAAGGGTACAGATACCATCCATATATAATTCCAAACCATGTAAATTTATAAGTTTAAACCTAAGAAAATTTGGCGGCAAATTCTGATAGCCAGTTGAGTAAATTCAGTTTATGTAAGATGATTTGTCTAGCTTCGGCGATCGCCTCTTTAGCATCGTGCCAAGCATCGGGACTAGAAGTTACTTCTTGAATGTAAGCAATGCCTTTTTCATCCAAACTAGGTAATCTCAAAAAACTACCAGGAGGTAATAACTTATCTGCTGCTGAACCACCATAGTAAATAGGTAAACACCAAGCTAATAGACTATCCCAAAGTTTCTCGCTGACATACCAATCATTATCAGCATAATTTTCTATAGCCAGATTGTAATAATATGGTGACATTCCATGACATTTACCTCCTAATTCTCCTGCATCTTTTGACCATGATGGTAAATTTCTCCCATAAAAATCAATTTCCAAATTACTATTTTGTAAGGATTGTAAAAAATTTAATCTTTTTTGATGGTTTTCAGTTCTATTAATACCGGAAGTAATCCAACTACAAGTTTTCACTTTTTTAAATGGTGGCATTTCATCTAATTCTCGAAAGGAGTTAGAAAGATACCAAATTGCGGGCATATAATCGGGTATGGGCGCAAAATCATCAGGTCCAGAAATATAACCACAATAATTATCAGCTTGCTGGTAGTTATATTTATTGATTTCTACAATTTCTGATAACGGTGGTTCTCGTAATAAATAAATAATTCTTTCTTTACTAATTCCACGCAGGAGAGAATTAATATTGAGTTCTGGTTTTTTTTGGCTGGTTTCGTAAGCGATCTAATAAAGATTGTGGAGATGGGGGTTTAGGAAAATCAAATTGGTACATTAGTAAAAAATCTGGTTTTTTTGCTAATGCTTGCATTTGGATATTTTCCCAAATTCCAAATTCATTTGGAGTTTGTTGCCATAGCCAATCTCCTCTTTTATTAAGATTGTCATAGCTACTAATCATGCCGATTGTTTTCATATTTCTTTGACTCATATTTTTATTGATGTTATAGATTTGGTAGGGGTATTTTTTTTATTTAATACTTTCTTCCAGTTTTTCTAAATTTCTCAGAAGATAGATAGCAGCTTCATAAGCTTCTGTAAGAACTTGATTTTGTGATTGGGGATTTTCTATCATATTATTTTCGAGGATACGTATATTAGTAAATACGGGATTTAAGCAGGTACGAAATTCTTCAAAAATACTATTAAAGTTGTGGTAGGGAGATGTAATGGTGCTACGATTTTGCTCTGCAAATGTAACTAGTCCTTCTTTTATTTGTTTGTTGATAACATCATCAAAAACATCAATAGTGTTGAGAATTCTCCATACTGATTTATAGGATTCTTGTAATAATTCTTGACGCTCTTGATAATCGTCTACTAAATCATCAAGTAATAACTGTATTAACCCAAGCATTGAATTAAGTTGTGTGCGGATTTCGTAAGATATCCTGAGTAAGCTTTGATTCCGTTTTATGGAGATATCCGGTTTATTTGCAAATTGCATTGAGTAGAGATTGGAGTAATAACCACCTTTTTGCAGAAGTTCATCATGAGTTCCTACTTCTACTACATAACCTTGATCTAGTACGGCTATTTGATCGGCTTTGCGGACGGTAGAAAGTCGGTGAGCAATCACTAAGGTGGTACGATCTCGACTGAGTTCATCAAGTGCAGCTTGTACTAACCGTTCGGAAACTGTATCTAAAGCACTGGTAGCTTCATCTAAAATGAGGATTTCAGGATTTTGGAGGAGGGCGCGAGCGATCGCTAATCTTTGTCTTTGTCCTCCTGATAACATGACACCGCGATCGCCTATGATTGTCTCGAATCCTTCAGGTAATTTACTAATAAATTCATAGGCATTAGCGCGTTTTGCTGCTGTCATAATATCCTCGTCACTAGCATCTATTCTGGCATAGGCAATATTACTTCGTACTGAATCATTAAAAAGAAACGTATCTTGACTAACAATCCCCATAGATTTACGGACTGATTTCAGATCAAACTCCCGTAAATCTCTACCATCTAGTGTAATACAACCAGATGTAGGATCATAAAACCTTGGTAGTAAATATGCTATAGTGGATTTACCTGCACCTGAACCACCTACTAAAGCTAGAGTAGTGCCTTTGGGTAAATATAAATCTACATCCTGAAGAACTGGATTTTTATGATTAGGATAGGAAAAAGAGAGATTATTAAAATGTATTCCTTTTTTTAATTTTTCATATAAAATAGTGCCGGTTTTCATAAACGGCTTGTTACCGTATAGTAAAAAATCAGCGACAATATCCACACTAGAAGATGTATTCGCAAAACTACTGCGGAGAGAATTTAATTGAGAAATAAATGGTAGCAATCTCAACAATAATATTAAATATGTAATTAAAATTGTTGAGAACGAAGAGATTTGATTGGCAAATAATGTGCGTCCTATCACTACAATCAGCATTAAAGAAATAATGCCCGTTACCTCACTAATCGGCGCAATTGCTTGAGAATTAACTTGAGATTTAAAATCTGCTTCTTCTCGATCACGAATTAGTTTTGTTAATCGGTTATATTCTCTATCTTCATTCCCAGTTGCCTTAACTAAACGAATTCCATTTAATATTTCCATTAACGCAATAGAATAAGCTTTAGATATTTCTGAAAGCTGTTTACCCAAATTTTTTGATTGGTAAATTGCGTACTGATTTATTAAAGTTACAAAGGACAATAAAATTGTAGCTGCAATAGTTAGTTCCCAGGAAATTGATAATAATAAAGCAACAAAAACTAAAATTGTAATGACGATGATAATCAATTTCATGAAATTGCCTATAGCCGTAGCTGCACGACTAATTTCTCCACCCAGACTATTGATCAAATCACCAACTTTCGTTTTAGCGTAATAGTCTATGTCAACTTCAAGTAATATTTTTAATCCAGCTTCTCGCATATCAGATGTCAAAGTCCGACTTAAAGAACTAGACACCAATGCACTCACATAATTAGCAACATTTTTTAAAAGTATTGTTAATATAATTGATCCAGTCATTATCCATAGGCGGTAATTCTCTGGAATAGAATCAAAAGGAGTAATAAATGCTTTAATAATTGGTGGAGCGCCTGTTAAATCAACAGGCTGTCCCACGATTTTCAGGATAATAGGAACGATGAGTGCCGTACTCACCCCATTAAATAAAGCCCCTGAAAATCCCAATAAGATGGTAAAAAATATCCTGAACGGATAAGGTTTAGCAAATCTTAGTATTAGTAACTTGCTGTTAGACATTGGCTGTTTTGATTAGAATTTACTAAGTGTTAATGTTCATAAATTAGGTTGTCTTAACTATAAGCGGGAAATGACACCAGCCAGGGTAGATGCCATAGTTTCTAAGCTATATTTTTCTACACATATTTCTCTTGCTTTTCTACCCCGCGCTTCTGCTTGCTGCAAATCTGCAAATATAAGTTGAATTTGTTCGGCAATTTGCTCAGGACAACCAGGATCAACTAGATAGCCAGTTTCTCCTAAAATATCAGGAATATCTCCTACCCTTGTTGATAAAACAGGTTTAGCCATGGCCATTCCATCTGTCAATTTGAGGGGAAATTGAGCGCGAGCAATTATACTATCTCGTTGCGGAACAACTACTACATGAGCGGCTGTGACAATTTCCGGCATAACTTCTACAGGACACTTGGGTAGCTTAATAATCCAACGTCCCCATTTTTGGATTAGTTGATTATCGTAATCATCATAAGGACTGCCACCAACGATTACTAATCTTAAATCTTCCTGATTTAATATATCTAAAGCTGTTAAAACATCTTCAACTCCTTTATGAGGTCTTGGTGCGCCAGGAAACATGAGGATTCGATAGTTTTCCAGCCCATAACGCTTTCTGCTAACTTCAGCATTATATTTACCTGGATCAAACATAACAGTATCTTTACCATTAGGCAAATAAGCACCACCAAATCGGTCTTGAAGAAATTGAGTATCTATTGTAACTCCATTAGCACGATTTACTAAACTTTCCATCCACTGGATATAAAGTGGATGATCAGGAAATTTCAATGCACCATTTTGTTTAAAAATATCTCGATAAAGTTGTTTGATACCAGGATTATACTTCCATTCAAATCCTCCATACCAACTAAGTTCCCAGTCATCCATATCTAATAGTAAAGGACGTGAACCGGTGAATTTCTTGAGGAGAGAAACACCAAAACTCGTTGGCTTTGGTTTAACTGCATAAATAATATCACCATCTATTTTTTGCAAAAGCTGCTTGGCAGATCCGAAAAACTCAGGATAGTTTTTACCTGGAATTGAAACAACGGGTATTCCTCGTGGCGGGTTAGCATATAGTTCTTGTCCAAATAAAAATCCTATTACCTCTACTTCATAAGATATTTTTTGAAGTGTTTGAGCTAATAAAAATGCTCTAACGCTTCCACCACCAGATAAATCACTAACAACTATTGAGATTTTCATAGTTCTTAAAACAAATGTTCAATAAATGGCAGCATGGAAATAATAGCGGCTAGAACTTTATTATTAATAATTGATAAATCTTTTTTAATTTGCTCTATTTTAGTGCCTTGTTTTCTATGACCCTTGCCCGTATAGTGGATAATATAGCTTTGAAAAGGATGATCTTTAGCGAATACTTGAAGATGATGTTTGGAAACTAAATTAGAAATTTGGTATTTTTCAAAATAAGGAACATCAAAACCCATCTTGAGATTGTTGATTACTACAAAATTTGCTCCTATCTTTTCCGCATAAGCTCGTAAAAATGGGTGAGTAATTTCACCGCGGCGATTTGCAGCATCTCCAACACACAATGTAACTACAGCTTTCATGTATTTTCCTCACTTAATTGAGAAGTTCTATAACTTTTTGATAGAATTGCTGATTTGCATCTCTACATTCTGCTAAGGCATCTGGATACCTACGTGCTTCCTGTAGTTTATCCTGCCAATCATTTGGATTAAGGGGATCACAAAAAGGAACTTTATACTTCAAAGTATAAAATTTAGTCGAAAATGGAAAAGCCAAAACTTTTTTATTTAATAAAATTCCCCAGTACATCCCATGATAGGTATTAGTTAAAATTGTATCAGCTTCGCCTAAAAATTTGATGATTTTACTAAAACTAACTTGAAAATCATCTGGGCTAAATAAGTTAAACAGTTGATTGATTTTTGTAGGTTTATAATTAACTTGGTGATTTTCCATTACTGGAAAATTGAGTTCATTCATGGGAAGTTTCCAGTTTGAATTGCCATGTTTATAAATTGCAAATTCATGTTTTACGTTATATTTTTTATCAAAAAGCTTACTCATACAACTTACACAAGGAACATAGTTAAAGCCTTGGTTATAATCTCTAATTCCATGCAAGTCGAATTTATCCATATATTGAGGATATTTTAACTCTCTATCTACATTTTCATAACCATTATGTCCTATTCCCCAAGATATTAATTTTCCCTTCCTATTATCAGCTATATAATTTAATTTTTCGGTAAAGAAATCTCTGGCGATTAATCCACCTCCACCGATAATAATATTATTTTTCAAGATTTCTGGGTTGTTCACAGTCATAATGTCAATTGCTTGTGTTTCTTTAGGAAATTTAAAGTAACGCAGGGGAGAAGACATTATATCTCCAACATTATTATCTCTTCTATGAATATTAAGTAGCATGAGTTAAAGCTCCTAATTGTTACAAATTAGTTTAAAAGTTTTTGGAATTCGAGAGAAAAATGTTCCCAACTCAAATTTTCAACAGTCTTTCTGATATCTGTTTTAACTTTGTATGCTTGTTCAATTAGTTCACATATTGTCTCAACAGAACTATTGATATCAAACGTAAATCCATTTTCACCGTGAATAATCAAATCAGGAGCAAATCCAGTTTTGCTCGCTACAGGAACTACATTACACATCATCGCTTCTACTAATGGAATTGGTCCTCCTTCTAACTTGGCCGTGGAAACAAAGATGTCCATTTGAGCATAATATTTAGGATAATCAGCATATGGAGCTTCAATATAAGAAAAATTAGGTAATGCTTTCATTTCTGCAAATTTTTCGTATTTTTCCCATCCTTTGCCCAGCAGAATAAAATTTCTTGAAGGCATCATTTGAATAATATTAAAAATTCTTTCAGGTTCTTTTCGATAATAAAAGGCTGTACAGAAACCTACCGAACCATTTGAGCGTTCATGGGGAAGAAAAATTTTTGGATCAGCAGAACCTAAAATATAGGTAACTTTCTCTGATTTTAATCCTTGTGAAATTAGTAGGTTCGAGAATTGGGAACACATACATATCACTTTAGTTGCTCTATTCATCGCATAAATTAGTTCTTCATTACTAATTTCCAAATCTGTACGGGGATGTGTGTGAAATACAAGTGTTTTACTTCCCCAAATATGAGGATTTAGTTTTAAGCAAACTGGTAAAAAAGAGTAATGTGCAAAAAAGTAAGCTTTAGATGGTGGTAAAGACAATTCCGAATAATGGAAGCAATACTTACCAGGAAAGTAAGTTGCGATTTCTCTACATATAGCTTCAAGTATCCAACCCTTTGCTAAATCTAAGACGACAAATACTAAGTCATACTCTTCTACTATATTTTCTGGGTGCGACTGAATATTCCATTTCCCTGTCAAAAATTTTAAGTAAGAAAGTCCATAAGGGATGATATAGGCAGGTTTAGAAAATGTTTTTTCTATCTGATGCTTAATTTTTTTGAGTTGATTTTTAATATTGATAGGAATCATGTAATTTTGTTAGGGCTATTTTACAAGTTATTTAAATATATTTAATCCAAGAATTATTCATTGAGGTAAACTAAGTATATTTTTGACGGATTTTATTTTTCCTGATACAAAAGATATCAGCTTTTTTGATCGTGGACCTCGATATTTTTCGTAAAGTAAAAAATTGGGTGTAATTGATCTTAAGGCATTTAATACTTTTATGGAGGTTGTGTTAGTTGTTTTGATTTTTTTATCGAATAAATAAACTGGTGTAGATACTATTTTAATTAATCTATTAAATAAATCTTGATCTTTTTCTCTAATGGCTTCTTCGAGTAAGAATTCAATACCAATTTGACAATTTTGATTTAGTTCTGGATATGTTTGAGCTATATTTTCATAGAAAATTGTATAGTAGTTTTTCATGTAATTCCAATTATTAGTTCTGTTTGATTTGTGCTTGGTATAGTAAGCACCAACCATAGGAGTATAAATGAAATTTGCACCCAATTTTAGAATATCTACTGCAAAATATCTATCACCTAATGCTTTGAGATGTTCAGGAAACTTTGTTTTATTCAAGATGCTTCTGTTCATAAGCATAGCTTGCTGAAGGCAAGGATGAGGTGAATCAGCGAGGAAGTCAGGTATGAGTAAACGTTGAATTAGTTGATCTTTATTCAGTGAACCGATAATATTTTCCTGAGTGTTAACAATATTTTCTTGAGCATCTATAAATACTCGTTCATAATTTGAGTAAAAAACTATATTTTCGCTATTTTGAATTTGCTCTAAATGACTTAACTGAAATTTAATTTTGTCTTCATGAATCCAATCATCAGAATCTAGACATTGAATCCATTCTCCTTGAGCCTGTTGAACACCGAAATTTCGAGATGATGGTAGTCCGCTATTTTCTTTAAAGAAGTATTTAACTCGCTTATCTATAGTGATCAAATTTTCAGCTATCTGACGAGTATTGTCGGTAGAACCATCATCTACAATCAGGCATTCCAAATCAGTAAAGGTTTGTGACAATACACTTTTGACTGAACGTTCTAGGTAGTGACCTTGATTAAAGCAATTTACAATAATTGATACAAGTGGAGTCATCTTTCAATAATTCCTGCTAGTAAGTAAAAATTTTATTGATTACAATTGATAACTCCCCACGGCTAGAAGCTGGGGGATTTCTAATTGGCTATTTTTAAAATACCAAAGTACAGAACAAAAGTAAATAAAATTACTAATGCTTCGTGCGTATTCATGGCTAGTTGTTTTTGTATTTTCTGACCACAGGTACAGCATTATACTACCATAATTTATAAAAACTTACAGATAACATCAACAAAATACAAGTAATATTGGCGTTGCTGAATTAAGGAATATATGGGATAGGATCATTGATAAATACTAATCATATCTTTATTTGTGGGGTAAGAAAAGCTAATGCAAGTAATCCGTCTACCGGTGCTTTCCGATAACTATATCTTTTTACTGCACGATCGCCAACAGAATATCGCTGCTGTAGTTGATCCAGCCGAAGCGCAACCAGTTTTAGAGGAACTTAGAAAACTGAAGGTTGATTTAGTGGCTATTTTTAATACCCATCATCATGGTGATCATGTGGGTGGTAATACAGAGTTGATGAAAGTATTTCCCGAAGTGACAGTTTATGGAGGTGTAGAAGATCGGGGCAGAATTCCAGGACAACAGGTATTTTTAGAGGAGGGCGATCGCGTCCACTTCGGAAATCGCACGGCGGAGGTTTTCTTCGTTCCTGGACATACCCGCGCTCATATTGCTTACTATTTCCCTCCAGTTAGCCCAGGAGAACCGGGGGAATTGTTCTGTGGTGATACTCTGTTTGCTGGGGGTTGCGGTCGTTTATTTGAAGGCACACCAGGGGCAAATGCTAGATTCTTTAAGTAAACTGCGGGCTTTACCTGATCATACTCGCGTTTGGTGCGCCCATGAATACACTTTAAGCAATTTGCGTTTTGCTGTGACTGTAGAAGCTGACAATGTGGATTTACAAAAACGCTATCAAGAAGTTCAAGCTCAACGTCAGGACAATAAACCGACAGTTCCATCAATTCTGGGAGTCGAAAAACTCACAAATCCTTTTTTGCGCTGGGAAAGTCCATCCCTACAAAGAACAGCAAAGAGTGATGATACAGTCCAAACCTTTGCCCGAATTCGGGGAATGAAGGATAAGTTTTGATATTTCTGGCATTTGGTATTGCGATCGCCCCCCAAATTTCGCTAAAATCTTGAGGTTGTGGGTATGTTCAAAGTCGCTGAGGATCAAGCTACAATTTTGTGAGCCACCCTGATGACACCCAAATAACTAAGATTTTACAAAGAAAAGCGAAAAACAATGGCGAAACGTGTGCAATTAGTTTTAACAAAAGATGTCAGCAAGCTGGGAAAACTCGGCGACTTAGTAGAAGTAGCTCCCGGTTATGCTCGTAACTATCTGATTCCCCAGAGTTTAGCCGCTCGTGCTACACCTGGTCTTCTCAAACAAGTAGAACGCAAGCGTGAACAAGAACGTTTAAGACAATTAGAACTCAAACAACAAGCAACTGAGCAAAAAGCAGCTTTAGAAAAAGTTGGTAACTTAAAAATTGCCAAGCAAGTTGGTGAAAACGAAGCTATTTTCGGTACTGTTACTACCCAAGACGTGGCAGATGCTATTCAAGCAGCAGCTAATCTAGAAATAGATCGTCGTGGTATTACCATTCCCGATATTAGTCAATTGGGTACTTACAAAGCTGAAATCAAACTCCATTCTGAAGTAACAGCAGAAATTAACATTGAAGTCGTCTCCAACTAATGGTGACTTAATTAATCACCACAGATATATCATCTGTGGTCATCAGTGTTTTTTATCGGTTTTGGATAATTCAGATATAAATCCAAAAGCGCCAAATTTTTAAATTTTATGGCTGAAGAACTAAGTTTTCAAGGTGATGGTAGTAATCGTTTACCACCCCAAAACATTGAAGCAGAAGAAGCGATTTTGGGGGGTATTTTACTAGATCCAGAGGCAATTGGTCGAGTGAGCGATCGCCTAGTTCCCGAAGCTTTTTATATTAGCGCCCATACAACTATCTATCAAGCTGCACTGCGTCTGCATACCCAGCAAAAACCTACAGACCTACTTTCTATTACCAGTTGGTTAACAGACAATGATCAGTTAACACGAATTGGTGGCAGAAATAAACTAGCAACATTAGTAGATCGCACAGTTTCAGCAGTAAATATTGATGCCCTCGCAGGGTTAGTGATGGAAAAATACCTGCGCCGGCAATTAATCAAAGCAGGTAATGAAATTGTCCATCTTGGTTATGAAACAGAAACAGAATTACCAATAGTTCTAGATCAAGCCGAACAAAAAGTTTTCAATGTCACCCAAGAAAAAACCCAAACAGGATTAGTTCATATTGGTAATACTTTAATTAATACATTTCAAGATATTGAAACTCGTCATCAAGGCATCGCATTACCAGGAATACCCTGTGGTTTTTATGATTTAGATGCTATGACTAGCGGTTTTCAGCGTTCTGATTTAATCATCGTCGCTGGGAGGCCATCAATGGGGAAATGCCTCAGCTATGATTCAGAAATTGTCTTAGCAGATGGAAAAATTGCCACAATTGAAGAATTGTATCAGCAACGTCAAGGTTCACTATTAACCTTAAATGACGATTGGAAATTTACCTTTACCCAACCATCTGCATTTGTAGATGATGGTATTAAACCAGTTTTTCGAGTGACAACTCGCTTAGGTCGGGCAATTGAAACCACAATTACTCACCCGTTTTTAACTATTAAAGGTTGGGAAAGATTAGAAAATCTGCAAGTTGGTAATAAAATTGCAATTCCTCGTAAAATAGATGTGTTTGGGACAAAAACCATCCGCGAGTGTGAAGTCAAATTATTAGCTTATTTAATTGGTGATGGTGGTTTAACTAATAGCACTCCTAGATTTACAAACAGTAACTCATTATTGCAAACAGATTTTTCCCAAGCAGTGAGTGAATTTGGTGGTTTGTCAGTAAGATGGGAAGATTCCCAAGGACAACGGACACCATCATTGTGTGTTCGAGGAGATTGGGAATTTATTGCTACTCAAAGACAGCTTTTTGCCGAAACTCTCAAAATTGCTATTAGTTCTCGTTCATTATCTGCTAAAAAATTGAGCAATGAAATAGGAGTCACTCCATCTTTACTTTGTATGTGGCAAAAAGGAGAGTGTGTACCAAATTATGATACTTTTCAAATATTATGTAAAACCCTAGAAATAGAAGTAGATAAATTTGCACCTCATGGATTTGCTAGTATTAGCAAGTCGAGTAAAAATGCGTTGACAATTTGGTTAGAAAAATTAGGTTTATGGGGTAAAGATGCTCATACTAAAACCATTCCGTCAATTATCTTTCAATTAGAAAAATCACAATTATCCTTATTCCTAAATCGTCTCTTTGCAACTGATGGTTGGGCTACTTTACTTAATAGTGGTCAATCGCAATTAGGTTATTGCACAGTCAGTGAAAAACTAGCAAGACAAATTCAACATCTGTTATTAAGATTTGGCATTATTGCTGCTTTGAAAAAACGGTCTATAAAATATAATAATACCCGTAGACCAGCATGGCAACTAGATATTACTGATGCCTTATCTATCAAGAACTTCATTGCTGAAATCGGCATTTTTAGCAAAGAAGCAGCATTAGAAAAAGTCAAAGTAGCACTATCTCAAAAGAGATATCAAACCAATCGTGACTTGATACCTGTAGAAATTTGGGAACAGATAGCAACAGCAAAAGGTAGAGAAACTTGGAGTAGTTTAGCTCATAGGGCTGGAATTAAAAGCTATACAAATATCCATGTCGGTAAACGGGCATTAACACGAGAAAGATTATTTATTTTAGCGACGGCTTTAGAGAATTTACCACTTCAGCAATTAGCAACAAGTGATATATATTGGGATGAAATTATTTCTATTGAATCAGTAGGTAACAAACAAGTTTATGATTTGACAATTCCCGAAACACACAACTTTGTAGCTAATGATATTTGTGTTCACAATACTGCATTTTGCTTGAACCTTGCTCATAATATTGCTTCCGGTTATCAATTACCAGTTGCCGTTTTTAGTTTAGAAATGTCTAAAGAACAGCTAGTACAAAGACTATTAGCTAGTGAAGCCGGAATCGAAAGTAGTTATTTAAGAAGTGGACGCATTAGTCAAACCCAGTGGGAACCTTTAAGTCGTGCCATTGATAAACTATCAGAAACTCCAATGTTTATTGATGATACGGCAAATATTACAGTCACACAAATGCGAAGTCAAGCGCGACGACTGCAAGCCGAAAACACTGCAAGTTTGGGATTAATAGTTATTGATTACTTGCAATTAATGGAAGGTGCAGGTGACAATCGGGTACAAGAATTATCAAGAATTACCCGTTCTTTAAAAGGTTTAGCGAGAGAATTATCTGTACCAATCATTGCTTTATCACAGTTAAGTCGAGGTGTAGAAGCAAGAACTAATAAACGTCCCATGTTATCTGATTTGAGAGAATCGGGTTGTTTAGCTGGCGATAGCCTAGTTACATTGGCGGATACCGGTTTACAAGTACCAATTAAAGAATTAGTAGGTAAATCCGATTTTGCAGTTTGGGGACTGAACGAAAACACAATGAAACTAGAAAGGGCAATTGTTAGCAATGCCTTTTCTACAGGTATCAAATCCGTATTTACTTTAAAAACTCGATTAGGAAGAAAAATCAGGGCAACGGGTAATCACCAATTCCTAACAATTCACGGGTGGAAAAGGCTTGATGAATTAAGTTCTAAACAACATATTTGCTTACCACGATGTTTCCCTAGCTCTGGCGAACAAACTATGGCTTATGCCGAAGTTGCGTTATGTGGTTCTACGCTTTATAAGGCAAATTTAAGTCGAGAAAGAGCATTAAAAGTTGCCAATATTGTTAAATCAAGTGAGCTACTCGAACTTGCAAACAGTGATGTGTATTGGGATGAAATTGTTTCAATTATACCTGATAGAGAAGAAGAGGTATTTGATTTAACAGTTCCTCGTTTGCATAATTTTGTTGCCAATAATATCATTGTTCACAATTCAATTGAACAAGATGCGGATATAGTGATGATGTTATACCGTGATGAATATTATTCACCTGATACTCCAGATAGAGGAATTGCAGAAGTAATAATAGCTAAACATCGAAATGGACCAACGGGTACTATTAAACTCTTATTTGATCCACAATTTACAAAATTTAAAAATCTCGCTAAACAAAATAGTTGGTAATATGTCAAAAAAGAATTATTTGAGCTTGATATTAATATTTATTAGTATCCAAATTGGTAGCATCCAAGAAATAGCTAAAGCACAAAACTCAGTTCCACAAATTACCCCGACAAAATCAATTTGTCCGGCTCAATTATCATCAGCAATTGATACCATTATTAATCGTCCTCAATTTAGTCGAGTGCGTTGGGGTATTTTAGTTAAACCATTATCATCAGCAAAAATTCTTTATAGTCAAGATGCTCAAAAATACTTTATTCCCGCTTCTAATATTAAACTATTTACTACCGCTGCGGCATTAAAAGAATTAGGTGCAGATTTTCGGATTCGTACCTCCATTTATGATGAAGGTAATGGTGTTTTGCGTGTTGTAGGTAGGGGAGATCCTAGTTTCAAAAATGCTCAATTAAAAATATTATCCAAACAATTATATCAACAAGGAATTAGGCAAATTAATCAGCTAATTGCTGATGATAGTTATTTTCAAGGTGAAATGGTTAATTCTAGTTGGCAATGGGAAGATATACAGGCTTATTATGGCGCACCTGTTAACAGTTTAATTTTAAATGAAAATGCTGCTATCTTAACTTTTTTACCCCAAAATATCGGACAACCATTACAACTCAAATGGGCTGAACCTACAGAAAAATATTGGTGGAAAATTGAGAATGATAGTATTACTACTCAAGCCAATGAACCTAGTTTTGTAGAAGTTAATCGTGATTTAAAAGGACAGACTTTAAGAATAAAAGGACAATTACCAATAAATTCCCAACCAAATATTACTGCTTTAGCTATATTTGATCCAGTTGCCAATTTTTTAAGACAATTTCGCCAGAATTTAGCTAGAGAGGGAATTACTGTTAAAGGGACTTTACGCAGTGATTTTAGTAGAAATACAAAGGAAATAGCCGCAGTAGAATCTCCACCTTTATCTGAGTTATTAATCGAGACAAATGTGAATAGTAATAATTTGTATGCTGAGGCTTTACTGAGGAGTTTAGCGATAAAAAAAACCAGAGTAAAAAATCAAAATACGGCTGATGTTGGATTGCAAGTTGTCAGGGAAAGTTTAACTCAATTAGGAGTTGAATCAGCAGATTATATCATTGTAGATGGTTCTGGTTTATCTCGAAAAAACTTAACAACTCCAGCCGCATTGGTACAACTTTTACAAGGAATAGCTAAATCTTCTCAAGCAGAAGTTTTTCGTGCTTCTTTACCTATTGCAGGGATAAGAGGTACTCTAAAAAATCGGTTTCGGAATACTTCTGCTGAGGGAATTGTTCAAGGAAAAACAGGGACTATGGGAGGAATTTCTGTTTTGTCTGGATATGTGAATGCACCTAATTATGAACCGTTGGCTTTTAGTATTATGGTGAATCAATCGGAACAACCTGGTAGCGTTATGAGAACAGCAATAGATGAAATTGTGGTTTTATTAGCGCAGTTAAAGCGATGTTAGGGACTTCCAAAAAATAAATTACCCAAATAACGAACCACAGAGGCACAGAGGACACGGAGGAATGAGAGTTTGAGAGATTTTCTGCGTTAGGTGGTTGAGTGTTTTTTTTATTTGGAAGTCCCTTAAACTATTCCTGAACAAAAATATACCGATTTTTTTTAAGAGGTGTTTGAAAAGTATCAGAATTAATCGAAGTTATTGATGTAAAGGAATTTGAATTAAAAATTCTGTTCCTTTGCCTATTTCTGATTCACATTTGAGGATTCCTGAATGTTTATTAACAATAATTTCATAGCTAATAGATAATCCTAAACCTGTTCCTTTTCCGATTGGTTTAGTAGTAAAGAATGGATCAAATAATTTACTTTTTATATTGTCTGTAATTCCTAGTCCGTTATCAATAATTCTGATTTCTACTTGATTGTTATTTGTAAGTTTAGTATGAATGATAATTTGACTAGGATGATTTTGCATTTCTGCTAAAGAACGCTGATTATTATAAATTTCTAGAGAATCAATAGCATTATTAATAATATTCATAAATACTTGATTTAGCTGTCCTGCATAGCATTGAACTAAGGGTAAATTACCATAATTTTTAATAACTTTAATTTCTGGATGTTCTGACTTGGCTTTGAGACGATTTTGTAAAATTAATAATGTACTATTAATACCTTCATGAATATCAACTTCTTTCATGTCTGCTTCATCTAACCTGGAGAAAGTGCGTAAAGATAAAACTATTTCTCGAATCCGATTAGATCCTATTTGCATGGAATTAATAACTTTTGGTAAATCTTCTAAAATAAATTCTAGATCAATTTCTTCAATTTTATCCTGAATTTTATCACTGGGATTTGGGAATTCTTCATTATATAAGCTGATTAAGTTTAGTAATTCATGAGCATATTCGCTGATATGTATAATATTTCCAGAAATGAAATTTACAGGATTATTAATTTCGTGTGCTATACCGGCTACAAGTTGTCCTAAGCTAGACATTTTTTCTGTTTGAATTAATTGAGCTTGGGTATTTTTAAGTTTTTCTAAAGCGTTTTTTAGTGCTATTTCTATTTGTTTACGTTCATGAATTTCCAATTCTAAGCGTTGGTTAATTTCTGTTAATTCATTATTTTTAACTAGGGTTTCTCGAAATTCGGTTAGCTTCATAGCCATGTAATTAAATGCCCCAGCTAATTTTTCTACTTCATCACCTGTGACAATATCTAAACGATATTCAAGATTACCAGCCGCAATTTCCTCTGTTCCCATTTGTAATTGTTTCAAGGATCTAATAACTGGTCGCCAAACAAAGTTAAATGTAACTGTAAATAGAATCAGAATGACTCCAATAATTTCAATGGTAATAATTGCTTGTACTTGATATATATTATCTAATTCAGTTTTCATTAATAGTCTTTTGTCATAGGCACGCTCAATGACTTTTTTTAGCATGGCATTAATATCTTTATTATAGGAATTAATATCTAGAAAATATTCCTGATATTCATCTATACTCATCCTATTTTTTTCATTGATAACTAACTGATCTGCTATCTTTGTTAAAGAAATATGCCGGCTACGAATCAAAGAAATTTCTGGATCATCTGGCATAAAAACTGCTAATTTATCCAGGGAATTGAGAAACTGATTTTGCCGATTAGCTATTTCTGATGGTTGGTGCTTAAATAAAACTTTATCTTTGAGTAAACTTATTTCCGACTGTAAAGCATTTTCGGTTTCTAAAGCAGCTTTAATGGTGTCCATAGTGAGATTACTTTTTTCTTGGACAGCATTTTTAATTCGCTGAACAACAACAGCATTACCAATGAGAATACCTGTAACAATTCCTAATAATAAAATCGCACTAGTGAAAAACTTTTTAGATATATTCATTTTGATCGGCTAGAAATTAAGTTGATATCCTTGCAGATTTTATGAATTGCTTCATAAATGGTTGACTGTTATCATATTTTATACGTATAAGGAAATTAAGCAATACTTCCGCGTTTTCTAGCTTCTTTGTTGGAAATACCGACATTTTTTACCCCGGCTTTAATCATTTGTCGTTCTAAAAGCGCAAAGAACCGAGTTCTATCACCACCTCTAACTACAGCTTGATTATGAGCTTCAGCGATCGCTACAGGATAACCATATCCTTTTTGTACCTGTGCCAACATTAATCCTAGCGATTGATCAAACATGGTGGAATTTTCCGCAACCCAAGCAGGAACTTCAATCCGGGCAATTTCTGTACCTACGTGGACGTAACAAAAATAAATAATTTGGTCTTCATATAATTCTAAAATCCGCGCATTACTACGCCATAGGGGTCCGCGTTGTCCGGGTTGGAGTTGGGTTGTCCATAGGGTTGTATCTCGCAAAGTATCAAATTTTTTACAAGGTACGTATTCCAGTTGATTGGGACAATAGGTGACACAATCGGGGACAGGATGGGGACAAGCTAAAAAGCGTAAAAAGTTGGTGGCTTCGATGTTTCGAGAGGCGCTAAGATAACCCATGATGGGGATTTGGGCTGCCCGCATTTGTTTCCAAGATTCTAAAACAGGGGGTAAGATGAGATCGCGGGCATCCATCGGTAACTGATCTAAAAACCAGTATATTAACGAACCATCTGTCATTGCTAAGGTTGGTGCTGCTGTTTTTGCACTACAAGCCAGTTCTGCTAAGATTGTAGCCTCAGAAGCAGTACGGCGATAACTCATCCATTCTTCCGTTCTAATTCCCCACTGACGCGATATATATAAATCTTCGGGGCGATAAAATACCTCCGGTAAACTATCGAGAACAGGGTGAAGATTTTGACCATAGTGTAAAACAACTCTACCAATATTTAGTAAGTAACAATACGCAATTTCGTGATGATTGGGGGCAATTTGTGACCCATCGGTAGAAATGACAGTATGAACTTTGGGGGGGAACAGGGATAGTAATGCAGGTTTCTAGGGGTTCAATGGGTGTAGCATTAGCAAAGAGAATGCGATCGCGCCATGTTTCTTGACGTTTAACTAATTCTTCTTGACACTCAAAAGCCTTGGTTAAATGTTGTTGTGCTAACTCCAACCGCTGATGACTTGCAGTCACTTCTGAAGTTAAATGTTGACTGAAACCTTGCATTTGTTTCGATATTTTTGTTAAATCCAGCATCTTAGTTGAGTGTATTTGTGTGAATGGATATAAATGGTATATAATTAATAACTGTATTCTAATAATTGGAAAAATAGTCTAATGAAAGGATGCACATTAACAATCATCATTTTCATATTAGGAACTATATTACATAGTCCGAGAGTGAATGCGAACAATTTAACCAATATTTCTGACTTAAAAACAAAATCATCACTGTTAGCACAAACTACTCTTCAAGATGCTGTAGTATATTTCCATCGAGGACTTAATCGCCATACATCAGGAGATATGAAAGGGGCGATTGAAGAATATAGTGAAGCCTTACGTTTACATCCTAACTTTGCTGAAGTTTACTATAAACGTGGTTTATCCCGCAATCAATTGGGAGACTTAAAAGGAGCTATTGCTGATTATAGCCAAGCCATAAGTATTAATTCTAGCTATGCTGGTATTTACAATCATCGAGGACTTGCTCGCTATGATTTAGGAGATACTAAAGGGGCAATTGAAGATTTCAATCAAGCATTAATTCTTAATCCTAAATTTCCTGAAGCTTACCAAAATAGAGGTATGATTCGCAATAGTTTAGGTAATAAACAAGTAGCAATTACCGATTTAAAGACAGCAGCTAACTTATTTCAGCAACAAAAAAGAATTACTAATTATCAAGAAGTTATTGATCTAATTAAAAAGATAGATCGTAAGTAATTGAGATTAATGATTAGATCCCCGACTTCTCAAGAAGTCGAGGATATTAGTATTCTGAATGCAATTATAACCAATTGGAAAAATCGTGAGCAAAATGAGAAAGTGATATTAGCTGAATGCGTGAATCATTTTTTCCTGCTTCCCTTTCTGGTTGAGTATTGTAACCCCAATCTGCTAAGAAAAGTTTGACATGATTTAAGTCTGATTGCTGTTGAACTAATTGCAATGTTTTGAGCCTATCTTCTACAAACCATAAACTTACAGGTTGGGTATTTGCTTTCTCAATTAATTCGCGCAAAGTTTCATATTTTGGGCGTTTTACTTCCTTGCCAAAAATTGTTTCTGAAGGTAAATCAACTCCTTCTTGCTTTAACAATTGCTTGACAAATCGCCCTTCTTTAGTGGTGACAATATATAATTGAACTGCACTTGCTAGAGTTATTTTGAGTCTTTCTATGACACCAGGATAAAACCTATGCAAACTGAGCCAACCATCTAAATCTGTCTTAATCCATTCATCCCGCAGATGATCCAATTTTGTAGAAACTGCTTTTGCTTCTAGGTGATCTGCTGCTAAAATTTGGGGAGTGATAGTTGTCCATGATTGCAGAATTTGATCATCAGAAAAACCCTCAATTAAGGCTGTAATTAAAACAGGCATTTCCCACCCGGTTTCAATTACAGGACGTAAACGATAGAATCTCAAAGCTAAATCATCTGGTGGTGTGTCGTTAGCTGGCGACCAAATTTGACAGTAGGTACGCCACGCTACCTCAAAATATTCAATTAGTCCATCACAAACTACTCCATCAAAGTCTAAAGCCAAAATCGTGGGACTATTTGCTGTCATTGTTTAGAGGGTAAAAACTGCTTTTGTCAGTTTACCGCACCTTTGTCTATGGATATGTAGCGATTATTAAATTTAGCATTGATTCTTTTATTTCCTATTCACACTAGATATCAAAATCCCATGTCGAGGACTAAACAACAAAGCCAACGTAAATAAACCCGAAACTACTAACACAATCGCCGGACCAGAAGGTAAATTATAAAAGTAGCTGAGATACATTCCGCTAATACTAGAAATTACCCCAATTACCGCCCCTAAAATCATCACTTCATGTAACCGTTTCACTAATAAATAAGCAGTTGCACCGGGAGTAATTAAAAGTGATAATACTAAAATTACTCCCACAGCTTTCATGCTGGCAACAATTGTTAAAGAAATCAATAACATTAAGCCAAAGTTTAAGCGATTAACTGGTAAACCAGCAGCTTGTGCGCCTAAAGGATCAAATGTGTAAAATAACAGTTCTTTGTATAATAGGAAAATCACGATTAAAACAATAGCTGCAATAATAGCTGTATCTCGCACTTCGTCGGCTGTTACACCTAAAATGTTACCAAAAAGAAAGTGATTCAAATCTATTTTATTATCTTTTTGAATGATTGTAATTAAGGTGACACCAAGGGCAAAAAAGGCGGAAAAAACTATTCCCATTGCTGCATCTTCTTTGATCGGGGAACGTGTTTTAATAAAGGCGATCGCCATTGTACTCAATATACCAGCAATAAACGCCCCGACGAAGATATTAGCACCAATCATGAAGGCGATCGCTAATCCTGGTAATACTGAATGACTAATAGCATCTCCCAGCAATGCTAGGCGTTGTACCATCAAATAACTACCGACTATGGCACACAATAAACCTACTAATATGGCGATGATTAATGAACGTTGCATGAAGCCATATTGCAACGGTTCTATTAGTGCTTGAAACATAGAGGAAAATGAACCACGAAGGAGCGAAGGACACGAAGGAAGAAGGAAGAAGGAAGAA
>NZ_VILD01000002.1:316799-353112 GCF_009712085.1 Anabaena sp. UHCC 0253
GAGAGAGAGAGAAGGAAGAAGGAAGAAGGAAGAGAAGATATGATTATGCTGCGTCGGAAAAGTACATGACTTTCCCGCTATAAGCATTATTTAAGTTTTCTTCTGTTAGGACTTGTTGGCGTGAACCTGTGGCGATTAATTCGCAGTTGAGTAAGATTAAATCATCAAAATGGCTGATTGATTCGCCTAAATCATGATTAACTACTAAGACGATTTTATTGGCTTTTGCTAGTTCTTGAAAGACTTCAAAAATGATAGTTTGGGTTTTTTGATCTATACCGACGAAGGGTTCATCAAAACAGAAAATTTCCGCTTCTTGAGTTAAAGCCCTGGCTAAAAATACGCGTTGTTGTTGTCCTCCTGAAAGTTCACCAATGGGACGATTTTTTAATTCTTCTATTCCCACTCTTGCTAATGCTTGTTTAGCAATTTGGCGGCTAACTGTGGAGAAACTACGTAACCAGCCTGTTTTTTTGACACGCCCCATCATCACTACATCCCACACGGTGGCGGGGTAATTCCAGTCAATTTGGCTACGTTGTGGTACATAGGCAACTTTCTCTAGTTGCTGCATTAAGGGCTGATTTTTGTATAAAACTTGACCACTACTCATGGGAACTAATCCCAAAATGGCTTTCATTAATGTACTTTTACCTGCACCATTGGGTCCAAAAATCCCCGTTAGTCTCCCTGGTTTAATAATGCAGTTAACGTCTCTCAAAGCTTCTTGAGCGCGGTAATGTACACCTACATGAGAGATGTTAATCGCTGTTGAGGAATTCATATCAATGGTTTTGATAGCTTGTGTAGGTATATCTCTGGTAGACAGGCTAAATTTTTGATAAAAAGAGACGTTTTGCATAACCATAGTTAAAATACTTATTTTTGAGTTTACTATAAAAATGAGAGAAATATGAAAAAATATATAATTAGGAGTAATAATTTAGATAAATGAAACTAATACTTAATGCCATAAGTCTGGGAATGTTGTTATCTTTGTCCTTAATGGGTTGTACTCCCGATTCTGAAACTCAGGAAAATACTCAGCCGCAGGTTGTAGCAACTAGTACCATAATTGCTAATTTAGCTGAAGAGGTGGGAGGAGAAGAAGTACAAATTACGGGAATTCTCAAACCTGGTACAGATCCTCATGTTTATGAACCTGTACCCGCAGATAGTCGAGTTTTGGAACAAGCTAACTTGATTTTGTATAACGGTTACAATTTAGAACCGGGAATTATTAAGTTAATGAATGCGGCTGGAGGGAAAGCAAAAAAGGTGGCTGTGGGGGAAGTTGTTAAATCTTTAAAGTTAGATAAAGGTAAAGGGCAAATTGTCCCAGATCCTCATGTTTGGGGAAGTGCAGAAAATGCCATTTCTATGGTAAAAGCAATTCGAGATAGTTTAATTGAGTTGTCACCAGAAGATCAAGATAAATTTACCGAAAATGCAGAAAATCTAATTGATGAATTACAACAATTACATATTTGGATTAATCAACAAATTCAAACCATTCCCCCAGATAAGCGGAAACTCATTACTACCCATGATGCTTTTCAATATTATGGAAATGCTTATAAGATAGAAATTGCGGGAACTTTAATTGGGATTAGTACAGAAGAACAACCCAGCGCCCAAACAGTGAAGAAGTTAGTTGAATCAATTAAAAAAATCGGTGTTCCTGCTATATTTGCTGAAACGACAATTAACCCAGCTTTAATGAAAACAGTCGCCGAAGAAGCAGGAGTAAAATTAGCACCAACTTCACTTTTTTCTGATTCTATTGGGGCAAAAGGTAGTAATGGCGATACTTATATAAAGATGATGGTAGCAAATACCCGCGCTATTGTTGAAGCCTTGGGAGGAAAATATACGCCGTTTCAATTAAATAGTAAAAAATAAGGTAATTGGTGATTGGTAATTGGTGATTGGTAATTGGTAATTGGTAATTGGTAATTGGTAATTGGTAATTGGTGATTGGTGATTGGTAATTGGTAAAACTCTTACCTGTCACCTGTCACCTGTTACCTGTCACCTATTTCCTAACAAACTTGTTCACGAGTTGCTTCTGTGTTTATGGGTTTAATCAGAAAAATTCTGAACATATACCAAAAAATCATTAAGATTAAAGGAATTTTTTGGAAAAATTTCACAATTCCCCAATCATTGATTTGATTGAGATCAATTATTTTCTGATTATACAATGCACATTGCTCTAAATACCAGAAGAAGTAGGGATGATTGGTATCTAAAATAATTGGAAATGCTTTGGCTGCGGTTTTGTTGGTTTCTTCAACTACCTGAGTATTGTATTTGCGGGGATGAATCCCTAATATTTCATAGAAATTCCCTCTTTCAAATACTGTCATTGTGTGAGTAGCAAAAACAGTTAATAGGAAAAAGCGCACCCATAACCGAGATTTCCAATTATTCCATAATTGGGGCTGAGAACGTAACAAGGCTTTGAAAAAATCACCGTGTCTATTTTCATCTTGACACCAGCTTTCAAACTTCCGAAACAAAGGATAAAACTGGTATTCTGGGTTTTTTTCCATGTGACGATATACTAAAATATAACGCCAATAACCGATTTTTTCCGATAGATAAACTGTGTAAATAACCCACTCAATTGGGAAAAATGTATAGGTACGATTTTTAGTTAGATAACTTAAGTCAAGGGAAAGGTTAAAATCTGCCATTGACTTATTCAGAAATCCTGCATGACGGGCTTCATCTCGCGCTAAATAACCAAATGCTTCTGATAGTAAAGGGTTACTATCTTTGAGACGACGAGATAATTCTTTAAACAGTAAAAATCCGGAAAATTCCGAAGTACAAGAACGTTCTAAAAAGTCAATAAAAGCAAGTCGTTTTTCACCAACAATGTGATCCCAACCTTGCTTAAATTCATCATCTCGCACAAAGTGATGACGATTATAATCAGCCTTGAGTTCGCCAATTATAGCCCTTAATTCCGGTTCATACCCAGAAATATCCATTTTTGCCACTGTATCAAAATCAGTGGTATAAAACCGGGGTGTTAATAATGTTTCTTGAACAGGTGCTTTTACACCTGATTTCCCTAACTCAACTGGGGGTTTATCCAACGACTTAACCATAAGTAGTCCCTTTGCCATTGTCTGCCTTAAAATTATATAAGCATAAATATTTGTTATTAGTCATCAGTTAAATTATTGAAACTAATTATTACAAAATCACTGAATTATCTGATAATTTCGCATAGTTTAAATACCTATTTACTAAACAAATGTATTTATGAAACCATAAATAAATATGAATACCTTTATAGTTATACAAGGAATAATAGTTAAATAATTTTAGAAGCAGTAAAAAGAGCCGAAATAGCTATCGGTAGTAATTTGTGCTGGAGAAATATAGCATTGTTTCCTGATTATATCGGCTGTGAACTGATAAACGAGTCGGTAAATGTTGGGAAATCCAATACGTAAACAAGAAGGAAGCAACAATGAGTAATAATTTGGCAATGAAACTGCGTGTAGGAACGCAACAAGCACATATAGATTCAGAAAATATTGGCTTCATGAAATGTTTTGTGCAAGGAGTTGTAGATAGAGATTGTTTTATTCAGTTGTTGAGGAATTTGTATTTTGTTTACAGTGAACTAGAAACAGCAATTGAGAAACATAAACAGCATCCTGTCATTAGTTTGATTTATTTTCCCGAACTAAATCGCCAATCTTCCCTAGAACAAGATATGTTATTTTATTATGGGAATCAATGGCACAAGCGCATTACACCTTCACCTGCTGCTCAAGCTTATATTGCGCGTATTCAACAAATTTCTGCTCATGAACCTGCACTATTGTTAGCTCATTCCTATACCCGTTATTTGGGTGATCTTTCTGGTGGACAAATGCTCCAAAAAATTGCTCAGTCAGCCTTAAAACTTTCTGGATATGAAGGAACTTCATTTTACAATTTTCAGCAAATTCCAGACAAGCAGGCTTTTAAAGAAAAGTATCGTCAAGCATTAGACAAACTTCCAGTTGATGATACAACCGCTGACAAAATTGTGGCAGAAGCTAACAATGCTTTCAAATTGAATATGCAGATACTCAAAGAATTGGAAGTTATTCTAATAGAAGCTCTTGGTAGAGCTACTTACAATGATTTAACTTGAGTCTCTGCATTATTTACAAACATATAATTCATCACCCAATTGATTTTGGCAATGATGAATTATATAGCAATCTTCAACAACACATAAACATCTATTTCTTATTCTCTGTGTTCTCTGTGACTCTGTGGTTCGTAAAAAAAATAATGCTAACTACAAACAAATAGGATAAATATATTCTATTTGCTAAATCCTAAATTACAACATTAACTTGGGAAAATTAATTGTAATTCTTCCCAAATCATAAGGGCGAAGCATTCAGATTGAAAGTTAATAGTTTTAGTCATAGTTTATCGCCAGAATGCTTTGCCCCTACAAGGAAATATACTCACATCTATTGGAGGCTTTAATGGTTTTTCTATTACCTGGTGTTAAGTTTGATTTGGATCTAATTCAAAAGTATGATACTCGCGCTCCCAGATACACCAGCTACCCCCCAGCAACAGAATTAAGTGAAACTTTCACCGCCAGAGATTTCCAAACAGCTATTACTGCTTCTAATCAACGGGAAACGCCCCTATCCTTGTATTTCCATATTCCTTTTTGCCAAAGTGCTTGTTATTTTTGTGGTTGCAATACGGTGATTACCAATAACAAGAATATGGCTATACCGTATCTGGAACATTTGGAGCAAGAAATCAAAAATACCTCGGCTTTAATTGATAAGGATAGAAAGGTACTCCAAATTCATTGGGGTGGAGGTACTCCAAATTATTTGGAACTTGATCAAGTAGAATTTCTCTGGAAAAATATTACCCGTCATTTCCAAATTGCTTCAGATGCGGAAGTATCTATTGAAATTAATCCTCGTTATGTAAATAGAGATTATATCTTATTTTTGAGAGATATTGGCTTTAATCGGATTAGTTTTGGTATTCAAGATTTTAACCCAGAAGTACAAAAAGCAGTGAATCGCATTCAACCAGAATCATTACTTTTTGATGTCATGGGTTGGATTAAGGAAGCTGAGTTTGATAGTGTCAATGTAGACTTAATTTATGGTTTACCTTATCAAACTCTAGAAACTTTTCGGGAAACATTACACAAGACAATGGCATTAGATGCTGATAGAATTGTCGTCTTTAATTTTGCTTATGTACCTTGGATCAAACCTGTCCAAAAAATGATTCCCCAAACAGCATTACCAGGAGCAGAAGAAAAGTTAGATATTCTCAAAATGACAATTGAGGAATTAACTAATAACGAGTATTTGTTTATTGGGATGGATCATTTTGCTAAAAATAACAATGAATTAGCGATCGCTCAACGTCATGGCACACTAAAACGCAATTTCCAAGGTTATACTACCCATGCAGAAACGGAATTGTTTGGTTTTGGTGCTACATCTATTAGTATGTTAGACGATGCCTATGCTCAAAATTACAAGGAATTGAAGGATTATTACAAAGCGGTAGCCGCAGGTGTTATTCCTACTAGTAAAGGTATTCAACTAACTCAGGATGATATTATTAGAAGAGACGTAATTATGTCAATTATGTCTCACTTCCGCCTCAATAAATCAGAAATTGAGCATAAATATCACATTGATTTTAATGAATATTTCTGCTATGAACTGAATCAGTTACAACCTCTAGAAAATGATGGATTAGTGAATGTATTTGCTGATGAAATCCACATTACTGATATTGGTAGATTGCTAGTCAGAAATATTGCCGTTCTTTTCGATACTCATACAAGAAGTAGAGAGACAAAATTCTCTCGCGCTATCTAAGGAAAATGGGTTATGTAGTTGCGCTAAAGCGATAAATGCAACTACATACCTTTTGATTTATATATTTATGTCATTTGGTAGAAATAAAAAAAATCTAGCCTTGATAAATTTGATACGAGTCATATTTTTGAGGCAATGTAATTATGAATATTATTGCTTGGATAATTTTAGGACTAATAGCTGGTGCGATCGCTAAAGCTATCTATCCTGGTTCTCAAGGTGGGGGTATGTTATCAACCATGATATTAGGTATTGTTGGTGCTTTTATCGGTGGTACTTTATTTACTCTCATCCGCACAGGAACTCTCCAATTTACAACCGCAACTTTAAGTATTCCTGGGTTAATAGTGGCAATTATCGGCGCAGTTATCGCTATTTATCTATGGGGATTATTCCAAAGAAGTAGTCGAGCCTAACCTCAAATTTAGCAAATTAGACTGGATATAAGTTGTTTCTTAGCATTGCTAGTTAAAGGAGCTAAAATTGTGTTTTTTCATAAGAAAGAATCAATTCATGTCGTCAAAGTTGATCAACCAAATCCCCGTTTTGCTCAGTTACTTTTAGAACAATTTGGTGGTGCAACTGGTGAACTTTCAGCAGCTTTGCAATATTGGGTACAATCTTTTCATGTTGAAAATCCTGGTATTCGGGATATGCTCCAAGATATTGCTATTGAGGAATTTGGCCATTTAGAAATGGTTGGTAAACTCATTGAAATCCACACTAAAAATACAGATCAAACAGAAGCCTATAAAAGTACCTTATTTGCTCTTCGCGGCATTGGTCCCCATTTTCTTGATAGTCAAGGAAATGCTTGGACTGCAAATTATTTAAATGAAGGTGGTGATGTTGTCCGCGATTTACGTGCTAATATTGCCGCTGAAGGTGGTGCTAGACAAACTTATGAAGAGTTGATTAAACTAGCCACAGATGAGGGAACTAAACAGACTTTGGTACATCTGTTAACGCGAGAAGTTTCTCATACTCAGATGTTTATGAAAGCTTTGGATTCTCTGGGTAAGTTAACTGATCCTATGTTTGGGAATATCCAACCAGATGAAACCGTCGCTCTTTACTATAATTTATCAACTGATGGAGACGGTGCAGATCAACGCGGTCCTTGGAATTCTGAACCAACATTTCAATATATCTCTAATCCTTTGGAGAAGGTAATGAGTGCTAAATAAAAACTTTATTGTCTGAATCAGGATTTACAGGATTTGAAGATTAGCAAGATTTTTTAATTATCAAAATTGTCTGAATCAGGATTTACAGGATTTGAAGATTACCAGGATTTTTTAATTATCAAAAATCATGAATCTTGAACATCATTTAATCTAGAGTATCCTGATTCAGATATTTTTATTTCTGTAAAGACTTCGCTATTACCCCTAACTGTAAACTTGGTGGAAAGTTACCTTCTTCCTTAATGCGTTTGATTTCCAATGAAGTAATTGGCAAATTTAACTTCTGTGCTAACGCTTGTACAATATCTCCTCTATCAATGATACCAGCCACAGCATCAGCGGGAGAAAGAACAGTAATTTGAGGTATTTGTTCCTGTTCTAATTTATTAATTACATCTGCTAAAGAAGTAGATTCGGTAACAGTAGGAATTGTATTCAGGGGATGAACAATGCTTTGTAAAGTTTGGTTTTCCCATTCACTTCTTTGGGTTGTTCGTAAATCATTAATAGCAACTAAACCCCGATAACGACCATCAGCGGCCGCAAAATAAACTTGCGGTGCAGTGGTTTCTAAAAGATATAAATCAGCGAATTCTCGCAATGTTTGATTAGCATTAACTACGCGAAAATTACGAGTCATCCCATCGCTGGCTACTAGCTTCAGCAAAGTTTCTTGTAATGTGGTTACACGGTCATAACTGTTAGCATTGCGAACTGCAAACCAGCCGATCAACACAATCCATAAACCTGTGATAAATTCTCTGGTAAAGAAATCAATCGCAAATCCCAAAGCGATCGCTGCATAACCTAAAATTTGTCCAGCTTTGGCTGCCATGTGTACTGCTTGAAAGCGATCGCCTGTCACTTTCCATAATGCAGCTTTTAATACTTGTCCCCCATCCAGTGGTAAACCAGGAATCAAGTTAAACAACGCCACAACTAAGTTAATTCTCGCTAAATCTCCCGTCATTGAACTGAGGGGGGTACTATCAGGAAGCAAACTTGAACCTAGACGCAGTAAGAAAAACAGACCAACACTCACCGCAGGACCAGCGATCGCTACCTGAAAAGCTTGACCAGGTGTTTTCGATTCTTCCTCTATGGCCGCAATTCCCCCAAACAAAAACAAAGTGATAGAATTCACCTTAATTCCTTGGGATTGAGCCACTAAGCTATGTCCTAACTCATGCAACAGCACCGAAGCAAATAACAATAGTGCCATTACCAAACCCGCACTCCAACCTACAATAGAACCCCATTGTTGGTAAGCAAATCCAAAATTCAGAGTTGTTAATCCCAAAATTACAAACCATAAGGGGTCTAAAAATAAAGGGATGCCAAATAAAGTACCTATTTTCCAATTTGTTTGCATTATTTTAGATATTCCAGAAATTCTTGTATAAGTGAGAAATGATAGGTATAACTCTAGGATAACAATTTAAAAAATTTGATCACTGGTGAGTGAAAAAATAGCCGCAAATCCCGGACTTCTCTAAGAAGTCCGGGATCTTTAAGAAGTTCAGTATTTTGTAAGTTGAAATTTACCAAAAAATGCGATAGGCAAATTAATCACCTATCGCTGTTGATAAAAAAGAATATTAATCCAACTTACAACCGACCAATATTAGTCAGTCCTAAAACAATGCCGATACCAATTACATGACCAAACGCCATTGCACCAATAAAGGCTGGAACACTTATAGGCAATACAGGCATCTGGGGTCCAACTTTAGCAGATTTCAGAGCAAAAGTGAGTAAAAGTATAACTACGCTACTGGCACTGATAATAATGCCTACTGTAGGACTCCACACCGGTGTAACGGGAACAGATGCTGCGGCTAATAAGATTGATGACATCAAGGTGTGTTCTCCTGAATGAAAAAATGAATATAATCTTACAGAATTATAAAATTACCCTGGACAAAGCAAAAGTTTTTCACTTGAATTAAGATACTTTTGTGATTATTTGTAACTTTTCAGATATAAATGCGGGTTAAAATTTGCGGCATTACTCAACCACAGCAGTCTTTAGCCATAGTTTCCTTTGGTGCAACTGCACTAGGATTTATATGTGTCCCGACGTCTCCTCGCTATGTTACCATAGCTCAAATTCAGGCTGCGATTGTCCCTCTTCCTGAAAATATTGACAAAATCGGTGTTTTTGCTAACACCACTATTTCTGAAATTAGCCAAATAGTTAACAAGTCTGGTTTAACCGGTGTCCAGTTACATGGAGATGAAACACCGGAATTTTGCCATCAATTGCGTCAATCTCTACCCCAAGTAGAAATAATCAAGGCTTTCCGAGTCCGCAGTTTGGAGCATCTACAAACTACCGCTAATTACACTGGTTATGTAGATACCCTATTACTAGATGCCTACCACCCTCAACAACTAGGAGGAACAGGGCAAACCTTAGATTGGCAAGTATTAAATCAGGAATTTTGCCCTAGTCTTCCTTGGTTATTAGCTGGTGGATTAACCCCGGATAATATTTTAACTGCGTTGAGTCAGATTAACCCCAATGGTATTGATTTATCCAGCGGGGTAGAAAAATCTCCTGGTAACAAAGATTTAGACAAAGTAGCTCTATTATTTCAAAAGTTAGGGAATAGGTGATTTGTCAGTTGTCAGTTGTCAGTTGTCAGTTGTCAGTCGTCAGTTGTCAGTTGTCAGTTGTTAAGAAGTTTTCCTGCTCCCTGCTCCCTGCTCCCCTGCTCCCTGTTCCCTATTCTTCAAAAGAATGACGCTTGGTGACGAATCAAATTGAAGAATTCCTCACGGGTTTTATGTTCTTCTTGGAATATACCTACCATTGAACTGGTGACTGTCCAAGCGCCTGGTTTTTGAACTCCCCGCATAACCATGCACATATGACTTGCTTCCATGACGACAGCAACACCTTTAGGTTCAAGAACTGTTTGGAGTGCTTCGGCAATTTGTCGAGTTAGTCTTTCTTGTACTTGCAATCTACGAGAATACATTTCTACAATTCTTGCTAATTTACTTAATCCCACAACTTTTTGATTGGGAATATAAGCAACGTGCGCTCTGCCCATGAATGGCAGCATATGATGTTCACACAAGCTAAAGAAGTTAATATCTCTAACTAACACCATCTCATCATGCCCTTCATCAAATATCGCACCATTGATGAGGTCTTCTAGAGATTGATTGTAGCCACTGGTGAGGAATTTCATGGCTTTGGCTACACGCTTGGGTGTTTTCAGGAGTCCTTCTCTTTCGGGATCTTCTCCTACTCCTACTATGATCTTTCGCACGGCATCCATCATCTCATCCATTATTTCCTCAGAGGGTGGATTTAATTCTGGCTCTCGGCCATCATGAGTATTGCGGTCTGGGCGGACAGTGATAGCTTCTACTAAGTCGGGAATTAGGGGTGATTGAGCGCGATTAGAACCGTTAGAACCAGCGATAGTCATGATAGAATTTTGGTAATTTGGTAATTAGTAATCGGTCAGTTGTCAGTGGTAATTAGTCATTCACTCAAAATAAATGACGAAATCACCAATTAGAGAACACCAGCATTGGACATGAGGGTTAATTCTGGAATTACTGCTTGTTGTGGTAGTAAGGCAGTGTACAGAATTGTTGCGGCCACAATTTCTGGAGTTAACATTTGAGAACGGTCAAAGTTAGCCTGGACTGTTGGAGTATCCCAAATTTCTGTATTGACAGAACCAGGACAGATTGTAGTAACGCGAATACCATTGGCACGTTCTTCTTGTGCGAGGGTTTGGGAAAGGGAAAGAAGTCCTGCTTTGCTGACACAGTATGCCCCCCAACCGGGAAAAGCTTGTTTGGCTGCTATAGAAGCAATGTTAATAATTGTGCCTTGGCTTTGTTGGCGCATTCCTGGCAAAATTCCCATCATGCACTGAAATACACTGGTGAGGTTCAAGTTAATTACTTGCTGCCAATCTTCTAAGGGTGTTTCACTCAGATTGCCTGTATATCCAATACCAGCGTTATTAATGAGAATGTTTATGTTACTAAATTCATCAGCGATCGCTTGAATTTTTGTTTTGACTTGGGCAACTTCCGCTAAATCTACACAGAAGGCTTTAGCTTCAACCCCATACTCCTGTGCTGCTTTGGCTACTGACTCTAATTTATCCTGAGAACGACTGACCAAGGCCACATCTATGCCAGCTTTTGCAAATGCTAAAGCTGTTGCTTTACCAATTCCACTACTAGCCCCAGTAATTAGGGCGCGTCTTTTTTGCTCAACACTCATAATATTTTCCAACTTTTTGGCAGTGCTGTGAGCCAACAGCTACTCATAAATTAAATATTTATGAACTCAAAGTTAATTTTTGCTACAAATCAGGGTACTTGTTTGGCAAATGTATGTAATGTCATGTAGTAGTTCTCGTTTATAGGGAATATACTTTATTTTTCCTCTAAACTCTTTCCTAACTTTCCCTCACCCGCTATAAGGGCAGGTAAGAGAAGTAGGTTTTATGGTGTTTAACTTTCTTTCGTTGACAAATACAAATGCCTAAGCTCGTGAAAATTGTTAAAAATCTTTAAGCAGCACTCAGAAATTATAGCACTGCTGTTATGCGATACATTATCTTGGCGCATTTCTAGTGAGCAAGTTCAGTAAAAACACCGATATTGCGGAATTTATCATAACGAAGTTGACGGCGTTCGCCGGGGGTGAGACGGTTAAGTTCGTCTAAGTTTTCTACCAAGGTTTGTTTAAGATTGGTAGCCGCTGTTAAGGGATCAGAATGAGCGCCGCCCAGGGGTTCAGAGATGATTTGGTCAATTATGCCCAAGTTTTTGAGATCATGAGAGATAATTTTCAAAGCTACGGCTGCTTGGGGGGATTTACTGGCATCTTTCCACAAAATCGCGGCGCAGGCTTCGGGGGTAGCGACTGTATAAACTGAGTGTTCAAACATCAATAGGCGATCGCCTACGCCAATACCCAACGCACCACCAGAACCACCTTCACCAATGACTGTACAAATAATAGGTACGTCAAAGCAGAACATTTCTCGTAAATTATAGGCGATCGCTTCTCCTTGTCCTTGGTGTTCGGCTTCTATGCCTGCCCAAGCCCCAGGAGTATCAATAAATGTCAAAATTGGCATACTGAATTTATTGGCGTGTTCCATCAGCCGCAGGGCTTTCCTGTAGCCACCAGGAGCAGCCATACCAAAGTTACGAGCAACGTTATCTTTGGTATCCCGGCCTTTTTGATGTCCTAACATCATCACTGGTTGTCCACCCAAACGGCCGACACCACCAACTAAAGCGGGATCATCTCCGCCACAGCGATCGCCATGTAACTCCATCCATTCATCACTAATAGATTGAATATAATCTAAAGTGCTAGGGCGACGGGGATGACGGGCTACTTGCAGTCGTTGAGATGGTGTGAGACTACTAAAAATCTCTTGCTTTAATTGCATCGCCCGCGTTTCCAATTGGCGAATTTGCCCAGAAACATCAACGCCATTTTCTTCAGCTAGTTGGCGAATTTGCTCAATCCGGGTAGCCATTTCTGCTAAAGGCTTTTCAAAATCTAACAGTAGCGGTTTGCGCTCAGTGCTTGCCATAATTATATTAGTTGTCAGTTGTTAGTTGTCAGTTGTCAATTGTCAGTTGTCAATTGTCTTTTCTTTGCCACTGACCAATGACTAATGACTAATGACTAAACTAGCAATGGTCTAAAACCGTGTTTTATGGACACTTGACCAATTTGCTCCATTTTGTCTACGGTAATCTGATTACGTCCCCAAGAAAAGTTTGTATATAACTTCTCAAATTCCAGGAGCATTGATTCAGCAAAACAAGCAAATAATTGACGGGCTGGGACATCCATATTGACAATTTTCATGATTTTCCAGTCAATATCTAGGGAATGTTCAACAATGCCACCGTTTAATACATACACCCCTGGATGCTGAATTTTTGTCCCTAAGTTTTTAGGATAACCACCATCAATCAATAAACAGGGTTGTTTTAATGTTGTGGGGTCAATTTCTACACCTTTGGGCATACTCGCCACCCAAACGACAATATCTGCTTGTGGTAATGCTTCCTGTAATCCCATAATTTTACCGCGTCCTAGCTCTGCTTGCAGTTCTTGGAGACGTTCTTGATTTCTGGCAATTAATAGTAATTCTTGGACATCTGTTTTTTTATCTAGCCATCTTGTGACTGCACTACCAATATCTCCTGTTGCACCACATACAGCTACAGTTGCTTTCGACAATTCAATCCCTAATTGTTTCGAGGCTTCTTCTACTTGCCGACAAATAATGTAGGCTGTATGAGTATTACCTGTAGTGAAGCGTTCAAAATCTAGGTTAATATTGCGAACTTGTCTAAACTGCTCTAAATTAAAGTTCTCAAAAATAATTGAAGAAAACCCACCCAAGGCGGTAATATCAATGCCATGCTTTTGAGCATGAGCCATAGCATTCAATATTTTGCGAGTTGCAGCTTTAATGCGACGGTTTGCCAGCATTTCCGGCAAAAAGCAAGATTCTACATATTTGCCTTCTATTTTCTGTCCAGTAATACTGGTGACAGTAATATGATCAACTATTTGCGGCGGGGCGCTACACCAAAAGTCTAGCCCTTGATCGGCATATTCTGGGTATCCCAATTCTTGCGCTACTGATTGAGCGTGTTCCAAACTTGTCAGATGTCCAATTAAACCAAACATGGAGTGATATATTAGGCGTGGGCTGTCGTGCAAAATGGTGGAATTAGTAGGCAGTAGCAGCTTTGGATTTTAGATTTTAAAAGCAGTGGTTTTGTTTTGAATCATATTACTGCTCCTGAATCTTTAACCATACTTAACTATGTCCACTGGGGATCACAGATGATATCTAAGTTTTAAAAATACTACGTCAGATGTGAACATAATTCGTAATATTTCCTGTGCTTATATAGGTTCGCGGAGGGTTTTTTTACTGAGGCTAGTACACAACGGCATAAATCAACCAACTATTAAAAATTCTCAAGCAGCTTGTGTCATCTACTTTTTTAATTTTTAATTTTTAATTCCGCCCTGCGGTACTAGGCTAAGGTTATTGGTAATTAAACTCTGTCACCTATTAACCTGGGGTAACTCAAGTTGTCACCCCAATAGATTTATTAAGCGGCTACAAGTCCATAGGCAGAAAGACGCATGATATCACGAGTAGTAAAGCCAATGTTACTTAAAGCTTCACCGTATTGAATCATAAAGTCTTCTACTAAGGCATCCTTTTCCATTGCTAAAACTTTGGCATCATCTGCTACTTGGTTCAGCATTTTCCAAACAAGGGGTAAGTTTTTGCGGTTTGCTTCTTCTAATTCAACTTTGGATTCTGTAAAGTTTTCTTGCAACCACACTTCACCGAAGTTAAGATGACTGTATTCTTCTTTTACTACTCCTTCTGTGATTTTACGGGCAAAATCATCAGCTACGGGAATATAGATGTTATAAGCAGCGATCGCAAAACATTCAATAATTAAAGATTGAATCAACAGACAAGTTACGACTTTACCTTCTTGGGCTGCGGTTTGGAAATTGTCGTGCAATCCTAAGAAGAACTCTTTCGCAAACTGCAAATCTGGAGTCACTTTTAGGTTTCGTCCACAGGCTTCAAATCCTTTTTTATGGCGACTTTCCATTTTTGAGAGGCGAATTAGCTCATCTGCATTTGCTGGTAACAATTTCGCCAAGGTAATGTAATTTTCGTAAGCTTCTTGTTCTCCTTCAATGACAATGGCATTGATGCGGCTATAAGCATCTTTATATACTTCGCTTTGAAAATCAAGTTCTTCAATGTGGTCTACAACCTGCTGCATAGTCTGTTTACTCCTAAGCGGTGAATCATTTGATACAAAAACTTAAATCACCCAATAAATTTGGGGTAATGATCATTGTGATTTAATTTAACTTAACAAGAAACTATAGTGATTAAATTAGTTTTTACTGATGGTACTACTACCAGAAAAACAAATGTATGGAGTCATAGCCAATGTCCAAGCTAAAATGGAATCTAAAAAATGCCAATTTGTTGAGCCTGTTAGTGCTACTAATCGGGGCTTTTGTCGTTTTAGTACCGCTAATTGTGGTTTTTCTGACCTCCTTTGGGGGTGAGGGAACAACACCAGGGATTTCGCAAAATAATTGGACTTTAGCCAATTACCGGAATGCGTGGGAACAGGGAAAGTTTTTACTGGCTTATGCTAATTCTACCTTAGTAGCGATCGCAGTTACGGCTTTTCAAATTTTCACTTCGGCTTTAGCTGGTTACGCCCTAGCACGGTTAAAATTTCGGGGTAGACAAGCGTTGCTGTTGGTAGTATTGGCAACTTTGGTAATTCCCTTTCAGTTATTGGTAATTCCCATCTTTTTGGTGCTGAAGTCGGGACATCTGATTAATACATACTGGGCGCTAATTTTACCAACTGCTGTTAACGGCTTTGGGATTTTTCTGTTACGTCAATATTTCCAGACAATTCCCGTAGAATTGGAGGAAGCAGCCGCTATTGATGGTGCAAACCGATTACAAATTTTATGGCGCATCATGTTACCTTTAGCACGACCCGCTTTAGTAACACTATTTCTCTTCACTTTCATTGGTGAATGGAATGATTTATTTAAACCGTTGGTATTTACAACCAGACCAGAATTAAGAACGGTGCAGTTAGCTTTGGCAGAATTTCAAGAGCAGTTTACTAATAATTGGCCGTTGATGATGGCAGCAGTGACAATTGCTACTGTACCTGTAATGGTGTTATTTTTAATTGGTCAGCGGCAGTTTATTCAAGGTATTGCGGCGACAGGCATCAAGAATTAGTCATTGGTTAGTTGTTAATATTGATGAGAATAAAGTGATTTTTGCCAAAATAATATTAAGTCTATGATTTCACTACTCAGAAATTGTATGCAAATCAAATAAGTATTCTTTTTGCATCTAGGCGAGAACTGTAAAGACTGTAAGTTAAGCCACTCCAGCCACAGAGATAAAAAGACTAAACTCAGATTTCGTTATTAATAGAAAAATGCAGAAGCTGGGTTTGGTTTTAATTATTGTCTCATTTTTGCCCTGGTTAGCGATCGCTCTAATTGTACCATTTTTACCAATTTCGGTAGCTCAAAAAGCAATCTTAGTACCAGCTTTATTAGTTTTCGCTGAAGTTATATTTTGGTTGGGTGCATTGCTGGTGGGAAAAGAAGTAGTACAGAAGTATAGACGTTATTTTAATCTCCGTTATTGGAAGATCAGATTAAAAAAATTTAGGCGGACAAAAAGAAAGAGTTAATCAAGTTTACGGTGGGTTATGCGATCGCTCTGAGCGTAGCTATGGACGCAAGAGCTTTACGCATACTAGATATCTTTATTGCTCCGCCTTTTATATTATCAAACTTGATCAGGATCAACATATAGTTACAAAAGATTGTAAAATTGTTGACGTTCAATTTGCATTTCTGCGTCAATGAAAACATTCTCAGAACTTCATCAGGCATTTCTTGCTAAACAGTCTCGGTTTGCTACTTATAAAGTAAATGGGCTGAATATTATTGCCCTATCCAATGTTTATCATCCAGATATAGAATCAAGCTCTTTATTTCTTTTGAAGCCGATTGTGCAAAGATATCAAAATCTTAAAACGAAGAAAAAACGGCTTTTAGATATAGGTTGTGGTACAGGTGTTGTCGGATTATCTTTGAGTAAATATGTAGAAGATTTATATCTATCTGATGTAGGAAAAAATGCTGTATTGTGCGCTCGAATTAATTCATTTATTAATTTCAAAAGTGCTAAAATATATCACTCGGATCTATTTAATTCCTTGCCTGATCTTCTATTTGATGTAATTACTTTTAATTTACCTTTGTTACATCAAAATATTGAAAGTACAGTAGAATTGGCAACTAATGATCCAAACGGTCAAATTTTTATTACGTTTGTGGAACAGTTGTCTCTGTATCTAGAACCTCAAGGGGAAGTATTTTTTACATACTCTAGTCTAGGCGATTTGGAACTGATCAAAAAAATTCCTGAATGCTTTGATGTGGAAAAAGTAGCAATTGAAAGAGATGAAGAAACCGGCATTGAAAGGTATGTTTTTAAATTGATTATGAATTAGATTAGTTACTAGAAGAATCTTATTTGATATCAGGAGTACATTCATTTATGGCAGGCTATAAACTTCAGGAAACAGAAATTATAAAAGCTTTGGTTAATTTACCTGGTTGGACAGTTAAAGAAGGAAAACTCCATAAAGAGTACAAATTTACTTCCTTTTCTGAAGCAATGGGTTGGATGGTAAATGTTGGTATCCAAGCTGAGGCTATGGGGCATCATCCTGAATGGTTCAATGTTTATAATTTGGTAAGTGTGACGCTGATTACTTACGATTTAGGTCATGTAATCAGCAATTTAGATATAGAATTAGCGAAAAAAATGGAGGAAGTATTTAATAGGTAATTAGGGACTGGGAATTGGGGATTTATTTTTCCTTCTTCCCTGTCATACTAATTAATTTGTTTCTTGAATTTGTAAGCGGATAGTATGTTCTACTGCGCCACTTAATTGTAGTTCCATGATTTCTCCCCCTAATGGTTCTATGCAGGTGAGGAGCGATCGCAAATTGGGTGTACTCGCACCAGTATCTACATATAATCTATCCGCTAAATTACTAATTTTTTTCCAAGTCATATACAACTTGGCAATGGTTTGTTCAATTTGGGAGGCTTGATTTACTAAGTCAGCCGCAATACTTAAACAACCGACTCGTTGAGCTTCTTCTAAGGCAGTTTCAATATCTACATCTTCCGCTGTTAAGGCTTGGACTTGGGCGGCAGATTTGAGATATTTGGCTAATTGACGAGCTTCTGAGGTGGCTTGTTTGACAGTATCAACATCAGGATTGGCAGCTATGTCTCTTTGTAATGCCTTTTGATGGGATTCAGGCAGTTTTTCCATTTCTTTAACCAGAGGGGCAATGTAGCGCGGTGGCAGGCTGTTATCTGCGGCTTTTTCCCTAACTTCTTCTGGTAATAAATCTGAAGACATGGCTGTCCATTCATCCGTAAGTTGACGGACTTCTCTGCGGGTAATGCGATCGCCTTTTTGAGCAGCTTCGCTTACCATCTGTTGCACTTCCGGTGAAGCTTTGGCGGTTTCCACAAACGCCCGTTTACTAAAGTTATTAACAGTATCTGGATCTAGTTTGCCATCTTCAATGAGGGTATCGGCACTATTGGCTAATTGAATCCAACTGTAAGCTTGAGTTTTACTAATTTCTCGTTCTTTGAGCCATTTAAGAAAACCAGTCCCACGCCCATCTCCGCCCTTTTTCTCTCGGTCACGAACTGCGCGTAAAATGCGTCCTCGCCAAATTTCCGTTTGCAAATCAAAGCGATCGCATACCTGCCATGCTACATCTAGTTGTAGTAAAAAATCAGACTCAGGAATTTGTTCATCTTCTGGATCAGGGAGTTCAAAGTCTAAATCTGCTGGCTGTTGGAGTGCAGCAGCAATGTCATTCATGGAGTCGGTATCTTGCACGATGGATAGCTGGTTGGGGTATGCGATTTGTGCTTATTTTCACACAAATTGTGTCTTGAAAATTGGTGAATAAAGCAGGTAAGTATTGTACTGCAAAAATTAAATTTTAGGTGACTGGGAAAATGAGAAAATGGAGTTGTCAATTGTCAGTGGTCAGTTGTCAGTGGTAAATATTATTCCCCTGTCCTCATATTCCCTATGAAACAAACTGCGAAAATCCTAGATGGTAAAGCACTAGCCGAGAAAATCCAGAGAGAACTCCAGGAGACGATCGCTAAATTACAAGGTAAAATTGGGCGATCGCCTGGTTTAGCAGTCTTGATGGTTGGCGATAACCCTGCATCTGCCGCTTATGTTCGCAACAAAGAAAAATCCTGTGCCAAAGTGGGAATTACTTCTTTTGGTAAACATTTTCCCGCTCAAACCAGCCAAACTGAACTAGAAGAAGTCATTGCTGAACTAAATTCAGATGAAAGAGTAGATGGAATTTTGGTACAGCTACCCTTACCCAAGCATTTAGATGCCGTCAGTCTACTACATCAAATTGCACCAGATAAAGACGCTGATGGACTGCACCCAGTCAATTTAGGGCGATTGGTGCGAGGTGAGACAGGTTTACGCAGTTGTACGCCGGCTGGTGTCATGAGATTATTAGCAGAATATAAAATTCCATTACAAGGCAAAAAAGCCGTAGTAGTAGGACGTAGTATCTTAGTGGGTAAGCCCATGGCTTTGATGCTATTAGAGGCTAATGCTACAGTCACAATTGCTCATTCCAAATCCCAGGATTTACCAACCATTACCCAAGATGCTGATATTCTTATCGCCGCAGCAGGTATTCCCGGTATGATTACTGTGGATATGGTGAAACCAGGCGCAGTTGTGGTAGATGTGGGAATAAATCGTGTCACAGATAGCAGTGGCAAAAGTCGTTTAGTCGGTGACATTCAGTTTGAAGCGATCGCTAATGTGGCAGAATATATTACCCCTGTTCCGGGTGGTATCGGTCCGATGACAGTTGCTATGTTATTGCAAAATACTGTTTCTAGCTATTTGCAAACAACCGGTAATTGAGAAATAATTTCTTATTAATATTCATGATTACTCACCAAAAGCGTGAGTTTTTCATCCCCAAAGCCCCGTAAAATTGGCACACATATCACAAGTAATCAAAAAGTTCAGGAATTGAAGCATGGTAGCAACGGATAAAAGATTTGAAACCCCCAAAAATCAGAGTCAGCTAAGTTTAACCTCGCTACTTATCTGCAAGAACGACAACCGCTTTGTGAACAAGCTTTGGATAATTCTATTCCCGTCGTTTATCCAGAAAAAATCTATGAAGCAATGCGCTACTCTCTGTTAGCTGGAGGTAAGCGGTTACGTCCCATTCTCTGTCTTGCTACTGCGGAAATGATTGGTGGCACAATTGAAATGGCCATGCCTACAGCTTGTGCTATGGAAATGATCCATACCATGTCACTTATTCATGATGATTTACCCGCCATGGATAATGACGATTACCGTCGCGGTAAATTAACAAATCACAAAGTCTATGGCGAAGATATTGCTATTTTGGCAGGAGATGGGTTATTAGCTTTAGCCTTTGAATATGTAGCCGCCCAAACACCTGAAAATATTCCCAGAGATAGAGTTTTACAAGTAATTATTCGCCTCGGTAAAGCAGTAGGCGCGGCTGGTTTAGTCGGTGGTCAAGTGGTAGATTTAGAATCGGAAGGTAAATCAGATATTTCCCTAGAAACCTTGAATTTTATCCATAACCATAAAACCGCAGCCTTGTTAGAAGCTGCCGTGGTTTGTGGGGGAATTATTGCCGGCGCATCTGCTGAAGATGTGCAGAAATTAACTCGTTATTCTCAAAATATTGGTCTAGCCTTCCAAATTATTGATGATATTCTAGATATCACTGCTACCCAAGAACAGCTAGGTAAAACTGCTGGTAAAGACCTCGCAGCAAAAAAAGTCACCTATCCCAGTCTATGGGGAATTGAAGAATCACGTACCAAAGCTCAACAACTAGTTACTGAAGCCTGTGCGGAATTAGAACCTTATGGGGAAAAAGCCGCTCCTCTCCAAGCTCTAGCTCACTTTATTACCAGCCGCAATCACTAAGTCCAATTTTAAATTGGGAATCTTGGCTCGTACTTACGTTTTTCCTCCACACAACTACTGCTCACAATTACTAACTTCCCCAAAATACCATGCAGGACATAGGCGAAATTATCAACAACAGGGTGCTGCTGGTTGCGCTTGTAGCTTGTTTTGTGGCTCAAGGATTAAAGCTTATCGTTGAGTTAGTAAAACATCGCAAATTAAATGTGCGTGTTTTAGTCACCACTGGAGGTATGCCCAGCGCCCATTCAGCCCTAGTGACAGCCCTAGCAGACGGTGTTGGCCAAACTTTGGGTTGGGCTTCTCCAGAGTTTGCCCTGGCTACTGTTTTTGCTATCATTGTTATGTATGATGCAGCCGGTGTCCGTCAAGCTGCCGGTAAACAAGCACGCATACTCAATCAAATGATTGATGAATTATTTCATGAAAAACCGGATTTTTTCCAAGACCGTCTCAAGGAATTGCTAGGACACACACCAGTTCAAGTTATTGCTGGTTCGGTTTTAGGTATAGCTATCTCTTGGTTGGCTAGGGCTGCATATTCAGTTAATTGACAACTAACTTTTAACGGACGGTTGATCGTAGTAGGACTACTTTACGACCATCTGCTAAGATAGCAACAAAACCACTTTCGCTGAGTTTTTTTAATGTGTTATATGCCTCTTTTTGATTGGTAGTATAAACAGCCAGCAAGTAAGGCCGTTGTCCATAAGACACTAAACCTACATCACCCCCTACAGCTTGCTGGAGACTACTAACCATTTCTGGACGATTAAAATAATCCACCAGAATTGCATAACCTTCCCCTAATATTTTGGGGTTATAGCTAATATTTGATGGTGCTATTTGAGGTGGTATTTGTGGTGTTTGTCCTGTCGCACGAGTCGTGATAATGGCAGATAAACCAACTATATTCTGAATATATCTAGCCCAACGATTAGCATCATCAATCTTTTTAAACCCACCAATTCGCGTTACTGTTTGGTTGGTATATTTGCAGGTAACTGATTTTAGTTCAGTCGGTAAGGCGCTACGTAACTGCTTTTGGTTTTCAGTTGTTGGACTAATTACTAATAATAGATATTCTCCCGCATTTGGTGGTTGACAATTAGGAAGATTTTGTTGAGCAATAACAGGATGAATTGTGCTAAATAAAGGAGCAACTGTTAATAATAAAACACTTGATAAAGTTTGTATTTTTTGCATAAATTGTATATTTGGTAATTGGTAATTCTTATCTAATCCCCTAATTCCCCTTTTCCCCTATGAAGAAACTGCGCTCAGAGATGCCAATGGATTAGGTATGGTATCGGAAGGCGCTGAAAATTCACCAGTAATAACATACTCTAACCGCAGTTTTAGCCAAGTAATAAATTGGGGATTAGTAGAAATAATAGCTGCTGCTGGTTGGGGGCATTTCTTTTTAATAGCTGCCATTTTCGGCGTTTCTAAAAATGCGGGTTGCTTAATTAACCAAAAATCAATTTCTTTTTCTTGTTCGTGGTAGTTACGAGTGCGTTCTTTGAGAACTTCTTCTATCGGTTCTTCTTCCAGGAGGAAGTGTTGACTGGCCAAAATGTAATAGTATGTTTGCATTGTCTGTGTTTGCTGACTAATTCATAACTTTAGGGTACAGTGTTAAGGCTGTACCCTGATCAATTAACTTTTCTTGAATCCCTTAAACCAAGAGCCAAAGGGACAACTACTGCCCTTATTTTCACTATTTTCTAGTTTGCCACCTGCTGTCAGATTTTCTAAGAACAGGGCATTATCAAAATAGTGTTCTAAGGAAACTACTTTTAAATCATCGGTAACTTGAGCTACACTCATACCGATAATTTCTACGGTTTTCCCTGTTGGTGCATAACCTTTGTATGTACCCTGAAAGTGTCCCCAATGTCGCCATTTAAATGTAACATTGGGAGGACCCGAATAAACTGCCAATACTTCCCAGGGGAATCCTTGGGGAAAGGTACTATGAAAGATATCATGGGATGATTCAAAACTTTCTTCTGAAGCTTTGTAATGTTCAGAATCAGCCATAAATAAATTATAAGTACCCTTAGCACCTAAATCGGCAGCGGTATATTCTTGACCACCATTGCTACTTACCCGGAATTTGTCATTAACGATAGATAACCACTGTTGGGGGTTAATTTTCCATGAGGCTTCCATTTCGAGGGTTCTTACCAGGTTTTCGACGATCGCTTCCAGTGTACCGTCCAGATGATTGTGGATGCTCTCTTTGGCTAGGTTTTCCCGTGAACGGCTATAGTCAGGGGGTTTTTGAGAGCGCCATTGAGCATCAGTGCTGGCTGCAATTACTTGATCTCGATCCTGTACCCATAAGGGTAGGTTGTTAGACTGTTGAGAAGTCATAGTAGTTTGAAGTTTCCAAATTTGACTTTTGAGGATTTCGCAGCTAACACCCCTCTGGAAGAAATTAAAAATTGGGAATTAAAAATTAAAAAAGCAGAACATCTTTTTAATTTTTAATTGTTTAATTTTTAATGGGAACGCAGTGACATGGCTTCTTTCATTTCTCGGACTGCTCTTTCTATACCTACTAAAGCTGCCCGACTAATTATAGTATGACCAATGTTGAGTTCTTCCATACCTGGAAGGGCAGCTATGGGGTAAACGTTCCAGTATGTGAGTCCATGACCGGCATTCACACGCAAACCAGCTTTAATCGCTTTTTCACAGCCTTGGGCTAATAAAGCTAGTTCTTTTTGGCGAGTTGTTTCATCCTTGGCTTCTGCATATTGTCCTGTATGCAGTTCGATGAATTTCGCTTTGATCTTGACAGATGCCTCAATTTGTGGTGGTTCGGCATCAATAAACAAACTCACGGGAATGCCAGCATTTTGCAATTGATCAACTATTTTTCCTATTCTAGCAATTTGTCCGACAATATTTAAACCACCTTCTGTAGTAATTTCTTCCCGTTTTTCAGGAACTAAGGTGACGTAATCGGGTTTGATGTCTAGGGCTATGGCTAACATTTCTTCGGTGGCTGCCATTTCTAAATTGAGATGGGTTCTCACTGTTTGCCGTAATAGACGCACATCTCGATCTTGAATATGTCTTCTATCTTCGCGCAAATGGGCAGTAATTCCATCTGCACCTGCGAGTTCTGCTAATATAGCTGCTGCTATGGGATCTGGTTCTACTGTCCGCCGCGCTTGACGAATAGTAGCGATATGGTCAATATTAACACCGAGTGTAGGCACGTCTTGTTTCTCCTGTTGTACTGTTTTCAGATGTTGATTTTAGCGGAAATTAAAAAGACAAAATAAGTATAAATTGCCATAAAAATTATAGATACAGCAGATTGTAGATAGATGAGGTTCACCAACACAATATTAACTACACTTTTTCAGTGAATTCCCTGATTATTTAGTTTCTTAATTTGCGTAAAAATAAAGTATTATCTTAACGTCACACTTACATCCATACGAAAAACCTCAAATATCATTCATATCTAGAAGCTAATTTTCGAGTTACTTGCAAGTATTGTAGCCAAAATAGTTAGAGCTACGCGGCTATATGAAGTAAAAAGTCTAAGCAGGCTTTACTTTTTACTATATCCATGTTTCCATTTCCTGATAATCTTCAGATAATTTCTTTTTCGAGTTATCCAGAATTGTAATATTTGAGACAGGCATCAATGATTTATATCCTTGCTCAAGCAGCATCACCATCGCCGACTACTGATACTGTATCCGCAGCGTTATTAGTTACACCAAATGCGGTGCAGATAGGTGCATTTTTGTCCACATTAGGTTTATGTGCGGGAGTTTCTTTTTTACTTTATATAGGATTATTCTATATCCTGCGATCGCTAGTTCGTAAATGGGAAAAGGATACATTACTACTAATTCTCGGTATTTCCCAAACTCCTCTAACTATCATTTTTATCCTTACCAGTCTTAAATTTTCTCTCCTCCATTTGAATAGTGCTGGAGTATTCATAGACTGGATTCAAAGGGGGCTTACGGCTTTTCTGATAGGAGCTTTTACTTATTGGTTTACCCAGCTATTTAATGAAGCAGCAGTATCCTCTTTGAAAGCCTACGCGAGGAAAACAGAGGCTGTTTGGGATGATGTTTTAATCCCACTTCTACAAAATTTCATCCCTGTAATTACATATATTATTGGCATCTCTCTATTTTTCACTACACTGGGTGTAGATTTAACAGGAATAGGATTAGCATTAGGTAGTATCACAGTAGTTTTGGGATTAGCTGTCAAAGATATCCTCAGTAACTTCTTTAGTGGTTTAGTTCTATTAGTTGATACACCCTTTAAGTTTGGAGATGTGATCACTACTTCTGATGGTTCATTAGCAATTATCAAACAAATTGGCATTCGGGTGACAAAGTTGTATTTAATTGAACAACATTGTGAACTTTATATGCCTAATGCGGCTTTAGGAAATCAAAGTATTACTAACCTCAGTCGTCCGACTACTCACTATGCTTATACAATTAAAGTAGCAGTAAGAATTGATGCTGATTCAGTTGTAGCTACAAATATTCTCAAAGAAATTGTTGCTGGACATCCCGATACTTTAGCTAATTTTGATGAGAAAATAAAATCATTAGATAGCTTCTATGGTTTGAAAGAAGCTGAGGAAGATAAGCTTTCTAAAAAAGATGCAGGACGTAAACGTATCTCACTGGAGAAAGAAGTAAATCTTCAGTTAAAGAAAATCCACACTGCTTTTGAGGAGTTAATTGCAGAAATTAAACTTCTGGAAAAGGGTGGATTAGATACACAAGAACTGAGAAGTCTTCAAAAAAACTATATAGAGGTATTAAATTTAGTAGGAATGGTTATTCTTACTGAACGCAAGGGTAAAAGACAACGTTCCTGGCTAGAAGAAGAACAAGTATCAATTGGTAAACAAAACCTCATTAGCTTAGTGAGATTTTGGTATGAAACCTGGTTACAAGATCCAGATTTAGTAGCGGAAGATAGCACTATTTTGCCAGATGAATGGGAACAAAAAATTGAAGTCTTAAAAATTAAACTGAATAAATTATTTCAGAAAATTTCTAATCCAGGAGTTGATGAAACTAGGTTAGATGACTACGCAGCAAAATTGTTAGATTGGTTAGAAACTAACTTTAAAGAGTCATCTACTGCTTGGAAAGAACCACAAATTCAAATTACGGATATCCAAGGTTCTTCTATGCAATTTTCTGTGAGGTTCTACATTGATAATATTCAATTAGAACATTGGCGACGTGGGGAAAGAGTAAAAAATGAAGTGCGTCGAGAAATGATTCGGCGCTTGAGACTGGCTCATATCTACACTGGTTAAATAGTCCCAAGGTTAGTAGTCAGGAGTTAGATTTTTGTTTTGAGAACTAATTCCCTGACTACTAACTAACGGTTAAAGACTTTTACAAAAGTCCGGGTAGATTATAATGTAGAGATTGAGGGCTTGATCAAAAAGGTGATAATCACTCATGACTACCGACAACAATCTAGCCATTGTGGAAGTGGAATGGGAACCCCATGACCCACCTACAGATTTAATATTTGATGATGGTGAACCCTTGGAATCAAATCGTCACCGTATTGCCATGAATGTCCTGATTCGGTCATTGCAGCAGCTTTGGTCTGACCGCAATGATTATTTTACTGGCGGCAATATGTTTATTTACTACAGTAGTACCCAGATTCGCAATCGTGATTTTCGTGGTCCTGATTTTTTTGCTGTTCTCAATGTTGATGGTAATAAATCTAGGCAAGGTTGGGTAGTTTGGGAAGAAAATGGTCGCTATCCTGATGTGATTGTGGAATTAATGTCACCGTCTACAGAAGGAATAGACAAAGGTATTAAGAAAGACCTTTATGAACAGACTTTCCGCACCTCAGATTATTTTGTTTATAACCCATTTGATCCTAATTCTTTACAAGGATGGCATTTAGATGATAACCAACAGTATCAACTTTTAACTCCCAATGAAAATGGTTGGCTTTGGTGTAGACGTTTGGGTTTATGGTTGGGAACTTGGGAAGGAACTATAGATAGGGAAACTGCGATTTGGATAAGGTTTTATGATGTTGCTGGGAATATAGTTTTGTTACCAGAGGAAGCAGCTAAATTACGGGAGGAAGAAGCTAAATTACGAGAGGAAGCAGCTAAATTACGAGAGGAAGCAGCTAAATTACGAGAGGAAGAAGCTCAGGCAAAAACGGCTAAATTGGCTGCTAGATTAAGAGAATTGGGTGAAGATCCAGATATGTTTTGATATATTTTCTGGAGAATAAATCTAGGTTGGGTTGACATTAAAAAACCCAACATCAAATTTTTTTTAACTTGAAGCACTGGTGTAAAACCGTAATGCAAAGCGCCAAAATTGTGTGGAAATGAAAAACAATAATATAGCCAAAAATACTGTGCCTATTAACCAAGTAAATTGAATTTGACCTAATATTATTTGGGCAGGAACTGTGGTTAAAAAAACAACTGGTACTATGAAGGTAAAGAAAAGGCGGTAAGTAGCTGGGTAGGCGCTAATTGGATATCGGCCAGCTTCTAAAAATCCCTTTAATACTTCTGTCAGATTATATATTTTTACAAACCAAATGCTAGTTGCTCCTAATATGAACCAGAGGCTGTAAAGAATAACTAAACCACAAGCTAAAGGAAGGATACCAAGTAAATATTTGTCAATTCCTAAGCCGAGTTTTTTACCAGCATAGCCAATAATAAGTAACCCAAAGATTAAATCTGGTATTCCCCAAAGAGAAAGGGTATGGATAGATAACCAAAACTGACTACGAATAGGTTTTAATAATACAAAGTCTAAAGTCCCTTCCTGGACATGACGCACAATTCGGTTTAAGTTAGGAGCGAGAAATGTTGCTGAAAAGCCTTGTAGTAAGGTGAAAATTCCTAATATGATTAGGGCTGCGTCCCATGACCAACCTGTAAAGGTGTAACCTGTGCGGTAAAAAAGGAACAAACTGAAAAGACTACCTACCAAATTACCTAAACTACTAACAGCAGCAATGATAAAATTGATACGATATTCCATTTCGGATGCGATCGCTGCACTCCAAAACAATCTTAGCACTTTTAAATATCTTTGCATTTTCCCTCTGTTAACCAATACCTACACAATAAAATAAATTTATCCAAACTTAATATAATTTTTATTTTATAAATTTAGGAAGGTTAAGATGTTGGATGCAACATTACATATAATTATTCATGTAATAAAAAAATAGCCCTAAATAAATCATAATGAAATCTGTAACTTAAAGTTTATTCTTTAAGTTAGACTATTTTGGATGTATCACTTAAACCAAATTCACCGCAATATATGGCTAAACTTTCTAACGAATTACAACGCTATTTTTTTGATGAAGAAAGACCGGAAAAGGTAAATTTAGCAGATATTTTGTTATTAGCTCAAGAAAGAATTTTTGGGTTTTTGTTGGTGATTTTGTCCCTACCTTCAGCTTTACCAGTTCCTGCACCTGGTTACTCTGTTCCTTTTGGTATTCTAATTTTTATTCTGGCTGCACAGTTAATTGCAGGTGCAAAAACCCCTTGGCTACCTCAAAAGATGCTTAATCATCCTCTGCAACTATCTACGGTTCGGGGATTTTTGAAAGCGGGACTACCTTGGTTGCGAAGAATTGAAGCGATCGCTCGTCCGCGTCTATCTTATATTTGTACCACATTACCAGGTAGAATTACTATTGGTTGTGCGATCGCTCTCATGGCCATTTCGATGATGATTCCTATCCCTGGGACTAACACTTTACCAGCAATGGGTGTTTTTGTTACTGCTTTTGGGTTATCAGAAGATGATGGTGCTATCAGTTTAGGTGGTTTAGTTTTGTGTCTCATGGGAGCAATTCTAACTACCTCTATTCTATTTGCTTTGATGTGGGGTGGTTCTAGTCTTTTGGATATGATCAAAACTTGGTTAGGAAGATAATTTTATGACCTCCAATTCCCAAATTAAACCAAAAGCTGGTAGCGTCAAACAAAGGAAAATATTTTTGTGGATGTTACGACTTGAAAACACGTTCTAATTATTGGCAACTTTTACCCTATATCCGCACCCAGTGGGAAACTATCACTAAGGGTTTTGTGGGGATTTTGGGATATGTACTGGCAACTTTAACCCTGATTAATGTCGCGGGTAAGTTGGCAGTTCCTTTTGGAGATGGTAATGTATTAGCGATCGCTCAATTAACGGGAATTAGTGCTTTAGTATTTCTTGTCAGAGGCTTTTTTCAATCTGTGCAAGATTTATATATGGCCAGGGCAGCTTTAAGGATAGCTTTTTATCTCCGTCAACAGGTTTATACACATTTACAAAAACTCAACCTCAGCTATTTTGAAACTGCTAAAGCTGGGGATTTATCTTATCGTCTTACGGAAGATGTTGATCGGGTTGGGGAAGTTATTAATAAGCTGTTTCATGATTTTGCTCCCTGTGTTTTGCAGCTAATTGCTATTCCCATTTACATGATTTATTTGAATTGGCAACTTACCTTAGCGACGGTAATTGTTGCCCCAATTATGGGAATTTTAATTGGTTGGTTTGGGGAAAGATTACGTAAATATTCTCTCAAAAGTCAAAATCGTATTTCTGATTTATCTGCTATTTTAACGGAAGTTTTCAGCGGGATTCGGTTAATCCAAGCTTTTGCAGCCGAAAAATATGAAATAGAGCGATTTAGTCACGAAGCAGAACGCAGTTTTAAAGCTAAATACTCAACAGAAAGATTAAAGGCTATTCAAATTCCCATTGTGGGTTTTTTAGAAGCTGTGAGTGCCTTATCTTTGCTGATGGTTGGAACTTGGCAAATATCTCAACGCAATTTAACGGTAGGTGAATTTTTTAGTTATTTAACAGCAGCAGCTTTGTTAATTGATCCTATTGGTCATACTACCAATAACTATAATGAATTTAAACAAGGTGAGGCATCGGTTGACCGAGTTTTTGAGTTATTAGCAATTCAACCAACGGTATTAGAAAAAACTAATGCTATTAACCTGCCGGCTGTTAATGGCAAAGTTGAATATTGTAATATCACTTTTGCCTATAAATCAGGAGAACCTGTATTAAATAATATTAGTTTATTAGTAATGCCAGGTCAAGCGATCGCTCTAGTTGGTGCTTCTGGGGCTGGTAAAACTACTTTTGTAAATCTCTTACCTCGATTCTATGATCCTGAAGTTGGGGACATTTTTATAGATGGTGTAAATATCCGAGATGTGACTTTAAATAGTTTAAGAAAACAAATTGGTATTGTTCCTCAAGAAACAATTATGTTTTCAGGAACTATTGCCCAAAATATCGCTTTTGGACAAAAGAATTTTGACATTGAAGCAGTGGAAGCAGCGGCAAAAATTGCCAATGCTCATCAATTTATTCAGCAATTACCAGAAGGTTATCATACTTGGGTTGGTGAGCGGGGTGTGAATTTATCAGGGGGACAAAGACAACGAATTGCGATCGCTCGTGCAGTCCTTCTTAACCCACAAATTTTGATACTTGATGAAGCAACATCGGCGTTAGATTCAGAATCAGAAGCTTTGGTACAAGAGGCTTTAGAGAGATTGATGGAAAAACGCACGGTGTTAATTATTGCCCATAGATTATCAACAGTGCGGAAGTGCGATCGCATTTTGGTTTTGGAAAAAGGGCAAATTGTCGAATCAGGAAATCATGAGGAATTATTAGGTTTAGAGGGGAGATATGCACGGTATTATGCTCAACAGTTTTCTTGACAATTTTTTGATGTTGGGCTGTTAAGCAACTATATTCTGGTAGTTAAGTTACAGTGGTAGTAAAGTTGATTAATGGGAGTACACCTCAAAGATGTCTAATAAACTATATGATAGCGATTTGCAATTATGGATTGAGCAAACAATTCAACAATTACAAAATCGTGAATTTACATCCCTGGATATTGAGAATTTAATTGAGGAGTTAGTTGATTTGGGTAAGTCAGAGAAGAATACACTCAAAAGTAATCTGAAAATATTATTAGCTCACTTACTCAAATTAAAAATTCAGCATGATGTACCCGATACCATGAAAACAAGTTGGTATAGTTCTGTTGTGGAACATCGTCAACGGGTTTTAGATAATCTTGAAGATACTCCATCTCTAAAAAGTTTTTTAATAGAAGCAGTAGAAAAAGCCTATCCTGATGGGCGTAAATTGGCAATTAAGGAGGGTAAATTGGCTAATTTTGGGGTTAGTGTACCGCAAGAGAGTGAATATCCTATAATTTGTCCTTTTGAGATAGAGGAAATTCTAGATGAGGATTTTTATGGGGTATAAAAGCGATATTTTTTTGCTATACCTTGATGAAGGATAATTCATGAATTACTTCTACTTTGATTCTGTTTTGAGAAAGTCTTGTAACTAAAAATGAAATTTCATATTTTAAATAGAATAAATAAACAAAAAATAGTCGCTGAGAACCAACTTTAGCTATTAGACAGGAAATTTATTTCCTGGATTTTTTATAGAATCAAACGATTTAACTTCATTATTTTACCAAATTAATTCACTACCGATGACAAGAAAAATATTAACTGGAATCAGTTCCACAGCTTATGAACATCCTTTTGATCGTAAAGCTTTGGCTTCTTTACAAAATATGCCTGGTGTCTCCCCTTTACTTAAAAAAGTGAACGAATATGGTATTGATCGGTTGCTGAGATTACAAAGTCTTGGTAGTGAAATTAGAGTCACACCCCGAAATTTTCCCCAATTATATCAACCATTTTTAGAAGCTTGCCAAGTTCTTGATATTGCTACTGTTCCTGAATTGTATTTATTTCGAGGGACAGGACATATTAAAACCTATATTATTGGCGTAGAAAAAACCATTGTGGGGATTAATCTTGATGGGATGGAATGGTTGAATTATGATGAATTGTTGTTTATTTTTGGATATGAACTTGCTCGAATTAAAAGTCAGCATATCATTTATCATCAAATGTCAATTGTCATGCCTGCATTGAAAATGTGGTTAAGTAGTACCACTCTAGGAATAGGCGGATTGGTAGCTGGTGGTGTAGAATTGGCATTATATAATTGGGTAATGATGGCAAAGTTTACTGCAGATCGGGCTGGTTTATTAACTTGTCAGGATGTGAATGTCGCCACTACTGCACTAATGAAACTTGCAGGTTTACCGGAAGAGTATTTAACTACTGATGTGATCGAAGATTTCTTAATTCAATCCCGCGAGTTTGCAGCTAATAGTTTTGATAGTCTTGATCAAGTTACAAAAATATTAAGTTATTCAGAATCTAGTCTTTCTTGGTTGGTGATGCGGACTGGTGAATTATTAAAATGGGTTGATTCTGGAGAATATGAACATTTAATTCAAGCAGAGAATCTCAAACCACCGGAAACGGAAGAAAAAGAAGGATGGAATTTTTTGACCTCTTGGTGATGAAAATAAAAGCTAATACGATTGCCTCTAATACTTTGCTATGAGGCAATCGTAATTTTAAGTTTTGCCTAATTTTTCCACAAGGCAATACCACCTAATAACCCCGTAATATTGGGAATTAATTTCACATTTAACGGCAAATTCATATTTATTCGCACTGCTTCCCCACCACCGATATAAAGACAATCACAGTTAAATAATTGTTGCAAAGAAGCGATCGCTTTTTGTAATCGCTTATTCCATTTTTTCTGTCCAATCTTTTCTAAGGTAGCCCGTCCTAACTGTTCTTCATAGCTTTCTCCTTTGCGAAACCGATGATGTCCCATTTCCATGTTAGGAACTAATTTCCCATCTACAAATAAGGCTGAACCAAATCCTGTACCCAAGGTAATTACCAGTTCTACACCTTTACCAGCGATCGCTCCTAATCCCTGCATATCTGCATCATTAATCACTTTGACTGGTTTGTTTAACTGTTCAGAAAGTGTTGTTGCTAAATCAAATCCAATCCAATTAGAATGGAGGTTGACAGCAGTTTCTGTGACTCCACTACGCACTACACCAGGAAAACCAACTGATACCCGATGATATTCACCTTGAGCGGCTGCTAAGACGACAATAGTATTAATTACTACTTCTGGTGTCGCGGGTTGGGGTGTTTCTAATCTGCCTCTTTCGGTTAAAGGTTTGCCCGTAATATCTAACACCATTGCTTTGACACCACTACCGCCAATATCTACAGACAGGGTACGAATAGATCCGTTATCTTCTAACATTAATTTTTCTCTTTTGCTGCAACTTCTTTGGTTATTATGCGTTGTTAAATTACTATTAGCAGGATATGTTTTAATAGTTTTTATATTACTCAAGTTGCTTGTTATTAATGCTGCTGACTTTTATTATATGTAGGTATGTTATACAGGATAATTTTTAGTTGTGACACATTTTATCTCATCTAACTAGCAATTTAACTTTTCAATGTATATTCAGTCGCTAAAAAGACTTAGCATGAGTTATTATACCTGTACTACATTTAAAAATCTTACCTATTGCCTTCAATTCTTAGTTTCTGTATTGGATATGAATAAAAGAGGTAAAATTGCTAAAATCATTAGACTTTAAAAGTTTTTTATCAGTATGATAGAAGAAATTGACTAGATACTTCAATAATTATGTTAATAAGATTTACAGTAGAAAATTTCTTATCCTTTAACCAAAGGATAGACTTTAATATGATTGCTTCAGATGATCCGCATCATAGTCATCATGTAGTTGCAGGTGATTCTCAGGAGTCAATAAGATTATTGAGAACATCTATTATTTATGGTGCTAATGCTTCTGGCAAATCTAACTTAATTAAAGCCATGAAATTCGCCAGAGATTTTATTGTAGATGGTGTTGAAAAAAATAAAAACATAAATATAAATAATTTTAAACTCGATAAAACTTGTTATACAAAACCATCTAGGTTTGAGTTTGAGTTTAGAATGAATGATAAACAGTATGCTTATGGTTTTGTAGTTGATAAACATAAAATTCATGAAGAATGGTTATTTGAAATTGGTATAAATACAGAAATTTCGATTTATGAAAGAAGGGCAAAAGATTTTGATTTCCATAATTTTAATCACGAGGTTTTTTTGAATATTTCTGAAGATGAAAAAAATAGGATTCGCTATGAAGCAATAGGTACAAGAGAAAATTTATTGTTTTTGACTAATTCACAAGAACGTGAAATCAAACAAATAGAATCTATATATGAATGGTTTAATGATGTTTTAACAATTATTTTTCCTAATTCTAAACCTCTTCTACCTTTTTTCAGTCAATCAGTTCAAAATTCTTTGAGCAAGTTTTTAGAATCATTAGATTTAGGAATTAAAAAACTTAGTATTGCCACAATTGATTTAGATGAATATCAACAAATACCCACAGAAATCAAAGAAGATATCAAAAAGAATTTTCCTGATGAAGAAGGAGAAGTAAATGCAATATTTATACCTAGCTTGCAATGTATTATCTCTCAAGCAAAAGACGAAACTGATAAATTAACAGTTCTCAATTTATCACCAGTAAGATTTGATAAAGAAAATAGTGAAGTTAAGTTTGAAATATCAGAAGAATCAGATGGGACACAAAGGCTAATAGATTTATTTCCCATGCTGATACATTTAGCGCGTGGAAATGCTGTTTATGTAATAGATGAAATTGAAAGAAGTTTACATTCTTTACTGATGAAGAAACTATTTGATTATTTTTTAAATAATCCTGAAAACCGAAATTTAAACAGTCAGTTAATTGCTACTACTCATGAAGTTTATTTACTAGATATCAAAGATATTTTTAGAAAAGATGAAATCTGGTTTGTAGAAAAAGATAAATATGGACAATCTATACTTTATTCTTTAGCTAATACAGACGTTGACAATTTAGATTTAGCTGTTGGATATCTTAATGGAAGATTTGGAGCAATACCTTTTATTAAAGATTTAAAATTAATGGGATGGAGAGAGAAAAAATAACATGGGAAGACAAAGAAATACAGATTATCAAGGTAGATCAAGTTATATTGCTGGTAAGTGCGGTGAAGATGGAAAATGGAAGCTATATATAATAGCTGCGGAAGGAGATAAAACTGAATATCAATATTTTAATGCCTTAACAACTAAATATGAAGAGGATTTTCGGATTGGTAATATTCATGTAGAGTATATAGATAGAGAAGAAGAAAATGCTTGTAACTCAGATCCTCGGTATGTATATCAAACTTTACTTCAATTTTCACAAGAATTAGAGAAAAAGTATAATCTTACAGAATATGATGAATTATGGATTATCATAGATACTGACGATTATAATAACCGAAAGCAAACTATTTCTGATATAGCAAAAAAGTGTTATGAAAATCCTATATATAAATTATGTATTAGTAATCCCTGTTTTGAAATCTGGTTAATTCTCCACTTTTTTGATTTAGAAACAAATTTACAAAATGCAGGAATTTTAGAAATTACTGAATTTATTAGTTTAAAAAATTATATTCAAAATCAATATATCAAAAAAAGGCCAGGAATTTGTAAAAAAATATGGAATATGATTCACCAAAGTAAGAAACAACCATCTTTTACAAAAATTATTGAATATATACCAGAAGCAATTTCTAGATCAAAAATGCTTGATGAGTTGAATATAAATGATCCAGATTATCCAGAACATAAAATTGGTACTGAAGTTTATAAGTTAGTGGATAAACTGATAAAACTTTCTATAAATTTAGAAATTTAAGGAATTGCTATAGTAGCTATTAAGCGTTAGTTATTGGAGGAGGTGCGTAGTTTTCACATTACTGAAACTAACAGAAGTAGGTTATAGTACATTCGGTAGATAAGCGATCGCTTGATTCTAGAATAATTTTTTGATTAGCACCAATTTTATCTAAATTTGTTAATGTAAGAATAGTGTAAATATTGCTAATGTTAGCGTGCTTTTCTATTAAAACTATTATTTGAGCAAAAATTATGACAACCTTTAACTCTAATAGCCTGCGTTCTTACAGTCAAGAAGATGTACAGCAAATTCTCCACTTAGCGATCGCTCGTCAAGTTGATGATAATGATCAAGAATTTTCTTATCAACAGATATTGGAAATTGCCACAGAGTTACAAATATCACCCGCTACTCTGCAACAAGCGGAACGGGATTGGTTAGTGAAACAAAGTGAAGTGGAACAGCGGAAAGCTTTTAATCTTTATCGTCAAAGTAAATTTAAAAAACGTTTAGGAAATTACGCAATTATTAATATTTTTTTCCTAGCGATGGATTCCATTAGTGGCGGTCTTTCTTGGTCACTTTACATCTTACTCGCTTGCGGACTAGCCATATGTTTAGATATTTGGAATACTTTTCAAACGAAAGGTGAAGATTACGAAATTGCTTTTCAAAACTGGAATCGTAAACATCAAATCAAAAAAACAATTAATACAGTTTTAAATAAATGGTTTAAGGTCTTTAGTCCTTAAACCTAAGAAAAGTCAGAAAGAAAAGAAAAAACTCATGTTTAAAAACATCTTTTTTTGACTAAGCTTTAAACTAG
>NZ_VILD01000002.1:353246-377413 GCF_009712085.1 Anabaena sp. UHCC 0253
AAACATCTTTTTTTGACTAAGCTTTAAACTAGTGCAAACCAGTGTTTCTTATCTGTTCCCTGTTCCCTTGTATTTTTAGCTACTAGAACCAGAAGTGGCTAATTCTGCTAAACGTTCTTGTTGATCTTGGGATATACAAGATTGGATCACCGTTTCTAGATCACCTTCAAGAACAGGGTTTAGAGTATAGTTTTGACTTAACCGGTGGTCAGTTACGCGACTATCTTTATAATTGTAAGTGCGAATTTTTTCGGAACGAGAACCTGTCCCAACTTGCGATCGCCTCATCGAAGTCACAGCTTCCTGTTGTTCTCGCAACTTCATTTCATACAACTTAGCCCGGAGAATTTGCATCGCCCGTTCTTTATTCTGCAACTGGCTCCGCTCTTCTGTACAGAAAATCCGAATACCAGTAGGTTTGTGGAACAAATCAGCGGCTGTTTCCACCTTATTCACGTTTTGTCCACCCGCACCACCAGAACGCGCTGTACTCATTTCTATATCTTTCGGGTCAATATGAATTTCCACATCATCCACCTCTGGCATAATTGCTATAGTAGCCGTAGAAGTGTGAACCCTTCCCCCAGATTCCGTTGCTGGTACGCGCTGTACACGATGTACACCAGATTCAAACTTCAGCTTACTGTAAACACTATCACCTTGAATTTCTAGAATTACTTCTTTGAACCCGCCCATTTCCCCTAATGACTCGCTGACTAGCTTCACTTTCCAACCTTGGACATCAGCGTAACGAGAATACATCCGTAGCAAATCCCCAGCCCAGATACTGGCTTCATCGCCACCAGTACCAGCGCGAATTTCCAACATAATGTTTTTATCATCGTTGGGGTCACGAGGAAGCAGCAATACCTTTAACCGACTTTCCAAATATTCCAGCTTTTCTTCGAGTTCGCTAACTTCCAATGCTGCCATTTGATGCAACTCTAGATCGCTATTCGACTCTTTGAGTACCTGACGCGCCCCGATTAATTCCTCCTGGGCTGTTTTCCAAGTTTCATAGGTATTAACTACCTCTTCCAAAGAAGAACGAGACTTGGCAATTTTTTGATACTCATCAGGATTACTAGCAGTATCAGGATCAGCTAACCGCCGTGTTAATTCATGAAAAGTTTGTTCAACAGATTTAAGTTTCTCCAGTAAGTATGATTCTGCCATGATGACTAAAAATGCTCCTTCAAAATAACAAGTTGGCTCAAGCATTAAATGACAAGCGACCCAGCACTAAGCAGGGTCGTCTATGGCTTACGCCATGTACTCACTTCAACAGCTACAGCCAACCAGCTACTTTTGATTCTCTTCGCCAGTTTGAGTGCTGGACATACCATATTTGCGGAGGAAGCGTTCCACACGACCCTCAGTATCAATCATTTTCTGAGTACCAGTGTAAAAGGGGTGATTTCCAGACCAAACATCTACGTGAAGTTCGGGCTTAGTAGCACCAATGGTCATAATAACTTGACCATTACAGTACACTTTAGCGTCTGGATACCATTTGGGATGAATATCAGGTTTAGCCATTGTTTTTTTGTGGGGAATCTATTTTATAAATTATAACTGGGACTAAAAGCTAGGATTAATAGGTGGCAGGTGACAGATGACAAATAGAATCTTCATTTTTGACTCCTGACTCCTGACTCCTATCTTAGCGTTTCGAGTATTGAGGAGCTTTGCGGGCTTTGTGCAAACCGTATTTCTTCCGTTCTTTAGCTCGTGGGTCACGAGTTAAATAGCCTTCAGTTTTCAGCGGTGAACGGTTATCTGGGTCAAGTTGACACAAAGCGCGGGCAACTCCTAGACGAATAGAATCGGCTTGTCCAGTTAAGCCACCACCTTCGGCTTTCACCAAGATGTCATATTCGCTTTCTAAGCCTAATGTTTCTAAAGGTGCTTTAATAGCTCCTAAGTAGTTAGGATTGAATTGGAAGTATAAGTCTCCATCTTTGCCGTTAACAGTCATTTTCCCTTCACCGGGAACTAGACGAACTCTGGCAACTGAGCATTTACGGCGACCAGTACCCCAGTAAACGGCACGACCGCTAGTAATTTCTGCTACCTGCATTAATTTTCTCCAGGAATTGTACTAATTGTGATTTCTTTGGGTTGTTGTGCTGCATGAGGATGGGTTGGTCCTGCATACACTTTCAGTTTTGTAAATAACTGTTTACCCAGACTATTCTTAGGTAACATACCTTTGATAGCGTGTTCAAGGATTCTTTCTGGTAATCGCTGTTGCAATTTAGCGAAGGTTTCTGTTTTCATCCCACCAGGACGACCAGAATGGCGACGGTAAAGTTTTTGTGTCCGCTTTTTACCTGTAACTGCCACTTTCTCAGCATTGATAATAATGACAAAATCCCCAGTATCTAAATGGGGAGTATATTCAGCTTTTTTTTTGCCTCGGAGAATCATGGCGACTTCGGTAGCAAGACGACCCAGACGTTTGTCTGTAGCGTCTACTAAGTACCAATCGCGCTCAAGAGTTGCTTGAGGGGGAAGGTAGGTTTTAGTCATTGTTTTTGTCCTTTGTCAGTCCCTTATGAGAATTCAAAATTTAAGCCGGTAGCATCATGATCTTAATCACATCAATCATGAAAATCATCGTTCAGTTGTTATTATTTATGACCCATAATTAAGTATGGTTGGGTGTCATACCAAATTTTTGGCGGTAGAGGAAAATCGTCATAGCCGACTCTCAACAAGCATAACCCGTGAGCAGGTGCGGAATATTTCACTTCTTCCCGGCGTTCTTGTTGCCAAATGTCGGTGAAGTTATCTAGCGACCGTTCTCCAGAACCAACTTGTACTACCATGCCTATTAATAGTCGCACCATGCCGTATAAAAATCCATTTGCCTGAATTTCAATATGGATGAATGATCCACTGCGATGACATTCTACTGCTTGCACTTCTACCCAAGAATGCGATCGCGCTGAACCAGCGCGATGAAAAGCAGATAAATGGTGTTTACCCACTAAAGGTTTCAAGGCAGATGCAATTAAGGTTTCATCCAAGGGTGCGTAATAATAATGCCAACTAAAAGGTTTCACGAACAAGTTTGGTAAATCTTCAGTGTAGATTGTGTAGCGATATCGTCGGTAAATTGCGCTAAACCGCGCGTGCCAACTTTCAGTTACACCTACTGAAGCCCTGATCAACACATCCGGGGGCAAATAGCCATTGAGAACTTTTGCCCACCTGTGAGCAGGAATTAAACTTGTAGATTGAAAATGAGCTACCTGAGCAGCAGCATGAACTCCTGAATCAGTTCTACCTGCTCCATGGAGTGTCACATGATACCCTAGAACAGTGGCTATAGCTGTTTCTATCTCTTCTTGAACAGTGCGCTGTCCTTTTTGTCTTTGCCAGCCATGAAAATGAGTACCTAAATACTGAATGACTAAGGCTACTCGCTGAGTGGATTTCTGCTGGCTGCTTTCTAACATACTTGTTTAGTCAGTGGTCAGTAGTTAGTGGTCAGTTTTCAGTGGTTATTCTCCCCTGTTCCCTGTTCCCTCTTCCCAATGACTTTAAACTAGTTCGATAATAGCCATCTCAGCTTTATCACCCCGACGGGGTACAGTATGCAGAATGCGAGTGTAACCACCTTGACGGTTAGCATATCGAGTAGGAGCTTGCTCGAATAGTGCATGAACTAGAGTTTTGTCGTAGATATAACCTAGTGCTTGACGACGTGCTGATAAAGAGCCGTCTTTGGCTAGGGTAATCATTTTATCTACTTTACTGCGGACAACTTTAGCTCTGATTAAAGTTGTAGTAATTCGACCATGACGTACCAATTCTGTTGTCAAGGCTCTGAGGAGAGCGCGACGTTGGTCGGCTGGTTTACTAAGTTGTTTGACTCGGCAACGATGACGCATAACAAGGCACTAATGAATTATTAATGGTTTTGCTTTAGCTACTTTTAGAGCTTCTCTCTTGAGGTAAGGTAATACCTAGACGACGCTGTAAAGCTTCTACTACTTCTTCGGCTGACTTTTGACCAAAGTTTTTTATTTCTAAAAGGTCTTCTTGGGTGTAATCCAATAAGTCTGCTACGGAGTTTACTTGTGCGCGTTTGAGACAATTATAAGCTCTTACAGACAACTGTAACTCTTCAATTGGAATTTGAGCGGTGGGATCATCGGGGATATCTGAACCTGTATCCGTTGGTTCAAGGGAGATATCTTTTAATGGGTTGAATAAATCTACCAAAATTCCCGCTGCTGATGATAGTGCCTCTTGAGGAGAGATACTGCCATTTGTCCATACTTCCAACAGTAGTCGGTCTTTTAAAGAGCCATCGCCACGGGCTTCTTCTACACTATAATTGACTTTCCGCACTGGCATAAACACTGAGTCAATTTGGAGAAAATCCAAAGATGTGGCTTCTTCTCTGCCTCGTTCTACAGTGCGGTAGCCTTTGCCTCTCTCTATCCGAAATTCCATTTCCAGTTTTCCACCTTCAGCGATGGTGGCGATATACTGGGTCGGATCAATCACTTCGACTTCACTGGGTAAATCAAAATGAGCTACAGTAACTGTTGCAGGTCCGTTAACGAGTAACCGACCAATTTGGGGTTGAGAAGAATAGCTCTTGAGAATGACATCCTTCATTCGCATCAGGATTTCCAGTACGTCTTCCCGCACGCCTGGAACTGTGGCAAACTCATGACTAACACCAGCAATTCTGACTGCTGTAACTGATGTTCCTTCTAAATTAGAAAGTAAAACCCGCCGCAACGCGTTACCAACAGTTGTTCCTTGACCACGCTCTAGGGGTTCGAGAACAAACTTGCTATAATAGCTCCGACTTTCTTCAGCATTAGACTCTACACATTCAATTTGAAACTGCGCCACGGAGTAGCCTCCCTTTTTAAGGTGCTGCTAGAAGACAAATTAATTGCCTCTCGAATTTTCTTGTTTGAATGCTCTGAAGTTTCTATTGAGGTTGAACTTAAGAGTTAACAAATAGTTAATCAATTTGAATACCTCAATTTAGCCGACAGGCATTGTATTTTGGTTTTGACAAAGTATGGCTTGTGCCAAGTTGTGATATTAACAGCTTTTCTGAGGGGAAAAACTGGCAAGCTATTCACTATCCTATATAGTCGAACTTATTTACCCCATGCGTCTAAACTTGACAGGTATTCGCCTGGGGCAATAGTTCAAGCGTATAAGCCCGGTAATACACTGTTTAACATTAACAGGTTCTTTTAAACTCGACGGCGCTTGGGTGGACGGCAACCGTTGTGAGGAATTGGGGTAATATCCCGAATGAGTGTAATTTCCAGTCCTGCACCTTGGAGGGCGCGAATTGCAGTTTCTCTACCTGCACCTGGTCCACTTACCATAACTTCGATTTGCCGCATTCCTTGATCTGTGGCTCGTCTAGCTGCGCTTTCGGCAGCGGTTTGTGCGGCAAAGGGAGTTCCCTTTTTTGCGCCTTTAAATCCACTAGAACCAGCACTTGCCCAGGAGATGACATCTCCATTTTGATCGGTAATTGTGACAATGCTATTGTTGAAAGTAGACTGAATGTAGGCAACCCCGTTGGGGACGTTCCGTTTCTGCTTTTTGCTCCCGGATTTTTTAGTTGGTTGTCTGGCCATCTTTGTTTAGTGAATTTAAGGGACAACTTGCTGCTATAGACAAGTTTAAAAAAATTATTTCCCAGGGGCTTTCTTCTTACCAGCCACTGTCTGTCTTCTACCACGTCTAGTTCTGGCGTTGGTGCGGGTTCTTTGTCCACGGACTGGTAAGCCCATCCGGTGTCTACGACCTCTGTAACAGCCAATATCAACTAAACGTTTAATATTTAGTCCTTCTAAGCGGCGTAAATCCCCTTCAACTTGATAGTTGCTTTCGATTTCTCCTCTGAGGGATGCTACATCAGCATCAGATAGGTCTTTTACGCGGGTATCTGGATTTACACCAGTAGCTGCGAGAATTTTATGTGACCTAGTTAAGCCAATTCCGTAAATATATGTCAGACCAATTTCAACACGCTTATCGCGTGGAAGGTCTACTCCGGCAATCCGTGCCACAATGAATCTCTCCCTATTGTTTTCGTAATTGCATTTCGCCAATCGTGATTGTGTAACGTGGCGTTATTAGCAGATGATTGTCGTGTTTTTATTTTGATAGAGTAGTATCTATCCTTGGCGTTGTTTGTGTTTAGGATTTTCACAAATCACCATGACGCGTCCACGACGTTTGATAACGCTGCACTTTTCACAAATTTTCTTGACCGAGGCTCTGACTTTCATGCCTTTTAAAATTGACTCCAAATAGTAAATTATAGCATTTCTAGAAGAAATATTTCAGTTATGTAACTAGAAAAAGACCATTAAGATTGATTTATGGTAGTATTTTCCACATAGATTTATTTCTTCCGGAGTCGGTAGGTGATTCTACCTTTGGTTAAGTCGTAGGGTGTCAATTCAACTTTGACGCGATCGCCAGGTAAAATCTTGATGTAATTACGGCGAATTTTCCCGGAAATGTGTGCTAAAACATTAAAGCCGTTATCTAAGTCAACACGAAACATTGCATTAGGCAATGACTCGGTGACAGTCCCTTCCATTTCAATCAAATCTTGTTTAGACAAGTTTTTTCCTCAACTCAACAATCTCCTATTGTCCTTGTACACTTTCATGAGCCTAAAGAACATATTTGGAGAAATATATCAACAGTTTTTAATATATCTTAGCTAAAATTGACTCGCGCCTGGCTTGGAAAATAGGGGATAGGTAATAAGCAGTGTTTGCCTAAATAAACCGTTGCCCCTGTTTCTAAGCAGCTATGATATTTTTCAAGGCAGTAGAGACTTCTTCTTGGGACTGATTACCGTTGATTGTCAGGAGTTTTTGGCGATCGCTGTAATAGTTAATTAAAGGTGCAGTTTCATCGCGGTAAACTTCTAAGCGCCGACGAATCACTTCTTCAGTATCATCTTTTCGTCCACGTCCTAGTAACCTGGTAATGACAGTTTCATCTGGGGCATCCAGATTGACTACTTTTTCATCACCCTCTCCTAGACTTTTGAGTAATTCTGCCAGAAACTCTGCTTGTGTAACTTTACGAGGAAAGCCGTCTAAAATCCAACCTGTTTTAGCATCTGGTTGTTTCAGGCGCTCTTCCACCATATCTTCTACTAATTTGTCTGGGACTAATTCACCCTGATCCATAAAACCTTGGGCTTGCATTCCCAAATTTGTTTGGTCTTGAATGGCTTGGCGTAAAATGTCACCTGTAGAAATATGGGGAATCTGTAAAAATTCAGCCAAAGTTTTAGCCTGAGTTCCTTTCCCTGCTCCTGGTGGTCCCAAGAAGATTAATCGCGTCACTATTGTTTCACCATTCCTTCATATCGCTGAGAGATAACGTAAGTTTGGATCTGTTTAGCCGTATCAATTGCCACGCCAACTAAAATTAACAAAGATGTTGCACCCAGCCCCTTAAAGGTGGGAACTTTTAACGCACTTTCTACGGCTGTGGGAATAATTGCCACTAAGCCTAAAAAGATTGCGCCTAAAAAAGTGAGTCTGTTAGTTACGCGTTCAATATACTCACTGGTAGCTTTTCCGGGACGAATACCGGGAATACTCGAACCCATTTTTTTCAAGTTCTGAGCTACGTCTACTGGGTTGAGAATCAACGAGGAATAGAAATAGCTGAAGAAAACAATGGAAGTTAAGTAAACTAGGGCGTATACCCAAGGAGCAGAACCGCCGGGACTCAGATAGGTGTTTACAATATTTGCTAATTCTGGATTTTTGGTGAAATTGGCGACTAAAAGTGGCAAACTTAGGATTGCTGCTGCAAAAATAATCGGCATTACCCCCCCAGAATTGAGACGTAGAGGTAAATAACTCCGTTGTTCTGCTAAAACTCTTCTACCTACTTGCCGACGAGCAGAAATAATGGGGATGCGGCGCATTCCTTCCTGTACAAACACAATACCTACGATTGTGGCCAGAAACACTAGGATTAGAACGATGACACGACCGACGATTTCCCTACCGCCAACTTGTACTAAGTCAATAGTATCGCCTAGAGCCTTAGGTAGAGACGCGACAATGTTGACAAAAATCAACAAAGATGCACCATTCCCTATACCCCGTTCTGTAATGAGTTCTGATGCCCACATGACAAACATTGAACCAGCGGTCAGAGCGATCGCTGTCTCTGCTACGAATATTGGTCCTGGGTTAAGGGCAAATTGTTGGAGGAATAATGCTGAAAAAGCCACACTTTGAATAATTGCCCAGCATACAGTCACATATCGGGTAATTTGTGAGATTTTCCGCCGACCTGCTTCCCCTTCATTTTTCTGTAAATTTTCTAAAGATGGCAGAGCAGCCGTGAGCAATTGGATAATAATGGAGGCATTAATAAAGGGCAAAATCCCCAAGGCAAAGACACCCAAAGTAGAGAGTCCTCGCCCAGAGAATATATCCAACAAACCGAATATGGAATTGTTACCCGATATAGCTTCAGCAAACTTAGGTCTATCAATTCCTGGGACAGGCAAAAATATACCCAGGCGCACCAAAATCAAAATACCGACAGTTACAAGCAGCCTACCTCTAAGACCGGCTGCTTGCGCCATCTGCATAAAAGTTTCTTGAGCCGTTGGGGCTTTGTCTCGACTGATCATAGAGTTTTACCTTTGAAGTATGAACTATGAAGCATGAGGTGTGAAGAATATGAAGTGTGAAGCATGAAATGTGAAGTCTTAAATTTTTCATCTTTTATCCTTCATCCTTCATCCTTCATCTTTCATGCAGCTACGGTTTTACGCCATGCTACGCTATCACAACTCCCACCAGCAGCCTCAATTTTAATCCGTGCTTGTCCTGAAAAAGCCGCCGCTTTTACTTGCAGAGGAACATTTAATTCCCCATTACCCAAAATTTTCAATGGACCCTTGACAGCGGTGATAATACCTGCATCTTGTAAAGATGCCAAAGTTACTTCTGAATTAGCAGGTAAGTTAGCTAACTTCTCTACATTAATCGTAGTGTAAGTTTTACGGTTAATGAGAGGGAAGCCTTTGAGTTTAGGTATCCGGCGGTACAATGGCTGCTGACCACCTTCAAAACCGGGACGGGTTCCACTACCAGAACGGGATTTCTGACCACGCATCCCTAGACCAGCGCTCGCGCCTTGTCCAGCGGAAATACCTCTACCTACGCGCTTACGGCGCTTTTTAGAGCCTTTTTGAGGCTTAACATCGTTCAGTCTCATGATGTAATTAGTAAGTTTTTACACTAATACTTGCCAATAAATACTCTATTTAGATGGTATAGAGTTTTTCAATGGCGATACCGCGATCTTCAGCAACTTCACTTAATGTCCGCAGTGTAGATAGGGCATTTACTGCTGCTCTGGCGTTGTTCAAAGGGTTATTTGAACCTAGTTGTTTAGCAAGAATGTTGCGTATTCCTGCCAACTCCAATACTGTGCGGACAGCACCCCCGGCAATTACCCCTGTACCTGGTGCAGCTGGACGCATCATCACTTTAGCGCCACCACCGATACCATCAATGGGGTGAGGGATAGAATTGGATTTAGTGATAGGGATGTCAATAAGATGTTTTTTACCATCAGCGACACCTTTTTTAACTGCACCAATTACATCTGAAGCTTTACCAACTCCCACTCCAACTTGTCCACGCTCATTACCAACGACGACAATGGCACGGAAGCTAAGTTTTTTACCACCTTTGACGACTTTGCTCACCCGGCGGATTTGGATAACTCGCTCTTGCCAAGTGGTTTCTTCTTTTTTGTACGGCTTGCTTTACGACGACCGGTTACCATAATCAATGCTCTCTTTTAGTTGTCAGTTGTCAGCTGTCAGTTGTCAGTTGTCAGTAGAAGACAGACTATTGACTACTGACTAACTTAGAAATCTAGACCAGCCTCCCGTGCCGCCTCAGCTAATGCTTTGATGCGACCATGATAGAGGTTGCCACCACGATCAAAAACGACTTTAGTGATACCTTTTTCTAGTGCGCGTACAGCCACTAATTTACCAACTTGCACTGATGCTTCACAGTTAGCACCAGAAACTATGTTAGTTTTCAATTCTGGTTCTACGGTTGATGCAGCTACTATTGTTTCCTGTTTGGTATCATCAATCACTTGAGCATAAATATGTTCATTGGATCGAAATATAGCCAAGCGGGGACGTTCTGAGGAACCGTTAACTTTGCCACGAACACGCCGATGGCGACGCTGTTTTGATTCTCTACGTGTAAGTTTCATGTTTACTTCTTGCCACCCTTACCAGTCTTACCAGCTTTCCGTCTGACCACTTCACCGGCATAACGAATGCCTTTACCTTTATAAGGTTCGGGTGGACGAACTGCACGAACTTTAGCTGCTGTGTTCCCGACAATTTCCTTGTCATAACCACTAACTATGACATTAGTGGTACCTTCTACTGCAAATTGAATTCCTTCTGGTGGTTCAATTTGTACTTGATGGCTGTAACCCATGTTCAAAACTAGGTTACGTCCTTGAACTTGGGCGCGATAACCAACCCCTTGAATTTCCAAACGACGTTGAAAACCAAGGGATACTCCCTCCACCATATTGGCCACCAAGGTGCGGCTCAAACCGTGCATTTGTCTGGAGGTGCGAGTTTCATCACGACGAGTAACTAGCAATGTTTCTCCTTCTTGGGAGACTATGACATTGTTAGGTAGTTGACGGGAAAGTTCTCCTTTTGGGCCTTTCACGACTACTTTGACACCATCAATCGCCACTTGTACTTTGGCGGGAATAGTAATTGGACGTTTACCAATACGAGACATGATTTTTTGTTGTTTGTCAGTTGTTGTTTGTCAGTTGTCAGTTGTCAGTTGTTTTACCACTGACCAATGACTAATGACCAATGACGATTACCAAACGTGGCAAAGCACTTCACCACCTAGATTTTGACGGCGTGCTTCGCGGTCAGTCATAATCCCACTGGATGTAGAAATAATAGCGATACCGATACCGCCTAGCACTCTTGGTAATTCTTTTCGGTTGGAGTAAACACGTAAGCCTGGTTTACTCACTCGCTTTAAGGCAGTAATTAAGGGTTGGCGGTTTTTACCTTTGTATTTCAGGGAAATAACTAGGTTACGCTGTACTCCTTCTCCTGCTTCTTCAACTTCGGCAATAAAGCCTTCTTCCCGCAGTACCTTAGCAATACTACGAGTCATCTTTGTAGCTGGTACTTTCGTAGTTTGATGCCTTGCCATAGTGGCATTGCGGATGCGCGTCAGCATATCTGCAATTGTGTCGTTAGCCGCCATCGTTCCCTCTTTAGATGAACTTATTGATCGCGAAAGGGCATTCCCATTTCCTTAAGTAAGGCGCGGCCCTCTTCGTCGTTTTTTGCCGTGGTGATGATGGAAATATCTAAACCACGGACTTGGTCAATGCTGTCGTATTCGACTTCTGGAAAAATTAGCTGTTCGCGCACACCCAAAGTGTAGTTACCACGTCCATCAAAGCTTTTGGGGCTGATACCGCGAAAGTCTCTGATTCTGGGTAGTGTGAGGTTGATCAGACGATCTAAGAAGGCGTACATCCGTTCGCCTCTGAGTGTCACCATGATCCCTACAGGCATTCCTTGACGAATTTTAAAGCCAGCGATCGCTTTTTTTGCCCGTGTTACCACAGGTTTTTGTCCAGTAATCAGGGCAATTTCGCTTATAGATGCCTCTAGTGATTTAGCGTTTTGAGCAGCTTCTCCCAAACCTCTGTTTATAGTGATCTTAATCACCTTCGGCACTTGATGCACGTTGGTGTATTCAAACTGAGTAATCAATTTGGGAGTAATTGTCTCTTGATATACAGTTTTGAGTCGTGTTTTCGCCATAGTGTTTGTCCTTATATCCCCTGGGCTTTGTCAGGGTCTCTTCGCTGCAATTCAAAGTTTCAAATTAAAAAGTTCAAGTTTTAATTCTTAATTTTTTAATTGCTGAGAATTTCGCCTGTTTTTTTGAGCATTCTGACTTTCTTACCTTCGGAGGTGAAAGTGTAGCAGACACGACTAGCAACGTTTTGTTTAGTGGAATAGAGCATCACATTGGAGCTATGAATTGGGTACTCCTGAGTGACTATTTGCCCTGATTCTCCCTCTTGTTGGGGTTTAACGTGCTTGGTTTTAATGTTGACACCTTTGACAAGGACTTTACTCACTTGTGGTAGTGCTTTAATCACTTCACCAACTTTACCTTTGTCTTTGCCAGCGATAATTTGCACAGTATCACCGGTTTTGACGTGCATTTTATGAAAAACTTTAGGTTGTGGCCGCTTTGCCATTACAGCACCTCCGGAGCCAGAGAAACAATTTTAGTAAAGTTTTTATCGCGCAGTTCTCGAGCTACAGGTCCAAATACCCGTGTTCCTCTAGGATTACCATCTTTGTTGATGATAACTGCGGCATTGTCGTCAAAGCGGATGCACATACCACTATCACGATTAATTGCTTTACGTGTACGAACAATTACTGCTTCCACAACGTCTGACTTTTTTACAGCCATGTTGGGTGAAGATTCTTTGACAACGGCGATAATTTTATCACCTACGCCACCATAACGGCGGTTACCTGCGCCTAATACGCGGATGCACATTATTTTTTTAGCACCGCTATTATCTGCGACATTCAGATAAGATTGGGGTTGAATCACGACTGGTCTCTCTTTTGAGGTCGTTGTAGCTGTTAGTACAACGGTTTACGTTCTAGCTTTGGTGTTCAGGATTTCTGTAACTTGCCAACGCTTGGTTTTGCTGAGGGGTCTAGTTTCTTGAATCCGCACGCGATCGCCTGTTTTGCAGGTATTTTCTTCGTCGTGAACTTTATAGCGGCGGGTTTGAACTACGATTTTGCCGTACTTGGGGTGAGGAGCGCGGTTTTCTATGGCTACTACCACAGTTTTTTGCATTTTATCGCTCACTACCAAGCCAACTCGTTCTTTGACTGCCATAATCTCCTACTTTTGCTCTTGCTCTGAAATACTTGCTGCCCGTTTGCGTTCTCCTTCTACTGTTAGTAATTGGGAGAGACGATGGCGTGCGTGTTTAAACTGGTGAGGCTTTTCTAGTTGTCTGGTGGCTTTTTGCAAGCGCAACTGGAATAATTGTCTTTTAACAGCGACAATTTCCTCAGCCAATCTTTCGTCATTTAATTCTCTAGCTTCCGCAATCTTGGGAAGAGGCATAACCTACTCCTGCTCCTGTGGTTGAGAGCGCACAATAAATTTGGTCTTAATTGGCAACTTAGTGTCAGCCAATCGCATAGCTTCGCGGGCGATTTCTTCGGAAACGCCGGCAATTTCAAACATGATCCGGCCTGGTTTGACGACGGCTACCCAAAATTCGGGATTACCCTTACCAGAACCCATCCGGGTTTCAGCAGGACGCATGGTGATTGGTTTATCAGGGAAAATCCGAATCCAGATTTTGCCACCCCGACGAATATAACGAGTCATGGCTCGACGGGAAGCCTCGATTTGCCGTGAGGTAATCCAAGATGGTTCTTGGGCTTGGAGTCCGAAATCTCCAAAGTTAAGGGTACTACCACGGCTGGCAAGACCTTCCATGCGTCCGCGTTGTTGTTTGCGGAATTTAGTTCTTCTAGGACTTAACATGATTTGTCAGTTGTCAGTTGTCAGTTGTCAGTTGTCGGTTGTCAGTTGTCAGCTTGTTTTGCCACTGACTCTTGACCATTGACTAGGCTTCATTGGAACGGTCTTCAAACTGCTGACGGCGACGTTGTTGTTGACGGCGACGGGGTTCGCGGTCACGATCACCACGTTCACGCTCACGTTCTCTAGCTGGTTGGGCGGGAGCTTCTTCCTGACCAGGAATAATTTCTCCTTTAAATACCCAAACTTTGATGCCGAGAATTCCGTAAATCGTTTTAGCTGTGCAGTATGAGTAGTCAATATCAGCACGTAAGGTGTGGAGAGGAACTCTACCTTCACGAGTCCACTCAGTCCGGGCAATTTCTGCACCGTTGAGCCGACCACTGACTTGCACTTTGATACCTTGTACACCTGCTCTTTGGGCCCGTTGAATGGCTTGACGGACAACTCGACGGAAGGAAACACGACGCTCTAATTGTTGAGCAATATACTCGGCAATTAGGTAAGCATCAGCATCAACTCGTTGGACTTCAACAACGTTAATGCGAATTTGGCGATTACCACCTAAAGCGTCTTGGAGTCCAGTCCGCAATGATTCAATACCTTGACCACCACGACCTACGACCACACCCGGTCTTGCTGTCCGTACTTCTAGGTCGATTTGATCAGCTTTGCGCTCAATTCTTACTTCGGAAATACCGGCGTTATTTTGAGCGTATCTACCTAGTTTTTGTTCAATGTATTGACGGAGTTTATGGTCTTCTTGTAGAAGTTCTGGATAACGGTCAGGTTCTGCAAACCAACGGGATTGGTGTTCTTGAGTTATACCCAATCGAAACCCGACTGGATGAATTTTCTGTCCCACAAATGCTTCCTCTAAAATTTCTTACTGTACGCAATTTTGTTGTCTATGTATGGCTGTTTATTTAGCAGTAGCGCCGGCAGAAACAGCAACAGTGATATGACACGTTGGCTTGCGAATTTGGTAAGCTCGACCTTGCGCTCTGGGTTGAAACCGTTTCAGCACTGGTCCTTGGTCGGCATAAGCTTGACTAATCACCAGACTTCCCCGCTCTAACCCAGCATTATGCTCTGCATTAGCTGCGGCGCTTCTGAGAACCTTTAATACTGGTTCACAGGCGCGATAGGGCATAAATTCGAGAATGATTAGTGCTTCTCGGTATGAACGTCCCCGAATTTGATCAAGTACGCGGCGCACTTTATAGGGAGAAATGCGTATATAACGGGCGATCGCCTTAACTTCAGTAGTATCAGTTGCCATAATTTACTCCATTTTTGTCAGTTGTCTGTTGTCAGTTGTCCGTTGTCAGTTGCAAGAGGACTAATGACCACTGACTACTGACTAATGACTATCTCCCTGATTTTTTGTCACTTTTGCCATGACCTCTGTAGGTACGTGTAGGAGCAAATTCTCCTAACTTATGTCCTACCATTTGTTCATTGACAAATACGGGAACGTGTTGCCGTCCATTATGAACAGCGATCGTATGACCTACCATCAAGGGTAAAATTGTCGAAGCTCTCGACCAAGTTTTTACCACTTGTTTTTCGTCTTTTGCGTTCAGCTTCTCAATTTTCGTGAGGAGATGATCAGCAACAAAAGGACCTTTTTTTAAAGAACGACCCATAATTCAATTTTGGATTTTGGATTTTGAATTTTGAATTTCTAATTTTGGATTTCTTCAGTTGTCTTCATTAGGCTTCAAAAACTTTGAATGCTTAAAAATAAATCCAATCTCAAATCCAAAAATTAAAATTCTCTAGGATTGACGACCACCACGACCGCGTTTAGAAGATTTGCGGCGACGACGAAGAATTAACTTAGTGCTTGCTTTCTTGCGCTTCCGGGTCTTAGCCCCTAAAGTTGGTTTACCCCAAGGTGTTACAGGACCGGCTCTACCGATAGGCGCTCTACCCTCACCACCACCATGTGGGTGATCGACAGGGTTCATGACACTACCTCTAACCTTAGGACGACGGCCTTTCCAGCGATTTCGTCCAGCTTTACCAGCACTTAGGTTTCTTGCGTCTGTATTGCCGACTTGACCAATGGTGGCATAGCAATCACGCCGAATCAAGCGAACTTCACCAGAAGGTAATTTGAGTGTGACATAATTGCCTTCTTTAGCGACAACTTGCGCTGTTGCTCCGGCTGCACGCACGATTTGACCACCTTTACCTGGAGTCATTTCGACGTTGTGAACACTACTACCCAAAGGAATATTCGACAAAGGTAAAGCATTACCATCTTCGATAGGAGACTCAGGTCCAGCAATTACCTTTGTGCCTACAGTCATGCCATTTGGTTGCAGGATGTAACGCTTTTCGCCATCTTCATACAACAATAAAGCAATCCGCGCATTCCGGTTAGGATCGTATTCAATGGCTGTAACTGTAGCAGGTATATTCCGCTTATCTCTTTTAAAGTCAATAATGCGGTAAAGTTGTTTGTGTCCGCCACCCCGGCGACGGCTGGTTATCCGCCCTTGATTGTTCCGACCTTTGGGACGATGAACTGATTCAGTTAATGATTTTTCTGGTTCAGTTTTCGTAATTTCGGCAAAGTCGGAAATGATAACTTGGCGAGTACTGGGGGTATAAGGGCGATAAGAACGAGTACCCATAGTTCAATTTTGGATTTTGGATTTTGGATTTTGGAGCCAGAATTTTTTGATTTTAATTTCCGATTTTTAATTGTTACTTGGCATTGTTTTTATTAGCCCAATCTAAAATCTAAAATCTAAAATCTAAAATCTCTAGACTTCTGGGAATAGAACTTTTCTAATTTTTTCTTCATCCCCAGGGGCAACGGTAACAATAGCTCGCTTATATTGGGGTTTATATCCAATAAATCTACCTACACGCTTTTGTTTACGTGGGGGATTAGCAGTATTGATTTTGACGATTTTAACTGCAAATAAATCTTCAATTGCAGCTTTAATTTGTGGCTTAGTGGCTTTAGGAGTTACTTCAAAGGTGTATTTGTTTTGCTCCATCAGCATGGTCGCTTTTTCGGTGAGAATAGGGCGACGCACTAAATCAGGTAGGTCACGGGGGGCAACATTAGGCACTGTAGACCTCCTGAATTTTCTCTAAGGTTGATGATGTGACGATAATTTTGTCAGCATGGAGCAAGTCGTAAACATTCAACTGGTCAGCGGCAATCAGTTTTAAGTTTTCGATGTTACGGGCTGATAAAAGCACGTTTTCTGCTATTTCTGACAAGATTAATAGTGTTTTTTGTTCTGGTTGAGCGACCCATCTAGCTAATGCTGCTACGAGTTCCTTGGTTTTAGGACGCTGTAGTTCAGAGCTAAATTCTTCAACCACTATTAAATCGTCAGCGCGACCAATGAAAGCTGTCCGCAGTGCTAAACGGCGTTCTTTGCGGTTCATCTTCACGTTGAAATCTCTGGGTTTTGGTCCAAAGATGACACCACCACCACGCCATAGTGGTGAACGAATAGAACCAGCCCGGGCGCGACCTGTACCTTTTTGTCGCCAAGGCTTACGACCACCACCTCGAACTTCGGCACGAGTTTTCGTGCTGGCAGTTCCCTGGCGAGAATTGGTCATTTGTCTGACGAGGGCGCGGTGTACAATATGCGCTGCTGTCTTTTCTTTGGCAACTCTTAAGTCGAAGCTTGTTTCTCCGACTTGCTCTCCTTGCCAATTTTTAACTACACTCTCTACCATCTTTGTGTCCTTTGTCAGTTGTCAGTTGTCAGTTGTCAGTTGTCAGTTGTCGGCATCTTTGCCACTGAACTAATGACTAATGACCAACGACTATTTTCTACCAACTTTTTTTGCAGGGACGACATTCACTAAAGCACCTGGTTTACCAGGAATAGCTCCTTTAATGAGGATCAAGTTGCGTTCTGCATCTACTCTTACTACTGTCAGTTTGCGAATAGTGACGCGAGTACCACCTAAACGTCCTGCCATCCTTTTACCGGGATAAACACGACCTGGGGTTGTACCAGCACCAATAGAACCGGGCGCTCTGTGGTTTTTAGAACCATGAGACATGGGACCGCGACCAAAATTATTACGCTTCTGGTTACCGGCAAAACCGCGACCGATACTTGTACCAATTACATCTACTATTTCACCAGCACTAAAAATATCTGCTTTAATTTCTTGACCTAAAGCATAATCACCAGTGCTATCGGTGCGATATTCATTCAGATGACGGACTGCGGGAGCGGATGATTTAGCCAAATGACCCAACAATGGTCTGTTCAATGCCTTGGGTTTGACTTCACCATAACCAATTTGAATGGCAGCGTAACCGTCGGTCTGTTTTGTTTTAACTTGTGTAACAGTGCATGGACCGGCTTGGATGACTGTGACAGGAATAGAGATTCCTGTTTCATCGAAGATTTGGGTCATGCCCAGCTTGGTGCCGAGAATACCTACAGACACAGTTACTGGTTCTCCTTTCTAATTGCTGACCTGGAAATTGGATTGGTGACAAGTTTTATTACTATCGCTTGAGGTTAAACTATAACCTCTAAAATTTGGACTGGCGTTAGACAGTGCAAATTCTTGGCGACGCAACAATTTTTGTCACTTCTGCTCTTAGTGAATTTGTTTATTTTCACTTACTTAACCACAATAACAGGAATAATTGCCTACTCTTCTAGAGAAGGTATTACTTCTGTAATCGGATGCAATGCTAGATTGCTTTGCGCGTTGTGCAGCAATGCTTTCGTCCAAGCAGTTGCTCTGGCACTCTTTGGTGTATTAGGACTTAAGTGGTTATTTCCGCTCAGTATCCCTTTCTTGAGACTGAATATAATGCTATAAAACCAACATTATTGCTCAGGAACTACACCTTTATCATACCTTAAACAATTGTTTGAGGTTCTGCGTGACATACACCACACACTCCCTTGCAGGTGAAGGTGGGTTTCTCAGTGATTCTTGTTTGAAGACATTAACTGAGATTGCACACCGTGTGTCCCACGGCTTTTCAATTAATCAGAGTAAGTGCTACTAAATTTCAAACTAGTATTTGTTCCTATGGAACATTCCGCGAACGGACTTGCTTAAAATTATTTTTAGTATACGCTGATTTGTTCGTTTCCTCTATGCCTTCTTCTCTTTTCCATGGTATTGGTTAGAGGACTGTTGTTACCTTACTAGTATTCATCTCATCGTTTCCCTTGTGGGTCAGTGAAATAATTCTACTTGTGAGCTAATTTTCTGTGAGGGGCTAAGGGAGTGAACTGATATTAGAGCATTAGATCTGGCTGTAGCTCTTGGTTTGACCTGAAAGTTCTTTAGTTTAGCAGTCTCTTGTCTGGATGAGCTAGTTTATCCTTTAGAGAAACTAACTAGAAACTCAGATGCTAGGACTAACTAGAAACTCTAAACAAGATAGCTATCTAATTATACTATTCGGTCACAATCTAATAATATAAATCATTCATGAATTTTTGTCTAGTATTTTTTTGCTATGTGATGGGGAATAGATGATTATGCCTATATTCCAGCCTTGAATTCTCAAGAGGGCTAAAAATATGCAACTTCATTTAACTTAATCTACCACCATAAGAGTGAATAATGAAAAATATAGGGTGGGCTACACCCGAATTTAAGCTTGTGGACGAGAAGGAGTTGACTCCCTTGGTGGAAACAAGAAGCAGACCTTCTAGAATGTGTTCTAGTGGAATGATTAACTTTGAATAGTTTAATCAGGTTTTGTATAGCAGTGAATAATAGAGACATCTAAGTGGGATAGGAGAAAAATCTATGGCACTAATTACCACTGGTAACGGTTTCATCCGCAATCTAGAAAAATTTGGCGCGTTGGGTGTTTATGTTCCTCTGGAGGGGGGTTATGAAGGTCGGTATCTCCGCCGCTTAAGGGCGGCTGGCTATATTGGTCTTCATATTACTGCTAGGGGATTAGGTGATGTAGCTGCATATCTAACGCAAGTTCATGGTGTTAGACCACCGCATTTGGGTAAAAAAAGCACTGGTAGCGGTGCGGCTGTGGGTGAGGTGTATTACTTACCGCCAATGATCAGTTCTCATTTGGAACAGTTACCCCCTAAATCAAAAGGGTTGGTGTTGTGGATTATTGAGGGACATATTCTTTCTGATCAGGAAGTTGAGTATTTAATGAATTTGCCCAAATTAGAACCACGGGTGAAGGTGGTAATTGAGAGAGGTGGCGATCGCACTTTCCGCTGGAAACCTCTGGAAAAGACACTGTTAGCTAGTTAAGAAGATTGTCAGGGTGGGTCAACCCCGCCCCTGCGGTTCAATTATTATGGGATATGCTAAGTAGGTAGGCGTTAAAAATTGTCGTTGGGGCAAGGGAACAGGAAGAGAGTTTTGGGCGATTTTACTTTTCTTCACACATTTTGGTTATCTCAGGTCTACTTACTTAATTCTGTATTTCCCTTTGTACCCAAGCACGAAAGGATTTGCTAGATTGCACTTTATAAAATTGACAATCAACAATACCTATTTAAGTTTAATCATTTGGGATTAAAATATTAGACACGTCACGAAAATCTCTATTAACTTCAAGTAGTTCATAGTAAGTAATAATTAGTTTTTCATTTTCTTTAACTTGTAATTCTTGAGCTTGATCATTCATTAATATTATTTTACTGTCGCCAAGTTGCCCAAGATCATATTTGCGAACAATTCCATTATTATGTTGCCAAGTGTTACGGACTATAATATGCTTCTTAATTTTTTTCTTTACTTCATTATTGACATTTTTGTTAAGTATTTTCTCAATTTGTTTTAATTTATCATCTGCCTTAAGAAAATCAAACTTTTCTAACGCACGTTCTTGAATGTTTTGTATGATGTTGTCGCCTGTATCTACTGATAAATCAAGGTAAGTATCAAATTTAAATGATTTGCTGGTAGTGTAATTTTTCTGGTTTGAAAAGTGAGAATTTAAAATATACTTAAATAATTGACTTAAAAATTCATACCATCTTTGAATGATTTTAGCATGAACTAGTTCTTCAAAAACTCCTTGGTGATTATCATAATTTACCAAAACTTCTTGTAAATTAATTGTGTTTTCTAAAAATTTACGACAATCAGCGTCAAAATCATTACTGTCTGGTAATGATGACAGTATTGAAAAATTTGTTGCACCTGCCAGTATTTTCATATCTGAAATTTTATTCTTTGCAAGACTCCTTATGGCAATTAAGCTAATTGCTAATGATTTATATTCCTTCAAATCTTGATTAAAACAATTACGGATTTCTTTCATATATAGTTTGATAATTTAATTTTTTAAAATCAATAACTTATTTGGATATTTTGATTAAATATTTGATTTTTTCATTGACAAACAAAGTATTTATATTCAAAAAAATGAGTATTTAATCCTAACAATTATATTTATTTACCTTCATAGGTAAACTATTTTTGCGGTATTCATATATTATTAAAATATCATTCACAAACGAAATTTAACAGTGTCTGCAAGAGATAAATTCCACGAAGTTGTCAAAATTGCCCTCCAAAAAGAGAGTTGGTTAATTACCCATGATCCCTACCCCCTACAAGCGGGTACATTTGACCTAGCAATTGACCTTGGGGCAGAAAAAGTAATTGCCGCAGAAAAGGAAGATCACAAAATTGCTGTAGAAATCAAAAGTTTCATTGGTGCATCAAATATTTCAGCATTTTACGGAGCATTAGGACAATTTATAGCATATAGAACAGCCTTACGAGTCCAAGATCCAAAACGTGTTTTATATTTAGCCGTATCCAGTGATATTCATGAGCGATTTTTTATCACTTCGTTTATTCAAGAACTTGTGACTCAAAACCAACTTCTGTTGCTGATTTATAATATTGATATGGAGGTGATTGAAAAATGGCTACCATTGATGAATACCGACAACATATAAAAAATCTACTAACTGCACGGGCTAAATTGGTTTGGGATAAACGGATTCAAGCAGAAACTATTTTTGATACTGAAGACGACCACTATCAACTTGTATATGTTGGTTGGTTCGATTCTAAGCGTATTTATGGTACTGTTCTGCATTTGGATATCATTGATGGTAAAATTTGGGTGCAACAGGATGGTACAGAAATTGGTATTGCGAATGAATTAGTTGAACTTGGTGTTCCTAAAGAAGATATTGTTTTAGGTTTTAATCCGCCCAAATTGCGACATTACACTGATTTTGCTGTGGGATAAATAAGAAAAGCCCAGATGAATGACATCATCCCTCATACTAATAAATGGGAATTTGACTGAAAATAACGGACAATTATCCTCAAGACTCGGCATACTGAAGAAGGGAAAAAATAAACCAATCCCTTCCTACTTTGGCATGAAGGTAATAAAGCGAAAATGAGACGTAAATCTTCTAATACTAGACCGGCTAATACCCCTAAACCCTCTATTTTCCAATCTCCGATGTTTAACTTCGCCACCATTGCCCTTTTAGGAGGGGTGCTGATTTTGGGAATTGGGATTGGGATTGCGTTTAGTTCTACAACCACATTGAGTACATCGAATGTGGCTTCCCGTGAGTTCATTGACACTAGAGCGCCAAATCCTGAGATTTGTGTGCAGTATGGAGCTAGTGCAATGGTGATGGATGCTAGATTGTTTGTAACGCTTAACCCATTTAATGTCTATGTTGCCCAGCCGAATATCCGTCCTGGATGTGTAATCCGTCAAAATAACTGGGCAATTTTGGAAAATAAAAGATTGGTGACATCAGATCAGGTGCGGGAATGTAAGAATCGTCTGAATACGTTTGGCTTTACTGGGGATTTAAACAGTGAAAAACCAGATATTAGATGTATTTATCAAAATGAATCCGCTCAAAATTTCTTTTTATCTCAACCAGGGGCTGTGGGAAATCCACAAGAGACGGAAAGATTTTAATTTTTTCAATTTCATAGTCCAATCCAGCAACAGCCTAAAATTTTTGTATGGGTAGAGGTTGTCCAAATTCAATAATGGGAATTTCGTTCAAGTTGTTTCCTGAAGGGGTGGGAAGCATGGCGGAGGGAAGGGGTGAATTATTGATAGGTGAGGAATTTTGAGAATTTAGGGGTGGTACAGTAATTAAGGGTTGTTGGGAGCTATTTGTGAGGTTTGTGGATGGGGGGAGATTTGTGGAGGGTTTGAGCAAGAGACTGTTGGCGGGGGAAGAGGAATTGCCGGGTTTGGAAGAAGTGGTATTATAGGAAATACGGGGCTTGAATACCCAGCGCGTGGGTTTTTGTCGAGAAATGGGTTGAAGTTGTACTTGGTTTGGTTGTAACTGAGTTTCTTGTGCGAGGTCAAGAACTATACGGGTGACATTTTCGTTAAATTGGGAGACGCGAATTCTCTGAATTGCGCCTTTGTAGTTTTTTTGAGTCAGGACTTTGCCCAGTTTAGTATTAGGTAAATCGAGGACAAGACGTGGTGGTTGAGCAAGATAGAAATACTGGGGTGTTGTGGTAGCGGAGAGGTTAATTTCTAGTTGCTGTGCTTGGGGGTTGAATTGCCAATTATTCAGTTGTGCTAATGGTTGGGCAAAACTGATGCTAGGGGTGAGAGTAATGAAGGTAAATAAGCTGACTCCGATAGATGGAAGAATTTGATTGGTGATAGTTTTCATGATTCAATGGCTTTTGGATTTGGGTAATATGCTGGTTTGATTAAGTATAGTATTTTGCTCTCCAATTGGTAGGAGAATTACAAGAATACTCGGTAAGCGTAAAGCTCAGTCACTTCAGTGCTGAGATATAAGCGGCTCGTGCGACTTCAGTCGCATTCAATCCTATACCAATTACCTTGACAGTCTTACACCGTAAACAGTAGTATAAAATAAGAGGAAAGGGAAGGTAAGAACGATGCTTGTTTTTGAGTTTAAAGTTTATGGGAAATCAGTTCAGCTAACAGCAATAGATGATGCAATTCGGACTGCACAATTCGTTCGTAATAGCTGTATTCGGCTATGGATGGACGTTCAAGGTACAGGTAAAAACGACTTGCAGAAATATTGTGCTGTCTTAGCTGCTAATTTTCCATTTGCTAATGAACTCAATTCAATGGCTAGACAAGCCAGCGCAGAACGAGCATGGTCTTCTATCACCCGGTTTTATGATAATTGCAAAAAGGGGATTTCTGGTAAAAAGGGGTTTCCTGAATTCCAAAAAAGATTGTCGTTCTGTTGAATATAAAACATCAGGATGGAAACTTGCAGATAATCGTAAATCCATCACTTTTACTGATAAAAAAAGTATTGGCAGATTAAAAATTAAAGGAACTCGTGACCTCCATTTCTATCAAATTAATCAAATCAAACGAAGTAAGATTGGTAAAACGGGCTGATGGTTATTATTGTCAATTTTGTATTGATGTTAACCGTCAAGAGAATGTAAGAACCATCAGGAAATACGATTGGATTAGATGTAGGTTTGAAAGAATACTATACCGATTCTAATGGTGTTATGATTGAGAATCCTAAA
>NZ_VILD01000002.1:377438-390199 GCF_009712085.1 Anabaena sp. UHCC 0253
CAAGAGAGTCACGGTGGCTGTTAATCCACAATATACTAGCCAGGAATGCTCTAGTTGCGGTGAAATTGTCAAGAAAACCCTATCTACTCGAACCCACGTTTGTAAGTGTGGATGCTTCATGGATAGAGATGAAAACGCAGCTAGAAATATCCTGAGTCGGGGATTGAGTACCGTAGGGCATACGGGAACTTTTGCGCTAGACGCAAGCAACGCTTGGGGAGATGAGACCCCTGCTCTGGTTGGAGAAATCCTGTCTCAGTAAGTCACGTCCTTGATTCAAGAATCTCAGTGTCTTTAGACCTGAGAGTGTCAATAAAGAGGAATTGGCAAAAATTATGAATTACAAATTGCTTCTGGGGTATTAACTGCTGGTAGAAGGGAAGCAAGATGTGAGGTAACTTGACTGTAGCGACGGGTAATGATTAGTGAAGAACGACATTGGATAGCGAGTTGATCTGTGTATCTTCCTAGTGTTTGGCGTTCAATTCCCCAAACGCGACTTGTACCGATAATAGTGAGATCAACATTTTCCGAGGCTGCAACTACGGTTTTCATTGGTTCTGGGGATGTAACGGTTTTGATTTCAATGCGATCGCGTACACTTCTCGGTAATTGCTCAATCATGGCGTTCAGTTCGTAACTTAATTCGTCTTGAATATAATCACTTGTAAATACCTGTAAAACTTGTAACATACAAATATCACAGTTAATCAGCATTCTCAACGCAATAATTAGTGCTAAATCGTCATGAATGTTCCCAGAGTAAGGAACTAATAAACTTTGGAGAAGATTGCCACCTTTATCTATAAATACGGCTACATCTACTGGTGCGGTGCTGAGAATTTGTCCGACTCTTCCCCCTAAACGATTGTTGCTAAAAGCTGGACGATGCCAGCCAACGAGAACTAAATCTGGTTGTTCAATTTTGGCTATCTGCGCTGTTTCTCTAGCGACATTGCTAGATATGCGGACGATAGGATGGATATAGGATCGGGTTTCTGGTGGTTCTAGGGTATTAATTAATTCTTCTAGTTTTTGACGACGTTCGGTAATGAGTCGGTTGGCTTCGGTGGGGGTATTCTCAAAGCCATAGTTTTCTTCCAGTTCAATTAAGCTGAGGGGATAAACAATAGCAGGTTGTCGGTAGTTGATAGCGATCGCTGTGGCTAATTGTAACAGACCCTTTTGTGTACTAGGATTAGCGACTGGGACTAAAATTCGATATTGATTAATGTAAGGTTCGTGAATTTCTGGTGTTGTTTTTGGTGGTTTTTCTGCTTCTGGTTCAATGACATCTAATCTGATTAGGCGTTTAGGATATGTCAATTCCAGCAATGGTGAAGTCATAAATGTTGTCACCAAAGCCATAATTACTAACATGGTAAAAAGTAAAGGTGTAATGACGTTTAACTCTAATCCAATATTCAAGACGATTAATTCAGTTAAACCGCGAGTATTCATTAACCAACCAATGGCTGAAGCTTCTTTTTTATTAATGCCACTAAGGCGAGCAGCTACATAAGCACCAATAAATTTACCTGCGATCGCTAATAATAAAATTAAGGCAGATAATAGCCACAATTTAGGACGGTCCAGGAGAGTAATATCTGTTTTTAAACCACTGTAGGCAAAGAATATTGGTAAAAGAAATATGAGGACAAAATCTTCAGTTTTGACAGCTAATTCTCTGACTAATTCTGCATCTTTTGGCATGACTGCTCCTAATAGGAATGCGCCAAAAATGAGATGAATGCCAATAAATTGAGTGATTAGAGCAGAAGTAACAACTCCCATATAAATTACAGCTAAAAGAAGTTGACTCAATCGGCCAGCCCGACGATGATAAGTGCTAAGAAGTTGAAGAAACCATCGTCCAACTGTGAACATAAAGCCCATATAAATTAGGCTTTTAATAATGATGAAAATAGCTTGTTGATCCATATCACCATGACGAGCAACAGCGATCGCTACGGCTAAAATACACCAGGCTGTGATATCATCCACTGCTGCACAAGTTAAGGCTAATGATCCTAAACGAGTTCCCTGTAAGTTATTTTCGGTAATAATTCTTGCCAATACAGGAAAGGCAGTAATTGACATGGCTGCACCGAAGAATAAGGCAAAAGGAATAAAGTTGACATTGTTATGAGCAACTAAAGGATAAAGTAGTAAAGATAAAACAAATGCGGAAGCAAAGGGAATGATGATGCTGAGATTGGAAATGAAAATAGCAGTTTTTAAGTTATTCCTCAGATATTTGGGATTTAATTCCAAACCAATCAGAAACATGAAAAATATTAGCCCTATTTGCGATAAAACATTCAAAAAAGGCATTGTTTCTGGTGGAAACAGGTTAGTTGCCAGATGGGGGGCAATTAAACCCAATAATGATGGACCTAGCATGATGCCAGCAAAAATCTCACCAATTACCAATGGTTGTTTAATTGATTTAAATCCCAATCCTACAAGTCGTGACAGTCCAATAACAATTAGTACCTCAACTAGAACGAGAATAACTATGTGCATAGTTTCCTTTCTAACGACTATCCGGGTTCACCAAGATAATTCTTTATAATATAACGGTAGAAATTGTCAACCTGGCAGGATATATTTTCGGCTATTTTTATTAATTTGAGATGTTAATTATTGTTACCTTGCTATCTCAATACTCAATCAAATTTAGAATGAGTTTATTGATTAAATGACAAATAAATTGAGAATCAGTAAGCATTAAACAAATAAAAGAAAAGATAGCAGCTATAATTGCTGATAAATAAATTATTTAATCAAAAAAGAGCATAATAAACAGAAAATGCGAAAAAGCTACTATAGCTAATAGTTTAAATAATGTCTTAATTGTTATCTGTAATGCTGATTAGCGATCGCTGAAAAAATAAAGGCAAAATATGGGTGGGGAGAGAATTTTTTATGTAAATTTACTACATATTTTTTATGATTACCCAGATGCCCTAGAGGAAATTTAAGAATAGATTCTATATTTGACGAAAATTGCTATCAGTTACGACTTGTCTAGGAGAGAATTTATTTTTATAGTCAAAAATTTGTAAATATGGCGTTAAATTTTGTTAAGATTGTATACGGCGTTAGCTTTGCCCCACTATCCTCTACCTACGAGACGCTTCATGCTGCGACTAGAACATATCAGTAAAATTTATCCTACAGGCGAAATTCTTAAAGATATCAACTGGGAAGTCAAACCAGGTGATCGCATTGGTTTAGTTGGCGTTAACGGTGCGGGAAAATCCACCCAATTAAAAATTATCTCTGGGGAGATTGAACCCACTGCTGGGGAAATTATTCGCCCTGCCAGCTTACACATAGCTTATCTTAACCAAGAGTTTGAGGTTGACCCGACCCGTACAGTCAGAGAAGAATTTTGGACTGTATTTAAAGAAGCTAATGAAGTGCAGATGGCTTTATCTCGGATACCCCACGAGATGGAAAGTGCTAATCCAGAAGAGTTAGATGAACTAATACATCAGTTAGATCGGTTGCAGCGTCAGTTTGAAGCTTTAGACGGATATGGTTTAGACGCTCGCATCGGTAAAATTTTACCAGAAATGGGATTTCAACTAGAAGATAGCGATCGCCTAGTTAGTGCCTTTTCCGGTGGTTGGCAAATGCGGATGAGTTTAGGGAAAATTCTCCTGCAAAAACCCGACTTATTACTACTGGATGAACCGACAAACCACTTAGATTTAGAAACTATCGAATGGTTAGAAAATTACTTGAGAGGTTTAACTACCCCAATGGTAATAGTTTCCCATGACCGGGAATTTCTTGACCGACTCTGTAACCAAATTGTGGAAACTGAAAGGGGTGTTTCTAGTACATATCTTGGGAACTATTCTGCTTACCTCCAACAAAAAGCCGAAAATCAATCAGCACAACTGAATGCTTATGAACGTCAGCAAAAAGAATTAGAAAAACAACAAGCATTTGTAGATAAATTCCGCGCCAGTGCTACCCGCAGTACCCAAGCAAAAAGTAGAGAAAAGCAACTAGATAAAATCGAACGCATCCAAGCACCTACGGGAGGAATGAGAACGCTACATTTCCGCTTTCCGGATGCCAGTCGTAGCGGTAGAGAAGTGGTAGAAATTAAAGATTTTACCCATATTTATGGGGATAAAATTCTGTTTTTATCAGCCAATCTTCTAGTAGAAAGAGGAGATAGAATTGCATTCCTTGGTCCTAATGGTGCAGGTAAGTCTACACTGTTAAAAATCATTATGGGTGCTGAACCACCTACAGAAGGGACTGTTAAATTAGGTGATCACAACGTTATTCCTGGTTACTTTGAGCAAAACCAAGCGGAAGCGTTAGATTTAAATAAAACCGTCATGGAAACTATTCATGATGAAGTTCCTGATTGGACAAATGAAGAAGTCCGCACACTGTTAGGAAGATTCCTCTTTACTGGTGATACCGTATTTAAGAAAGTTGGGGCATTAAGTGGGGGTGAAAAAGCTCGGTTAGCATTAGCAAAAATGCTTTTACGTCCTGCTAATTTAATCATTCTGGATGAGCCTACCAATCACTTAGATATTCCTGCAAAGGAAATGATGGAAGAGGCTTTACAAAACTATGACGGTACAGCGATTGTAGTTTCCCATGACCGTTATTTTATCTCTCAAGTAGCTAACAAAATTGTCGAAATTCGTGATGGTGAATTCCGCGTTTATTTAGGAGATTATCACTATTATCTCGATAAGATTGCTGAAGAAAAAGAACAAGCTAAGTTAGCCGCAGCAGAAGCCGAAAAAGCTGCAAAAAAAGCTGCGAAAGCTGCAAAGGCTGGAGCAAAGCAGAAATAGGTAATATTGGTAGATGGGTGACTGATTGTGATTCTGGCTTTCTGTCACCTATTTTTTAAGCATTATTGACCGCAGATAAACGCAGATAAATATGGATAATTATTATTCTGTGCAAAGGATGTAACATCACTAAAAAATAATCTAGAAGTGTACAGGGATTTATTTGCGTAAATTCCTGACACATTTTTTTCAGTTCTAGCTCTGCACATTTTGGGTACGAGAGCTAGAATAATAGTCAATTAGTTTGATTTTTAATTAAGTTAGCTTGATTGCTTAGGCAACAGCTGACTTTTTCTTTAGGAATCCAACCGCAGAACCAAGTACCAACAGACCGAAAATTGTTCCTGGTTCAGGGATTTTATTTGCTGTTAACTGACCACCGAAATCTAAACCACAGTTCCCACTTTGGATACAAACTTCTGTAGAAAGCCCATCATTCAAGAATATTGTAGTCGTTGGTAATCCTTGATCAGCATCTTGGAAAGTGTAGAAGAATAACCCTGCTATGTCTGTATTGAAGTTACTTCCTAAGTCAAAGCCTGTAGATGTGTCATAACTGCCTGATTGCAGAACACTCTCTGTTACTGTATCGAAGTTGAAATTGAAGAAGTCAAAACTAGGAGTAGTAGTAGGACTTGAAAAATTGTAAGCGAAAGTTTTTAATAAATCGCCGGTGGGGTTGAAGAAGGAAAGACTAAATGTATTTAGCTGACTTCCAGTAACAACAGTACCTTCGAGGCTATCACTATAACTAAACTTACCTTGAGCAGAATAACCTTGATCTCCTTCCCAATTAAGACCAAATAAGGCTGCATTTGCGCTGGGAATATTAGCAAAAGTCGCTACAGAGGAAACAGCAGCAACAGCTATTGTCGCTTTGATTTGGTTGTAAATACTGTTCATTGTTTTGATGTCGATTATTTATTGCGATGTTGTTTTAGCTATCAGCTAATTTTTGGTTAGCTTGACAAAAGGTAAAATTTAGAAATTGAATTTCTATACCCAATCACAATCAAACAAGACAAAGGAGACTATAACCAATATGGTAAGTTTAGCTTCTGTAATTCAGATGCTTTAACCTTGGTTCATAACAATATTTGTCTTGTTTGACCTAATCCATTTCTAAAAAAAATGCTTTTTGCCTTTGGGCAGATTCTATCATTAGATTCAATTTTATCAATATAAAATGGACTAGATTTTAAAAAAAATCCTATATTTTCCATTAATTAAAGAAGTCTTTAACTATCCTTAACTTAATTTTGTTTGTCTAATAAAAAATGGCGATCGCTATTACAAAATCAAATATATTAACTTAATAGATATAACTTAATGACTATTAGTATCAATAATACTAAAGTTATTTCCACACTATTTGAAAATAAATTAACTCCTAATATCTTCTGTGTTCTATATCATTGGCTAACTTATACGGAATTTCTATATCAAAAACTTTGGTTGTATATTAATAAATTTTCCTAAAGAACTTACTAATAATAATCTACCCTTTATTAAATCAATAATTACCAAAGCTTAATCAAAATCAGGTATTTTACTGGTTAAGTCTGATCGTGAATTGAAACATCCTGTTATCTCATACAGGTTGTCAGACTCAACAAAATCATGATGGTCTTTACATCAAAGAACTAATTCACATTAGAAAATTAGACGCTTTAGACGTTTAGTTAAACATTTTACATAACTAAAAATTTCCACATGACATTATCAAGACGTAAGTTTTTTTCCATAGCAGGTGCAACTGCGGCTACCACTTTAGCTGCTTCTCCTTTAGAAGGTCTTCTCGCTAGAGCAGCCTTCGGTCAAACAACACCTACAACCACAGGATATGGTCCCCTTATAGCTATTCCTGGTGCGCCCTTAGCATTACCTGCTGGATTCCAATATCGGGAGATATCTCGCACGGGTAATATCATGGCTGATGGTAATCCAGTACCTAACTTACATGATGGTATGGGAGCGTTCCAAGGACCTAGAGGTACAACCATCCTGATTTGTAACCATGAAATTGGCGGTACTGGCACTACTGGAAAAGTACAAGTACCCAGTGATTTAGCCTATGATCCTGTTTGTAGAGGTGGTACTACAAACATAGTTGTAAATTCCAATCGTCAGCTAGTTAAACAGTTTGCTTCTCTTGGTGGAACTATTCGTAACTGTGCGGGTGGTATAACTCCTTGGGGTTCATGGATTACCAGTGAAGAAAATGTAGACACACCTGCTAACGGCGGCGGAAGAATACAATTCCACGGTTATAACTTTGAAGTTCCAGCTAATGCCAACGGGCCTGTAAAAGCTGTACCTCTCAAGGCTATGGGACGCTTTAATCACGAAGCGATCGCTGTAGATCCCGCAACTGGTATTGTTTATGAGACTGAAGATAGAGGAGATGGTCTCTTCTACCGCTTTATCCCTAACGTACCTGGCAAGTTAGCAGAAGGTGGTAGACTCGAAGCTCTTGTAATAGGTAACGCTGGTAGTGTTAACACTGCTACTGGTTTCAATGTAGGACAAACATGGACTAATATCAGTTGGGTAGAAATTCCTGAGCCAGATCCAACTATAGATAACGTCCGAGTCCAAGGTCGTAACTTAGGCGCAGCCAGATTTGCGCGTGGGGAAGGTATTTGGTACGGTAACGGTGAAATTTACTTCTGTTGCACAAGTGGTGGTCCTGGTAATCGTGGTCAAGTCTTCCGTTACATTCCTGCTAGTAATACACTTGATATATTTGTAGATTCTCCCAGTACAACTGCTCTTCGTGCGCCCGATAACATTTGCATAGCACCTTTAAATGGCGATCTCATTCTCTGCGAAGATGGAGCTAATCCTAATTCTATAAGAGGTGTAACTCCCCAGGGACAACTTTATGATTTAGCCCGTAATACCTTTAATGGTAGTGAATGGGCTGGAGCTTGCTTCTCTCCTGATGGTAAGACTATGTTTGTCAATATGCAAAGCCCTGGTATTACTTTTGCAATCTGGGGTCCTTGGGAAACGAGAATCTAAGACATTTTCTGATTTATGCTTTCAGTCATAAGTCATACCATATTTGCTAAAAAATCAATTCCAGATGCAATCCTCATCCCCTGTGGTCACTGCGATGCCCTGAGCTTGTCGAATTGCTCACAATCCCCACCTTCAATGTACTCATAAGGTGGGGACTTCCGCAAATCGTTAAAAATTTTATCAATTTGTTTCCTATATTTAGGATAAAGTACACACGGATGCAAAGACTTGTTTTGGAGTTAATTGCAAGTAGGAAACGAGTTGATCATTGTTTTGAAATAATCGCTTTTGATATTCATCCTCTACTAATGTACAAATTGTAACTGTTGGCTGTTTGATTTTGCCAATATTATACAAATAAAACACACCTGCATAGATTAAAATTAGCAGATTATTCTGGCGATTGGAAACTACAATTTCTTACTTATTTGGTTATCAGGTTAAATTAATAAATTAAACTTTCCAAACCTTTTTCACGGACTAAATGCAGTAATTTAAGAGCCGCGCCTGTAGGTCATTTTTGCCCAATTTCCCATTTTTGAACAGTTGATAAACTGATATTTAAAATAGTAGCAAACACAGATTGGCTTACATTAAATAATTTACGAAGTTGCTTAATTTGTTATTTGTTGAGGTTCTAGCGGTTCAATTGGAGGTAAACACAAGCTATCAAATTCGCGTAACGTAACTTGACTCATTAGACCAGCTTTGTATAGTCCTATAGCAGTTTCGTGAACAGCCTCAAGAATTGCTGACTTCTTCTTCCTCATTACAGATTACCTCTATTAATTCATCTTTAAATTTTGCTGTTTCAATAGCCTCCGCTGTTAAAGACAGCATTTCTGATGACAGTTTTTTCAAAAGCAAAAAAGAGAAGTTGTAAAACTTCTACAAATTCCCTGGAACTTAGGTAAAAAGATTGATTTTAGCTTATTTGTTGGCTTCAACACCCACTAAAGTAAACTAGGTATTTTTTAGGATTTTTAGATGACTTGTTCTATGAGACTGGGAATTCATTCCCCGACGGGCTATGGGTTTTAGGTTAAGTTGACCTCGTGAGCATTGCTAAACCCTTACAGTGCGTATAATATGGAAGTTAAGATAAATCTGCTACCTGCTAAGATTATGAGCCTGTGCATCAATCCTAACTGCCCAAAGTCGCAAAATCCTGACAATATCCTATTTTGTGAAGCTTGTGGCTCAGAATTGCTATTAGAAGGTCGCTATCGAGTGATTCGTCAATTAGGGGAAGGTGGCTTTGGTAAGACTTTTGAGATTAGTCAGAATAACACCCTCAAAGTCTTAAAAGTGTTGACGTTAGATGACCCGAAAGCAGTATCCCTTTTTCAGCAGGAAGCACGAGTATTAAGTCAGTTAAATCATCCAGGAATACCGAAAGCAGAAGTATATTTTACATTTTTACCCAGAAATAGCCAATCACCTTTGCATTGTTTGGTGATGGAAAAAATTGAGGGGTTGGATTTGTCCCAATATATGGAACAAAGAGAGAATCGCCCCATTGATGAAAAATTAGCAATTTTATGGTTAACTCAATTAGCAAATATTTTAAATGAAGTACATAAACAAAACTTTTTTCATCGAGATATTAAGCCATCAAATATTATGCTTAAAGCGGATGGACATCTAGCATTAATTGATTTTGGTACAGCAAGAGAAGTTACAAAAACCTATTACCAAAAAGCAGCAGGACAAAATATAACAGGTATTATTTCCCCAGGTTATACACCTTTGGAACAAGCAAATGGTAATGCTGTACCACAATCAGATTTTTTTGCTCTTGGTCGAACATTTATTTATTTGTTAACTGGTAAATCTCCTGATGAATTTTCTGAAGATTCTCAAACAGGTAAGTTAATATGGCGAGATAGTGCTTCACAAGTATCTAAGCCATTAGCGGGGTTGATTGATTATCTAAGCGAACCTTTTTCTGGAAAGCGTCCACAAAATGCAGAAATGATTTTGCGGTGTATATCTGATATTAATAATTTATCATATTTATCTTCTACTTCAGCTTCAACAGTACCATCTACTTTAGTAAAACCACCTCAACAGCATACACAACATAAAACAGTTTCAACTTCTCAACAGCAATCATCAAAGAATCAAAAAAACGAATTATCTCAACAAATTTATCAAGGGATTGGAACATTAATTGGTGCAGCACTATTAATATTTTTTAGGTTAGGTTGGAAAGATATTGGTAAGATTTTTCAACCTCCAGCTAGTCAACCAGTTGCAATTTCACAACCAACTGAAATACAAGATAATAATTCAGAATTAGTAACTTCTAACCCTAACATTCAAGAAACTTATATAGATAATAGCCAGGAAGCGGAAATTAAGGCAGTCTTTGCTCAGAATCTAAGAGGCTTAAACGAAGAGAACTTGGATATTACTATGTCGGTAATTGATGAATCAATTCCAGAATATGAACAGACGAGAAATATGACACAACAAATTTTCTATACCTACGATTTGAGATATGAAATTAATACATTGGAGGTAACTGAAATATCAGAAAATTATGCAAAAGTAATGATTACACAAATAACCACAAAAATTGCTGGTCCTGCATTTAGAGACAATATATTAGTAGTTACACATACTTTAAAAAAATCTAATAATGGTCAATGGAAAATAATTCTAACAAAAGTAGAGGACATTAAATATCTAAATTAGGTAGGTTAGGTTTAGAAAACCCAACAAATAAATATTATGTACTATGGACTTATTTCCATAATTTTGAATTCAATTGAATATAATTTTTCATATAAAATAAATTATATTTTTCCTTTAAACAAAAAATTACTATTTTCGTATGAGCATCCAAGAATAAATGACAATAAACATCCGTTTTCTACCATTTCTTCAATCTTTACCTGCTAGGATAAGCAATACTTCGCTCAGTTTCGCTAAGGCATAACTAAACAAGTCTAACTCAATTCATACATAATCTATTTTATACAATATTTGCAATTTAAAATAGCAATTATTCAATCAATATGGAGAATTTAACCTCCAGAGGTGGTTAGCAATGGTATCATTCGAGTATTACAAAAAGTAAAGGGCAATTTTACTATGACCAAAGCACCTGTTGCTCCTGTGGTGCTAGTCATTCTAGATGGATGGGGCTACTGTGAGGAAAAGCGAGGAAACGCTATCACCGCTGCCAAAACGCCAATCATGGACAGTTTATGGGCAGTCTATCCCCACACCCTCATTCGCACATCAGGAAAAGCCGTAGGGTTGCCAGAAGGTCAAATGGGCAACTCGGAAGTTGGTCATTTGAATATTGGCGCTGGTCGAGTCGTACCCCAAGAACTGGTACGCATCTCAGATGCTGTAGAAGACGGTTCTTTAGCCGCAAATCCAGCCCTTGTCAAAATTTGCCAAGAAGTTCGTTCAGCTAATGGCAAGTTACATCTAGTGGGGCTTTGTTCTGATGGCGGGGTGCATTCCCATATTACCCATCTATTTGGACTACTTGACTTAGCAAAGGAACAGCAACTTTCACAAGTTTGTATCCACGCCATTACTGATGGCCGTGATACCAAACCGACAGATGCTATCAATGTCATTCAGCAATTGGAAGACTATATAGATCATATTGGAATTGGGGCGATCTCCACTATCAGCGGTCGTTATTATGCCATGGATCGTGATAACCGTTGGGATCGAGTCCAACGCGCTTACGATGTGATGATAACAGATAGTGCGGGTAATGGACTCACGGCTGTAGAGACATTGCAAGCAGCTTACGCTCAAGGTGTGACTGATGAGTTTGTTCTTCCTGTCCGTCTGCAACCAGGCGCGGTAGAATCTGGAGATGGGGTCATATTTTTTAATTTCCGCCCCGACCGCGCTAGAGAACTAACTCAAGCCTTTGTCAGTAACACTTTTAACGGGTTTGAAAGAGAGAAAATTCAACCACTTTCTTTTGTAACTTTTACCCAGTATGATCCAGAATTACCTGTTTCTGTGGCTTTTGCGCCGCAAAATCTGAGTAATATTCTGGGTGAAGTTATCGCTAATCGTGGTTTAAAGCAGTTTAGAACAGCCGAAACTGAAAAATACGCTCATGTCACCTATTTCTTTAATGGGGGACTGGAAGACCCTTGTGTGGGAGAAGACCGGGAATTAGTCAGTAGTCCAATGGTAGCGACTTATGATCAAGCCCCGTCAATGTCAGCACAAGCTGTAACAGATGTGGCGATCGCTGCTATTAAAAAGGGCATCTACTCCCTAGTTGTGATGAACTATGCTAACCCAGACATGGTAGGGCATACGGGACAAATTCCAGCTACTGTAACAGCGATTGAAACAGTAGATAAATGCTTAGGTCGTCTCATTGACGCTATTGGTAAAGCTGGTGGTACAGCAATTATTACGGCTGATCATGGCAACGCTGAATATATGCTAGATGAAGGTGGTCATCCTTGGACAGCGCATACTACTAATCCAGTTCCTTTAATTTTGGTAGAAGGCGAAAAAGCTAAAATTCCTGGATATGGTACAGATGTACTGCTGAGAAATGATGGCAAATTAGCCGATATTGCCCCGACTATTCTGGATATTTTACAGATATCCCAACCAGAAGAAATGACAGGGCGATCATTACTTAAAGCGGCAGAATATGATGTACAACTAACTCGTACTCCTGTACAAGTAGGTTTGTAAAATATACTTGAGTTAACAGTTAACTTTTGATAGTTAACTGTTTTCTTAGTTACAATTGTGTAAAATTTGTTATAATCAAGATTTCTAATATGACAATTACTAGCATCGTACAAGGTATTTGGGCGTTTTCTGCTCTGGGTTTAATTGTTCTCGTCTTGCTGCATAGTCCTAAAGGTGATGGGATTGGTGCTATTGGTGGAC
>NZ_VILD01000002.1:390224-502104 GCF_009712085.1 Anabaena sp. UHCC 0253
AAGCGCAATTATTTAGCAGCACCAAGAGTGCCGAAAATACTTTAAATCGAGTTACTTGGGCATTAACGGTTGTTTTTCTGGGTCTAACTGTGGTTCTAAGTGCTAACTGGTTGCCCAAATAATTGAAAACGAACATGGGGAATATCACCCAAAATCAACTATTTTGGCGACGGTTAATAGTTCAATTTCGCTCACTACAAGTAGCAGTTCTGACTTTAGCGATAAGTACAGGACTGCTAGTTATTTTGAGTAATTTTCCAGTTGATGCTGTTTTGCCGGAACAGGGAAGAAACTCTCTATCTATTATCCAAAAACCCCATTCTTTACCACCAACTTTGGCACAATGGCAAGATCCAACAAATAGTGGTGATTATTTTGATCAAATCAAATCTACGAAAGTTGGCTATTTAATTTGGTCAATTTTTCCCATAAAAGTGAAGATAGAAACACCAACAAATATTAGTGAAAAACAATCGCAACTATGGGTTAGTAGTGTTTTAGAAGCAGTGCAAGAATGGAGTATTTATTTACCTTTGCAGATAGTGAAAACATCTGATATTGCAGATATTATCATTATTCGCAAAGCACCTCCTTTGCAACTTGATCCTAATAGGAAAATACTTAGGGCGCGTTCGGCTTTAGCTAGTTATGATTTATATAATTTCAATAATATTTTATTTCACCGTTTCACAATTCTGCTGAGTCCTAGTCAAACTGGTGATTATGTATTATCAGCAGCACGTCATGAACTTGGCCATGCTTTAGGAATTTGGGGGCATAGTCTTCTAGAAACTGATACTATGTATTTTGCTCAAGTTCGCAATCCACCGCTTATTTCTGCACGTGATGTGAATACTTTGAAGAAGGTTTATGAACAATCTACGAGTTTGGGGCATAATTGAATTTACTTCATGCAAAGGCACAAAAGTAAGATTTTAAGATGAAGGCAACCAGTTTTTATCTAAAATCTGATCTAAGGTGTAAGGACAGATTTCTGGTAAGTTGGTAAGTTTGGTTTTGGCTTTAACATAATCTAAGGCATTGCTGTAAATGAGATTGATATTTTCTGCTAAATGGTTGCGTAAGTTACTGGTTAATTCTTCATTAATTTGATTACGAAAACTAATAATTTCCGCAGCCCAATGGTTAGCATTTCTGGGCTTTTCTATATGCCAGTTTTGATAAAGTAGTAAATGTCTAATAATTTGTTCTAATAAACTTCTTACGCGTCTTTTTCGGTTTTCGCCAATTCTTCTAATTCTGCTATTAAGTTATCATAGTCAATCTCCCCTAATTGGCGAGATTTGAGACTTTCAATTGTCTCCTCTAACCATTGTGAGTAATTAGACTCATATAATTTGTTGATCTCAATAGCTGTTTTCATTTAGCTTGATACTTCATAGCTTGCTTATGCGCTTGAGCTAGTTCTTCCTCGTCAATACTATGATAACAAGTTTTTTATCCGTTGTCAATGGCGTTTTCTTCTTATAATTGGGAGGCTGTATAAATATATCAATGCAAACTTGATTTTTAACAGCCTCCTGATTTGATTAAACTCGACGTAGGTTCATTAGTTCTTGAGGAGATGCAAGCATATCAATGGCTACAAAGAAGATTTTTCCATCTGGATTGATTAAAAAGCGCCAAGAAATATTCATACCGACTGTGACACCAAACCAAGGAGTTTGCACTATCCCTGTGATTTTTAGTTGCTTAGAACCGTCTGGTTGAACTTCACAAATACCTTGTTGTGGCATCATGTTAAGTCCTTGTGCTTCTTCACGCATATATTTAGCGATCGCTTCTGGTCCTACAATTGGCTTTTGAAATGGTGGTTGTAGCGCACCGTCGTTAGTGAATAGGGCGATCGCATCATCAAATTTATCTGCATTCATGGCTTCAATGTAGCCTAATACAGCGGGTTCTGTAATCCCGTCAATTTTAACTGAGGAAATAACTGGGGTTGTCCGTTGGAAAGCAGGTTCTGTAGATTCTTTGGGGTAACTGCTTGGACCTAATTCAGAAGTATCAAAGCCCATATTTACTACGGTATTCCGTAATACGGTAATTTGCTGACCTTGATCAAGCTTTTGTGTAGCTTCTAACACAAATCTTACACCAGGAGACATTTGATAACCAACTGGAATGGGAGTAACGATTCCCTGTTTCATCAATTCTCCTAACTCATACCAAAAAGCGAGTTTGGTATTAACGCTAAAGAAACCATAGGAACGGCTGATAGGAGTATCAGCACGGCTGGCTAAATCCCGCATGACTTTGGTTTGATCTTCGCGTGTCATTTGCTTAATTTGAGTCAGCAAACTGTCTGCTAGTTGTAAACGTGCTGCTCCTGGTGCTGCGGGAGTAATGGTCTTACCCATTTCAGTATAAGCATACCAAAGATAAGCTAGTTGATCGTCAACGTTAAGTTGATCGAATAATGCTATGGTTGCGGGAATGGGACTAGGAACTTGAGTATTAGAAAAAATAGTTTGAGCAGACTGGATAGTTAAAGCCACAGTCGGAATCTCCAAGATAATTTGTTAATTAGTCGCTGTTGAGAGATAAGTTAAAAATGTTTATTATGAACTTATCTGCTATGTAAAGCAATGTAACGGCAATCTTAAATTTTGTAAAGTAACAGAAATTACGAATTGACAAAATGTATTAAATGTGATTTATAAAAAACTGGGATTTTAGTAGTTAAATCTACAATAAAAATCTTTCCCCCATAGAAGCAGAGAGAAAGATGTGATCAGTAATTCTCAATCGGGCTGGCTGATAGAGTAGTGTCAGCCATAATTATAATATGTTGAATGTCTGCTTAACTACCCCAACTTAGTGTCAAAGGTCGTTGTGCTAGAACTTGGCTATAAAGCTCTTCTAGTTGAGTAATATTATCACTGAGGGTATAACGTTCTAATACGCGATTTCTGGCTTTTTCTCCCAACAATGTTGTTAACTCTGGATGATCTTGGAATAGTGGTAACAGGGTTCTGAGTTGCGATCGCACACTGCTTGTATTAATTACAACACCTGCCCCTTTTTCTAAAACTTCCCCGTCTGCACCAACATCAGTAGCTAAACAAGCTAAACCGCAGGACATAGCCTCTAATAGAGACAAGGATAAACCTTCTACTAAAGAGGGTAAAATAAACACATCTGCACCCCGCAAAATTTCGATGCGGCGATTTTCGTCAGCGATAAATCCTAACCAGATGATGCCATATTCTCGCCCATAAAACGATTCCAAAGAAGGCTTTAATGGTCCATCACCGACAATCAGTAATTTGGTATTAGGTTCCATGTCTGATTGTTTCCAAGCACGCAAGAGAGATTCAACGTTTTTCTCTGGAGCAATTCTCCCTTGATAAACAAACAAACGATCTGCCCCAAATTCGGCCTTAATATGGGAAATACCAGGAGAATATTTGACAGTATCTACACCATTAGGAATGACAGCAATTTTACTTTCCCCAACACCCATGCTTGATAATAATTCCCGCTGAATTTGGGAAAAGATAATGACGCGATCGTAGTGATCCAAAAAAGGAGCGTAGAGTTGATAAGCTAGAAGTTGGGTACTAGATATTAATTTTGCGCCTTTCCCTGCAAATGGAGTGTGAAAAGTTGCAATGAGGGGCAAATTTAATTCTTCACAAATTTCTGGTAAGACAAAATCTAAAGTTGATAGAGTCAGAGAAGCATGAACTATATCAGGCTTAATTTCCCTAAGAGAGTCTTTCAGAACTTTAGTAGCTTTGAAAGAGGGAATTGTGTAAACCTGGGACTTGTAAATAAATGGTAAAGGAACTTCTTGACAATTAGGCCAATTGTCTTTGGTTGGTTCTTCTTGAGTAAAGTGGAGAAAACTAACCTCATGTTCCCTGTCTAGCAATCCGTTGGTAATTTCTCGACTGTAGGTGACGTTACCACAAAAGGGTGTTTTTTTTCCAATCCAAGCTATACGCATTCTTTGGTTATCTATGAAAGAAAAGCGAGTGTAAACAATACTGTTTTTATTATGCTGTTGTGATTGCTGAATTTTTGTGAATGACAAAAGCTCAGATGTTTTTAAATGACAGTAATGGCGAAACTCAGTAAATAAATTTATTGATAATGTTAATAAGTTATGAACTGTATAAATTAATCACAACTTAGATACTGATTATTTAGTTGATCCCCAGCAAGTATTTTACATCTTGCTGGACTAATTTTACCATGAAAGCCGATAGTTAGATACAGTTGTTGATTATTTACCAGATGATAACTTCCTAGAATGATAGTAACTGCCTAAGTGCTTAGAACCTGAATTGATCGTCAAAATTCTGCCACTACAGAGTTTTATTCTTGATGATTAACTGCTGAATCATGATTTCGGCTATACCAGGTAAAGAGACCCCCGCATAAGACGATGGCAGCCAAGGTAAAAAATACTACTTTTAATCCCACAAAAGTTTCCGCTACACCAGCTAAAGCCAAGGGGAGAGAGAGAGCAATATTAATCACATTATTTTGTAGTCCAAAGACTTTACCTCGCATAGCTGCGGGTGTTTCGGTTTGGATGACGGTTTGCATAGGTATACCGACTAGAGCGCCAAATACTCCCATAAGGGCGATGAATAGCAGCACTGGTAAGAGTTGGGTAGTGAATAGAGATAAACCGATTAAAGAGCCTGTCATTCCTAAACAACCCCAAAAACTGAGTTGTTTATAGGAAAAACGCTGGCCAAATTGACCAAGAATTGTTGCTCCTCCAGCCATACCCACACCACCAGATGCTAGTAAAAAGCCGAATTGAGAAGCTTTCAGATTAGGAATAATTTCTGCCATGCGAACTGCGAGAACAGTAAGGGCGGCAAAGACAGAAAATAAGATAATTAGTTGTAATAAAGCATTGCGGAGTTGATTATTCGCTTTGAGATAACTAAACCCGTCGCGCAAGTCAGAGAAAACATGAGGAAATTCTGTTTCTGGGGGGTGGGGTTTTTCTTTAGTTTGCAGTAGTAATAATATTAGTCCAGCGATCGCATAACTACCACCAACCAAAATTTCCTTACCCAGTCCACCACTACCACCTAATTGTGACCAGAGTCCATCGGCTAATGCTAAAACTGGTTCACCTACGGCAAAACCTATAATCAAAGAAGCCATCATTGTCGTTGTGTAGAGAGAATTAGCCGAAAGCAAATCCTCTTCTCGCACCACTAAAGGAATAGCTGATTGTTCGGCGGGGGCGAAAAATTGGGTTAAGGTAGAAACCAAAAAAGTCACACCTAAAATAATCAAAAAACCTACTGGTAAAACTCCCACAGGCCGCCAACCATGGGTTAACCAAAGTAGAGGAGGAATTACCAAAACCAGAATACCGCGCCAAATATTTGATGCTACCAATACGACTTTTTTTGACCAGCGATCTACAAAAACCCCGGCTACAGAACCAAAGAGAACTGCTGGAATCGTAAATGCCATCATTAAAGCCGAAACCCAACCACTAATACTCTGATCACTAGCTTGAAATTGGCTGTTAATCAAAGCAATCATTAATACTAAATAAACCTTATCTGCTAGTTGACAGAAAACTTGACCTGCCCAAAGAGCCAGAAAATTCGGATTTTTTAATACAGGTAAAAAACCCGCTTGTTTATTTTTTTCCGATGTGGCTTGTCCACCATCACCAGCATCTGTAAATGGCATCTTTTCTGGTGTTAAAACATCTTGAACGCCATTAATATTGCCATTTGTCTGTGTAATTTTTAATGATTGATCCGATTCTATTTCTGATGTACAAGTTTCATCTTGAGAAACATCCGGTGATGACATTTCTGGATTATGAATATGACTAAGTTTAGGTGGAGAAGCAACATTATGATCTGATGCTGTATGCTTTTTTTTAGCTTGGCTAGGTGAAAGAGACCGGCTTTTTCTATCTAAATCAGACGATTGCATCATGGTTAGCGGCAAAATAAGAATCAATCAAAGTGGCAGAGCGAATAGGTTGTCCAAAATGATACTGGACATACTGACGCAAAATTTGCTCAACAGATAACCAGCCAGAATAATCGGCTGAATCTATTTGTATTATCTCTGTTTCCGACAGATGTTGAAGCATAAGCAGTTCTTTCCCATTCAAACGACGAGAAATAATTGGTAACTCCTGCTGGTGAAAAACTGTTTCATAGCTGGGGTTAGAGGTTGAGGAATCAGGAAAATTTATGTTTTTTCTGGCTTCCGTCTCTCCATTTTCCCATTTCTCCTGCTCTATTTTTTTCGCAAGCTTTTCCAAGCATCTAAGCAAATTATCCCACCAGTGGGAATACTAAATCCTACTTGCCAGTGGGGATTTGTCCAGTCTGGAGTTAAAAGACGCTGGGTTAAGCCGCAAAATTCTACTTGGGGGGTGAGTCCTGCTAATCCTAAAAGGTGGAATACACCTTGGACTAGATGAGCAATTACAGCTTTTATTTCTGTTTTGGGGATACTTTCTAACCGCTGGAGATGTTCATTAAATAATTCATAAAGTTCTATTTGGGGTTGTTCGCTTAAAGCTTGACACAAGACTATTTCAGCTAAATATTGACTAGCAGCTAATTTACCTAAATCTTTAGATAGACCAGAATAAGTTTTTATAGTTTCAGCTTGAGTAATTCTATCGAGATTTCTACCGGGGGAAATTAGTAATTCATTGATGACAAATATCCCCATTCTCCCGCCCAAGCTGGAGTTTTGTTTACGAGTTCCCGGAGCGATCGCCCGAATTAACCCAAATTCATGAGTTAAAATTGTGACTATCTTATCTGATTCGCCGATCGCCTGAGTTTTGAGATTAATGCCAGTTGCTTTGTAGGTTTTACTCATTTTTAGTCAGTGGTCAGTAGTCAATGGTCAATGGTCAGTGGTCAGTAGTCAGTAGTAAAGGAAAAACAACTGACAACGAACAACGGACAACAAACAAATGACTACTGACTCGTTTCTTTTTCTGGGTTATTACGTTGACGGAGTAAATCTATCGCGCGAGATGTACCTAATCGAGTAGCACCAGCCATGATTAAATCTAAGGCTTCGTTGTGAGTGCGAATACCTCCTGATGCTTTGATTCCTACCCGATCTTTTGCTATTTCCTTTAAAAGCTTAACATCTGCTACAGTTGCACCACCATTCCAACCTGTACTGGTCTTTAAGAATGCAGCACCCGCATCCATAGCGAGTTCCGCAGCTATTTGTTTCTCCATATCCGTGAGGAGGTTGGTTTCGAGAATCACCTTTACAGGCTGTCCAGCTTCTTCGCAAATTGTAGCAATTTCCCGATGAACTTCCTCTGTTTTACCGGCTTTTAGCCATCCTAAATTAATGACTACATCTAACTCAGTAGCACCATTGTCTACTGCTTCTTTAGCTTCATACAACTTAACTGCTGAAGTCGTTGCACCATTGGGAAAGCCAATAACCGTACAAACATGAGGATTTTTTTATGAAGCAGTTCGGCTACTTGCTTGACATAGCAGGGATTTACACAAACCGCTGCAAAATTAAATCTGTATGCTTCATCGCACCACTGACTAATCTGCTCTGGCGTAGCTATTGGTAACAGCAGAGAGTGGTCTATAAATGGCGCAATATCAATATTGGGATAGTCTGCTGCCATCATTTGTTTTTCTGGTGTAGTGTTTATTAAACTTTATGAAAATTAAAGTATTTCTTATATATTAAACCACATACAGGAGAAGTGAGACAGTAGTGGCGCAGGGCGTGCGCCCTTATTATTGCAAGTCAGTATTTAAAAAGTCAAGAATAGTTTGTGCTAATGCTTTAGCTGCTAAGTATGGAACACCATTACCAACAGTTTTAAACATATTAGTAAGTGACATATTTTCTGGCAGTGAAAAATTAGCAGGTAAAGATTGAATAGCTAAAGCTTCTGCTACAGAAATGCGTCTAATTTTGTAAGGATGTAAATGGACTTCATTATTACCATAGCAAGCTGTGGGAGAATAACGCCATCTATGGAGACGTTTAAAAGACTTTTTGGAATCATCTCCTTCTTCAATAGTAGCAAATTTAATTTTACCTGCTCTGGGTTGAAAATAGTGTTTAGCATTGGGATGGTTGAGAACGTTATTTTTTCTAAACCAATATTCAACGGTGAGTTGTTCAGGAATATTTTCAGGACAAGGAATTATAGAATCTTCTTGAAATAGTTCGCACTTATTCCAAGGATGAGTAAACACTTTTTCTTGAGGATATAAAATATATTTTTCCCAAGGAAAGGTAAAATCATCTTTGATTTTCATATCTTTGAGAAAATTATCTTTAAAGCCTATTAAAATAATTCTCTCTCTATCTTGAGGGACACCATATTCAATAGAATTAATTAACCGTTCTGTTAAAATATAACCTGCTTGTTGTAATTTTATTTTTAATTCTTCAAAAAATAAACGGTGTTTTGTTGTTCTCCATAAACCTTTGACATTTTCAAATAAAAAGAAATCTGGTAAGTTTTGACAAATTAATTCAATATAAGCAGATGACAGTTTACCATTATCACCTAAATGTCCTTTGTTTTTGCCACCGACCGAAAAATCAGGACAGGGGGGACCACCAATAAAGCCAATTATATGATTTGATTTACGGGAATCTTTGACTAATTCATTTAATCGTTGTGCTGGTGTTCCTGTGATTAATTTACTTACGTCTGCGACTTCACCTTGATGATATCCATATTCAGGTTGTGGGAGGTTGAGTTTTTCCCGTGAATAGCGATATGCGGACATGAATGGGGGGAATATTTCGTTGACGTAAGCGATTTTATAGCCGCTGTTTTCAAAGCCTAAATCAAGGAATCCTGAACCGGAGAAAAAAGAGAAGACGGAAATAGTCTCATTCATTGGTAAGATCAAATGATGCTGTTTTTGCTGAATTAATTAAATATTATTATGTCTTCATCCGATTGGGAAAAGTTCTTATCTGAAGGAAAACGGGCAGTTGAAATAGTTCGTAGAGGGTTAATAAATCGCGGTATCAATGCTGGTGAATCAAGAATAACAGAATTTGGTACTGATGAAGATATTCCAATATATAGCAGTGATAATCAGTGTCAGCTATTTTGGGTATCCGTTAAGAGTGTTTCCAGTTTAGTGGAAAATCCCCGTATTTTACCTATTGGTTATCAAGGCTGGATGTGTGGTGAAGTTGAAAGCAAGCAATGGATTAATCCACCATCTGTCATTATTTGGTATTGTCTAGTCAATGGTATGGCCTGGGGTGCTATTCCTCCCAGACGGTTAAGTACCCGTTGGTTTATTTTTCCTAACCGTTGGGGAAAGATAGTAGACAAGCGCAAAACAAATGAGTTAGGTTATACAGTATATCTTTATCCAAGCTGGCTGTTACTACCGGATGAAATACTCAGCAAAGAAGAAACTATTTGCTATATTCAGAGGTTAAGTCAAGAATGAGTTGAATAGAATTATAATAGTATTTATACAGTTACCTGGATAGAGGTTACACAACAAAGATTAATATCTATACCAATTTAGAGGAAATGTAACTATGTATGAAGAATTTATAGATTTTGAGGGTATTTTCAATCTTGCATTTAAGCACACGGAAGAATTGATTGATCTAGGGTTTGATATTAGTGATCCTGCTGGTGTAACAGAACTTGAATGGATAGCAAATAAATATCCAGAAATTGCGGAACGTTGTAATGAAGCTTTGCTAGAACTAATTGAAAAGCAAGCTACATCTACTCCTGCATTTGTTGGTGTTGGATATTCTGAGAGTAATTTACATAGTTTTTGATTACATTATGAATGTAATCGGATTAACAATCATGAATATACCAGGGAATTAATTCCCTGTCTAATAGCTCAAGTCTACTTTAGTAGACTAAAGATTATTTTTTAGTTCACTTGAGTAGACTTTGACTATTAGCCTATGATTAAAATCGTAGGTGGTTTAGTTCCTTAGTGCAAGAGTTGAACTATTCAATAATTTCGTCATATTGATTTAAATCGTCTTCCGGTAATTGTTTTATTTCCATAAATACATCTTCCAAAGTTTTTTCATCTAGCCATTGATGACGTTCTTTTGTATAGTCTCCCTCACCAGGATGAAAATATTGAATAAACCGAATAGTATCAGCAACTCCCAGAGAATTAATTAAGGCATCATAGCCTTGTTTGATAATTTCATTTTGGGTTTTCATCATTACTTTCCTCTGCTTGTATTACTTCTGCCAGCCATTGCACAGGGTTATTAGTTTTGACGTTAATTAATTGAGAATATTTTTGATATTTTTTGATAAGTCTATCATCTGTTGTCAAAAATATATCTGCCTGACTTCTTTCAGCACTGGCAATGTGGGTGGCATCATAGCTGGAGAATCCTAATTTTTGGAGTTCAGCGGATCTGCTTTCAATGAAGGCGTTATTAATAACTTTAATTTTAGCAATAAAGAGTAATTTTTTGATGTTTTGTAATCTTTCTATATCAGGTGTTTGGTTTAATTCAGCGATTAAAGCACTACTATTGATGAGTTTCCAAGTCCCTGATTGACATTGACTCAGAATTGTCATAACTGCCTGTGCTTCTAAATAAATACGAGATTGCGTTTGATCATCAAATGGACGATTTAAACAACAAGCATCAAGATATATTATATATTGTGTAATCATAGTGTTTAATCATCTAAATCATAACTAAAATGTATAAATTACAAAGAATATTCAGCGGATTTGTATTACTATCGGTACAAGTAGTATATTGGATAATTAGTTCAATTGTTGATATTAAATATTTTTATCAAAAAAGGTTAGCACTGGCAAAATCTCAGGAAATTCTCGATTGGGTGAAAACTCAAAATATACCTTTAGATACTAGTGAAAGCTTGAAATTACCTGATCATATAGTAAATATCAGTCATGATGGGTTAGTTCAAGTTCTGCATACATCAGAGGATAGCTACTGTGTAGCAATTATAATTCAATATAAATATACAACAGGTGCAACACGAAGGGCTAAAGGTATATTTGTTTGTGATTTCCCCTTAAATCACAGATATTTGACCAAAATTCCTGATATTTGTCACCGGATTAATATATTAGGAGAATATCAAAAGCCATACAAAGTCGCCTGGGCGTTTACAAATCTTGAGGTTGAAAAGCAATATAATGATTGCTTGTTTGCAGTTTATCGTCAGTTGGGGTAATTAGTTTATTTCTAAAATCTACCAATAACTAGATAATTATATATACCTACGTAGACTTAACTATAATTAAAAGCATATTTTTGTTGAATAGTAAACTATATTTGATCTGTAGTTAAATAAATTAAAAATATACTGGATAAAATATTTAGCTAGATTCAGATAAAACGATACCATGTTGATGAATTGAGATGGTATAAAAATTATCTAATTGCTAAAAATTCAATTTACTACTAATTTAGACATGATTGTTGAGTATTGACTGGCTAGAACTTGAGTTGAATAGAGTATAAATTACATGGGACAAGGTTTTTTACAAATTGCTTTAACGCTGTGTATTGTCATAGTCATTACCCCAAGACTGGGAAAATACATAGCCCGCGTTTTTTTAGGAGAAAGGACAATACTTGATCCTGTTATGAAGCCAATAGAGGCAATAATTTACATTTTAGGGGGTGTGGGTAAAAAAAATGATATGAGTAGCTGGCAGTATATCCGCGCCTTGCTATTCAGCAATTTAATGATGGGTGGTATGGTTTATGCTCTCCTCTATTATCAGGAATTTCTACCCTGGAATCCCAATAAACTAGGGAGGATAAGATGGGATTTATTACTACATACTACTATTTCCTTCCTGACTAATACCAATCAACAGCACTACGCGGGAGAAAACACCTTTAGTTATTTTAGTCAAACATCAGCTTTAGGCTTTTTGATGTTTACTTCAGCGGCTAGTGGTTTAGTGGTGGGAATAGCCTTTATCCGCGGGTTGACAGGGAGAAAACTAGGAAATTTTTATGTTGATTTTACCCGTGCTATCACGAGGATATTACTACCTTTATCTATTATTGGGGCGATCGCTCTGATTATTTCAGGTGTACCCCAAACCTTAGCCGAAACTCTCGTAGTAGAAACCTTAGAAGGAAGAATTCAGTACATAGCTAGAGGTCCAGTAGCATCTTGGGAAATGATCAAAATGTTAGGGGAAAATGGCGGTGGCTTTTTCGCAGCTAACTCCGCTCACCCTTTTGAAAATCCCAATGGCGCTTCTAACTTAATCGAAATCATCGCTATGCTGGCCATTCCCACCTCTCTAATTTACACCTACGGCATATTTGCCAATAACCTTAAACAAAGCTGGCTATTATTTTGGATGGTGTTTATCATCTTTGTTTTCCTGATTGGAGTTACAGCCATAGGAGAATTGCAAGGAAATCCCCTGATTAACAATGCTTTGCGATTAGAATTACCTAATCTGGAAGGTAAAGAAGTCAGATTTGATTGGGCGCAAACTGCATTATGGGCAATTGCAACTACCGCTACCATGTGCGGTGCTGTCAACGGAATGCACGATTCTCTCATGCCCAATGGCATATTTTCTACCTTATTCAACCTATTTTTACAAATAATTTGGGGTGGACAGGGAGTAGGAACGGCTTATCTATTCATTTACCTGATTCTCACCGTTTTTCTCACCGGTTTGATGGTAGGGCGCACACCGGAAATTTTTGGGCGCAAAATTGAGAACCGAGAAATTGTTCTTGCTAGTGTAGTGCTGTTAATTCATCCAATGATGATTTTAATTCCCAGTGCTGTAGCTTTAGCTTATCCTATATCTTTATCAGGAATTAGTAACCCAGGATTTCATGGTATTTCCCAAGTAGTTTATGAATACGCCTCAGCCACAGCAAATAATGGCTCTGGCTTAGAAGGATTGAATAATGATACTTTATGGTGGAATTTAAGTACAAGTGTCAGCATTTTGGCAGGGCGTTATATCCCCATGATTGCCCTGATCCTTTTAGCTGCTAGTATGTCTGAAAAACAAGCTAGTGCCGAAAGTCGTGGGACTTTAAAAACAGATTCTCTACTATTTACTGGTATTACCGCTGGTGTCACTCTAATTTTAGGAGTTTTGACATTCTTCCCAGTTTTAGCTCTAGGTCCAATCGCTGAAGGTTTTAAACTCGCCGCTGGTAGTTAGAAGAAATGAGGTGATGAGGAGAATATTTCTCTTAATCACCCATTGTCAATTGTCAATTATCAATTATCAATATATGAACTCAGCCGCAAATACCTCTAATTCTAAATCGCCCCGTTCTCGTTATCGGCGCAAGAAACGTAAAAAAACGCGGGTAACAAACAACGGACTCTATTTCCGGTCAATTGGGGATGCTTTTATCAAACTACATCCTAAATATGCCATCAAAAATCCGGTGATGTTTTTGGTCTGGATAGGAACAATTATTACTTTCTTCGTGACCATTGATCCCGAATTATTTGGACCGATAAATCAAAACAACCCTCATCTGTTTAATGGCTTGTTAACTGGAATTTTGTTCTTGACGGTTCTATTTAGCAACTTTGCTGAAGCCATAGCCGAGGGACGGGGTAAAGCCCAAGCTGATACTTTGCGTTCCACCCAATCAGCAACGATCGCTAAAACCATCACCGTTGACGGCACAATTACAGAAGTTCCTTCCACTAGCTTGAAACCAGGAGATACCATCTATGTAGTCTCCGGTGATGTAATTCCTGCTGACGGTGAAGTGATCATGGGTGTCGCTTCTGTGGATGAATCGGCAATTACGGGCGAATCTGCCCCAGTTCTTAAAGAATCAGGTTCAGATGTTGCTAGTTCAGTTACAGGTGGTACGCGCATAATTTCCGATGAACTGATTATTCGCATCACTGCTGAACCAGGTAAAGGCTTTATTGACCGGATGATTGCCTTAGTAGAAGGAGCAGAACGCACCAAAACACCTAATGAAATTGCTTTAACAGTATTATTAGCGGTTCTAAGCTTAGTATTTTTATTGGTAGTGGCGACTCTTCCCGCCTTTGCCTACTATGTCAATAGTCCTGTTAGTGTCTCCATTTTAATTGCTTTGTTGGTAGCACTAATTCCTACAACTATTGGTGGTTTGCTGAGTACCATCGGCATTGCAGGTATGGATAGAGTTGCCCAATTTAACGTTATTGCTACCTCTGGAAGAGCGATCGAAGCTTGTGGAGATATAAATACCCTCATTCTCGACAAAACAGGGACAATTACCCTGGGCAACCGTTTGGCTGAAGAGTTTATCCCTATCAATGGTCACTCAATGTCAGAAATTGCTAATGTGGCCTTGGCTGCTAGTATTTTTGACGATACTCCAGAGGGTAAATCTATTGTCCGACTTGCAGAAAAGTTAGGTGCTAATTTTGATTTAGACCGCAAACAGGCACAAGGGATAGAATTTTCCGCAAAGACGCGCATGAGTGGCACTAATTTACCTGGAGGAAGGGAAGTGCGAAAAGGTGCAGTAGAAGCAATTAAAGGCTTTGTGCTTTCGCGTCATGGACAGGATAGCCCAGAATTAGATGTTGCTTACGAACAAGTTTCCCATCAAGGCGGTACACCTTTAGCTGTTTGTCTCGATAACAAAATTTATGGTGTGATCTATCTCAAGGATATTGTTAAACCGGGTATCCGTGAACGATTTGACCAACTGCGGCGAATGGGAGTGCGGACAATTATGCTCACGGGAGATAACCGGATAACGGCTTCTGTGATTGCTAAAGAAGCTGGAGTAGATGAATATATCGCGGAAGCTACACCAGAAGACAAAATCAGTGTGATTCAACGGGAACAGGCTGAAGGAAAAATCGTGGCGATGACTGGGGATGGAACTAATGATGCTCCTGCTTTAGCTCAGGCTAATGTAGGTGTGGCTATGAATACGGGAACACAAGCGGCTAAAGAAGCTGCGAATATGGTGGATTTAGATTCTGATCCTACCAAATTAATTGATATGGTGAGTATTGGTAAGCAATTGTTAATTACCCGTGGGGCGTTGACGACGTTTTCGATCGCTAATGATATTGCTAAATATTTTGCGATTATTCCGGTATTGTTTACTGCTGCTAATCTAGGAAGCTTGAATATTATGAAGTTAAGCAGCGTCAATTCGGCTATTCTCTCGGCGCTGATTTACAATGCTTTAATTATTCCGGCTTTGATTCCCCTAGCATTAAAGGGAATTAAGTTTCGACCTTTGACAGCTAATCAACTTCTCCAACGAAATATTTTAATTTATGGCTTAGGTGGGGTGATTACACCATTTATTGCTATTAAGTTAATAGATATGATGCTCACATTTGTGGGTTTAACGTAAATAATTACGTGAGTAAGTAATCGGATAAAATTAAATTCACTTGTTGAGAGAGGGAACAGGGAGCGGGGAACAGGGAACAGAAAAATCAGAATGTTATAGGAAACGGTATAAAATTAGATTCAAAATTACATTATGTCTATGATCAGAGAAGCTATCAGAGCAATCAGAATAACTCTGGTAATTTGGTTATTAACAGCGATTATATATCCTCTTTTTGTATTGCTAATAGGTCAGTCACTGTTCCCATTTACAGCTAATGGTAGCATGATGTTAAATATCAATGCTCAACCGATTGGTTCGACTTTGATTGGTCAAGGATTTACATCAGATAGCTATTTTCATGGTCGTCCCAGTGCTGTTAGGTATAGCCAAGGTAAAAAAGCTCAACCTACTGGTATTTCTGGGGGTAGTAATCTTGCGGCTACTAATCCAGAACTCAAGGAACGCATTCTCAAGCAAGTAGAAGAATTTCAGGATGACAATAAACAACCTCTAGCTGATTTGATTTATACATCAGGATCTGGTTTAGATCCCCATATTTCTTTGAAAGCAGCAAGACAACAAATAGAGAGAGTAGCACAAGCACGAGGCATAAAAGAAGATGAGATTATTCCTTTAATTACTAAATATATTGATGGGAGATTTTTAGGATTTTTCGGTGAACCAGGGGTGAATATTTTACGTTTAAATTATGCTCTGGATTTACAAGATATTAATCGTCAACGGAATTAGTAATTAGTCAGTTGTTTAATATTTGAAAGATCCGTAGGGTGCGATCGCGTAACGCACTCTATAAATACTTAAGTTAAGGAAATTGTCTGAATCAGGATATATGGTTACTGAGCGAAGTCGTTCGCGGAGCGTGGCGTTAGCCATAGTACAGGATTTAAGGATGAACAGGATTAAGACTGAGATTTTATCACCAATCACCAATTACCAGCCTCATAAATATGAGTATTGTTTTGACATGGGTAATTGTATGAATTACACTACCATTGACAATCTATAAAAATATTTGAGTCAATGCACCCGACTCGCGTGATTGGTTTAATGAGTGGTACATCTGTAGATGGGATAGATACCGCTTTAGTAGAAATTTCTGGTAGGGATTTGGATCTGAAGGTGGAATTACTAGCAGGAGAAACATATCCTTACCCTCCTCAAATCAGGGAAAAAATTCTGGATCTGGGGGCTGGTAGTGCTGTATCAATGCTAGAGTTAGCTGCAATAGATGATGCGATCGCTCATGCTTTTGCTGAAGCTGCTCAAAATATTCAAGCTGGTTATAAAGCGGCTACTTTGATTGGCTCTCATGGTCAAACTGTATACCATCGGCCACCCCAGATAGGAGAAGAATTAGGTTATAGTTGCCAATTAGGACGGGGAGACTTAATTGCCCATTTAACAAATATTACTACTATCAGTAATTTCCGAGGTGCTGATATTGCTGTCAGTGGTCATGGTGCGCCGCTTGTGCCTAAAGTTGATGCTTATTTACTCAGTCATCCCCATGAAGACCGTTGTGTTCAAAATATTGGTGGAATTGGGAATGTAACTTATCTCCCAGCCCGTGGTGATAATTGGTTATCGCAAATTCGGGGTTGGGATACAGGTCCTGGTAATAGTTTATTAGATTTAGCTGTAGAGCATTTTACAAATGGTGCTAAAACCTATGATGAAAACGGTGATTGGGCAGCTAGTGGGACACCATGCAATCCATTGGTAGAACAATGGCTAAGTCAAGAATATTTCCACTTACCACCCCCTAAATCTACTGGACGGGAGTTATTTGGCATAAATTATTTGCATCATTGTTTACAAGATGCCCAAGCCTACGAACTCAATCCCGCAGATTTTTTAGCAACCATTACAGAACTGACAGCAGCTTCTATTGTTCATAGTTATGACACTTTTCTCACAAGAAGGCCACATAAGGTGATATTGTGTGGTGGTGGTAGTCGCAATATTTACTTAAAAAATAGACTAGAGTTATTGTTGGGGAAAATACCGATTGTAACTACTGATGAATTTGGCTTGAGTGCCGCTTTTAAAGAAGCGATCGCCTTTGCGGTTTTAGCATACTGGCGAAACATGGGAATTACGGGTAATTTACCCGCTGTAACAGGAGCATCCCATGATGTGCTTTTAGGGGAAATTCATGGTAATCATAGCTAACTCAGCTATATTTCCGCCTTTTTCTCTCAGAAGACTATGGTAATACGTATTTCTAAAATTTTACTGTGCTGGATTAAAACAAGGAATTTAGCAAGTGGGTCATACTTTTTTATTAGAACCAGGACGTTGGGTAATGCAAGGTAATTGGCTGGAGCGCAATAGTCCACCAATCCCCTTGAAAGGTTTAACATTGGTTGTTTGGAATCGAGATAATTGGTTCTCTATGGCTACAAAATTAACATTCCCAAACAGCGATCGCGCAGAAATCTCTTTTCAATACAAGGGACGACTTCATGATGGAGAACGCCAATATACTTTTTTGCTCCAGCATAATTCTTTAGGACAAGTAGAAGGTGAAGGTTGGATTTGCCCAGAGACAATTGTGCAGCGTTATTGGGTAATCAATGACACTTCTAGTGAGGGAAACTATCGTCAAAGACGTAGTGGTTTTGAAACCTTGCATCGAATTAATGACGATCAATATTACTTAACAAGCGGACTGCTTGCTGGTCATTTTTTAGACAGTACAATGGAAGCTAGTCTAGAACGTCAAATATAATTGTTACACTCATTTATAAATATGTGAATCATAGCCATGACAATCCTATTCAATTTGGGCAAAAACTCAGTATATACTTAGGGCTAGAAATCATAGGGACGTATCCCTGACGGGACTGGAAGCATCAGCATTTGGTGTAAGGGCGAAGCATTCGATGTAAGGGCGTTCGCGAAGCGTGCTGGAAGCATCAGCATTCGGAAAATAAACTTGGGAAAAACCGATAATTTATCACCTGAATGCTTCGCCCCTACAGGAGTCAGAAGGAAGAAGAATATTTCGCACTTACTCCTTGCGGACTGGCCTCTGCTCCTTTGTGCTAAGGTAAAAATCTGATTATGTAGTGTAACTCTTATGGGGTGGGCAAAAAGCCAGCCCTTAATGTGCTTTTAATTCAAGCACAAAAGTATAGTAACCTTTAGTAGTAGAAATGTACTCAATGCGGATTAATCAATTTTACGTAAATATATGGGTAGGATTGAGTATCTTGCGTAAATCTACTCAAAAAAGGGATAATTAGCTTGGAAACCGTTGTCTGATCTAGACTTCATCTCTTAATATATCCCATCTATGTAAACAGAACCCACAAAATTGTCCTCTGAATTGTTAAACATTGGAGTCGAATTTTTTCTATGTCAGACCCCAACATTGGTCGCTTACTCGGAAACCGCTACCACATACAAGAACTAATTGGTACTGGAGCAATGGGACGAGTTTATTGTGCTAAGGATACTTTGTTGGGCGGTGTCCCCGTTGCTGTTAAGTTTTTGTCTCTATCAGTCCAAAACGAAAAAATGCGCTTGCAAGACCGATTTGAACGAGAAGCAAAAACTTGCGCTTTACTAGGTCAAAAAAGTATCCATATTGTCCGAGTGATGGATTATGGCGTAAATGAAACATACTATGTGATGGAATATCTACAAGGACAAAGCTTGAGTAATATAATTCGCAAGCAAATTCTGACCTTACCTAGATTTCTGAGCATGGCCAGACAGATTGGGCTGGGATTACAGTGCGCTCATGAAGGTATTATTGTAGATGGAAAAATTTGTCCAATCATTCATCGTGATATTAAACCTAGTAATATTATGGTGATTCAAGATCCTAGTTTTGGCGAATTAGTCAAAGTTCTAGATTTTGGTATTGCTAAATTATTAATATCTGATAGCGACCATACAAAGTTCTATTTAGGGACTCTAGCTTATTCTTCTCCTGAACAAATCGAAGGCAAAGAATTAGATAGTCGCTCTGATATCTACAGTTTTGGTATCATGATGTTTGAAATGCTCACAGGGAAAATGCCCTTATTAGCACAAACTAATACCTTTGGAGCATGGTATAAAGCCCACACTAGGGAAAAACCTCGCTCTTTTACGGAAACTTCTCCCACTGTGCCAATACCAAAGCAGTTGGAAGATTTAATTATGAGTTGTTTATCCAAAAAAGCTAGTGAACGCCCTCAAACTATTAGGGAAATTATTAATATTCTTACCGTTCTAGAACAGCATAAAGATATACGCAATATTAACCAGGATACTCTGACAATTACGAATGCCTTTGCATATACAGGATCAGAAGAAACTGTTCAAGGTAATTTCCCCTTAGTTCCTACACCAATAGGGAAAATAAAACCTGAAGCGTGGGTATCTCCAATTCCCGATAATAATACATCATCAGAATTAAAAAGATATTCAATCAATGATGATGTCACCCAACTTGTTACTTGGCCAAACAATAAACCAATTGCAGATATTGTGTTTATTCAACCTATTTACCACAACAAAAATCTGTTACCCGCACTTTGGGTAATGTTACCCCAACAAGAAATTCAAAAACGTTTAGTTTGTACTCGCTACAATCAATTTTTGTTTATTTCTTCTCCCCATCCAGTAGTGTTATGGATTACAGTTATTTATACCCGTCAGCATGGTGCTAAATGGTTGCCTTACTATTTGGATCTCAAGACTAGTTTTGGTCAAGAAATTACGCGGTTATTACAAAATACTGGTCAATATCGTTTATTATTCTTTGCCAAAGAAACTCCTAATCCTTGTACTCATATATTGCCGTCAAGTATTGCACCTGCTCAACGTGAACGATTACAAGAATGGCTACAAGCTAGTAGTTTTTCCAATTCATCAACAGATCCTCAGATTAGTAAAAATTTGTTGAAAAAAGAATATGAAAAAATTAAATCTAAAATATTATCTAAGTTAGAAACCATTGATACAGATTCTCCTTTTGATCTTTCTGGTTGATCAAGTTGTTAATATAAAATTCCGTTACTTTACCAAATACTAATATGTCATTTGTTCCTTTACATATTCACAGCGATTACAGCTTGCTTGATGGGGCTAGTCAACTACCAGAATTAGTAGATAGAGCGATCGCATTAGGGATGAAAGCGATCGCCCTCACAGATCATGGTGTCATGTATGGCGCAGTTGAACTCATCAAAATCTGTCGTAACAAGAACGTCAAGCCAATAATTGGCAATGAAATGTATATTCTCAATGGTGAGATTGACAAACAAGAACGTCGTCCTAAATATCATCAAGTCGTATTAGCTAAAAACACACAAGGCTATAAAAACTTAGTTAAAATTACCACCATTTCTCACCTCCAAGGAGTACAAGGTAAAGGCATTTTTTCCCGTCCTTGTATTAACAAAGATTTACTCAAACAATATCGAGAAGGTTTAATAGTCACCAGTGCTTGTTTAGGTGGAGAAATTCCTCAAGCAATCCTGAGTAATCGGCCAGATGCAGCCAGAAAAGTTGCTAAATGGTATAAAGAAGTATTTGGTGAAGATTTTTATTTAGAAATTCAAGATCATGGTTCACAAGAAGACCGAATTGTGAATGTAGAAATCGTCAAAATTGCGCGGGAATTAGGGATTAAATTTATTGCTACAAATGACTCTCATTTTATCTCCTGCTTTGATGTAGAATCCCATGATGCCTTGCTCTGTATTCAAACAGGTAAACTAATTAGTGAAGATAAAAGAATGCGGTATAGCGGCACAGAATACCTCAAATCTGCCGAAGAAATGCAACAGTTATTCCGTGACCATTTAACCGATGATGTCATCGCTGAAGCCATAGCAACAACAGAAGAAATTGCTGATAAAGTTGAACCTTATCATATTATGGGTGATCCGCAAATTCCCACACCCACAATCCCTTCAGGACATACTGCGGATACTTATGCAGAAGAAGTTGCATGGGAAGGACTTTTAGAAAGATTACATCGCAAATCTCGCAATGAAGTAGATCCAGTCTATAAAGAAAGATTGGAATATGAATTAAAAATGATTCAAAAGATGGGATTTTCTACCTACTTTTTAGTAGTGTGGGACTACATCAAATTTGCACGAGATAATAATATTCCTGTTGGTCCGGGACGGGGTTCTGCGGCTGGTTCTTTAGTAGCTTATGCCATGAAAATTACGAATATTGACCCCGTACATCATGGTTTACTATTTGAAAGATTCCTGAATCCTGAACGGAAATCAATGCCTGATATTGATACGGATTTTTGCATTGATAAACGCGATCAAGTCATTGATTATGTAACTAATAAATATGGTGTTGATAGAGTTGCCCAAATTATTACTTTTAACCGTTTGACATCAAAAGCAGTGTTAAAAGATGTCGCTAGAGTGTTGGATATTCCCTATGGTGAATCTGACAAAATGGCGAAAATGATTCCAGTGGTGCGGGGTAAACCCACTAAGCTGAAAGTGATGATTTCCGATGAAACTCCTGAACCAGAATTCAAAGCCAAATATGATAATGAACCTCATGTAAGGCGCTGGATTGATATGGCCATGCGAATTGAAGGAACTAACAAAACCTTTGGTGTTCATGCTGCTGGTGTGGTTATTTCCGCAGAACCATTAGATGAACTTGTTCCCCTCCAACGCAATAATGATGGTTCTGTAATTACTCAATATTTCATGGAAGATTTGGAATCATTGGGATTATTAAAAATGGACTTTTTGGGTTTGCGTAATTTAACCCTAATTCAAAAAACCATTGATTTAATTGAACAAAGTAAAGGATATCGAATTGATCCTGATGAAATTACAGGACAAGAAAGAAAAGCCCAAAAAATATTAGCTAAAGGTGATCATACAAGCTTACCCAAAGATGTAGCTAAGGCTTATTCATTATTAGAAGCTGGTGATTTAGAAGGGATATTCCAATTAGAATCTTCTGGAATGAAACAGATAGTTCGAGATTTGAAACCTTCCAATATTGAAGATATTTCTTCTATTCTGGCACTTTATCGCCCTGGTCCTTTAGATGCAGGATTAATTCCTAAATTTATTAATCGTAAACATGGTAGAGAAGAGATTGAATATGATAGTCAAATTTTAGAACCAATATTAAATGAAACCTATGGAATCATGGTTTATCAAGAGCAAATTATGAAAATTGCTCAAGATATGGCTGGTTATAGTTTAGGACAAGCTGATTTACTCCGTCGGGCTATGGGTAAAAAGAAAGTATCGGAAATGGAGAAACAAAAGCAAAATTTTATTGATGGTTCTGCAAAAAACGGTGTAGTACCGCAAGTTTCTGAACATTTATTTGGGGATATGTTGAAGTTTGCGGAATATTGTTTAAGTTATGATACGGAAATTTTAACTGTTGAATATGGCTTTTTACAAATTGGGGAAATTGTTGAAAAACAGGTTGAATGTAGTGTTTATACTGTTGATAGTAATGGAATGCTTTACACTCAATCAATTGCCCAATGGCATAATCGTGGACAACAGGAAGTTTATGAATATTTGTTAGAAAATGGGGCAATTATTCGCGCTACAAAAGACCATAAATTTATGACTGACGAAGGGCAAATGTTACCTATTGATGAGATTTTTGCCCAAGGATTAGATTTGTTACAGGTGGAAAGTTTACCGCTGTCATAAATCTTGGTGTTGATAATACGTGATAATATACGTTAATCTGTGGTTCTAAGCATTTAGTTGTATTATGGTTTAAATATTCCTCAACTATTTATATTCATGATTTTCTAAAATCGCTATGACGGATCACCTTTTTATTTTGGAACAGGGGTGAATAACTACGAAATCAGGCTCTTTTTTTGGTTTTGTGCGCGAGGAGGTGGGTGTAAAAAATCTATTTTCTCTCAATTTGGCTGAAATTATATCTACATAAGGCTTTGACTGATTTTTTCTATCTACACTCTCGCGCACCTTACACAGTAAGAGTTTCGGCTATTTTTCTTCTTGACACTTTTTCTGGAATGGACTATTATGATATCAGTCGCGCAACCGAACCTTGAAAACTATATATACTCAGGCTTTCAGCGCCCCGCTATTGCAATTTCCACTAATCCCTATTAGGGATTGAAACAGTAATTTGTGGGATGAGGAACTTACTTAATTTTATTGCAATTTCCACTAATCCCTATTAGGGATTGAAACTTACCATGACTAACGTTAACTTAGAAGCAATCCGTTATTGCAATTTCCACTAATCCCTATTAGGGATTGAAACGTTTGCCTCTTCGATTCTGCTGTCTAATTCTTTCAAATTGCAATTTCCACTAATCCCTATTAGGGATTGAAACAACACCAATCCTATCACCTGATTTCCTATAGCTGGAATATTGCAATTTCCACTAATCCCTATTAGGGATTGAAACATGAAGTAAATAGTGTGAGGACTTACTAAAATGATTGCAATTTCCACTAATCCCTATTAGGGATTGAAACACTCCATGACCTTACAAGCCACTCAAGACCATAAAATTGCAATTTCCACTAATCCCTATTAGGGATTGAAACGAATTACTTTGTAAGTGATCATCAAATCGGGGTTATTGCAATTTCCACTAATCCCTATTAGGGATTGAAACTAGGTCAGTTTTACCAACAATCAGGCGAATTTGAAAATTGCAATTTCCACTAATCCCTATTAGGGATTGAAACTAGCAAATGCTTGACTACGCACGGATAAGGACCCAGAAATTGCAATTTCCACTAATCCCTATTAGGGATTGAAACACAGATTTCTCTCGACCAATTACTTGAAATTGCGTTAAGATTGCAATTTCCACTAATCCCTATTAGGGATTGAAACTAACAGTGAAATAGTCATCACTAATTGGGCGCACATATTGCAATTTTCATTAATCCCTATTAGGGATTGAAACGCTTGAAAATGTAGCATCTACTAAACAGAGAAAAATTGCAATTTTCATTAATCCCTATTAGGGATTGAAACGATCAAGCTGTGCGTCGGTAGCGTTCCAGTTAAAATTGCAATTTTCATTAATCCCTATTAGGGACTGAAACCCACAGCAGAAACTCATTTACCAACTATTGAAATTTAATAACAATCTAAACTCAAAATAAATCCAGGTAATATCTCTTCACCTAATAACTCAGTCGGTAAATTTCGTACTTCTACATTTTTTTCTAAACGATAAATTTCTACTTGTTGCTGTTGAGGATTGATCAACCATCCTAATTTTACCCCTGCATCCATATATTCTTGCATTTTAGAACGCAGACTTTCTAAATCATCCGTTGCTGACCTCAATTCAATCACAAAATCCGGTGCAATGGGGGGAAATTTGCGCCTTTGTTCTGGGGTTAATGCTTCCCAACGTTCTGTTTTAATCCAAGCAGCATCAGGAGAGCGATCGCCTCCATTTGGTAATTTAAATATAGTCGAAGAACTAAAAGTATAACCCAGTTTTGTTTGACGATTCCAAATACCTAAATCAGTAATTAAATCAGCTTCTCTATTACCGCTTTCTCCTCCCACTGGTGGCATAATAATTAACTCTCCTCTTGCTGTGCGTTCAAATTTTAAATCGCTATTTTTTTGACATAGTTGATAAAATTGTTCATCTGTGATATTGACACTGTTAATATTTAACTTCAAAGCAGTAGTAACCATATCATTTTATCCACTACTTGAGGAATAGAGTTTTTTACATTATATATTTTAGCACAATTAATAACTTTTAATTTTTCTCATTCTTCCGTTCATATCTCGTTCCCATACTCTGTATGGGAACGAATGTTAAAAGGCTTTGCCTTTTGTTTTAAACTAGAGTCAGAGACTCCTGATAGCATTCCCAGTCTGGAGACTGGGAACGAGATATTGATCATGTTTTATTATAAATAAAAATCGGAACTCTTTTATATGCAGGTGTCCCACTTTTTGGATCAATTTCTGCTTTAAATAAAACATTAGTTTCAGGATAAAACATAAAAGCTACACCTTCACGAATTGCACCACAAATAACTTCAATATTCTCTAATTCTCCTACATTTCCTTTAACGATAACTCGTTGATGTTCCTGAAATCCTGCTTTTTTAATATCCAAACTATTCATTAAAATACAATGACGATGGGGCATATTTCTATATTTATCTTCACTGCGATAAACTACTGTATTATGTTGTCCATAACTGCGCCCTGTTCCCAATATAACTACAATCCCTGACTGATTTTCTTCAACACCAAAATCTGCTTTTTTAGGTAAATCTAATTGCGGTAAAGGTGTAACAAACATCTGCGCTTTACCATCAGATGTGGGAAATTTCGGTTCTTCTAAAATCCGTCCTGGAATGATAAATTCTTCTTTTGTTTGATCAATATCAGCTATTTTTTCATAACCAGGAATGGTTTTAGCAATTAATTCTCTCACATAAACTGTATCTTGTAATTTATGCCAATTTATCGGATTTTCACCATGTAAACCATGAGCAATTTCTGTAATTAATTCTATTTCGGAAATCAAATCAGAATTATGGGGTTGTAAATGACTTTTACCTTCATCATTTAACCTCACAAAATTATTTCCTGATTCAGTTGTGGTTTTATGAGGATTTTCAAATCTATTAAAGACTGGTAATATTAAAGTTTGCGTTTTTCCTAATCCGTGAAAATGTCCTAAGTTCGGTTTGGTAGATATATAAAATATAGTTTCTATTTGTGATAATGCTTGTTTTGCTTGCTGTAAGTCTGGGTTCGCTGCATACAAATTTCCCCCTAAACAAAAGAGTGTATCTATCTTTCCTATTTCTGCTGCTGCTATTAAATCACGGGTATGATAACCAGGTGTTTCACTGAGGGGTTTTCCTAATAGTTTGGATAGTGCTTGTTTGATTTCTGCTCGCAAGTGAACCGTCACACCCATTGAACCAAATCCTTGGACGTTGGAATGTCCTCGAATGGGCATTGTTCCCGCACCAATTTTTCCGACGTTACCTGTAATTAAGGCTGTATTTGCTATACTAAATATATTATCAACTCCGTTTGCTTGTTGGGTTACACCCATAGCCCAAGCAAAAATTACTCTTTCTGATTTACCTATTATATAAGCTGTGGCTGTGATTTCTTCTGGGGATAAACCGCAGGTGTTAGTGATATTTTCCCAGGATGTATTATTAGCATAATCTATAATTTGTTGCCAATCTTTTGTATATGATTTTAGGTATTCTGTTTTTATTAAATTCTGTTCAATGAGGGATTTTTGCAACCCCACAAATAATGCGACATCACTACCAGGAATTGGTTGCAAATATAAAGATGATATATCTGAACCTCCTGTCAGTAATGATTTGATGGGAAATGCAGGAGAGGCAAATTTAACTAAACCTATTTCTATTTGGGGATTAATAATAATTACTTTACCGCCTCTTGACCGCAATTGGATCAATTCGTTCATCAATCGCGGATGGTTTGCTGGTGCATTAGAACCAATTAAAACCACACAATCACTGTGTTTTAGGCTCTCTAAACTTACCATTGATGTGCCTGAGCCAAAAACTTTTTTTAACCCCACTGTTGAGGGGGCGTGACATAAATCAGAACAGTCTGCTAGATTATTACTACCAAGCGATCGCATTAATAATTGTAATAAATAAGCAGCTTCATTAGATGAACGTCCAGAACTGTAACTAGCTATTCTTTCTGGTGCTAAATTAAAGGCTGATGTAGCGATTTGATAAACTTCTTCCCAGCTAATCCGTTGATAATGTGATGAACCTGATTTGAGAATGAGAGGATAACTTAATCTACCTAAATTATCGCATTCTTGAGAAGTCAGTTTTTGTAATTCACTAATATTATATTGTTGAAAAAAATCTTGTTTAATTCCTGATTGTAATTCTGCTGATATTGCTTCTACACTTTTAGCACAGCGTTGTAAATATTCCCCCGCTTCATTTACAAAGCCTCCTTTTTGTCCACCCGTACCCCAAGCACAGGATAAACAAGTGCTTTTATGATTGAGAGTTTGCCATAATTTCAAACCTTGGGGAGATAAAGTTTTTTCTACCCAATATTGAATTACAGGTAAACCACCACCAGCTTCTGAGTTAGAATTATTTTCAGGTATATTATCCATAATCAGGAGTTCTATATCTTATTTACAAATTTTCATAAACCTCATCATCATTTCGCTTACCAACTCGAAAAATTTCAATCTCCTCATCTTGAATTTTATAGATAATGCGAAACTCTCCCTGATCAACTCGATAGAGATCAGGAAATCCTTTTAATGATTTATAATCTTGAGGTTTAGGATTATCTATGAGAGAGAGAATTTTTGACATTACCTGTTTAAAAAACTTGGGTTGCAGTTTTAGCAATTCTTTACGGACGGATTTTTTAATATTTAGCTTATATTGTTTACCTTCACTCATTGACAATATTCTCTACAGTAAATTCCGTACCATGAAGCTGATTATATGCTTGAATGACTTCTTCAGGAGTAAAAGATTCTGTATCGTCTTCCGAAATTAAATAACTTTCTAATTGTTTTAAACGTTTCCATTCTTCATAACTAATTAGAGTAGCGATCGCTTTTCCAGCTTGTTCAATCACAATTGATGTTTCACCTTGAGTAAGACTATCCAAAAAATCACTCAAATGTTCTTGTACTTCAGTAGCATTTACTTGAGTCATGGTAATTTCACTATCATCATATTGATTATTTTAGCTGATCTGAATATATAGGCAACAGGGATTAGCAATTAAGATTTTACAATCACCCATTACCTATTACTAATCACCTATTCAGCAGTTTTATTAGCTGCACGATTAGCACGAGCTTCTGCTGAACTCATCACTTCTGCGAAATTTTCTACAACTTCACCAGGGTGGTTTTCCAAAACTCTGGTAGAAATAGCAACTCTACCTTTACCTTCATCTAAATCAATAATTACAGCTTTAATTGGCTGACCAACTTGAAAGACTTTTTCTAAAGATTCAATGAATTTTTGACTGACTTGTTTGATGTGTAGTAAGGCGCTGACACCATTTAAATCTACAAATACACCAAAAGGTTTAATGCCAGTAATTTTCCCTTCTACTAATTGACCTAGTTCTAGTAAACTGAAACTGCTAGAACGAGTTGCTAAACGTTGGGAAAGAACGAGTTTATTGGTATTGTTATTAACTTCTAAAAAGCCAGCCGTGAGAGTTTGACCTTTGAGTGCATCTAGGTTATCACGTTCGGACAAGTGCGATCGCGGAATAAATCCCCGTAAACCCAGAAGATCAACAGTGACACCACCTTTATTCACACCAGTGACGCGCACTTGTACAGTTTGGGAATTCTCCTGCATTTCTAACAGTTTTTCCCAGATGTTGCGAACTTCTAATTGTTTACGAGAAAGGGTAACTTGACCTTCAGCATCTTGATCCCGAATAATCAAAAACTCTAGTTCCTCATTCATCGGTAAAAGTTCCGACAAATCAGTTACTGCTCTCAAAGAAGCCTCTTCTTGGGGGAGAAACGCAGAAGATTTGCCACCAATATCTACATAAGCGCCATCATGGTCAACTTGAAATACCTTTCCTCGGACAACTTGTCCTTTTTGAAATTGGTAATCGTGTTTTTCCAGGGCTTTGGCAAAATCGTCCATTGAAAAAGACGAGTTGGCTGTTTGAGAAAGTTTAGATTCGGAATTCATGACTTTTGCAGATAAGTTGTTATTTGTCATTTGTCAGTAGTCAGTGGTTTTTGACTCACTACTGGCTAAAGACGGCGGAGATTTTCAGGCCAGTTGACTAAAAAGTTTTTGGACTTGCTCCCAAGCATCGGCCGCAGCTTTAGGATTATAACTGGCACGGCGGTCACAGAAAAATCCGTGATCAGATCCATCGTAGCGAAACAGACGATGAGAAATGTTATATTTTGCAAATTCGGCGGCAATTTCGTCTACCTGTTCTGGGGGAATACTGGCATCTTCCTGACCAAAGAAGGTGTAAATAGTGCCTTTAATGTCTGCTGTCCTGGTAATAGTGGGTTTTCCACCGCCAGGAGTGCGGGTTGTGATCCCAGCGCCGTAAAAGGATGCAGTGGCTTGAATATCTGGTAAAGTAGCAGCTAGATAGGCGACATGACCACCAAAACAAAAGCCAATACAACCAAAGCCATCTTTTTTGACTTGGGGCAACGTTTTCAGGTAGTCAATAGCTGCTTGAATATCGCTCAACAGTTCTGAGGCTGTGGTTTGTAAGGCGTATTTTCTGCCTATTTCTATATCTTGGGAGGTATAACCAGTTTCAAATCCAGGAGCTTGACGTTGAAAAAGTGCCGGAGCGATCGCTACATATCCCAATTTAGCAATTCGTTCTGTGACATCCCGAATATGCACGTTAACCCCAAAAATCTCTTGTAAAACCACAATTCCGGGATAAGAACCGGGTGCTGTTGGTTTTGCTAAGTAAGCATCTATGTGAAAATTATTTTGAGAAATCTGAATTGTGGCCGTGTTTATTGCTGACTCTGTCATAATATCAGGGAACAAAGAAGAGTTAATAATAGTTATATCCACCAGTCGGACTCCTATTTATTCTGACACGGTGACTCCTGACTTCTCTATTCTTCTTTGGTAATATTTTTCAAATAAAGTTAATCCATTAATAATCAATACTTGTCGGTTGAAAACCTAAAAGTTGTAAATTGGTTTGGGTGAAGGTTTTTTTACCCTCTGAACCGAACAGTATTGCATTAATAATATATTTAACAAGTAGTTTATAACCATTTATCATCAATTTTATGGAGCAGAATTGGTAATGATTCAATTCCGTATTCAGCCAGATAGTGAAATTCCCGCATCTAACCAACTGTTTAATCAAATCCGATTTGCGATCGCTTCTGGGCAGTATTCCCCTGCATATAAATTGCCTAGCACCAGGGCTTTAGCAATGCAAACCGGATTACATCGCAATACAATTAGCAAAGTTTACCGCCAGTTGGAGGAAGAGGGATTTGTTGAAAGTCTGGCAGGTTCAGGAATCTATGTCCGCGCTCAAGGTCATGAAGGTGGAAGCCGTTCACAGTCTCCCATTCTCAAACAACATCCTCAAGCCTATAAAGTAGTCCAACAAGCCCTAGATGAGTTACTTAGCCAAGGCTGTTCCCTCAATCAAGCCAGAGAACTATTTCTAGCAGAGGTAGACTGGCGCTTGCGCTGTAGTGCCAGAGTGTTAGTTGTAACTCCATCTCAAGATATTGGGGCGGGGGAATTAATGGTTGATGAACTAGAAGAATCTCTGCAAATCCCAGTCCAACTGGTAGCAATGGAAAAACTCATCGGGGTACTAGACCAAACAACCTCAGCGACATTAGTTACTAGTCGCTATTTTATCGGTGAAGTTGAAGCGATCGCTGCACCAAAAGCAGTTCGTGTTATTCCTTTAGATATTCACGACTATGCGAAAGAACTGACTGTAGTTAAAAGCCTCCCAAAATCAAGTTGTATAGGAATAGTTAGTCTCAGTTCGGGGATTCTCAGAGCCACAGAAGTGATTCTTCACGGTTTACGAGGAGATGAATTATTAGTGATGACAGCCCAGCCCAAGGATGCGTATAAATTACACGCGATCGTTAAACGCTCAGAAATCATATTTTGCACCGATCAAATTAGTCATTCAACAGCACAAGCAACTGTACAAACAGTCTTAGAAGACCTAATTCGTCCACCTAAACTAATTCGTTGTGAGAACTATATCGGCACTCAGTCAATTAATTTACTGAAACGCGAACTAGGCTTAATTTAAGATATAAGGTTGGCGTTAAAAATTGTCGTTGGGGTAAGGCAGGGAGCAGGGGGAAAAAGGGTTTTATGGCTTTTTTCTGATAACAATTCCTGTCTGAGGTACAAGCAGTAAAAATTAACCGCAGATAAACGCAGATTTTTTGTACTTCATTAGATTAGGAAACACTATAAAGAAATGATTACTACTGAATTACCAAAGATTGTTGAAATTATCGCCAAACAACGGCAGTTTTTCCAAACTGGTAAAACTAAAGATGTGGCTTTTCGGATTTCCCAACTCAAGATTCTTAAACAATTAGTAACTGAAAATAAAGCTGCAATTATTGAAGCATTGAAAGCAGATCTACATAAACCAGAATTTGAAAGTTACGCTACAGAAATCGGTGTTACCAAAGAAATTGATTATGCCCTCAAACATATCAATAATTGGACAAAACCCAAAAAAGCCGCTGTTCCTTTAGAATTTTTTCCTTATGGGGCTAAAATATATCCAGAACCCTTGGGAATAGTATTAATTATTAGTCCTTGGAATTATCCCTTTCAGTTAATTATTTCACCTTTAGTTGGGGCGATCGCTTCGGGAAATTGTACTATCATTAAACCTTCAGAACTTGCACCTCATACTTCTAATTTAATCATCGAACTTATTCATAAATACTTTCCTCCAGACTATATTACAGTCGTCCCTGGTGCAGTAGAAACCAGTCAACAGTTGCTAGCGGAAAAGTTCGATCACATCTTTTTTACTGGTGGTACAGCCATTGGTAAAATTGTCATGGAAGCGGCTGCAAAACATCTCACTCCAGTAACGTTGGAGTTAGGGGGAAAAAGTCCGTGTATTGTAGATACAGACATTAATCTAGAGCATACTGCTAAACGCATTATTTGGGGTAAATTTATTAATGCTGGACAAACTTGTATTGCACCTGATTATCTTATAGTTGATCACAAAATCAAACCAGATTTAATCAAAGCTTTACAAAAATGTCTGAAAGAATTCTATGGTGAAAATCCGGCTAATAGTCCAGATTATGCCAGAATTATTCATCAAAAACATTTTGATAGATTAGTTAATTTACTCAAATGTGGTGAAGTCATTGTTGGTGGAGAAACCAAAGCAGAAGAACTTTATATTGCACCTACACTTTTAGAAAATTTTTCTTTAGAAGATACGGTAATGCAAGAAGAGATTTTTGGTCCAATTTTGCCAATCATTGAATATACAGATATCAATGAAGCAATTACCTTAATTAACTCTAGACCAAAACCCCTAGCTTTATATTTATTTTCCCAAAACAAAAACCTGCAAAAACGGATTTTACAGGAAACATCATCTGGGGGAGTATGTATTAATGACACAGTGTTACAGGTTGGTGTTTCTTCCTTACCTTTTGGGGGTGTGGGTGATAGTGGGATTGGTAGCTATCACGGTAAAGCTAGTTTTGATACCTTTTCCCATTACAAAAGTGTCTTACAAAACTCATTTCCTTTGGATATAAATTGGCGATACGCACCCTATAAAGGTAAATTATCACTTTTGCGGCGAATTCTTGGTATTTAATTAAGTAAAAACTTTGTAGGGGCGCAGGGCTTGCGCCCAGGAGTCACAGAGTCAGAAGAGGGATAAATTTATTCTGACTCCTGAATTTTCACTTATGATTCTTCGGTTTCTTCTTCCTCAGCAGTTGGATAAACGAAATTAGAACGACCACTCAAAATAGATTTACCGAGGGAGATAGCTTTTCGCGCTTCCACAACAGCCTTATGTCTCCAGGTGGCGCGGCGTTTATCTCTTTTAGATTTTGATGTTTTCTTCTTAGGAACAGCCATGACAGCGGTATATCGTGATTCTTGACAACCTTCCTATTCTAAGCGATGAATTGACATCAGGCACTATAAAAACGACTATTGTAACAGGTGACAGACTTTCATAGTGAGTGTCAGTTGAACAGTGACAGAGTTGAAAGTCTTACACTGTCTTGCTTTATCCGAATTATTGTTTTTCTGGCGGATCAGCAGGGGGTGGATTATTAGGTGGCTGTTCTGGGTTGGGGTTTTGAGGGGCTGGAGTTGCGGCTTCTGGTTGATTGGTTGTCATTTCTTGATCAAATAACAATAAAAAGCGTGCTGTTTTGAAATAATTTGACCAAAGTTGGGGATCAGGTCGTTTTTTCCATTGAGGACGACTGACTTCTAATGATAAAATTGGTGCGATCGCTCCTTGATTTTGTGCGGAAATAATCACAGATACTTCTGTCACCAAAATATCTTGGTCAAAGCTACGTTGAGTTGTTGCCCTAGCGGCTGCTTCTGCCCTCCTGAGAACGTTGTCGTAGCTTTCCTCCGGTAAACGGTCTATCAGCAAATCTACTCTTGCTGTGTAAGCTTGGACAACTTGTGGAGCGATCGCTTCTGTCGTTAACCATAAAGGAATTGCTAGTAACAACCAAACTCCACTCTGAATGATCCGGATTTTTTTGCCAATTTGGCCAATAATTGAAAAGGGGATAACCGAAAATGGTTGTTGTGTATAAATCCTGAACATAAACTTGTAGCTCCTGAATAATCGATCATGGAAATCGAGTGCAAGTATTTTACAATTATTTATGTTGTATAAACTACAACAAATGAGCGAAATAAGTGAAAATTCCCTAAACGATAAGACATCAGTTAGCTTTGTGGTGAAAGCCCCTTGTTAAAAACAATTTCTGGCAAACAACAACCGACAAAGAGCGGGATGGTAAATTACTGGGCGATCGCCATTGGTATTAATCAATATGAATTATTTCAACCTCTAAGTTGCGCTCAAGCAGACGCTGAGGCTATCAAAGATTTTTTGGTGTTCCCAGCCGGGTTTTTACCAGAAAACTGCTTGCTAATGACCAATACTTCGCCCCCTATTGGAGAAAACTCCTCCTCTCCTACGAAAGAAAATATTCTCTCGTTGCTAGAAGAATTAGCAGCGACATTTTGGCAACCAGAAGACTACTTATGGTTATTCTTTAGTGGCTATGGGGTTAACTACAAAGAACAAGATTATTTAATGCCAGTCGGTGGAAATCCTGATCAAGTTCCCGAAACAGGTATAGAAGTGCGATCGCTGATGCAAAGTCTACAAGTTACTGGCATCAATGTCTTACTTGTCTTCGATATTAACCGCGCTTTTGGGACTCAAGCCGATGCACCGGTAGGACAAGAAATCATTGAACTTGCCAAAGAACTCCAAATGGGCGCAATTATTTCTTGTCAACCAGAAGAATTTTCCCATGAAAGTACAGAATTAGGTCATGGTTTTTTCACAGCCGCATTATTAGAAACCTTGAATACTGGGAAAGGATACCACTTCCCTGATTTAGCAGCTTATCTGAGTTATCTGACTCCCAAACTTTGTCAACACCACTGGCGGCCAGTCCAAAACCCTGTGACTGTTATTCCTTCTCCACAGCCAGTAATTTTACCTCCGTTGACATTAGATGAAAACTCAGCAGCAATCATTTTTCCAGAAGAAAATTTTGCTGTCACTCAAACTGCACCTCCCCTAGAAAATCGTGAATTTATTACCACCACAGACAAGGCTTGGTGGACAGAAAATGCCTCAGTAGAAACCACTCTGAACAATATAGCTTCACAAGAAACCCAGATTAATGAATCAGTTTCTCAATCACTTGTCGAAAGCAATCACACCTTAGCAACGTCTCCAGAATCGAAGCAAGGGGGCAGATTTATCCCCCCTCTGACAACAGCCAATACTTATCCTTCACGTCAGACGGAGACACCTGTATGGCAACAATTTATCATCTGGGGTGGCGGAACTATGGTGATAGTAGGGTTAATTGCTACATTTTTACTCCGCAATCACGAAAGTTTCCGCTTTAAAAATTTCTCAAAAACCATATCCAATAACACTACTAACCCACCTCAATTTCCTCCGACATTTCCCACTACCCAAAACTCTAGCACCGCCCAAATTAGTTTTAATCCCGATACTAAAAAACGGAATCAAGCCATATTAGAGTTAGAAAAAATGTCTCTGGTGGCGACTAAACCAGAGGATTTGAAGATAGCGATCGCCAAAGCCCAGAAAATTCCTGCAAATTCACCGCTATCCGCCCAAGCACAAGAAAATATTCAGGCTTGGTGTCAGCTAATTTTAGAATTAGCCCAAACACAAGCTCAACAAAAGCAATACGAAACCGCCATAGCCACTGCTCAATTAATTACCAAAAAAGAGCCGCTATATTCCCAAGCCCAAGGTGTGATTCAAAAATGGCAACTCGAAGCCAAGCAGTATGTTAGTAATAAAACTCTCCTAGAAGCAGCAACAGCCTTGATTATTCCCGAACAAGCATCTACTTATAATCGCGCCATTGAAGTTGCTAAAAAAATACAACGGGGACAACCAGGTTTTGAAAATGCTCAAACATCCATTAATCAGTGGAGTGAAAAAATCTTAGATCTAGCTAAAAGCCGTGCTGCTCAAGGAGATTTTAATACGGCAATCGCCACCGCTGCTTTAGTTCCAGAAGTGACGATCGCTTATGAAGATGCTCAGGATGCGATCCAAAAATGGCAACTTCAAAAAAATTAGTTAGTTGTCGGTTGTTAGTAATTCAAAAATCAGCAATTAGCAATATTGTGATATGTCCTCGCCACACGCATCAGCTAAATAGCACATTGCTCTAAATCGTAAACCTACTACTTCTTCGTACAAAGGGTTAAGTTTACACATTGGGGGAATGTGAAACAGGGTTTTACCGAATACTTGGACATCACGCTCAAATGGACACTGAGACGGGATGAATTTACACAACCGATGAGCTAATAGGCGATCGCTTACTTGAAAGTTGTCTACCCAATTTCGTAACGGACCAAATAAGTCCCAAAGAGGTTTAGATGCAACATTGTGTAACGGATTAACATTAGCTTCACCAGCGTCTACATGATGTAGAGAAATCCAACTTACTAGGAAAATCTTTTTGCTGGTATTTTTAGATACCTTCATGGTAATGCCTCTCTTCTTATGAGGGTATTCACCTTACGGATGAATATACAATATGACAAGAACCTAAATCGAAAAACAGTATTATGACGGAAATTTTGTCAAAAGTGGAATGAACTGCTGCCTCTTTTTAATCTATGTATTGATACGTTACTTTAAACGTAATTTCCCAAAAGCAATACTGTATTTATTTAATCTTATTGATAACTTGACACAGTTAAAATTTTAGTGAAGACATCTGCCTTTAGACGTGATTTTTTTTAACTGTAACATAACTTAATACAGTCATGATTATCAATAATCAAGATTAAGTAAAATACTTGCAAATAGCTAACTCCAGGCAGTTATTTCTACTAATTTTGCCATTTATAGTCAATTATGTTGAATCTGCCTAGCTTTAGCTCTTGGTTACAACTCCAGTTTACGAATGAACTTGTTTTTTCTGGACTGAGTTGATGCTGCTGTGGTGTTGATAACTTTGGGAATTCTAAATTGACAGGAAACTGGCTAGAACATAGATGCCAACACCATTGTATTTTTGTTGAGTCTGATGGTGATTAGCTCCAACTTTACCTTTGCTAGATTTTCCTGCCAAGCAATGATGCTGCTATTGAACTCTGCCCCTAGTCCTTTAGATTGATTGATGGCTCTAACTTTCGGCTGTGGTATCCTCTCGCCCTTGTTTCTCCATGACACCATAACTCTAATTCTTACACCCCTCACTTTCAGTCTAACTCTATCTCTAGGCTTAACTACCATCCCAGATATAGTAGCTGTAGCTGGTGCGACTAATATTGGTTCTGTCGCAACGTTAAGCAGTAATCCTCAAAATATATTAATTGGCTCATTTTCACAGATTCCCTACCTAGAATTTTTGCGTATTCTTGCACCAATAGCTTTTACAGGACAAAGATGGTACAAGGGATCTGTTAAAATGTGGGGTTATGATTTACGTAACCAGTTAGTTGCTAATATTGCCTCTAATCAAGCTAGAGAGTATATTGTATTTACCAATGGTAAAAAATTATTAGTAGAGACAGCATGGCGTTGGGGATGGGAACGAGTGCTTAATTATGCAACTACTGAATAAATAACTAATTAGCTTATGTCCTTAAACTACTACGAATATATTAATTCTCTACAGTGGCAGGAAGTTCGTAAACTAGCTTTGCAACGAGCTACTTACAAATGTCAAATTTGTGGAAAAACTAATGATTTAGATGTTCATCATAATTCTTATTCAAATCTTGGTAACGAACAAGAGCATTTAGAAGATTTAGTTGCGTTGTGTGCGGAGCATCATCAACTCTATCATGATGCTTTAGCTGATTTTGAGAGACTTACTAACCCAAAACTGGAAGAAAAATTTCTTGGTGCTTTACTTCAGCAAACACCTACTTTCATTAAATCTTTATCAGATAATTTATTTGCTGATATTTTCACCTCTAGTCTTAGAAAAGAGGTTTTTAATTACTTGTTGTCAAGAGCTACGAATGAAAAAGCTACTGACACAGTAATTATATCTATATACCTAGATCAAATTAAACTTTTAGAACTGGAAGAAGCGGAAATATTACTAAATAATTGGGTTAGTTATTGTCCAAAACCACAGAACGCAGAAGTTTATTTACAAGAACTAAATGATTTATATCTAAGACGAAAAATTCAGCAATTACCCGCTAAAATTACAAGACTAAATCGAGCTTTACAGCGACCAGTTATTGAATTAATTGATAGTATACAAGCATCAGTTCAGGAAATAGTTAATAAAACGACTACTAATGGGATCGTTCATATTTCAGATCCTTTAACCGAAACTTTTCAAAATATAGAGATAAGACATCAAGGATTAAGTTTACCCGGTATTCCTTGTGGATTTTATGATTTGGATGCCATGACTAGCGGATTTCAGCCTTCTGATCTAATTATTGTAGCTGGTCGTCCATCAATGGGCAAATCTTCATTCGCGTTAGGTATTGCTCATAATATTGCTGCGGGTTACAACCTACCAGTCTGTATTTTTAGTCTAGAGATGTCAAAAAACCAAGTTGTTGAACGTCTATTATCAGCAGAAGTAGGGATAGAACATGGTTTTTTGAGGTCAGGTCGGATAAGTCAGACACAATGGGAGCCGCTTTCACGTGCAATAGATAGGCTTCATGAGATACCAATTTATATTGATGATACGCCAAACCTTAGTATTAGGGAAATTCGATCTAAAGCTCGCCAAGTTATGGTCAATCAAGATAATTCATTAGGTTTAATTGTCATTGACTATATACAATTATTAGCAGGGGATAATGATGAAAATCGGGCGCGTGAATTGGCAAAAATTACTCGTTCTTTAAAAGCACTTGCTAAAGAATTCAATGTTCCCGTGATTGCATTATCTCAAATTAATCGTAGTGTTGAATCTCGAACTAATAAACGACCAATGTTGTCAGATTTGAAAGAATCAGGTTCTATTGAGGAAGATGCTGATTTAGTGATGATGCTTTACCGAGATGAATATTATAGTCCTGATACTCCTGATAGAGGTATTGCGGAAGTTATTATTGCTAAACATCGCAACGGACCAACAGGAACAATAAAGCTGTTGTTTAATCAGCAGTTCACAAAATTTAAGAACCTTGCACGACCGAATTGGTAATAAACACAGTAAATTTTACTGGCAAATACTTTACGAAATCGCCTTCAGAAATTAAAACTGCTATCATCCAACGTCTTCTTTTCTTCCTTCGTGTCCTTCGTGCCTTCGTGGTTCATTCAATAGCTATTCTTTAGCTAAGAAAAGAGTAATGAACTGTCTTGTTAACTCTCAAACAAAAAACGCAAAGATGCTAAAACACCTTTGCGCCTTTGCGTCTTTGCGTGAGCTAATTCTTAAGAAGCCACAGCAGTAGAACGAGTGCGTCGTCTTCTGCCATCAGAAACCTTCACAGGAGGCTCTTCCGGGATTTGCATTAACAAAGTCAAAGAAGGTTGACATTGCAACTCTCTCCGCATAGAACGAGCTAATTCACGTTCTAACATTTCTTGCAAACCACCCCAGTCTGTATCTGCGGGCTGTCCTTCTAGGGGAGAAAATTCTGACCACCGGACACCGAGAATTTCTTCAAGGCGCTGTTGTACCCATTTCTGTAAGAGCGATCGCTCGATACTTGTCACCACACCTTGCATATGCAGTTCTGGTCTAGCCATGAGCTTACCGTTCCAATCAATGGCAGCAGCAATAGTCACCATGCCTTCTGAAGCCATGCGTTGGCGTTCTTGCAATACTTGAGAACTCACCATGCCAGAACTAGAAGTATCTACCAATTCAATTCCAGATGGTACTTTTGCAGTAGCACGAATAGAATTTTCTGTCAACTCTATCACATCGCCATTTTGGATAATCACCATATTTTCCGCCGGGATGCCCATACTTTGAGCAGTTTGCGAATGCTTGACTAACATCCGATGTTCACCGTGGAATGGCACAAAGAACTTAGGACGAGTTAAAGCAATCATCAGCTTTTGTTCTTCCTGACAGCCATGTCCGGAAACGTGAATCCCTTTATCCCTTCCATAGACTACTTTTGCCCCTTGAATCATCAATTTATCAATGGTGTTCACCACTGCAATTGTGTTACCGGGAATGGGGTTAGCAGAGAATACAACTGTATCTCCTTGGCGAATTTTGATATGGGGGTGTTCTTTGTTAGCAATTCTGGTCATTGCTGCCATTCTTTCACCCTGAGAGCCAGTAGTTAAAATTAACACTCTATCATCTGGCATTCCCCGGACAGTATGCAACGGTTGGAACAGGCTATCTTCACATTTGATATAACCTAAATTCCGAGCGTGGGCGATTAAATTCAGCATTGAACGCCCTACAACTGTCACCACACGATTATGTTTTCTTGCTAGTTGCAAAATCATGTTGATGCGATGAACACTCGAAGCAAAGGTAGTGACAAATAAGCGTCCAGTCGCGTAGGAAAATTCTCGATCAAGATTGGGAAAAACAGAACGTTCGGAAGGGGTAAATCCGGGAACTTCGGCGTTGGTGGAATCACTCAATAAGCAGAGTACGCCTTTTTCGCCATGTTCTGCTAGACGTTGTAAGTCGAATTTTTCACCATCTACGGGAGTATGATCAATTTTAAAGTCTCCCGTGTGGATAACTACGCCCAATGGTGTATGAATAGCAACAGTAAAACTATCAGCGATGGAGTGGGTGTTGCGGATATATTCGGCAAAGAAATGTTGACCAATTCTCACCACGTCGCGGGGCATGACTGTTCTTAATTCTGTGCGATCGCGCACTCCTGCTTCTTCTAATTTTCCTTCTAGCATTGCCATTGCTAGTCTTGGTCCATGAATTACAGGAATATCAAATTGCTTCAAGTGAAAAGCAATGCCCCCAATATGGTCTTCATGACCATGAGTGACGATCATGCCTTTAATCTTATGGCGATTTTCCCGCAGGTAGGTTGTATCTGGTAATACAATATTTACCCCGTGCATGGCCTCTGTAGGAAATGCTAATCCTGCATCTAAGAGAATAATTTCGTCGTCATACTCGAAAACGCAAGTATTTTTACCTATTTCGTGTAGACCACCCAAAGGAATAATTTTGAGAGTGGGATTAGTTTCGGTTTTAGACATTTTCTCCTGGAGATTGTTGTTGGTTGTTAATCAGTTGATAGTTCGGTTTCTTGTATGAAAGAAAACACCAAATTTCTGTTTAAATTCAGCTTTTATGCAGTCCTATGCAATTGTGTTTACGTAAAACGGACTTAAAACTGAATGGTTTTTATATGGTTCAGTTGTAGCACAGGTGTTTCAATTGCAATCAAATAACAATTCATACACATTATTTATAAGTCGCTTACTTATTGCTGTTTAGATTAAATTCAGCTTTTCCATGACTGATTTTAATTTTTGAGAAACATCCAGATCAGCTTCACATAGGGGTGGCCGAGTTGAACCTACTTCCCAACCTTGCAGTTTTAGTGCTTCTTTGACAGGAATGGGATTTGTAGTTAAAAATAAAGCTTTAAACAATGGAAACAGTTGTAGATGAATGTCGGTAGCAATTTGAGTTTTTCCTACTTGCCATGCTTGAATCATCTCTTGGAGTTGATTACCAACCAAATGAGAAGCCACGCTGATCACACCTTGAGCGCCTATTGCTAACATAGGTAAGGTTAAAGAATCATCCCCAGCGTAAATCTGAAATTCTTTTGGTGTCAAGCGACGGATTTCACTAACTTGATCTAAGTTGCCACTGGCTTCTTTAATTCCTACAATATTATCAATTTCTGATAACCGTACTACTGTTTCTGGATTGAGGTTTTGGCCAGTCCGACCGGGGATGTTATATAGTATCATTGGCAAGTCAGGACAGGATTGCGCTATTGCCTGAAAGTGCTGATATAACCCAGATTGCGGCGGTTTATTGTAATATGGGACTACTTGTAAAGAACCATGTACTCCTATTTTAGCTGCTTTTTGAGTGGCGGCGATCGCTTCTTTAGTGTAATTAGAACCACACCCAGCAATTACTTTAGCTTTACCCGATACGGCTTGCAATACCTCAACAAATAATTGGTATTCTTCATCCCAACTCAGTGTCGGGGATTCCCCTGTTGTTCCACACACCACTAAAGCATCTGTGCCGTTGTTAACTAAATGATCTGCTAGTTTGGCTACCACATCATAGTTAATACTACCATCTGCTTTAAACGGCGTAATCATAGCCGTTACAATTGTACCAAAATCTCCCACCCTTTTTTCTCCTCATTTATCAGTTTTTAGTCGTATGGGCGTGTTTAGCAGATAAATATAGCTACTATTTGATAATTTATATATAAAACCCGCCCACATATTGGAATTATCAGTTATTTCCCCACCTCAAATTAATGACTAAACCAATCTTTGTTTACTAATAACTCCGCAATTTGAACTGCGTTTAATGCTGCACCTTTACGGATTTGATCGCCACATAGCCACAATTCTAAACCACAAGGATGAGAAATATCCTGACGAATTCTCCCCACTAAAATTTCATCTTTTCCACTGGCATCTATTGGCATCGGAAAATAATTTTTTTGCCAATCTTCTACTAATTTAACACCAGGTGATTTACTCAATATTTCTCTAGCTGTATCTGGATTAAAAGGTGTATCAAATTCTAGATTAATTGCCTCAGAATGGGCGCGGAGTACGGGAACTCGTACACAAGTAGCTGTAATTCTGATTTCTTGATTACCGAATATTTTGCGAGTTTCGTTCACCATTTTCATTTCTTCCTCGCAATATCCCCAAGCAGTTAAAGGGGAATTATGGGGAAATAAATTAAATGCCAACGGATAAGGTAATACCTCTGCTACTGGTTGCTTTCCTTGTAGTATAGCGCCACTTTGGATTTTGACTTCCTCCATCGCCTTTGCCCCAGCACCACTAGCTGATTGATAGGTAGCGGCAATAATCCTTTTGACTGGTTTTACTTGATGTAATGGCCACACTGCCAATGACATCAGAATTGTCGTACAGTTGGGATTAGCGATAATTCCTTGATGATTAGATGCGGCTTGGGGATTTACCTCTGGCACTACTAAAGGTACATCTGGGTTCATGCGGAAGGCGCTGGAATTATCAATTACCACTCCTCCTTTTTCTACAGCTATCCCCGCCCAAGCTTTGGAGATACTGCCCCCAGCACTGGCTAAGACTAAATCTACATGATCAAAGGAATGATTACTGACAGCCTCTACTGATATATCTTCTCCTTTGAATCTTAGTTTTTGTCCAGCACTGCGTTCTGATGCCAACAATTTGAGGTCAGCTAGGGGAAAATTTCGGCTTTCTAGTAATTCTAGCAACTCTGTGCCTACAGCACCCGTTGCTCCCAAAATAGCTACACGATAGGATTTAGACAAACTCAACTCCTCCTTTAAGAGGTTATTAACACGTTTTCTTTTCGGAACAAGCAAAAAAACAAATATCTCTGTTGTTGATCTCAACAGCCGATGTTAAATAATAAAATTTGAATATTTTTGGAATTTTATCTCAGTTTTTGACGATTATTGAGGAATTTGAGACGCATTTGTTTATATTGCAGTTAAAAAATAGATGATATCGTAGTTTACAGCAATTTATTAATAACAATCAAAGATACTACCGTATAATGTTCTATCATACAACAAGCTGCAAAAAAAGGAAACTCAGAAAAATTAACATTTAGATATTTTTGATCAGCTGGGATTGTAAAGTTATATTACCGGAACTAGGGCGACTATCTTGAATCAGTGGGATATGTTACTAGAAACTCCCTACTAACTTCTTTACGCCGGCCTCACGAACTAGATTATACCTTGCTACGTCCACTAGTACCGCAGGGCGGAATTAAAAAATCATGATTAGAAATTCCCAAAGCAGATGGAACAAGCTTGTTAAGGATTTTGAATGATTTGCTTATTTACGTCATTGTGTAATAGTCGTAGAGAACTCATTTTGAATTAACACTCACCTACTTAGTCCTAATTCTGATGTTAGGATAGTTTAATCAGTACAAGATTAAAAACCTACCTCCGGACTGGGGGAAAGTCTACGCCCGAAACAACCTTGAGGAGATATCACTACGCCCTACTGGGCAAACGTGGTGAGCCTGAGAACCTGTGTAAACAGGATATTAAGACTGTGAAGTCTTAAGAATTTCCTTGCCTTTAGGCAGGAGAGTGTCAAGTTTTGAGAAAGTTTTCAGTGCCTTGCTTTTGGCCGTAAACTGGATATCTGCTAGAGGTAATCATCCATTTTTGGATTTGAATAATGCCTGATCAGCATATCCTCACCGTGAGATATTCAAGATAGAAACGCCTGAAAATAGTGATAGCCGAAGCCGTGAGCGATCGCTTCCCGTGGTGATAGGCAATTGCGTCTTGTGTGTACTCGTAAATAAAAATACCAGAAAAATAGAAACAAAGCATGAAAGTTACCCAGGAAAGACTTCCCGCCAGTCAAATTGGTTTAGAAATAGAAATTACACCGGAAATTACCAAACAAAAATACGATCAAGTCATTAGAAATTTAAGCAATACCGTCAACATTCCTGGGTTTCGCAAAGGCAAAGTACCCCGGCAAGTATTAATCCAACGCCTCGGAACTACTCGTGTCAAGGCGGCCGCCCTGGAAGAAATAATTCAAGAAGGTATTGAGCAAGCAATTAAACAAGAAGCCATTGCCGCGATTGGTCAACCGCAATTACGCTCTTCCTTCGATGATTTGATTAATAATTATGACCCCGGCCAACCTTTGACTATTTCTGCTGCGGTGGATACAGTCCCAGAAATCAAGTTAAACCAATACACTGGGTTAGAGGCCAAAGCCGAGGAAATCAAATATGATCCTACCCAAGTAGATACAATCATCGAAGAACAAAGAGCAAAATTAGCAACATTAGTCCCTGTAGAAGGACGTGCAGCCGCAATTGGTGATGTAGCTGTAATTGATTTTAAAGGTGTGATTGCTAAAGCAGAAGGTGAAGACCCCGACACCGAACCAAAACCAATTCCCGGTGGAGAAGGAACTGATTTTCAAGTTGAGTTACAAGAAGATAGGTTTATCCCTGGTTTTGTCTTGGGTATAGTGGGTATGAACCCTGGAGAAACCAAAGAAGTCTCGGCTCAATTCCCAGATCCTTACGCTAACGAAGAATTATCTGGTAAAGCGGCTCTGTTTACCATCACACTTAAAGAAATCAAAACCAAAGAACTACCAGAGTTAGATGATGATTTCGCCCAAGAAGTCAGTGAATTTGAGACATTAGATCAATTACGGGCATCCTTGGAAGAACGGTATCAAAAAGAAGCCGCAGATAAAACCAAAGAGAATCAGCAAGAAGCTTTATTGAAAGAACTGCTCAACTATGTAGAAATAGACTTACCGACAACATTCATTGATCAAGAAGTTGATGCTATGCTGACACAAACAGCAATGAAGTTGTCTCAGCAGGGGATAGATGTTAAAAAGCTATTTACCCAAGATATTATTCCCCAATTGCGAGATAGATCAAAGCCTGAAGCGATAGATCGTCTCAAACGTTCTCTCTCTTTACAAGAAATTGGCAAACGCGAATCCATCGCAGTGACAGCAGCAGAAGTTCAAGCTAGAGTCACAGAGTTGATGGTAGAGTATCCTGATCAAGACTTGGATGAAGATAGACTGCGTGGAGTAGTCGAAGAAGAACTTTTAACCAAAAAGATTGTTGATTGGTTACTAGAACACTCTTCTGTGGAATTAGTCCCAGAAGGTTCTTTAACTGCTATAGAAGCAGAAACAGATTCAGCAGTTCCAGAAGCAGAAACCAGTAATCCTGAGTAATAGGATAGGTGACAGATGACAGGTGACAGGTGACAGGTTAACCAGCGCGGTCTTGGGGGTTTCCCCCTTGCTTCCTGCCCCCTGCTCCCCTGCCTCTTACCCCTGACTCCTACTATATGAGGCATAATGGTTAAGAGTTCACAATTCCATTTATTGTTAAATATTCTAGTATGCTTGTATCGCAGTCGGGAAATTACCCAATCACGAGCTTGAGTCCCATCAGCATTAACAGCAATTTCAGCAGCCCTAGCAACATCGTACCGATGGTGGTAGAACAGTCTGGTATGGGAGAAAGAGCATTTGATATCTACTCCCGCCTACTACGCGAGCGGATTATTTTCTTGGGAACACCCATAGATGATGTTGTCGCTAACTCTATTGTTGCCCAATTACTATTCCTCGATTCTGAAGATGCAGAAAAGGATATTCAACTGTACATAAATTCTCCTGGTGGCTCTGTCTACGCAGGTATGGCAATTTATGATACAATTCAACAAATACGTCCCGATGTTGTCACCATCTGCTTTGGACTAGCCGCGAGCATGGGGGCCTTTTTATTAACATCTGGAACTCCAGGAAAGCGGATGTCTTTACCTGACTCCCGGATTATGATTCACCAACCCCTTGGTGGCGCTCAAGGACAAGCCATTGACATTGAAATTCAAGCGCGAGAAATTCTGTATATTAAGGGTGAGTTAAATCAATTAATGGCCAAACATACTGGTCAACCCTTAGAAAAACTTGAAGCTGATACAGAACGCGACTTTTTTATGTCAGCAGAAGAAGCGAAGAATTATGGTTTGATCGATCAGGTCATTTCTAGACAAAATCTTCCCACAGCAGGGTAAAACGTCACCATTCTGAAATAAGAGGCTGATATGTCTAAGTACGACTCCCATTTAAAATGTTCATTTTGTGGTAAGTCTCAAGAGCAGGTGCGTAAGTTAATCGCGGGTCCGGGAGTCTACATCTGCGATGAATGCGTTGACTTGTGTAATGAAATCCTCGATGAGGAATTGCTGGATACCAATACTGCGGCGGCGCAACCAGCCCAAAAGTCAGAACCACCTGAAAAACAACGTCGTACTCGTTCGGCTAATCTCTCGTTTAATCAAATTCCTAAACCGAGAGAGATTAAAAAATATTTAGACGAACACGTTATCGGCCAAGATGAAGCCAAAAAAGTGCTATCTGTGGCTGTTTACAATCACTACAAACGCTTGGCTGTGATTCAGTCTAAAGCCAGTGGAAAATCGGGATCTGATGATGCTATCGAACTACAAAAGTCTAATATCTTGCTCATTGGACCAACTGGTTGCGGGAAAACTCTCTTAGCGCAAACTCTAGCAAAAATTCTAGATGTTCCCTTTGCTGTTGCTGATGCCACAACCTTAACTGAAGCGGGGTATGTGGGGGAAGATGTGGAAAATATTTTGTTGCGATTGTTGCAAGTGGCAGATTTGGATGTAGAAGAAGCTCAACGGGGCATTATCTATATTGATGAAATTGACAAAATCGCCCGCAAAAGCGAAAATCCCTCCATTACTAGAGATGTTTCCGGAGAAGGTGTACAGCAAGCTTTACTAAAAATGTTAGAGGGGACTGTGGCTAATGTCCCACCCCAAGGCGGACGCAAGCACCCATATCAAGATTGTATCCAAATTGATACGAGCAATATCTTGTTTGTTTGTGGTGGTGCTTTCGTTGGTTTAGATAAAGTGGTAGATCAGAGAGTTGGTAAAAAGTCAATAGGCTTTGTCCAACCAGGAGAAGGTCAAAGCAAGGAAAAACGAACTGCTGATACATTGCGTCATCTCGAACCAGATGATTTGGTGAAATTTGGGATGATTCCTGAGTTTATTGGGCGGATTCCTATGGTGGCTGTGGTAGATCCTCTGGATGAGGATGCGCTGATGGCAATTTTGACTGAGCCACGTAGTGCTTTGGTGAAACAGTACCAAAAACTCCTGAATATGGATAATGTCCAGTTAGATTTTAAAACAGATGCTTTGAAAGCGATCGCTCAAGAAGCCTATCGGCGGAAAACTGGGGCGCGGGCTTTACGAGGTATTGTGGAAGAGTTGATGCTGGATGTCATGTATGAGTTACCTTCCCGTAAGGATGTGACTTGCTGTACTATCACGAGAGAAATGGTTGAGAAGCGTTCAACGGCTGAACTATTAGTACATCCGTCTTCTTTACCTAAACCAGAATCGGCTTAATTGATAATTGATAATTGACAATTGACAATTGACAATTATCAATTTTTAATTTTAATTTTTACTTGTGACAAATGAGTTATATAAACGTTCGGGGTGTTGAGCATTATTACGAGTGGATGAAAAAACCATCAGATGTTATTAAACCTGTGATGGTTTTTTTGCATGGTTGGGCGGGTTCGGCTAGATACTGGCAAAGTACGGCGGAAGCTTTATTAGATGACTTTGATTGTTTACTCTATGATATGCGCGGTTTTGGGCGTTCTCAGGCTAAATTTAGCTTGGAACAACCCCCTGGAATTGAAAATTTAAGTTATCAATTAGAGGATTACGCTGAGGATTTAGCAGCTTTATTAGATGGGTTGCATCTGGGGCGTGTTTATATTAATGCTCATTCTATGGGCGCTTCCATAGCTACTTTGTTTTTTAACCGCTATCCTCAAAAGGTGGAAAAGGGAATTTTAACTTGTAGCGGTATTTTTGAATATGATGAAAAGGCTTTTGCTGCTTTTTATAAATTCGGGGGATTAGTAGTTAAATTTCGTCCCAAATGGTTAGGGAAAATCCCTTTGGCTGACAGAATGTTTATGGCTAGATTTCTTCATAGTTCTATTCCTAAATCTGAACGCCAGGCTTTTTTACAAGATTTCATTAATGCTGATTATGAAACAGCTTTGGGAACAATTTTCACGTCTGTTAGTAAAGAACAGGCGGATTTTATGCCCCAAGAATTCGCTAAATTAACTGTGCCGACGCTATTAATTGCGGGAGAATATGACATTATTATTCCGGCTGAATTGGCAAAAAGAGCCGCAGCACTAAATGATAAAGTCGAGTTAACTATTATTTCTAATACTGCACATTTTCCGATGTTGGAAGATCCAGAAACGTATTTGGCAAGGGTAAAAGAATTTTTAAATAATTGACAATTGATAATTGACAACTTTTAATAACCCAGATTCGAGACTATTCTGATCTTCTTCTAATTCTTCCTCAGTGACTGGGCGCAGGCCCTGCGCCCCTACCTCCTCACTCCTAGTCCTCACGAAATGACTTTCTCGGCAAACCCTAAGTCTTCCTGCGGGGACTAAAATAAAAAAGTATCTTTGTGCCATTGGTAAAACTGTTGCAGGTTCACAGGTTAGTAATTCACCGTCTGCACGAACTTCGTAGGTTTCGGGATCTACTTCAATATGAGGTAAAGCATCATTTAATTTCATATCCTGTTTAGTTAATTGTCGAGTTCCTGAAACAGCGATCGCTAAGTTTTTTCAAACCTAATTGTTGAGGAATGTCTCTTGCTAAAGCTGCTTGAGAAACAAAAGTTAATGATGTGGCGTTTCTTGCACCAGCAAAACTGCCAAACATCGGGCGCATATACACAGGTTGGGGTGTGGGAATACTAGCATTAGCATCGCCCATTTGTGACCAAGCAATCATGCCTCCTTTAATGACAATTTCCGGTTTGACACCAAAAAATGCAGGTTTCCACAAACATAAATCTGCTAATTTTCCTGCTTCCACAGATCCTACATATTCAGAAATACCATGAGTAATAGCTGGATTAATTGTATATTTAGCAACGTATCTTTTGGCACGTAAATTATCTGCATGGCGATCGCCCGCAAGACTTCCTCGCTGTACCTTCATTTTATGTGATGTCTGCCAAGTACGAATTATGACTTCGCCAACCCTTCCCATCGCTTGGGAATCGGAAGCAATCATACTAAATGCCCCTAAGTCGTGGAGAATATCTTCCGCCGCAATAGTTTCTCTACGGATACGAGACTCAGCAAAAGATACATCTTCAGGAATTGCCGGATCAAGGTGATGACATACCATCAACATATCCAGATGTTCATCGAGAGTGTTGACGGTGTAAGGACGAGTGGGGTTGGTGGAAGATGGTAAAACGTTACTTTGTCCACAAACTTTGATAATATCGGGTGCGTGTCCTCCTCCTGCCCCTTCGGTGTGGTAGGTATGAATAGCACGATGTTTAAAAGCGGCAATTGTATCTTCGACAAATCCGGCTTCGTTGAGGGTGTCAGTGTGAATGGCTACCTGCACATCATATTCATCAGCAACAGTGAGACAGGTGTCAATTGTGGTAGGAGTCGTTCCCCAGTCTTCATGGAGTTTTAATCCCATTGCCCCCGCTTCAATTTGTTCTACTAGTCCTTGAGGTTGGCTGGTATTACCTTTTCCTAAAAATCCTAAATTGACAGGGAAAGCGTCAGCAGCTTGCAACATTCGGTACATATTCCAAGGACCAGGAGTGCAAGTTGTGGCATTTGTACCTGTAGCGGGACCTGTACCACCACCGATCATTGTAGTAATGCCGGAGGCGATCGCTACTTCAATTTGTTGGGGACATATAAAATGAATGTGAGAATCTATTCCCCCCCGCAGTCAAAATCATTCCTTCTCCTGCTAAAGCTTCAGTTCCCGGTCCAATAATAATATCTATATTGTCTTGAATATAAGGATTTCCGGCTTTACCAATTTTGTAAATTTTGCCGTCTTTAATGCCGATATCGGCTTTAACAATTCCCCACCAATCGAGAATTAAAGCATTAGTAATAACTAAATCTACAGCACCATCAGCATTAGAAATTGGGGATTGTCCCATACCATCCCTAATGACTTTACCACCACCAAATTTCACTTCATCGCCGTAGGTTGTAAAGTCTTGTTCTACTTCAATAAATAATTCCGTGTCGGCTAATCTAATTTTATCACCTACAGTTGGTCCGTAGGTTTCAGCATAGGCACGACGATCCATTTTATAACTCATAATCACCCTTTCAGAAGTTAAGAAACTGTTCAGAAAGAATAAGGAACGGGCAACAGGGAATAGAAAAAACTCATGTTTAAAAACATCTTTTTTTGACTGAGCTTTAAACTGGTGCAAATGAGTGTTTCTTATCTGTTCCCTGTTCCCTGTTCCCTGTTCCCTTTTTGTCAGGACTTACGCACAAGTCACGAAGAAACGAACCACGAAGGAACGAAGAACACGAAGAAAAGAAGGTTTCAGAGATATTTTGCGTAAGTCCTATTTGTGTAATTTTCCCCTGTCCCGTTGCTTCCCTAACTGGTAGCAGAATTAGCTGCTTCAGTAGCTTTTGTAGATGCAGCGGTACTACCCATCCGGATTTCGGAAGTAAAGGAAGCCATACTAAAGCCACCAAACCGTTTGAGAACACTTACTCGCATCCGCAAATTGGGACTAGCAAACCATAACCTTTCTTCTGACCACATGGTTTCATACTCGGTAGTGAGAGTTAAAGCGCCATCACTGCCGATTTTATAGCTACCGGCTACGGGTGCTTTTTCGGCGTAACCCATTTCTCTCAGTAATCTACCTTCATCTGGGTTATTGCGATCGGGAATGGTAGCTAAAACCGTAGAACCTTCATGTTTTTCCTCATCCCATTCCATTGTGCCGTTCCAGGTAACTCTTGCACCACAAGAAGCAGCACTAGGTTCAATTTCATACTGTTCACACAGTTTAATTACTTCTGGATGATCAGCGGCTAATGTCTCAATCACAATGTCTGATTTGCCGTCTTCAGACTGCTTGAACGCCAAATGGTGGCTAGTACGATGGGAAAACCATTTACCAGCACTTAACTCAAAAAATTCCTCAATGTTCATAAACGAAGTTATCCTGCATCACAATTTTGAGTATTCCTCTTAATTTATTAAAAACTAGGAAGAGACTTTAATATCAACTAAGATTGTTTACTTCCTCAAGTCTTTGTAGAGAAATCCTTGCGGCTTCAGCAACGTTACTATGACTATCTTTTTCTAAATATTTTAAAGCCGAGACACTTTTAAGAGTGGGTAAATTGCCTAAAGCTTCAGCAAGACGTTGCCGTACTAACCAATCCTCTGATTGGGCAAAGCGCAGAATATATGTGACAGAATCGAGATCGCGGATTTCTCCCAAAGCAGAAATAGCAGCTTGTTGGATGACTATTTCTTCACTATTTAGCGCCTGGATGAGAATATCATGGGCGCGGGGGTCTTTAATATTACCTAAAGATACAGCAGCACTAAACCTAACTAACCAGTCTGTATCTTCATAGAAAGCCCGTGATAGCACTTCAACGGCTCGATTATCCTCAAGATATCCCAACGCACCAGCCGCATCAGCACGGATACCATAGTCTGGATCTGTTTCCAGAATTTTTACCAGGATAGAATAACACTCCGGCGTTTTTTTAATACCAAGAGCAAATATGGCCATGGAGCGCAGTTGTAGAGATTCATCATCCAAAACTTTTTTAATTAAAGGAACTGCATCATCAGCAGACACTTGGCGCAAACTAGCAAGAGCTACCATGCGATCGCGCAAATTTGGACTTTCTAATTGAGCGGAAATTACTTCTAAACTTGGAGCAGCCATTTATTTGACAGCATTTTCTTAATTTATCTTTACTTTAACGTAATTAGGAAGAAATCTATTGTCTCGCCTCTTCCTTCTGCCCTATTCCCCATGTGTGATCTTGTCACTTAAATAACAATCAGATTTCATCCCCATACTGTGTCTTGGGTATGAAGAGAATAGATCAAGGTGGACGTAGGGTTAATAGAACGACTATCAATACTGTGCGATTAAGGGGGCAAGGGATAGATCAAATTTTTCACTTTTACCCAAACTTCCTTAACTGACAAGTATTGGCACGACTGTTAAATATAGCTTCATACCATCAGGAGAATAATCATGGTTCAACTGAAAGAACGTCCAGGCACACAAAAAATCACCAACTTACAGCAAAAGTTTGTCTATGAAATTAACGCCATGTACGATGCTGAAAATCGCTTTTTAGAAGCCCAGCAGATGATGTGGCAATGTGGTCAAAATAGTAAGTTGAAGGCAGTGATTGAGACACATATTCAAGAAACTGAACAGCAGATTAGAAACCTGGAACAGGTGTTAAATGTCTTAGGAGAACAACCACAACGGATTACTTGTGATGTTGCAGCTAGTTTAATTAGTGAAGGTCAAAAATTTGCACTTCTAGCTGCTGATAATCCCAAACTTGTAGACTTAGGACTAGCAGGATGTAGTTGTAAGATCGAACAAATGGAAATTGCTTGTTATCGTGGTTTAATTAAAGTTGCGGAACAAATGGGACAAAACCAAGTTGTACAGTTGTTAGAGCAAAATTTACGCCAAGAAGAACAAACAGCACAAAAGCTTGAGCCGTTAATGATGCAGTTACTTCAAGACTTAAAGACAACTGATACCAAAACCACTGCTAAATCTCGTTAGATTGCCAAAGTCAGATCCCCGACTTCTCTAAAAAGTCGGGGATCTTGTTGTTAATAATTTAATTCCGCTCTGGGATAGTTTATAAGCTGGGTGGCAGAATCAAATTATCAATTTGATGAATAACTCCGTTGCTACCTTGAATATCTGCCTGAGTTACCTTTGCATCATTCACTTGAACGCCATTATTATCAACTTTGACAGTAATAGGATCTCCTTGTAAACTTTTCACTTCCCCAGATTTTAAATCACCGGAAAGTACCTTACCAGGTACTACATGATAGGTGAGAACCTTCAGCAATACTTCCTTATTTTCTGGCTTTAATAAATCTTGTACTGCGTCTTGTGGTAGTTTCGCAAATGCCTCATCTGTGGGAGCAAAAATAGTAAAAGGACCATCTCCTTGTAATGCTTCAGTGAGTCCTGCTGCTGTTAAAGCTTTAATAAGGGTTTTAAATGAACCATTGGCGTTAGCCAGCACTATTAAGTTCCTGGTTTCTGTTGTGGGTGTGGTGGGAGTAGTTGGGATTGTAGGAATTTCTGTTTCTGAAGGAGTAGGTTTGATGATAGGTGGGGTTTCACTAGGTCTTGTCCCCCGATTGTAAGGCGGTTCGTTGAAAATACTTGGTCTGGGATTGAGTAATTCTTTTGCTGGAGATGGGGTACTAATCAAAAGACTGGCACTAATTAATCCCATGATTGCAGTGATTCTGGTCAATAATTTGCTGTAATTCGCGTTCATAAATTTTGTTTGTATTGATTGTCTACAAGTTATATCAAGATTTATAACATTTTGCCAACTCGAAAATTTCTTTAATTTTGTCAATATGAATCTATCTGCAAATTTAGGAGTCGGTCGCCATTAGTGAAAATATTTGTAAAATTAGGCAATTTTATGCTAAGTTGTAATTTGCATCGTCAAAAAAGTTAAAAAGTTGTATTATTTTCATTCATATCAATCGCTATAATCCCCCATTAATTATCAGACATACAGGATTCTTAAACATCCTCATTTGCATCTTATGAAAAATGAGGGAAAGTTAAGACTCATCATTAAAATATGAGAGAATCTAAAACTAAGAGTATATTTGTCCGCTAGTTAAGTCCTATGAAATAGCTCGAAAATATAAAACATCCCTTGTTAGGATAATTAAAGTTGAGTGACAGCAAATAATTTCAAAAAATGGTTGATTAACAAAAAAATTTCTAGAAATTGAAGATAGAATTATTGAAGTTGAGAACCAAAAAAGTTGCAAAGTATAAAATATGCTAGAATTATATCAGTGGGAATTATCTCAATTTTCTGAAAAAGTCCGTCTTATCCTTGATTATAAGGGATTAGAGTATCGTAAAATCGAAGTTGCGCCGGGGATTGGACAGCTAGAATTATTTCGGATGACTGGACAGAAACAAGTTCCAGTGTTAAAGGATAGAAATAGATATATTGTAGATTCTACAGAAATCGCTAAGTATTTAGATTCAGAATATCCAGATCGGCCGCTGATACCGACAGATCCGAAAAAACGGGCTTTGACTTTATTGTTGGAAGATTGGGCTGATGAGTCAATAGGTGTTAAGGGTAGGAAGGCTCTGTTTGCAGCTATTAGTCAAGATCCAAATTTTCGGAAGTCCTTGTTACCGGTGTCAACTCCAGACATTCTCAAAAATGTGTTGGAAGGTGTTCCTAGTGATTTTCTGTCTGTTCTGGGTTTTGGTGTAGGTTTTACTCCAGATACGGTAAATGCTGCTATTAATAGCTTAAAACAAGATTTGGACATTGTTACCCAGTTGTTGGTAGGTAGTCCTTATTTAACAGGTGATGAACCAACTTTAGCTGATTTAGCAGTAGCTAGTTTGTCAATGCTGTTAAAGTTTCCTGATGGTGCATACTTGGATTTACCAGTATCACTGAGGGGGAAGGGATTGCCCATTTTCGCGGAGAATCCTGATTATGAAGCATTTTTTGCATGGCGCGATCGCATTTACGCACAATTTAGAAAACCATTACCAGGAATAACTCCACCAGTGGGAAATGCACCAACAAGCATTCAGATTGATTAAATAATTGACAATTGACAACTGACAACTGACAACTGACAACGAACAACTGACAACTGACAACTGACAAAATTAAAATGAATTTGGGACAGCCATTAGGTTCAGTTATTGAAGGTTCTCTGACTGGGGGTTTAGAAGTGAGATTACACCCCGATATCTGTGTAGAAGATATGCGGGTGGGTAAATTTCTGGTAGTACAGGGGATGCGATCGCGCTTTTTCTGTATGCTGACAGATGTATCCTTGGGTATGGCAAATGACCGCATTACAGCTAGTCCTCCCAATTGGGAAGATAGTTTTTTACGTGAGGTATTAGCCGGAAGCGGTACTTATGGGATGATCAACCTCGCACCCATGTTGATGTTTACCCCTGAATCTAATGAATCTGTCTTTTTCAGCAATGGTAAATCCCCCAACTCCTTTGTACCATCATCTACGGGTTTAGCCTCTTTTCAACCCCAAACCAGTACGACGATGGAATTGTTACCTGTTAAAACTATTCCTAGTCATTTTAGCCAAGTTTACGAAGCAAGCGAAGAGGATTTCCGCAAGGTATTTGGCTGGGAAGATGATCCTCACCGCAAAAACTTTTCCATCGGTAAACCCTTAGATATGGATGTGCCGATTTGTATTGATTTAAACCGTTTTGTCGAACGAAGTAATGGGATTTTTGGTAAATCTGGGACTGGTAAATCTTTCCTCACCCGCTTAATTTTAGCTGGTGTCATTCGCAAAAATGCTGCGGTTAACCTAATTTTTGATATGCACTCGGAATATGGTTGGGAAGCAGTAGCAGAAGGTAAGAACGTTAATACTGTAAAGGGATTAAAACAATTATTTCCCGGACAAGTTGAAGTTTACACACTTGATCCAGATTCTACTAAGCGGCGGGGTGTACGTGACGCACAAGAACTATACCTGAGCTATGAGCAGATTGAAGTTGAAGATATTAAATTATGTAATCGTGAATTAGGACTTTCCGAAGCGGCGTTAGATAATGCCAATATTCTATTTAGTGAATTGGGTAAATCTTGGATTGTTCAGTTGCTAAATATGAGTAATGAAGAAATTGAGATGTTTTGTGAAGAGAAGCGGGGACACAAAGGCTCAATTATGGCATTACAGCGTAAGTTATTACGCTTAGATAGTTTAAAATATATGCGCGGTGCTTGTCCCCAAAATTATATTAGAAATATTGTCCAATCTCTAGAAGCTGGGAAAAACGTAGTTATCGAATTTGGTTCTCAGTCGAATATGCTTTCATATATGTTGGTGACGAATATGATCACCAGACGGATACATGAGCATTATGTGAAAAAAGCTGATAAATTTCTCCAAAGTAAAAATCCTTTGGATCGGCCGACACCATTAATGATTACAATAGAAGAAGCACACCGCTTTCTTGACCCAGGAGTAGTGCAGAGTACAATCTTTGGAACTATTGCTAGAGAACTGCGAAAGTATTTTGTAACACTTTTGGTAGTTGATCAACGTCCATCAGGCATAGATAATGAAGTCATGTCCCAGATCGGTACTCGGATCACTGCTTTGCTTAATGACGAAAAAGATATTGATGCTATTTTTACAGGTGTATCTGGTGCAGGTGGTTTACGCTCAGTCTTAGCTAAGTTAGACTCTAAGCAACAAGCATTAATTCTCGGTCATGCTGTTCCTATGCCGGTGGTGGTGCGGACTCGTCCTTATGATTCCACTTTTTACGCGGAAATTGGCGCTATAGCTTGGGAAGAGAAGTCAGATGAGGATGTATTCACCGCTGCTGAACTAGCTAAAGCAGATTTAGGATTTTAGCTCTGAATCAGCAATTGACAACTGATAATTGACAACTGACAATTGACGCTTTCGTAACATCCCTCCATTATAGAAGTAACTCAAGTTCGGTTATCCGGCTACTTGAGAGCAACTTGAGAGGGGGTTTTCGCGTCACTATGGATATATCGCAATGGTTAAGGAAGTTAAAGTAAAATAGTTTTCAAGTTTTTGGCTTGATCACTGAAACATTTATCTTCTGGGAACTTTACTATTCACTCTGTTTGTCGTAACATAAAACCAAAGTAAAGTCATACTGACTCCGTTTTTTTAGACGACTATTAGATAAAAAAGAAGAATTGTTGAAAATAGTCGAGTGTACTTGTGTTGAGACTCCAAAATTTCAGGGAGAGGAAGGTAATCTCTATTTAGAGTAGCAACATCTTGACAAAGGCTCGATCAATGTAATTGCTGATGATAGACCTCTATAACCAGTCATGTTTATAGAAAGCTTAGTAATTCGTCTGTGTTGAAAAATATTTATTGTATTTATGGAGTAGAGGATAAAGCACCAATGCCTACTGTTAACAATCATACGGAAAATATCAATGCTAAATTTACGGCGGATATGGTGCGAACCTATCTGCGGGAAATTGGTCGTGTACCTTTGTTGAGCCGTGAGCAAGAGATTGTTTATGGTAAGCAAGTACAGCAAATGATGACACTGCTAGAAGCAAAAGAAGCTTTAAGCAAAGAAATCGAACATGAACCTAGTTTATCAGAATGGGCTGCTCATGTTAACCAATCTGAAACAGAACTAAATCAATTGGTGATGCAAGGTAAGAGAGCCAAGCAAAAAATGATTGAAGCGAACCTGCGTTTGGTAGTAGCGATCGCTAAAAAATACCAGAAGCGAAATATGGAATTTCTGGATTTAATCCAGGAAGGAACTTTGGGACTAGAAAGGGGTGTGGAGAAATTTGATCCTATGCGGGGTTATAAATTCTCAACCTATGCTTACTGGTGGATTCGTCAAGCAATTACAAGAGCGATCGCTCAACAAGGTCGTACCATCCGTTTACCAATTCATATTACCGAAAAACTGAACAAAATTAAAAAAGTTCAACGGGAATTAGCGCAGAAGTTGGGAAGATCCCCATCACCAGTAGAAATTGCGCGGGAACTAGAGTTAGAACCTGCTCAAATTCGTGAATATCTAAACATGGCGCGTCAACCAGTCTCTTTAGATATCCGTGTTGGTGATAACCAAGATACTGAGTTGCAAGAAATGTTGGAAGATGATGGTCCATCACCAGAGTATTATACTACTCAGGAATTCTTGCGTCAGGACTTAAATAACCTACTTGCAGAACTCACACCCCAACAGCGCCAAGTTTTAGCCTTACGCTTTGGGTTAGAAGATGGACATGAAATGTCTTTGGCGAAAGTCGGTGAACGGTTGAATCTCAGCCGCGAACGAGTCCGTCAATTAGAGCATCAAGCTCTTGCACATTTACGTCGCCGTCGAGCTAATGTCAAAGAATACATTGCCAGCTAGGAATGCAAACGCACAGCAGCGTATTTCAAAACATCCCTCTTGGTGATGCGCCTCCTAAATCAGGGGGCGATTTTTTTTTGTTTTTTAGGAATCTCGTCCGAAATCTCCAAGATTGCTGTTGTAGTTAAAAATAGACAAGTGATTTGGACTGTGGATGCAATATCTATGATCACAATTTGCTTATACAAATTCTCTAGGGGTCTTATCGTTAAAAAAATATTTTTCATCCCCCAAATGGGTGAATACCTTGGGTGAAGCCTTAAATTTTTAAACAATGATATTGTCAAATTATCAACCAAAATCCCGGAAAAATTCATTTTTAGATAGTTTTTAATCCCAATAATATATATAAAACCTTTGAGGGAATTACGAAGTATCAATAGTTAGTTATCATTCTAGCAAGTTTGAAAGCAGTAGTTAAGTTTGTTACAGGAGGAACGGGGTGTTTAATCATATTTCTAAATTCATTACTTCTAGCATATTAAAAGTTCCCGTCGCTGGCATAGTTCTTTCTATGAGTGTTTTAGGTATTAGTTATGCTGGTGAACAACATAAAGAAATACTGCCCTCTAAAGCGATCGCTACTAATTATGTAATTCCTACCCATCAAAGTCAGGTTAATTCTCAACCTGATCTTTTATCACGGCTTAGAGAGGTGAAAGAGGCAAGAATTCAAAAACAAAGTAATCTTGATAGTCATAACTTTACAAAAGTTGAAAAATCGCCAGTTGCTAATTCCCATGAAGAGTCTGCTGAAAGATTAACGGAAAATCTCACAACATTATCTACAAATACCAGAGAACTAGATAGAAAAGGAATAGTTCAATTTCCACAACAAGATGGTATTTATCTTTATGGACAGTCTGCAACACCAAATCAATTAGGACAAGGTTATATCCTCTTTCAAAAACAACAAGGTAAAGTTATTGGTGCTTTGTATATGCCTCAATCAGAATTTAGTTGTTTTCAAGGGGCTTTGGCTCAGTCTGGAGAATTAGCAATGACAGTAAGAAGTTCACCAGGTGAACTGGGGACAATGGAAATTTCCACAGCTAGTACAATTCCCAAATTCAATGATGATGAATCCACAAGTTATGCTCACTCGGTAACTTTGCAAGACTATCATCCCCTCAAGTTTTTAAGTGCTAATGATCGAGAAATGTTGCAGAAGTGTAAACAGGAAGTAAATGGTGTTAGGTAGAAGGCAGGATGCAAGGGGAAAGGGAGGAGATGTTTCCCCATTCCCAATTTAGATTAATATTCAATTCCTGCTTGAGCTTTCACACCTTGATCGCGGAAAGGATGTTTAACTAATGTCATTTCTGTTACTAAGTCGGCTTTTTCAATTAATGCCGGGGGTGCGCCTCTTCCAGTGAGAATTACGTGCTTGTCTAGTGGTTTTTGGGCTAAACCTGCTAACACTTCTTCAACTTGTAAATAACCTAGTTTGAGGGCGATATTAATTTCATCTAAAAGAACTAATTTAAAATCTGGGTTTTGGATAAATTCTAAGGATTTTTCCCACGCAGCAGCAGCTTTATCAAGATCCCGATCACGATCTTGAGTTTCCCATGTAAAGCCTTCACCCATGGCGTGAAATTCTAGTTGTTCTTCCCAATGGCTAAAAGCGCGTTTTTCTGCTGGTTCCCATGCGCCCTTTATGAATTGGACTATTGCTACTTTGTGTCCATGTCCGAGCGATCGCAACACCATTCCTAAAGCCGCAGTAGTTTTACCTTTACCATGACCAGTATTAACAATAATTAAGCCTTTTTCAGATATGGCTTTAGCTATTCTTTGATCTTGGACTTCTTTCCGTCGCTGCATCTTTTGACGGTATTTGTCGTCAGTGGGGGATGATGACATCACCTCATCAATTAAACGGGAAATTTCTTGATCTGCTGGATCTGTATTTAGTTCTTCTGGTGTGTCGCTTTTCATAAACCCTGTTGATAAATAACTGTTAACACTAAGAGAATGAAGTATAATTTTTCGGCTTTGATAAATTCATTAGTCATGATAGACGAGAAATCACATAAGTTCTGTTAGCTGCGATCTTAAAAATTCAAAATTGTAATAATTTATTTTTTTGGTGATTTTTAAACATAAGCACTTCTGCTTCGAGTCGTTGGCATTCTTCTTGATATCGAGCAAATTCAATATCTAGTAATTCCTTATTAGCATAATAATAAGCCAACGCAGTGTAAATACCTGCAATTGTCAAATAAGGCTTATCTTCGATAATTTCTTCTGGGGTCATACCAGATTTAATCTCATTGACAATATACTGAACAGTAATGCGAGTGTCAACAATTCGCAGACGACCGCCACAAGTACCTGGTGTGCTAACAATCAAAGTGGAAATATCTGTGAGGGTTGGCATCGGTTGGTAAATAAATCCTTAGATATAAGTTTATTATAAGTCCTAGAAGCGTCTAATAAGACGGAAAATAAAGAACATTACTATAGCTGAAACAATACCAATACTTACACTCCAACCAAAAACTTCAACCCGAAATGGCAGATTTTCTGTATTTTTATAGTCGTTAGGTGAAGCGAGAATCACCGCAGAGGCTATTTGACTGGTGGCTAATCCCACACCAGCGATCGCTATGGTCGTATTCAAAGTGCGATCGCTTTTTGTCTGTTCTAAATCAATAATACCTTGGATTGTACTATTGAGATTTTGTAGTAATATTAAACCAGGGCTAAGATTTTCATAATCTGCATCTACTTGAAGCTGATATTTTTGCGCGTAAATTTCACTTTCACTAAACCTTTTCAAAACTTCCAAATCACTACCTGGATACTTTTTTTCGATTTCAACTAATCTTAATTTGTAATTATATAAATTTAGCTTAATTGTGCGACTGTGATTTTCTAAAAAATTTAAAGCAATGGTATAATCGGAGAGATTAATTAAATTGTTTGTCAAAGTTGTTTGTAAATCACTTAACTTTAAATTATTAGTTTGCAATAATCGAGTTAACTGACCAGCTTGTTGAATCGAAGGTTGAACATCAACATATTCTTGTTTAAGAATACGTTTTTGATAGCGACTTTGATAATATGCCCAAACTATTTTATGACGATATTGCCACAGTTTTAAAAAATCTTGATATAATTTCTTTACCTGTTTTCGCATTTCATCGGGTGAAATATGCTCAGGAAATAACCAAATTAAGATATGTTGATTTAATTGTCGAAATTTATTCCAAAACTCTTTACCTTCTACTTCTAAATTTTGGGGATGATACCATATTTCAAATATTTTACCTTCACCTAAATCACCTTTGCCAATTAAATCTCGTTGCCAATTATAATCATTAACAACTTGAGTATAGCATTTTTGAGCTATTTCTTCTATTTCTAAATCAGTTTTAGGGCTGGTTAGCTTTCCCCATAATAACAAAGTTTGTCCAATTGTTCCTGTTTGTTCTCCAATCAGATTATTTATTTTTTGTTTGAGGTTTAAAAATGGTTTATCATCAATATTTTGAACATCATCATTAGGTTGACCATTAGCATCTAATTTACCAGAATAATCAACTAACAATGAATAAGTATCATTAACTTGTAAAGGGTAGTAATAGCCATCTAAAGGACTAGGAAATTCTCTAGTTCTACTTTCTAGAAGTTCTATATCTTCAGCGTCAAAATTTTTATATTTCTCAAATTGTGCTACTTTTTGCAAAAACTCCTTTTTACCAAGATCATTGTATATTTTTCGGCAGAAGTTCTCACAATTTTTATTTACTTTGGTTTCATCTTCTCCTAAACCATCTTTCAAATCATAGAGAAATAAATTAATGGTGGGATAAATAATTTGTTCAGTCATTATTTGTGTTACCTGTAATAAATGCGAGAACTTTGGTTATGAAATTGGAGGTAGCAACTTTTTTAGCAGTATCTACAGAATCATAACTATTAAAAACATTAACTGCTGCATTCGTCAATTCATTAGTTGGTTTATTGTTTAAAGGTTCAGGTGGTAAACTTTTGTTTCGTTCACCGATAAGACCGCGAATTTTCAAGACTTCCTGCTGATAAATCCGATCTAAATCTGGATAACTTTCAGCTATTAAGTCCAAACCACGAATATTGCTAGAATTTAACTCTATAGCTTTACCAATATTATTAATTTGAGATTGAATATCAAAAGGCAGTGGTGTATCTAACTGACCAAGAGCAGTTAAAAAAGCAAATACACTGATAATATCGTTGTCTTTCATGGTAAATTTGGTAAAAGGTAGATACAAAAAACTGGTAGCTTAATTTTATTTGACATCATTTAGGTTAACATTCATAAAACTTTTCAATGTCTACCCTAACTGAATAGATTGTCAAGGCTTTATAAATATCATGTACGACAATATCTGTAAATATCTCGCCGAGAATTTTAAAGACGATTTAGCAACATGGTTACTAGGTTCACCAATTAAATTAACGGAACTTAGCCCTACAGAATTATCAAATGAACCAATTCGCGCTGATTCACTAATATTATTACAATCGGATAATTTAGTGTTACATATCGAATTTCAAACAGACCCTGAAGATCATATACCATTTAGGATGTTAGATTACCGTGTGAGAGGATATCGGCGATTCCCTCATAAAGAAATGCGTCAAGTAGTGATTTATTTGCGAAAAACAGGTTCTGAGTTAGTCCATAAAAACAGTTTTAAGTTAAGCAATACTTACCATGCTTTTGAAGTTATCCGTCTATGGGAGCAACCAACAGAAAGGTTTATGAGCGTTCCTGGGTTATTGCCATTTGCTGTGCTAAGTCAGACAAAAGATCCTACAATAGTATTAAGCCAGGTGGCACAAGCTGTGGCAGCAATTAAAGACCAACAGCAACAACGAGATATAGCCGCTGCTACCAGCATTTTAGCAGGGTTGGTGTTAGATAGAAATGTAATTAAGAAAATCTTTAGGAGTGAGATGATGCGCGAATCAGTGATTTATCAAGAAATTCTTGAGGAAGGTAAAGCCAAAGGTATGGCTGAGGGTAAGGCTGAAGGTAAAGCCAAAGGTATGGCGGAAACAGCAAGAAAGATAGCTTTAAATTTGTTGGGAATTGGTATGAGTTTAGAACAAGTTGCTCAAGTTACTGAATTATCTATTGAGCAGGTTCGGGTTTTGCAACAGGAGATTATTTAGGCTGAATTAAATATCTTTCAGAACCCAGATTTCTTTAAGGAGTCGGGGTTTTTTGTTGGTTTTAAATTAAGTTAAAAGCCTGTAATGGTAAAACCTGCCCAATAATAAGGATTTGCATATAGTTTTTTCTGTTTTTCGGCAATAGACATTGATGGTATAGCTGCAATATATGGGCGGATAAATGGACGTAATGGTACTTCTTCTCTGGGTAGTTTGGAGAAGATTAAGTTATAAATTCTCTCTAGTTTGGCAAATGTTAAATTAGATAACCATTTTTGAGATTTTTTTAAGGCAATTGCTGGTGGTTGGCCTTTTTTTAGTTGCCAATAAAAATAAATCATAAAAAAGCCGCTGGAGTTGTCGGGTACAGTCCATAGTGTACTAATAACGGTGTTTACTCCTTGGGCAAGAAAGGCACTGACTAAACCTACATATTCCGCCGTGATAGTTTGTTGGTTGGTAATGGCTGTTTCACAAGCAGAAAGGGTGACAAGTTGATATTTATTTAAGTTGGGAATATTGTAAATTTCTTCTAGTGTTAATAAGTCTTTGCCGCTTAATGCTAAGGCAGATTTTAGGGGATTGTTGAAGTTATAAAAACTATGTCCGGTAAAGTGCAAAATACCATGATTATTTTGCAAGGCGTTGATAACTTCTTGGTTGGTGGCTTGGTTTTGGGCGAGTTGTTGAGAAATTGGGAATAGTTGATTAATGGCGGCTGATTCTATTTCTGCGTATGGTAAGCTACCGTAGCCTTCATGATTGGGGTTTTCGATGCTGAGTATGGGTAATTGATAAATTGGGGTAGGGTTAGGGTTGATTTTTTGTAAGTTAATCCCCATTTGGGCGCTGGGTAGGTAGGTAATGGTGAAGTTGGGGGGGAAATATTGCATGGAGTGGGAATAGGTGTAAGTCGCGGTGAGGTATTAAAATTAGGTTTTGGATGGAGTTGGATTCTTGATCATTGATGATGTTGACAATGGCGGCTATGTCGAGAATTTCCCTGAGTTTTTGTAGTGTTGAGGGTAGGTGATCTCGCCAAGTGGGTTGTGTTTCTGGTGGGGAATCTTTGCCTTTGCGGTGTTTACTGTATTCCTCGTTCCAGGTTTTTGTCCAGGTTTCAAATTGCTGTAAGTGTTGGCTGGAGGTTTGCAGAATAATGGGTGGTTTGTTCTCGGTGAGGATGAAGGTGTGGAGGGCGTAGGGGCTGAGATGCCAGTAAACTATGACTGTGGTGGGATTGAGGAGTTGTTGGATTTGGGCTAGTCTGGGTTGATTAGGTTCGGAAGTTGAATCTTCAAGCAAATCAGGTAACAGCCAACCTAAACAGGCGTTTTTGCCTTCCTCTGCTAACTCTAAGGCGGCACACCAGTTACCAGACTGCACTGCTAAATCAACGGTGAATTGTTGAAAACTTACAAATTTTAAGGTTAGTTGTTTTTTCTGGGTTGGGTTTTGAGATTCATCTAACAAGCGTCTCAATAAATCTGTTCCTAGTCGTTTCAGTTCTTGTGCTTCTGTGGTTTCGCCCAAATGCAAATGGACACGAATTAAGCCTCGTAAAACCTCAAGGCGCAATTGGGGAAAATCTGCCACTGTCAGGAATTTGAGGGACTCGTTATAACTTTTAACGGCTTTGCGGTAATAGGTGCGGCGGTGGCGTTGGCTTAAACCTTGGAAATAGTGAGCATCACCAATTTTCCGATGTAATAAACCTTGATCTTCTGGCTGAGGACAATATTTCAACCCTTCTTCATAACTTGCTAATTCGCCATCATAGCCACGCTGGTTAAGTTGAGGATTTCTTCTAGCCACAGCGCTTGATAAATTCAGGAAGGGATCGGAACTCCTTGATCGTCCAGCTGCCACACCTCTATTTAACCAAGCTTTGTGGTAATCAGGTTTAAATTGGAGTGCTTGGTCGTATGATGCGATCGCCTCTTCATTTCTTCCTAAATTCCCCAAGTCAACGCCCCGGTTGTTCCAAGCTGTGTGGTCATTAGGTTTAAATTGGAGTGCTTGGTCGTATGATGCGATCGCTTCTTCATTTCTTCCTAAATTCCCCAAGGCAACGCCCCGTTTGTGCCAAGCTGCGTGTGAATCAGGTTTAAATTGGAGTGCTTGGTCGTATGATGCGATCGCCTCTTCATATCTTCCTAATTTCTCCAAGGCAACGCCCCAGTTGTTCCAAGCATCGTGGTCATCAGGTTTAAATTGGAGAGCCTTGTCAAAGGAAACGATCGCCTCTTCATATCTTCCTAATTTCTCCAAGGCAACGCCCCGGTTGTTCCAAGCATCGTGGTTATCAGGTTTAAATTGGAGAACCTTGTCAAAGGAGGCGATCGCCTCTTCATATCTTCCTAATTTTCCCCAATGCAATGCCCCGGTTGTTCCAAGCATAGTGGTAATCAGGTTTAAATTGGAGAGCTTTGTTGTAGGAGGCGATCGCCTCTTCATATCTTCCTAATTTCCTCAAGGCAATGCCCCGGTTGTTCCAAGCATACTGGTAATCAGGTTTAAATTGGAGAGCTTTGTCATAGGATGCGATCGCTTCTTCATTTCTTGCTAAATCTGCCAAGATAACGCCCCGGTTGTTCCAAGCTTCGTGGTGATCAGGTTTAAATTGGAGAGCTTGGTCGTATGATGTGATCGCTTCTTTATTTCTTCCTAAATCCCTCAAGACATTGCCCCGGTTGTTCAAAGCTTCGTGGTGATCAGGTTTAAATTGGAGAGCTTTGTCATAGGATGCGAGTGCTTCTTCTTTTCTTCCTAAACGCTCCAAGGCAATGCCCCGGTTGTTCCAAGCTTCGTGGTGATCAGGTTTAAATTGGAGAGCTTTGTTGTAGGAGGCCAGAGCAGCTTCAAAATTTCCCGCCATAAATTGCTCATTACCACGATTTAACGAAGTTTCTGCTTCCCCAACTGCCTCTATTTCTTCATTTCCAGGTGGGATAGAAACATCATTCCTTTCCTGTGGTTGCAACTGTACCCCAATCTGATAAGCCACCTCACCCAAATCCATCCCCAAATCACGCAACAGTACCAAACGCCTACCTAACTCCTGATTGGGCGCATCAGCAACTAATAACCTTTCCCCAAACCCCCGCAACCAAATAATTAACTCAGTCTCAGCCACACCATTGGTAGCTAATAAGCCCTTGACTCCTGCCCTGGTCAACCCCTGTTCAACCTCAGCCAACAACCGGAAAAATAAAGCCTCATACTCAGTATCAGTTAACCGTCGCGCTGGTTTTACTTCCACAGGTGCAGAAGTGGGTTTTTTCACAAATATCCGCCGCCAAAACCTTTTGAGCCACTGCCAAATCCGTCTGAGCATGGTTGCTAATTCACATCGCTACAAAACATTTTAGCAACTTCCGTACATTTGAATACGATAACATTGTATTCAGCATATTTACTATTCAGGATTTCCCGAAAATGTCAAAACAGCAAGGTAAGAAAATTGCACCGATACCAATGTCTAACAATGTTAGCGTGGTTGATTTAATTGATACCTATTTTACCGCTTACAACTCAGCCCGGTTACGGGAAGCCTGTCAACTGCTGACTAAAGATGTGTTTCAAGAGGGTGTAACTGTCGGGGTGAGTCTTTCAGGAGCGATGACACCCGCAGGTTTTGGTGTTTCTGCTTTTGCGCCTTTAATTCGCAATGGTTTTATTGACTGGATGATTAGCACTGGTGCGAATCTTTACCATGATATGCACTATGGTTTAGGTTTTGAACTATTTGCTGGTAGTCCCTTTTTAGATGATGTCAAATTGCGGGAAGAAGGAACTATCAGAATTTATGACATTATTTTTGGTTACGACGTACTGCTAGAAACCGACGCTTTTATTCGCAAAGTTCTCCAAGCAGAACCTTTCCAAAAACGCATGGGAACGGCTGAATTTCATTATCTGTTAGGTAAATGTGTGTGGGAAGTAGAAAAGCAATTAGGTGTCAAAAATTCTTGCTTATTAGCCACAGCTTATGAATGTGGCGTACCTATTTATACTTCTTCTCCCGGTGATAGTTCCATTGGGATGAATGTCGCAGCTTTGGCTTTAGAAGGTTCAAAGTTGGTATTAGATCCCGCTATTGACGTAAATGAAACAGCAGCGATCGCCTACAGTGCGCGAGAAACTGACGGTAAAAGTGCAGCGGTAATTATTGGTGGTGGTAGTCCTAAAAACTTTTTATTACAAACACAACCGCAAATTCACGAGGTATTAGGACTAGAAGAACGGGGACATGACTTCTTTCTCCAATTTACTGATGCTCGTCCTGATACAGGTGGGTTATCGGGAGCGACTCCAGCCGAAGCTGTAAGTTGGGGGAAAATTGACCCAGATGAGTTACCTAGCACAATTGTGTGTTATACTGACAGTACGATCGCTTTGCCTTTGGTGACAGCTTACGTTCTTAATCAATGTCCACCCCGTCCCCTCAAGCGTTTATATGACAGACGCGAAGCTTTATTAGATACTTTGCAAAAAGATTATCTAGCAGCTAAAGACAAGCCAGTAAGTGAAAGTAGTCAAGAAAAAGTAGCTACTTATCCCTGCGGCACACCAGTTAAAAAGTAGTTCACGACTTACACAAAACATCTCAAAAGTAGGGGTAATTCATGAATTACCCCTACAAAAAAGTTAGGTTTTTGGTGAAATCCTCAGAAGTTTATCAGATTTTAGCTATCACCATTACCAAATCGCTTAATCAAATCCTCCGGACGAAGATTAGAAATAAATTCACGGAAAGCTTCCTGTTCAGCTTCATCAGCATCACGATCTACGGGAATAGAAGCATCAGCTACTACTTCTTCCATGACCCAAATAGGAGTATTTGTGCGGAGAGCAATGGCGATCGCATCACTAGGACGAGCATCAATTTCCTTTTTGACATCACCTTGTTGCAGGATCAACGCAGCATAAAAAGTATCTTTTTGGAGAGTATGAATAATAACTCGATCTAAAGTCATATTCCATGCTTCCAGAATATTCACGATGAGGTCATGAGTTAAAGGTCTAGGAGGCTTTTGATTTTCCATTGCCCCCATAATTGCCCTAGCTTGTTCCTGACCTATGTAAATGGGCAAAGCGCGACGATCTGAACCATCCTTCAGAAGTACAATCGGGCTGCGGGTGATCGCATCTAATGCTATACCAGCGACTTTCATTTCTATCATTTGGTTCAGCCTCTAAAATTCTTTAATCGCTTGGAACTATGTAGCAGATAGTACAGTTTCTCAGTTCTTTCTGGGACAGAAATTAACATAGGTCTTTTCTTGTCTATAATGCTTCTCTTAAACTCCGATAGCGTAGCGTGGCATCAGCCATATTGTTGGTAAATGACAGAAGTAACTTAACTCAAGAGTGAAGTTTGAAGTTTATCTATTCTTCATATTTTATCCTTGATCCTGCTTTCACCTTCTTCTTCAAGTATGCCTTGAGATTGATGCTAATGTATTAATATTCATTTACCAAATAAGGAAAGAAATTAAATTCAGAAGCTTTACATTTTCTCCTGGAATTATTAGTTGATTTCCGCCAGAATTAGGCAATAAATAGATTTACTTTTGCAAAAGCTGTGTTTACAGGATTAATTCAAGGTTTGGGAACCATAAAACCCTTAGAAGCAGATTCTTGGCAGATTAATTGTATTAGTCAGCCAGAGATGATCATTCAAGACTTAGCCTATGGTGATAGTGTGGCCGTAGATGGGGTATGTTTGACTGTTGAAGAAATATTAAGAGATGGGTTTATCGCCACTGCGTCACCAGAAACCCTCCGCCGCACTACATTAGGCAAAGAAGAAACTCAACAAAAATATGTGAATCTAGAAACATCGCTGCGGGTAGGTGGTAAAGTCGGCGGTCATTTTGTTATGGGTCATGTAGATGGAATTGGTCAGCTAATCACATCTGAACAAACTGCTACTTCGTGGGAAATGAAATTTGTTGCCCCAAAAGCGATCGCCCGCTATATAGTCCCTAAAGGTAGCATTGCTGTCAATGGTATTAGTCTGACTGTAGCTGACTATCACTCAGAGTCATCTCAGTTTACAGTTGCCGTCATCCCCTTGACATATAGCGAAACTAATCTTAGTCATTTAATCGCTGGTAGTTGGGTAAATTTAGAAGGAGACATCCTTGGTAAATATGTAGAAAAATTCCTAACGCCTGAAAATCATCATCAACAAGAGGAAATTACAAATGCCTTTTTAGCGGAAAATGGGTATTTATAGAGGGGGAAGGTGACAGGTTACAGGTGACAGGTGACAGAGAAGAGGCAGGGGCAGGGAGCAGGGGGGCAGGGGAGCAGGGGAGCAGAAATAAGTTTCCCAATCACCAACCCTTCAGCTACGCTCAGGGCAAGTCACCAATCCCCTATCACCAATCCCCTATCCCTAAATTACTGAGCTTGTGCTGTTCTTCTATCTTGTGTAGTTTGAACTAACTGGCTCAGGCCGCCTTGTAACTGTACACCTGGATCAACAGCAACCCATCCATTTTGGGTGAGGTGACGGACTTCAAAGTGCAGGTGAGGTCCAGTCGAGTTACCAGTGCTACCAACTCGGCCAATGACAGTTCCAGGTTCTACCCATTGACCGGGTTGAACAAGAATTTCTGACATATGTCCGTAGAGACTTTGTTGAGCAGAACTGTGATTGATAATTACAGTCAAACCATAACCACCTAACCAGTTAGCTGTTTCTACTTGACCTTTAGACGCTGCTAAAATTGGTGTTCCTGTGGGCGCACCTATATCTGTACCAGCGTGGAAACGACGATCGCCTGTGATAGGATGAATCCGCCAGCCAAATAAAGAAGTAATTGGTGCAGCAGCAGCTAGTGGAAATACCATTCCCGAACCACCACCACGATAAGCAAGAGTATTAGTATAAGGAACTTGTGGTAATACTGATGCTAGAGAGAAGTCATAAGACACCATGCTAGGACGGGGGGCAAAATTACCCTCAATCATCGGTGCTGGTAAACTACCTACCTGTGGAGCAATAGGAGTAGCACTCACAGTTGTAGTGCTAAATTCTCTAGGACTAGGAACAAAGCGATTAGCATTATAAGCAGCCTTTGTATGACTGTTAGTATTAGCTTTGGAAACCTGCCAATTATTTTGACTAACTTTACTAACACTACGCGCAACAGCCCCAGCAACACTATTATCCTGGTTTCTGTTTGCAGTTATAGTTGGTGCGTTTAATTTTCTTTGCGGGGAAACTGGAGATAATTTAGCAGTTTCACTTTTTTTCAGCCAAGTTGGTGATGATTCTTTTGACTTAGCCACACTAGGAGTCTGAGTAGCTTTAGCGCAACCACTTCCAGCACTTTGCCCTGCTGCTACAGTTGCCTGACAACCACTAGAACGTTCTGTAACGATGACAGAGCTAGGTGGTTCATAGTTACCTGTGGCTGTATTTTTGTAATCGGTAGGATCAATATAAGCGTTGTTATAATCCTTAGTGTTATTCCCTGTTTTCTTAGCAGTATTTTGGGAATTATTAACTGGTTGGGCAACTTCGGGAAGTTTTTTGATTACTGAGTCAGCTTCATTGACACTAGCGGTAGGTTGAGTATTTTCAACTTTAGGTTTTGTGATTCTGACACTAGCGGTAGGTTGGGTATTTTCAACTTTAGGTTTTGTGATTCTAACACTAGCGGTAGGTTGAGTATTTTTAACCTTGGGTTTGGTGATTCTGACACTAGCAGGAAGTTGATTATTTTCAACTTTAGATTTTGAATCTTTAACAACTTCTCTTGCTTCCGAAACATTTTTATTATTTAGCCTCTTTTTCAGCCTCACTTGTCGTTCTGAAAAATCTGGTTGTGACTTTACTGTTTCTGGAATCACAATTTCTTTCTGGACTGGATTTTTAACTGCTGTTGGTTGGGAATTCTCAATAGTGGGGACAATGTTATCTATTGAGGAAGTTTCCGATTGAGCAACTACAAAACCGCTACCGAGAAGACTAAAGCTACTTAACAAACAGAGGCTTTGTGCTGGTAGTCTAGAAGCAAAGCGTTTACTCATACCACCGTAGTAAAAATTTTTATGGGCAGATTTATGGCGCTGCGTCATTTGTTCTCTTTTGTTGTGTGTAATCAGTCTAAAGAAATAATGTCATTCAATTTTAGATTTTAGATTTTAGATTAACTCTAATCTCAAATCTCAAATCCAGAATTGCTTCAGCTAGTGGTTTACCTGTTCATGCAGTGACATTTTTAACAAAAAAAATCATAAAACAGAAGATTGACGATAACCCAAACTGATTGTACCTGGTTGGCAAGAAATTTCTGGTGTTACCGCTGCTTTTAAATCATCATTTGTCATTTTTAACCGGAGATTACCCTCTTGAGTTACTCCCACCACTGTACCTAAAAAATTATTGACATAAACTTGATCACCCATATTTGTGAGTACATCAAGATAGCGCGACAAGAGGATGTTTATTCCTTCTGTCTGTAGACACTCGATACCGGACTTAATTCCTATTAAAACTTGTGAGGTTAGCATTTCCAGGTGATTAATCATGTGATAATTCTGGGAATTTTGCCATATTTGCAGATTAATTCCGGTTTCTGGAACTGAGTTTGCCCAATTAATACCAACACCAATAACGGCTTGAGTGATTTGTCCTTTATTGACTTTTGTTTCAGTCAAAATGCCGCCTAGTTTGCGACCATCTAATACTAAATCATTTGGCCATTTTATGCCTACAGGTATACCACATTTTTGAAACTGTGCTGTAATTCCCCAAGCAGTGGCTAATGTGAGTTGATAACTATTGGTAGCTGCTAGTTGAGGCACTATGGACATCGAAAGATATAGACCACCAGTAGAAGATAGCCATTGACGACCCCATTGCCCCCGTCCAGCGGTTTGCTGAGTGGCTATAACTACAGAGTTGGTTTTTTCTGTTTGGTCAATTAGTTGCCACAGGGTTTGATTTGTGGAGGATACAGTGTTAAAAATATGTAGAGAAAATGGTAAATCTTGATGCTTATATTCTGCTTTCAAGCTATCTACCAAAAGTTGCTGATTAAATTCCACCGCAGTTCCCCATTGTTCAAAATTTTTTGGCAAATCTTTTTTGGCTGTTGTTCAAGTTAGTATTGATTGAAAGTTGTTAATTTTCTGTTTAGGTTTGGTTAAAGATGCACACTTGGCACTGGCACAATTGGGAAGGTCTACCTTACCTGACTTGTAATCTTCTAAAACCCTGGTCTCATGGTTTTTTTACCCAACAGTTTTGGCCGCGTCTACCAAATGAGCTAACTCAAGCACTTCAACCAGCGGCTTCAGCTTATCGCTTAAAACAGGTACATGGCAATACTGTTTTGACTCCTCAAGAGGTTGATGATCATGTCAATACCAGTGATGATGATTTGGCGTTGGCAGATGGTTTAATTAGTCAGCAACCTTTACAAGCTGTGTGGGTGGCTTCTGCTGATTGTACACCTGTGTTGATTGGGGATGTGAAAACTGGACAGGTGGCGGCTTTACACGCTGGTTGGCGGGGAACAGCGGCAAAGATTATTCCGGAAGCTATCATGAGAATGCGATCGCACGGTAGTAGTTTAGCAGATTTACGGGTGGCTATGGGTCCGGCTATTGCAGGGGAAGTTTACCAGGTTTCTGTGGAAGTGGCTGCGGAAATTGGCAGCAGCATTATACCAGATGATGATTGGGAAAAAATTGTTGATACGCTACATAATTTGCCCAATTCACCTTTACTCAGAGATATAGAACCAGGTAAGGTACGTTTAGATGTGCGTCGAGTGAATGCTTTACAGTTAGAGCAATTAGGAATTAGTTTAGAACAAATTGCGATCGCTCCTTATTGTACTTTCCAAACTCCAGAACATTTCTTTTCTTATCGTCGAGAAAGGGAAAAAAAGGTGCAATGGTCAGGAATTGTCAGTGGAAGTAAATAATAACAGCACATTTTTAGGTTTGGTTAATATAATTCGGTTGTTGAATTTCAGCAACCTATCCCCAAATAATTTCCATATTTAAAATAAACCCTGGTAAAATATCTTCACCGGATAATTCTTGAGGAAAGTCTAAAATTTCCACTGGTTTTCCAAGACGATAAATTTCTACTTGACGCATTTTCCGATTAATTAACCAACCTAATTTAACTCCATTATTTATATATTCCTGCATTTTTGTTTGCGTTTCTTGCAAACTATCGCTGGGTGACATTAATTCTAAAACAAAATCTGGGGCAATTGGTGAAAACTTTTCTTGTTCTTCTGGTGTTAGTGTATCCCATCTATCTTTTTTGATCCAAGCAACATCAGGAGAACGATTTGCACCATTGGGAAGTTTAAAACAGGTGGAAGAATCGAAACAAACTCCTAGTTTATATTTACGATTCCAAATCCCAAAATCAATACCAATTTCAAAATTACGTTTTCCTGTTTCTCCTCCTGTTGGTGACATGATCAATATTTCTCCTTTTGCATTACGTTCAAATTTGACTTCAGGATTTTCCCGACAGAGTTGATAAAATTGGTTGTCGGTAAGTTGGATAATGGGGTTTAAGTTGACGGTGATAGCTGTCATGATGAACCTCCTTGGGGATGATATCAACCTTAACTAAATTACTAAATTATTAGGGAATTTTGTTTAGTTAAAAATAGTGCTGTCCATACGTCAAAAAATGGATTTACAACCAAGATTTAACTGAAAATGCTCTGACTTGTATAATTCGCTGAAAATCACTGTCAGATGATACAATAGTAAGGTTGTGTTGTAGAGCTACAGCAGCAATCCAGATATCATTTTCATCAAAACCTAAATTAGTAATTTTTGTTTTTCTCCGCTTGCTTTTTTCCTTCGGTGCAAATTGATTAAATAAGGATGCTTTTAATTCTCCGTAGAGATTAGCAGTAATTTCATCAATATTATAAATATATATACCATTAAGAAATCGATGAACAAGGTCTAAGTTAGCTTCGGTGTGTTGAGAACGTTTTGCCATATCTACTAGTTCTCCTTGAACAATGACACAGGTTGCAACTAAGGAATTTTCCACTTCAGCTAAATGATGAAGTACATTTTCATCACCAAGAATTGCGCGGCTACAATGATTTGTATCTAACAGGTACATTATTCAAATGGGTTATTATCATCAAATTTGGCTTTACCACGAGTATCATAAACTAACTGGAGACAATTTTGTAAATCATCACCTTCCCATTTACCAATTGTTTTCAAGTGTTCTAGGAGTGACCGTCCTGTGGAATTTTCTGAACTTTGAGTAATATCTGGTAGTTGTGACTTGGTTTGTATTTGAGTCTCCTTTGTTTTCAGAAAGCATAAAAAATCTAGGGTTTCAGCCAGAATAGTATCTGGGGTGGATTCAATTTCTTTGATAAGTAGTTCTTTGAGAGTCATTTTGGATATCTCCTTCAATGAATAATAAATATGATACAGCCAAAAATGAAAGAAAAGAATTGTTAATTAATAAGTATTAATATTTAAATTGGTTGTGGTAGAATATCTTCATTTTCAATAGTACAACCGTTTATTACTTATTAGCTAATCAAGAACTCAAAGCTTCCTTTAACAAATTCCGATGCAAAAAAGCCCCATTTATCAAAGATTGAATTTTCTCAGATGACAAAGATTGACCATTATAATAATAATCAATCCAAGTTTTACTAATTAAATCAACATCATCTGGTAAATCCTTTAAATCCCAACCAGGTATTTCTAAATCTTCCATTAACTGATTTACTTTTGGATCATAACTCAAAGCAAAACAACGAGAACCTTCACTTGCTGCCATAATTAAACTATGTAGCCGCATTCCTATGGACAGTTCCACACCGCGAAATACACCTTTTAAAATTTGTGGATCTTCCGAACAAAGGATTTTACTAACGTCTTTTAATTGAGTTTGAATTTTTTCAGCAATTCCTAAATCTTCGCTTTTTTGAAATGGTAATAATAAAATAAAAGCTTGAGTTTCTTTCTGTAAATTAACTATAGCTTGAGTTAAAATTGTTAACCTTTTGTCTGTCAATTGAGGATGATTTCTTAAAGTCACCGCAATTCTCGGTTTTGGTAAATCTACTAACTCTGGTACTGGCTTCGACTCCAACGCCCAAACCGGGTCAGGTGCAAGGATATGGGGTATACTCCAACTTGATAATAAACTAGAACTAGAGCGATCGCGCACACTCACTTGACTACAACCTGCAAAATTCCTATGAGCTAAAAACCGAGTTGGAGAACGCAACAAAGGACCTATACCCTGTCCCCAAGCCACAGTTTTTAAACCCATAACTTGAGCTAAAGCCATTAATCCCCCATAATAAAAGGGACTAATAACACTAGTCGCATCTTGAATTAAACTTCCCCCACCCCAAACAAAAGCATCACAGGAACGCAAAGCTTTAATTACCTGTAAAAACGCCATGCGATTGTAACATTCCACACCATAATGCTGATGAGTGTCTTCAGGATTTCCAGAAAGCACTACAGGAGTGACATCAGGTGGTAGCATTTGCAGAAGTGTGGCTAATAAAGCTTCATCACCACCATTACCCTTACCGTAATACCCAGACAATAAAACCCGCATCTTGACCATTTTGAATTTTAGATTTTAGATTTTGGATTACCAATTTTTTTTAAACTAGTTATCTACCACTGACAACTGACAACTGACAACTGACAACTGACTATTAATTATGCACGCCCTTTCGATTCCCACCTGGATAATTCATATTTCTAGCGTCATTGAGTGGATAGCCGCAATTTGGCTAATCTGGATATACGGTGAACTTACCAAAAATCGTAGTTGGTGGGGATTATCCTTTGCCATGTTACCAGCTTTGATCAGTGCGATGTGTGCTTGCACTTGGCATTATTTCGACAATTCCGAATCTCTAGAATGGTTAGTCACCCTCCAAGCTACCATGACATTAGTTGGTAACTTTACTCTCTGGGCAGCAGCTTATCTAATTTGGCGTTCTACAAAGCCTGCAACCACTATTGAAGCACAATCTATCAAATCAGAACAATGATATCAAAAGAAACCCTGTTTGCCCTTTCTCTCTTTCCCTATTTGGGTTTCTTGTGGTTTATCAGCCGCAGTCCGCAAATGCCACGTTTAGCCCTATATGGATTTTACGGTACATTGGTATTTGTTGCTGTCACAATCCCCGCCGGCATTTATGCCAAAGTGCAGTATGGAGAACAATTAGCCAATATAGACTGGTTACATGGCGGTGCAGAAGTCTTTTTAACTCTTTCTAACATCTTGCTAGTTTTAGGTTTTCGCCAAGCAGTACAGGAATTAAGGAATAATTGACAATTGACAATTAACAATTACCAATTAACAATTATGGAAGTAATACCCGCAATTGATTTACTAGAAGGTCGCTGTGTGCGACTATATAAAGGAGACTACGAGCGATCGCAAGTATTTAGCGAAAATCCCGTTGAAGTCGCGAAAATGTGGGCTGACCAAGGCGCGACAAGATTACATTTAGTTGATTTAGACGGCGCAAAAGCTGGGAAAATCGTTAACTTAGCAGCCATTGAAGCGATTAGAAATAATCTTTCTATTCCCATTGAAGTTGGGGGAGGATTGCGCGATCGCTCCAGTGTTGTACAATTATTTAATCTGGGTGTAAATTGGGCAATTCTCGGAACTGTCGCCGTCGAACAACCCCAATTAGTCCAAGAACTTTGTCAAGAATTTCCCGAACAAATTATTATTGGCATAGATGCCCGTAACGGCTTAGTTGCAACTCGTGGTTGGTTAGAAACATCCACAGTATTAGCTACCCAACTAGCAGTACAAATGCAAGAACTAGGTGCAGCAGCCATAATTTACACTGATATTAACCGTGACGGCACTCTAGAAGGACCCAATTTAGACGCATTACGAGAACTCGCAGCGGCAATTTCCATACCCGTAATTGCTTCCGGTGGTGTAAGTTCCGTCACCGATTTGTTAAGTTTATTAGCTTTAGAACCCCAAGGTGTCACAGGTGTGATAGTCGGTAAAGCCTTGTATACGGGTGATATTATCCTCAAAGAAGGATTACAAGCTATTGGACCAGGAAGAATTCAAGATATTCCCCCCAATTTAGGTCTTTCTAGCTTTGCTTAAAATGAAATTAATCTCATAAATGGAGATTTTAAGCCTGAACTGGACTGTATTCTGTTTTGTAGTTTTCTGCTTCTATCCGTGTTAAACCAGCCTGATATTGGGTTTCACGATTTAACCAAAATGCTGCTGTACTACCCAAAATCCTTTCTAGTTTCAGTGCTATTTCTTCATTTATAGCTGCTTTACCATTGATAAGTAAACTAACGTGATTGGCAGCGAAGCCTAACTGCTCTGCTAGTTGTGCTTCTGTCCAATTAAGCTCTTCTAATAAATCAGCAATAGTGTCACCAGGAGGAGATACCCAATCTGGCGTAAAGGAACGGTTTATTTCAATCATGGTAATCCCCAATGAAAACAATACAAATAGCAGTAACTTGTGACCAATCAATGCTTCCATCTTCATGCAAGGGAATGGGGTTATTATTGGGTCTAAATACCAACCTTTTACCCCCTTCTAGGTTCACTGCAAACTCACCTATTCTATCTTCTTTCAAAGGATGACCTGTAATTAGTTCTTTAACGCAACTAACAGCAGCAAAATCAGCCAACCTAGCCTTCAATTTCTTGACACACTTTGCACCTAATTTTCTTTCCGCTAAGTTTTGTTCCTCACATAGTTTTTGCAGTTTCCCGTCAGCGAAGATGATTTCCATGCCTTAGTAGACTAATATAAGTTTACCATTTTGGTAAATAGATTTGTTTTATTTTCAAAATAATTATTATATCATATCCTACATTATTTGAATATCAGATACATTATTAAATAAGTGCATTTATGAACAGGGAAAATGTCAAAAGAATCACAACAAAAACGGGTAGTAGTAGTTGGTGCTGGTTGGGCTGGTTTAGGGGCTACCTACCATTTAGCAAAACAAGGTTATGAAGTCACATTACTAGAAGCAGGTGCATATCCTGGTGGGTTAGTAGCAGGTTGGCAAACAGCCGCAGGTAAATCTGTAGAAGCCGGTATTCATGGCTTTTGGTATCCTTACAGAAATATTTTTGCTCTTATTAATGAATTGGGAATTAGTCCTTTTACAACTTGGACTCGTTCCGCACAATATTCTCCCGCAGGTTTGGAAGTAGAATCTCCGATTTTCCAAGATTTACCCAGACTTCCCACACCTTTAGGAACTTTTATATATCCTCAATTTCAAAGATTACCATTAATTGACCGTTTGAGCGCCTTACCATTACTTTACAGTTTGATTGATTTTGATAATTCAGATCAGGCTTGGAAACGTTACGATTATATTACAGCCCGTGAATTATTCAAAACTTTTGGTGTTTCTGCCAGACTCTATAAAGAAGCTTTTGAACCAATGTTATTAGTGGGATTATTTGCCCCTGGTGAACAATGTTCAGCCGCTGCAACTTTAGGAATGTTATACTATTTTATTCTGGCACATCAACCGGATTTTGATGTAGTTTGGTGTCGCGGTACTGTGGGAGAAAAAATATTTCGTCCGTGGGTACAACAAATAGAAAAGTTAGGTGCAAGAGTTCTATCTAAACATAAAGTTACAGATGTAATTATAGATAGTAATGAATGTGTTAAAGGTGTAGTTTGCGGTGATGAAATTTTTGATGCTGACGCTGTAATCTTTTCCGTCGGTGTCACAGGAATGAAAAAGATTGTTTCTAGTAGTCCTACTTTACAAAATCGAGCAGAATTTAGAAACTTAAATAATTTAGGGGCAGTTGATGTTTTAGCAACTCGGTTATGGTTTGATAGAAAAATAGATATTCCCCGTCCTTCTAATGCTTGTTTTGGTTTTGATGATTCTACAGGATGGACATTTTTTGATTTAAATGCTTTACATGATGAATTTAAAAATGAACCAGGAACAGTCATAGAAGTTGATTTTTATCATGCAAATCAATTTCTACATTTAAGCGATCGCGAAATTGTGCAGATAGTTCAAAGTTATTTAACAAAATGTATTCCCGGATTTAGCGAAGCCAAAGTCATAGATAGTAGCGTCATTCGTTTAGCAAATGCAGTTACACATTTTGCCCCTGGTAGTTATCGTTATCTGTTACGAGCTAGGACAAGTTTACAAAATCTGTTTATGAGTGGAGATTGGATTATTAACCGTCATGGTTCATGGTCACAAGAAAAGGCTTATGTAACTGGTTTAGAAGCTGCAAATTTAGCTATTTCTTATTTACAACAGGGGAAAAAAGCCAATATTTTACCTGTAGAAGCAGACGAAAATCATATCCAAGTTGCCAGAAACGTCAATCAAGTAGTTCGTAATATAGGTAAATCTATTTTACCTAACTTTTGGTTGCCATAAAGCCAGAATTAGTAGGCTGGGTTGACACAAGGAAAACCAACATTATTATAGCGTTTTCCAGTCTACTAAAGTGCAAATTTATCTGCGTTTATCCGCGTTCATCATCTTCTATCTGCGGTTAATTCTTTCTTGCTGTACCTGATGCTATAATCCTTTTGTTGGGTTGCGCTGTCGTTTAACCCAACCTACATAACTTAACTTTTGTTTCTGCCGTCTAAACCTTTTTGTACCCAATTTAAACATTCATAGGATGATGAAAATAATTTAGGTGCGGCAATATTAGTTAATGATTCCGGTGCATAATGATCATAATAACATCTCCCATTTTTTTGATAAACAATAATTAGATTATGCCGATAAATATAGCGGGATTTGAAAAAATCACCTTGACTAACAAAGTCTATACTTAGATCAATATGTTCCTTAGCAATATCAAGAATACTGATAATAGTATTACCATACATTGTCGCTGGATTTTCTGAAGCATGAAATCTGCTTTTATGTCCAACTTCCGCTAATAACTTGTATGAATAAATTTCGTAATCATCAACTTTGCCATAAACAAAAGGAATAATTAAATATCCTTTATACGAGACAGAACTTTCATAAATAAGCCGATTCATTTAAATCTCCTTATTGGCTAATTATAACATTTCCTAGTCTACCGAAATACAAATTCATCTGCGTTTATCCGCGTTCATCATCTTTTATCTGCGGTTAAAGCCTTCTTTCTGTACCTTACTTAGACGGGAATCGCTATATTATAAGTAAATCATGTAAATTACTACCATAAACTCAGTTGCTGAGGAGATTGTTGTAAATTATTCCCAGGAAGAGGTGGAACTAATATACCACTTTCTTCTAATAGCTGTTGGAAATAACGAGCATTATTAGGAGACATATCTTCTATGGGACAATGCACAAAGAAATAGATTTTTATTCCTGCTTGCAACCATTGTTGAATTTGTTTAACCCACTCTTCCATAAATTTTTGATTCATTGATAACTGTGGATGCGAGATAAAGCGAACCAAAGTAAAAGGTGCAGTTACACTAAAATGCAAAGGTAATTTTGGTTTACGTCGTTCTGATAGTAATTGTGGGTCATCCTCTCCAGTATAAATTGGGCGTGAATCCAATAATACCCTACCTACGCACAATTTCTCTAATAATGCTGTCAAATTACTAGCATGAGGTTCTTTAAACCACTCAATATGTCTAACTTCTAATGCTAAAGGTGTCTGTGTGCGCGGCCAAGCTGTCAAAAAGGCTGTCAAATCATCCAGTAAAGCCGGAGAATAGCTAGAAGGAAGTTGGGCAAAGAGGGGACCTAAATGTGTACCTAGAGGGCGCATTTGCTCCAAAAAAGCCAAAGCTGCGGGGATATGGGGCTGTAGTAATTTTTGGTGAGTAATATTTTTAGGTAATTTTAGACAAAATTCAAACCCCGCTGGTGTTTCTGTAGCCCAACGGGTAACGGTTTCTGAGTTAGGTACAGCGTAGAAAGTGGTATTTCCTTCTACAGTAGTAAAACGGCGACTGTAAAGATTTAAAAAGTCAGCATTGCGAGTTCCTGGGGGATAAAGTTCACCCACCCAACCCTTATAAGCCCAAACTGCACACCCGATATAAAAGTTCACAAAATAATTGGCTTTGATATGTTCTATTCAATTGTACAAGTAAGTAAAAAACATTGATTCTTGCTAGTATTATATAAAGATTATACTTATTCAATAAATTAGTAAATTTATGCCAAGGAAAGAACAGGGTTGGGTGACATTTCAAACATCTGAAGAAGAACGCAAAATTTTAGAAGAATTTTGTCAAAACTCCCAGCGCACTAAAACTGAGATTCTGCGGGAATTAGTGCGGGGACTTAATAAATATTCATCACCACCAATATCACTATCAACTCCAGAGGAGAAAGCAGAGATTAATACTCCTGAATTTGAAATTCTTAGTCCCAAGAAACCATTAAAAGTAAGTTCGCGTAATGTCTTGAAAGGAGTTGTGAAACGAGTAACTACAGGAAGTGTAAATACCGAAGTAACTTTAGAAATTGTTCACAGGGTTGAGTTGACTTCAATGATTACTAGAGTTTCGGCGGAGGAGTTAGAATTATATGAAGGTACAGAAGCTTATGCTGTGATTAAATCTAATGATATTGTGATTGCGAAGGAATAAGTTTCTGATTTATAAGATTGAAATCCCCGATTTATTCAAAAAGTCGGGGATATTTTTATTTACTAAGCTTCGACTTTCACACCTTTCCAGAAGCCAATATAACCTTCAATGTTTTTAGCTTTCTCTTTGGTGCTAGGATAGTACCAAGCCGCATCTTTGTTAACTTGTCCATCTACTTCTATACTGTAGTAACTAGCAACTCCTTTCCAAGAACAAGTGGTATGGGTGTTGCTTTCTTGTAAATACTGTTTGTTAACTGCGTCAGCAGGGAAGTAATGATTTCCTTCTACGACTACGGTGTTATCGCTTTCGGCTAAAATAGCGCCGTTCCAAGTTGCTTTCATAATGAGGATTGAAAAAAGTTAACAATTATTATTGTGACATTATAAACTGCTATAAATTCATATCAGTCAGATAAACCCATGTTTTTTAATAACTTAGAAAATAAGTTTTTTGAATAACTGCCTAATTCACTCATATTTGAAAACCTATTTTGCTCGCAAGCGCGAGCAAGGGGAAATAAAAGAAAGAGGAAAGGGCAAAAGCGCAAGAGCGCAAAGGGCTACTAAGTCCTCGCCGCACTACTACAAACAACCCGAAAACCAATGTCGTTGTTAAATTTGTGGAAAAGGTTGCTGAGGCTGCGAGAAGCAGAACGGCAAAGATCAGGATTGTTGACCCACGAACCACCGCGCAGCAGTCTTTTATTATTTTTACTATAAACATCTTGCCATGCGCTTCCATCTGTAGGCGCATCTTCATAGCTATTATACCAATGGTCTTGACACCATTCCCATACATTCCCGTGCATATCATATAGTCCAAAATTATTGGCTACCTTAAAACTTCCTACTTCTGTTGTTCCTTCGTATTTTCCATCATAGTTAGCCAAATCTGTTGTAATCGTTTCCCCAAAATGAAATGGTGTAGTTGTTCCCCCACGACAAGCATATTCCCATTCAGCTTCACTAGGGAGGCGGTACTGCCTTTTAGTATGCTTTGAGAGACGTAAACAAAACTCAACGGCATCAAACCAAGAAACACGCTCTACAGGGCGATTTGCTTCTTTAAATTTAGATGGGTCAGGATTGAGTTCTTGTTTTATTTTTGAGAGAGAAGCTACTGCTTTCCATTGTGCTTGTGTAACAGGATATTTGCCCAAATAGAAGGGTTTTACAGTTACACTATGTTGGGATTTTTCTCTTTTAAAATAGTCTACTTCATATTCTTTACAAAGCCTCTCAATTTCATCATCTGTCGTTCCCATTTGGAATGTTCCACCTGGGATAGATACCATTTCTAGATTTACATTATTGTTTAAAATTTCGATAAAGTGTTTAGCTTCAATTTTTATTTCTTTAATTTCTTTATCCTGGTATTTAATATTATTTTTTTCATCTATGGTAGCAATTTTAAAATTAAAAGATTGCATGAAGGGAGCAGCATCGGACAGCATTGGACAAGCATAAGCTTCGATATTGTCTTCATGTTCTTTACCTTTTACACTTGTCTTAACAAATTGCTGTTTTACATTTTGAGAAAAAGCATTATATGTTGCTTCATCAACATAAAACCAACCAGGCTCGGCTGTAACCAGTCTTGCAACTGTAAATAAAACACCATGTCCTATTATTCTATCAAGACCTGATTGATCTTTATCATATAGAACTTTTCCAGTGGCTGCACCAATACGAAATCTTCTTGGCTCACGGTCAGATTGGGTATTATATTCATTAACATCTTTACAGAAAAGTTCAACAAATTCATAGGCATTATTAACATCTTTAAATAAGATGCGATAACCATCTCCTCCTAAAGAATAAAAATTGTCATATTCAGATCGATTACTAATTAAGTTAAAACTATCTCTGACAAATTTTTTAATCTCCTCAATAAACAATTTTATACCTTTTAGTCCCAATTGTTTTTGAATAACAGAAGTAGATTTTGAAGACTGAACCAAATCGAGTTGAACTACAGTTAATTTAATCTCTGACATACAAATTTTTATTGTCTATGAATCTAAAATTAGAATAGTGAAAAATGTAAAATAACCTACATTATAAACGCCGATAAATAACCAAACTTATGAGCATGGCACAGGGAATTAATAAAATAGATGCAATTAAAACTTTTACTGCATAAGTAAAAACCTCAAACTTCAAAAATGCAATTCTCGCATTAGTAGTGATTTGTGTAGCAATATCTTTATATTCCTTATATTCTGCTTTAGTTATATCAAGACTATCCTTGAAATAAGGTTTATTCAATGCTTCCAGTAATTCATCTGCTTTATATTTCTGTAAATCTCCAAAATACCAGAAATTATCATCTTTTGAACGTTGGAAATTTAATTTTTTATTTTGTCTATTTTGGAAATATAATGACCGCTCTAAATCTATTTTAGGCAAAAAAGAAAGGGAACAAATCAAAGCGCAAATACAAAGCAGAATCGTTGTTAACAACAACCCAAAATTTAAGGAATTAGGGATATTTTGTGCTGTAGCTAAAAGAGTTATAGTTGCAGTAATAGCAGCACCAGAAAAAGCCAGCAGAATACCATTTTTAGCCTCTGCAAACTTCAGCCACTCATTCACATTCTGGAAAATCGCTAAGAGCTTAGTAGAAACCTCATCCATAAGAAAATTTTATGTATTTAAAGGAACAGGAGTACATAATATCATTACAAATACAGATACTATCACTTTACGTCACTTTTTTATAACTCTGGATAGAAGAAATTTTACAAAATTAATCAAATTTACACATCTTATTGGTGAAAATCCCTGATTTTGCGTCTATGTATAGTCAGATGGGTATTGTACACAAAGTAAAAATTAACCTAAAAAAATTGCTTATTCTGCTAAAATCACCCAAACTAATCTTTTACCCCTAGTAATTGGAGTAGATAGAATCAATTCTCGATGAATATTTTTAGCTAAATTAAAGTTCAATTACTTCCAAAAACGGATTCACAATTTGTAAAGTATTTTCAATAATTAAGCCGTTTTGCATATCTTCTGAGTAAAGAATACTTGCTTTTCCTAAAACTGCACTAGCAACTATGAGACTATCCCAAAATGATAGTGAGTAATGTCCTCGCAATTTTGCTGAATACTGAATAGTTTCTAGCGAGACAGGTAATATTTCACAACCTGCTGCAAATTCTTCAATTAGGATTTCAATTTGTGAGTTATCAAAACCTGCTTTGCGAATTAAATTTGCACAAACCTCATTGATAACCTGCGTACTAATAATTAAGTTTTCTTGACTTGTTACCCTTGTAGCTATTTTCTGCTTTTGTATTGCACTTGCATCCGAGGAATTTAATATAAACCGATATAGCCAAATATTGGAATCAATAAAACATCGCATCATTTCACCAGCGTTCATTTGCTTCCTCTCTGGTGAGTGGCTTGAACCCTGATATTTGCATAGGATTTGCTGTTAACTGGGCAATAATACCCGTTTCTGGAAAATGTTTCTTGATTGGTGCAGGTTGCAAAATCACGATTTGTACTATTTCGGCGCTGCATATTTGTTCTTGATACTCAACGGGAATTTCAATTTTACCGTTGTTTACCCTAGCTTGAAATTGTGTATTTATACTCATACTTAAAGCTGTAGTAAGCCTACTTATTGGACTGATTTCGATGAAATAGCACCATCTATAATTATAACTACTATCCCCCTACCAATTCCCCAACGTGAGTTAAAATCCTAATATCTTCATCATCAACCAGACACGCAGCGGCCATCTACCATGCTTCAGTATCCACACTTAGAAAAAGCTTTAAAACATCATTTTGGTTATGATCAATTTCGCCCTGGACAAAGGCAAATTATCGAAGATGCACTAGAAAATCGTGATTTAATGGTAGTTATGCCTACAGGTGGGGGGAAATCTCTGTGCTTTCAATTACCGGCACTGTTGAAACCAGGTTTAACTGTGGTGGTATCCCCGTTGATTGCTTTAATGCAAGATCAAGTGGAAGCATTGCGAACTAATAATATTTCTGCCACATTTCTGAATAGTAGTCTCAACGCCTATAAAGTTCGCTCTCGTGAAGAAGCGATCATGAATGGTAAAATCAAATTACTTTATGTTGCTCCAGAACGCCTTGTTAGTGAACGATTTCTGCCCCTTTTAGACGTAGTTAAAGAAAAAGTTGGGATTTCTACATTTGCTATTGATGAAGCTCATTGTGTCTCGGAATGGGGACACGATTTTCGCCCAGAATATCGGCAATTAAGATTACTGAGAAAACGTTATCCTGATGTTCCTACAGTGGCGCTGACTGCTACTGCTACCGATAGAGTTAGGGCTGATATTATTGAACAATTAGGATTAAAACAACCAAGTATTCATATTGCTAGTTTTAACCGCCAAAATCTTTATTATGAAGTTCGTTCTAAAAGTAATCGTGCTTACGCTGAATTATTAGAAATAGTTAGAGAAAATGAAGGTTCAGGAATTATCTATTGTTTAACTCGGAAGAAAGTTGATGAAATAACTTTAAAACTCCAAAATGATAAAGTTTCGGCTTTACCTTATCATGCTGGTTTAAGTGATGATGAAAGATCAAAAAATCAAACTCGGTTTATTCGGGATGATGTGCGGGTAATGGTAGCCACTGTTGCTTTTGGGATGGGCATTAATAAACCTGATGTCCGGTTTGTGGTGCATTCCGATTTACCCCGAAATTTAGAAAGTTATTATCAAGAATCGGGGAGAGCAGGTAGAGATGATGAACCTTCTAAATGTACGTTATTTTTCAATTATGGTGATATTAAAACCATTGAATGGAGTATTAATCAAAAACCAGATTCCCAAGAACAATTAATAGCTAAACAGCAACTTAGACAAGTAATTGATTATGCAGAAGGTACAGATTGTAGACGCACAATTCAATTAAGTTATTTTGGGGAAAGATTTCCAGGAAATTGCGGAAACTGTGATAATTGTCTTTATCCTAAACCTGTACAAGATTGGACTATTGAAGCGATGAAGTTTTTATCTTGTGTGGCTAGGTGTAAAGAAAGATTTGGAATGTTGCATATTATTGATGTGTTGCGAGGCGGAAAAAATCAGAAAATTGTTGTTAATAAACATGATCAACTTTCTACTTATGGGATTGGTAAAGATAAAACTGTAGATGAATGGCGAATGTTATGTAGATCGCTTTTACATCAAGGTTTATTGGAACAAACTGCTGATGGTTATTCAGTCTTAAAACTAAATGCTTTGAGTTGGGAAGTAATGCGAAAACAACGCACAGTTTCCATTGCTGTTCCCATTGCTCAAAAAGTTACTTGGGAAGAGGGAAATGGCAAAGCCGCAGATGTGGAAGTTCTGATGCAAAAATTGCGATCGCTTCGTAAACAACTTGCAGATGAACAATCTGTACCACCTTACGTCATCTTCCATGATTCCACCTTAAAATTAATGGCACAAATGCAACCCAAAACCTTAGATGAATTTGGTAATCTTTCCGGCGTTGGTAGTCATAAATTATCTCAGTATGGCGAAAGGTTTTTAGCAGAAATTCAAACATATCGCCAAGAAAAAGGATTAGAAACACAACCTATTACTCACTTTCGTTCTTCATCTTTTCCTAACTCACCTTCGGATACAGAATTAACAACATTAGAGTTTTATAACCAGGGTTTGAGTATTGCTGAAATTGCCCAAAAACGCAACATCCGTACTAGTACAATTATCCGTCATCTCTCAGATTTAATTGAGAAAAAACAATCTCTTGATTTAAGTCAATTAGTACCTTTAGAACGCCAAAAAAAAATCTGGAATGTCTTAGAAGTTCTCGGTGATATTGCACTGACACCCATTCGGGAAAATTTAGGTGAAAGCTACACTTTTGATGAAATTCGTTTAGTGAGAGCGAAATGGCGACGAGAAAAACAGAAATCTATTAAAGATGATATTGATTTTTAGTTTTTTGCAGATAAAATCAGAGATAGCAGCTTAGGTAAAACCAAACAAATAGCTGCATTAAATATTGTGAAAAATATCCCATCAATTAATGTCATAAACAATTCTTCCTCATAAATATTGATTGTAGCTATATCGGAGTTGAAAATTGTCTTGATAACAAGGAAGGAGAAGTTGGTTTTGGGCGATTTTACTTTTCTCCACACATTTTAGTTATTTCATAAAAGAATTAAATACATTTACCAAGTTTACCAATACCGTCGCCATTTTTTCAATTTGGCGCAGGTATTGTTTATGAAAGGCATTATTAATGAATAATACCTTCAATCAAAGAACATTCACGAAAAAATAACTGGGTACTTGCTCATTTCCTGTTCTCACGAAAGAAGTTCGATTTGTAGATGAAAATTTCCATCCAAAAATCAGGAATTAGCAGTTATAATTACTTAGGAGAACACTGGGAACAAAAATGAGGACTAAATTTACAGGATTGACGGCCAGTTAAAGTGTAAGTTGTACAATATGGAAAACTAGTTATCTCCAAATTGGTTGTTTGTAAGTTAGAACCAATAGAAGACGCTGAAGACTGTTTAGATTTACGAACCAAAACTAGAGATAGAAGTTTGGGTAAAGCTAAACAAGCAGTAGCATTGATAAGTGTAAGTAATATAGTGTCCATCAAACCTATAGGGAATCACCCCCAAAAGAGATTACAGTTTAGAACTGACACTAAAGTATATGGAACTACTCTCAAGTTGAACCATAGTATTTAGTTTATATAAAAGTAGTTTAGCATAGATTTTTCTAGATGGAAGTGTTACTATTCAGCAACTGTCATACACCTAAATAAACTATACCGTCCTCCGCTATTTAAGATTAATAATTAAAAATTGAAAAAGCAGATGATAAGTTGATTTAGGAAAAGGTTAAAAGGTAAAAAGTTTTTCTTTCTCAGGGATGTATGTCCAGATTTTACTGCTGTAGTAGCACACTAAGCCGTAAATAATGTATAAAATATAGCTATTATGGGGTGAGCATCTCCCTGGTCGAAAAAAGCTATGTTTACGTTGAAGATATAAGCAATCTATTTTTCTAGTAACTTGTGATGACAAAAAACAATCTGCAACTTCTTTTCTGGCTAATATTTCTGAGCGAGAAAAGCTGGCATTAAAGAGTTTGGTAGATTATACAGATGTGGAATCACTACCAGAAATTTGGCCTTTGGCGGCCAGAAAATTTAGTAATACCGTTGCTTTGCACAACCCCCATGCTAAACCAGAAGTCAAAATTACCTATAGTCAGTTAGCTGGTCAAATCCAACGATTTGCGGCGGGTTTACAGACATTAGGAATCAATATGAGCAATGGTGAAACTTCTAGTTATGGTGAACGGGTTTCCCTGATTGCTGATAACAGCCCTCGTTGGTTTATTGCGGATCAAGGTATTATGACTGCTGGTGCGGTAAATGCGGTACGTAGCGCCCAAGCAGACCGGGAAGAATTACTCTATATCATCACCAACAGTGGTAGTACGGCGGTGGTGGTTGAGGATCTGAAGACTTTGGATAAATTAGGGGACGGACTGAATGAATTACCTATTAAGCTGGTAGTTTTGCTTTCTGATGAAACACCACCCACAGAAGTTAATTTTCAAGTGGTGAACTTTTCCCAGTTGTTAGAAATTGGTAGTAACAACACCTTAGTAGCAATTAAACAGAGTGGCGAAGCTTTAGCAACGCTTATCTATACATCTGGTACTACTGGTAAACCCAAGGGTGTCATGCTGTCTCACAAGAATTTGCTGCACCAAGTTAAAAGTTTGGGTACAGTTGTACAACCACAAAAAGGAGATATAGTCCTCAGTATTCTGCCTACATGGCATAGTTATGAACGTAGTGGTGAGTATTTCTTGCTTTCCCAAGGATGTACCCAAATCTACACTAATTTACGGGCAGTTAAAGGGGATTTAAAGAAATTTGAACCTAATTATATGATTGCTGTCCCCAGATTGTGGGAATCAATTTATGAAGGAGTGCAGAAGCAATTCCGCGAACAACCAGCTACAAAACAAAAGTTAATTAAGTTTTTACTGGAGACAAGTCAGAAATATATGGAGGCGCGGCGCATTGCGAATGGATTGAGTTTAGAACATATTCATGCTTCCGCAATTGAGCGATCGCAAGCCAAGATAGTAGCATTAGGTTTGTCGCCGATTCATGCGCTGGGAGAAAAGTTAGTTTATGCCAAGGTGCGAGAAGCCACAGGTGGAAAATTTAAGCATATAATTAGCGGTGGTGGTGCGCTTCCTAGACATATAGATAACTTTTTTGAAATTGTTGGCGTTGAGATATTACAAGGCTATGGTTTAACCGAAACCTCCCCAGTAACTAATGCTCGTCGTCCTTGGCGAAATTTAAAAGGTTCATCAGGACAACCCATTCCTGGTACAGAAGTGAAAATTGTCAATCCGGAGACTCGTCAGCCCCTACCAGCAGGAGAACGTGGTTTGGTACTGCTCAAAGGACCACAAATTATGCAAGGCTATTACCAAAATCCTGAAGCCACTCAAAAAGCTATAGACGCAGACGGTTGGTTTGATAGCGGTGATTTAGGTTGGGTAACTCCGGAAAATGATTTAGTGCTGACTGGTAGAGCCAAGGATACCATTGTCTTAACCAACGGTGAAAACATCGAACCCCAGCCCATAGAAGATGCTTGTTTGCGATCGCCTTACGTTGACCAAATCATGTTAGTAGGACAAGATCAACGCAGTATTGGCGCTTTAATTGTTCCTAACCTGGAAGCCTTGGCAAAATGGGCAGAATCTCAAAATCTGAATTTAACTTCACCAGATAATCGTGAAAAAATTGACTTGGAGAGTAAAATAGTCCAGGACTTGTTTCGTCAAGAATTAAATCGGGAAGTCCAAAACCGTCCCAGCTATCGAGCCGATGATCGTATTGGACCATTCAAACTCATTGAGGAACAGTTCTCAGTGGAAAATGGCATGATGACACAAACACTCAAAATCCGTCGTCACATTGTCATGGAACGATATTGCGATATTATTGACAGAATGTTTGCCAAATAATTCCCTAAAGCGCAAATTTCTTTGACTACATGATGGAGAGGTAGGGAAGCACAGGAGCAAAGGAAAAATTTTCTTTTTCCCTCTCCTGATAACGCACTTGGTATTAGCCATACGCCTCTCCATGCTACAAACTATTAAGAGTGAACGTACAATTTTTATGGATGTCTCCAACCCGCAATTGCTTTTAAAACGCCCGATTAATGTTAAAGCGATCGTTACTACCCTCTGGAAAGAGGAAGTACAACAGCAATTACAAACCCAAATTAATCAAATTGACCAACAACTACAACAATTAGATATTGAAGGGCAAAGAGCAACTAGCGCCATTCAAAAACAGAGTGTTCAACCACCAGGACCGCAAACACTCCAACAAATTGACAATATTCAACTGCAAGTCAATCAAAAGAAAAGCGAACTTCTAGAACAGAAAAATCAAATGTTGCAAAACCTCCAACAAGTGCAATTGTTGGAATTAGATCAAGAAGTCAACCAATTTCAAATGGAAAGCTTTTTCCGCATTGAACCAGGTGATAACTTGATTAGTAAAATGCAAGTTGAAATTGTACTGCGTGATGGCATTGTCGAAGAAATTCGCGGTGATATCTAAACGGTAATGGGTAATGGGTAATTGGTGATTGGTAATTGGTGATTGGTGATGGGTCATTGGTAATTGGTGAGAATTAAGATAAATATTTCCTGTTCCCTGTTCCCTATTCCCTGTTCCCTATTCCCTATTCCCTGTTCCCTATTCCCTGTTCCCTGTTCCCTGTTCCCTAAACATACAAATTTTTATCTCAACTACTCTGACCAAGATACAATTTTAGCTAATTACCAAAGAAATGGGTTTGAGGTTCCTCGCCCTTCTAGGGCGACTTTGATATAATATTGTCATGAAAACACTGAAGTTTAAACTGTACGAACACAAAAGGAATAGACACCTCAAACGGATGATTAACGCCGCAGGGGTGATCTATAACCATTGTATCGCTCTACATAAACGGTACTACCGAATGTGGGGCAAACATTTAAACTGTACAAAACTCCAGTCTCATATTGCTAAACTAAGAAAACGTAATTCTTTCTGGCAATCAGTAGGTTCTCAAGCAGTGCAAGATATCTGTCAACGCATAGAGAAAGCCTACCAATTATTTTTTAAACACAACAAGAAAGGAGTCAGACCACCAGGTTTTAAGAAGGTTAGAAAATATAAATCATTCACTCTTAAACAAGCAGGTTATAAATTCTTAGGTGGTAATAGAGTTAAAATTGGCAACCGAGTTTATCAATTTTGGCAGTCTAGAGAAATAGAGGGGAAAATCAAGACACTAACCATCAAACGTACACCACTAGGTGAATTGCTTATGGTTGTTGTGGTTGATAATGAGTCAGAACTAGAAATTAAATCAACGACTAGTAAAATAGCGGGGTTTGATTTTGGGCTGAAAACATTTTTAACTTGTTCTGATGGAACTTTAATTGATTCTCCACAGTTCCTGAAACAGTCTCTAAATGCCATCAAAAAAGCTAGTAGAATCCACTCCAAAAAGGTAACAGGGTCAACTAATCGTGAACGAGCTAGAAAGAACTTAGTTCGTAAACATGAAGATGTTTGTAACCGCAGACGTGATTGGTTCTGGAAATTAGCTCATAAGTTAACAGACAAGTTTGATGTTTTATGTTTTGAAACCCTAAACCTCAAAGGTATGCAACGTCTTTGGGGTAGGAAAATATCAGATGTGGCTTTTGGAGAATTTATGCAAATCTTAGAATGGGTAGCTAAAAAGAAAAATAAACAGGTTGTTTATATAAATCAATGGTATCCATCTAGTAAAACTTGTTCTTGTTGTGGGCATATTTTAGCAAGTCTAGATTTATCTATTAGACAGTGGCGTTGTCCATCTTGTCAGTCAATTAATGGACGGGATGAAAACGCTGCTCGAAATATTCAACGGTTCGGCTTCGCTCACCGTTGACCCTGAGCGAAGCCGAAGGGTCAAATGGTTGGGGCATCAACCATTGGGTTAGGTAATGTTAGACTGGCTATGCCAGCAGTTGCTATTTGATCCCAGAATTCCCACGCCTTTAGGTTGGGGAGTATGTCAAAACTGTTAAAGTCCAAGTCACAAAATTTTGATTCTAAAACCACCATTATGAGCATTAACGAAGTATTTATGCCGGCGCTGAGTTCCACCATGACCGAGGGCAAAATTGTCTCCTGGGTCAAGTCGCCTGGAGATAAAGTGGAGAAAGGCGAAACGGTGGTGGTTGTCGAGTCAGATAAGGCTGATATGGATGTAGAAACCTTTTATGAAGGATATCTAGCCCATATCATCGTTCCGGCTGGTGAAACCGCCCCTGTCGGTGCAGCGATCGCTTACATTGCCGAAACAGAAGCAGAAATAGCCACAGCCAAGTCCTTAGCCAACGCAGACGGCGCTGCTGCTACCCCCACACCCGACCCAGTACCAGTCGCCACAGCCGCAGTTGCTGCCCCTGTCACCGCATCTCAAAACGGTTCAAACCATCAACCAGGACGAGTAGTAGTTTCACCCCGCGCTCGCAAGTTAGCCAAAGAACTTAGAGTAGATTTAAATACCCTCAAAGGTAGTGGTCCCTACGGTCGCATTGTCGCCGAAGATGTGGAAGTTGCAGTCGGCAAAGTTCAGCCCGTTACTACCGCCCCTAGCATTCCTCCCCAGCCACAACCACCTGTATCTGTACCCACACCGATATCTACACCTACACCAGCATCTACACCAGCACCAGTAGTTAGTAGTTCCGTTCCCGGTCAAGTAGTCCCATTCACAACCTTACAAAATGCCGTAGTCCGGGGCATGGTAGCTAGTCTATCCGTACCCGTTTTCCGTGTCAGTTACACAATTAGCACGGATGGACTTGATAAACTTTATAAACAAATTAAGTCCAAAGGCGTGACAATGACGGCGCTATTAGCCAAAGCTGTAGCCGTAACATTGCAAAAACACCCTATCCTCAATGCCAGCTACTCAGATCAAGGAGTTGTCAATCACTCTAATATTAATGTTTCTGTAGCAGTAGCAATGGATGATGGTGGATTAATTACACCAGTTTTACAGAATGCCGATGCAGTTGATATTTATTCTTTATCTCGCACTTGGAAATCTTTAGTAGAACGCGCTAGAGCTAAACAGCTACAACCAGCAGAATACAACAGCGGGACTTTCACTCTTTCCAATTTGGGAATGTTTGGTGTTGATACCTTTGATGCTATTTTACCTCCTGGGCAAGGTTCGATCCTAGCCATTGGTGCATCTCGTCCCCAAGTAGTCGCCACACAGGACGGATTATTTGGTGTCCGTCAACAAATGCAAGTTACTATTACCTGTGATCACCGCATTATATACGGCGCTGACGCAGCAGGCTTCTTGCAAGATTTAGCGAAGTTGATTGAAACAAATCCTCAATCTTTGACGATGTAAGACTGGAAATTTAGGCTGTAGCTTACTCATGGGAAGCTACAGCCAATTTACTTTTGAATTTAATAGTTCCTTATACTTTTGCTAAAAAAAAATATAAAAATATACAGATTTTATATTCTAAGAACTAACATGAAAACAAACAATTAATTAAAAATTGGTGTGTATTATGGCAACTAAAAAACAATTCAACAGCTTTGAAGAAATGCTATCTGGCTCAGATGTGCCTGTATTGGTAGACTTTTATGCAGACTGGTGTGGTCCTTGTCAAATGATGGTGCCTATTTTAGAACAAGTCAATATCCAATTGAAAGATCAATTACGGATTGTCAAAATTGACACAGAAAAGTATACAGAATTGGCAAGTCAGTATAATATTGCGGCTTTACCAACTTTGGTACTATTTAAACAAGGAAAGCCTGTAGATAAAATTGAAGGTGTCATGCAAGCACCACAATTAGTACAACATCTACAAACACTTCTTTAAAAAGCTTTTCAAATTAGAGATGCGAAACGTTACGTCTCTATACGTAGAAACCCTATCTTCAACTCCGTAAGATAGGGTGAGAATTGTGAACTGGAATTATGCAATATCGTCGTTTTGGTAAAACTAATTTACATCTTTCAGTTTTCTCCTTGGGAACAATGCGCTATTTAACTGATAGCGAAAATGTCCAGCAGACTATTGAAAAAGCTTTATTTTTAGGAATTAATCATCTAGAAACAGCTAGAGGTTATGGTGACAGTGAAGCATATTTGGGTAAAGCTATAAAAACTGGTTTATCAATACCCCGTAACCAACTTTATATCACCACTAAAATTCCCCCTACACCTGATGCTGACAGTATGCGTCAGTATATTGATGAATCTTTAAAACGGTTAAATTTAGACTATCTTGATTGTTTAGGAATTCATGGATTAAATACCCAGCAACACTTAGAATGGGTACAGTCAAGAAATGGTTGTATACAAGCTGTACAGGAAGCTGTTAATGATGGGAGAGTGCGACATATTGGTTTTTCTACCCATGGCTCATTAGATGTAATTTTAGCAGCGATAAATACAGATTTATTTGCATTTGTAAATCTCCATTATTACTATTTTTTCCAACATAATGCCCCAGCAATTCAGTTAGCAACTGAGAAAGATATGGGCGTTTTCATTATTTCTCCTGCTGATAAAGGTNNNAAAATTATATACTCCATCTCAAACTTTAACAGAACTCTGTCATCCATTGACACCATTAGATTTAAATTATCGTTTTTTATTAAGTGACAACCGTATTACTACCTTGAGTATAGGACCAGCAAAACCAGAAGAATTAGTAATATCTCCAGAAATATTTGATGATCAAAATGATTTAACAAAAGCGGAAATTGCTACTTTAGAAAAATTAGAAAATCAACAAAATCATGTTTTACTAACTGATAAATGTAGTCAATGTTATGCTTGTTTACCTTGTCCGGAAAATATTCACATTCCAGAAGTATTAAGACTACGCAATTTAGCTATAGCTTTTGATATGCAAGATTATGGCAAATATCGTTATGGAATGTTTGAAAATGCCGGTCATTGGTTTCCAGGAATGAAAGCCAACCGTTGTACCGAATGTGGTGATTGTTTACCCAAATGCCCAGAAAAGTTAGATATTCCGGCTTTGTTAAAGGATACTCATGAGAGATTGCAAGGGAAAGCAGGAAGAAGATTGTGGGGATGAAAATATTTCCAATCATGTAGAAAAGTTCCATGTAACGTCTCTACAAAATTTCTGCATCACGCATAATTTAATTCAGACGATATCTAATGATTTCATTTAAGCTTGTCTTCAGTATTAGTATCTTTGATTCTTACTTCTTCAACTTCTGCTAAAGTTTCCAAAGATAGGGGTGTAGATTGGCTTGCACCAGATAGACGTTTTAAAAGATTGGGACGGGAATCATGTAATAAATAGATAATGCGATCGCCAACTTCCCATTCTTGACTTGCAGACATTACCTGTAGACGTTCTTCTCGTTCTAAGAATAGTGGTACTAATATCCCATCCCGAATTTTTTCTTGGATGTGTTGTTGTTGAGAGCCAAATTCTGCCGCCTCTAATGTCGTTGTTCCCAACTTTACCTGCCCATTACTCAAATATTCATTCCAAGTTTTTATCGGTAAATCAGACACAAAAGCTTGATTTACCTTACTATTGGCTGACGGAGAACCTTGGGGGTGACGGGGGAATATAGCTAAGACACGGGGGGGATTAAATTCCTCAGCAGCCCGTTGTGCTAGGACAAAATTCACCTCACCATTACTGGTTATTGCCAAAAAAGTACCCATTGCACCAATCCCAGCTTCTTCCAATATTTCCCCGTCCAAAGCACTACTAGCAATCACTCGGAGATTTTGGGCTTCAGCCTGCGCTAACCGTTCCGGGTCAGTATCAATCATCACCACAGTTTCGCCTCGTTCCTGAAAAAAGCGGGCAATTAATAAACCCAAAGGATTACAACCAACAATTACCGCCCCAGTTGCATCTTTAGAAGTGATTCCTAGCCATTTAACGAGCCACCCAGCAGTTAAACCTTGACAAAAAACCGTCATGATAATTGTCAAAAAGACCAAAGCTTTAATTGAGTCACCACCATTAATGCCCCGTTGCGTCAGCAAAATTGCAAATAAAGAAGCCACAGATGCAGAAACTATCCCTCTAGGTGCAACCCAACTTAAAAACAGTTTCTGTCGCCAATTTAGATTACTGTTCCAAGTACACAAAATAATGTTGATTGGGCGCACCACAAACATTAAAACTAAAACGGTGAATAAACTCCCCCAACCTAGAGCCAACACACTGGCAATAGATAAATCAGCCGCTAGGAGGATGAATAAAACAGACACGCTGAGAATTGTCAGCTGATTTTTAAAGCTTCGCAATAATCTTTCTTCTGGAACTGAGGCGTTAGCCAATACCGCTCCAGCTACTACTGTGGTCATAATTCCTGATTCACTCTGGATGATTTGCGCTAGGGTAAACAAACCCCATAACACTGCCAGTACAACCAGATTTTTCAATTCAAAAGAGATGAAATTGGCGCGTTTAAACATCCAACTCATTAAGTACCCACCGATGCCGCCAATGGCCGCACCTACACCCAAACGCAAGAGTAAACCAAAAATGGCATTAAACGGATCTGCATCACCGTTTAAAATTGTATCCAGGACAACGTAAGCCAGGATAGCGCCCACTGGATCAATTAATACCCCTTCTCCTTCTAATAGAGTTGCCACTTGTCTATCTACGTTAATTTGTTGAATTAAAGGACCGATAACAGTTGGACCAGTAACAACAACAATAGAAGCGTAAAGAAAAGCTATATTCCACGGAAACTCACCTAGCCAGTGAGCCGCTAGACTTCCTCCCAGCAGGGTGATGAGTGTTCCCAGTGTGACGAGTAACTGTAAACTGACTGAAACTTTGCCCAATTCTCGCCGATCTAATTTGAGTCCGCCTTCAAACAAAATGATTGCCGTTGCTAGGGAAACAATCACTTCTAATCCTGTTCCTAATAAGTGCGGTTGCAATAGTCCAACGCCGTCTCTACCCAAAAGGATGCCTAATAGGAGGAGTAAGACGATGCTGGGTAATTTGAAATATGCAGCCATCACCTGGGCGCTAATGCCTGCAAATACAGTGATCACCATCTGGAGGGTGATTTCAAAAGGTGCTTCCATGTTGTAAGTCGTAAAGCAAAATTAACAAAACTAAGAAATGCGAAATTAATTTTGCACAGGTACTTAGGTTTTACGCTATTGATTTCAAAATTCTCCATACAGAATTTTGACGCTCCCCACTCTATAGCGAGGGATAAATACAGCTGGGACTTTTTGTGGGTTTTGCAATTGGTTAGTTATTTTGGCCACGCTGCACTAGTTATCTAGTTTAGGCTGGTAATGGATAATTAGTAATTGGTAATTATCCCCTCTTTCATCTACAACTCTTTGGGAATATCTTCTGCAAAGACGCTATATGTGCTGTAAGCATACATCTTCATAGAAAAGGAGTGTGCTGGAAATTATAAGTAAGTGGCAGGAAAATTCCCGAATCTTGCTCCCTTATTCTTGGTCCCCTCCTGTAAATACTCACCAATCCTCATTTCTTCCTCTTTTTCAAAAAACTTTTCCAAACCTGTTGACATCTTCAGAAAAACCCTTTATATTATTAAAAGTCACGAAGTTCAAGCCCCCATCGTCTAGAGGCCTAGGACACCTCCCTTTCACGGAGGTAACGGGGATTCGAATTCCCCTGGGGGTACTGAAGAAAGGAAGGAAAAGTATTTTTCCTTCCTTTTTGGTTTTTATGTAGGGTTTGCTGAGAGGGTGACGTAAGCCAATAAACTATAATTGACAATTGACAATTGACAATTGACAATTGACAACGCTTAATAACTCAGATTCGAGACTATTCTTCTTACCTGTCACCTGTCACCTGTCACCTGTCACCTTCTTCATAGACTAAATTCTGTAGCTCGTTGATGGATTGCTAAGAGATTTGTTTGTAGGTCTTTACTGAGACGACGTTCAATAATTGATATTGGCATAGTAAGTTTAGGCCAGATTTGGATTGTATAACAAAGAATTGTTCCTTGTTGTTCGCTAAAGAAATAAGGATCTAAGCACCAACTACCAGAAAAGCCTTTAAAGTCGCCTTCTACCATATTGAATTGGATTAATTTAGGGAATAGCTCTTCTAAATCCAATACTACCCGCGCACAGAATTTAAAGTTAAGTAAATTCTGAGAACCGATTTGTTCCAGTCGAATTCCTCCTTCGGGATGTTCAAGAAGACGGCTGTGGGCTAGATTGGGGATAAAGTCAGGTAATGATTCATAGTCGGTGAGAATCTTCCAAACTTTTTCTATTGGTTGAGGAATTTGGATTTTGGCGCTGATTTGTCGCTGTCTCTCGGATAATTTATCAACTTGGATAGCTACTTCAGGGGTGTTGTGATCGGGGGTGGAAGAATCAATTCCCATTTTCTGGTGTCACTTTTTTTGAATATGAGTTAATTGGTGGGGAAGATAGGGGGAGAGTAAGTGTAAAACTAATTTCACTGAGTTGAGAATTGGGGATAGGAATACTCTCAACCGCGATCGCTCCATTTAGATGTTGCACTAAAGATTTAACCAAAGCAAGTCCTAAGCCAGTTCCGGGAATCCAGCGGCCTTTACCACGACGGAATTTATCAAAGATATAAGCCGCTTCTTCTTCAGATATACCCCGTCCTGTATTTGTTACCTTAATAATAACTTGATCAAGCTCTTCTGCGACTTTGTGAGTTACTTTTAAGTGAACGGTTGTATCATGCTCCGAGTATTTACATACATTGGTTAACAGTTCCTGTAAAATCCGGTCAAAACTCTCTACTTCCGTTTGTAATTTTAAAGATTTCTTCGGTAATTTTACTGAAATACTTAATGCTTTATCTGTCAGTTGTTGATCAAAAGTAGTGAGGAGAGTTTGAATTTTAGTATTTAAATCTATGCTTTCAAATTGTGGTAATTCTTGATGGGATTCTAGTTTTTGAAGGGTTAATAGGTCATTAATTAAGTTAATTTCCTTAGTACATTCTGACTCTAAAATATTTAAATATCGGTCTTGACGTTCTGGAGATATTCCTGGTAAACGTAGATTACGAATAGACATGAGCATATTTGTCAGAGGATAACGCAAGCGATCGCTAATATTGCTGACAAATTCATCTTTAAGTTCGTTAAGCTGTTGTAATTGTTCTACATATTGTCTGGTTCTTTCATATAGTTTTGCCTGTACTTCTAAACTGCGTTTGAGTTGTTCAGTGCGTTCATCTACTAAAGTTTGCACTTGTCGCAATGTTTGGGACTGAATCACAGCATCACTCAATTGAGCGCAAAGCATTTCTATCAAATTTAAGTCTGTTGTTTCCCAATCCCGTGTTGCAGCTTGTTGTAAAACTACAAATCCTAAAACCTTACCTTGACTTTCTAATGGCATTAATAGCGTATTAGGAAACTCATCAATAGCAAATAATTCAGCAAGTTTACCCGTATTTTTCTCTTCACAATTATTCGTCATAATTGGTTTCCCTGGCTCTGTAAATAGACGCTGACATAAACTACAATCAGATACCCAGAAAGATTGCTCTAAGTTATCTAATTCACCAATAACAGTAGTATATGTATCCTTAGTCCATGCTCCAACTAAAGTAGCTCTTACCTTGGGTACTTGTTGTTTGGGAAGTTTTCTAAATAGTGGATCTGCATATTTGAGTAAAAGTAATAAACCACGATCTGCTTCTAGAGCTTCAGCAGTAGAGGTAATGACTAATTGGAGCATTTGATTCAACTCCAAGTTGCTGCGATTGAGAATAGTTAATTTTTGGATTAAACTTTGATGCTGGTTAGCTTTTTGGAGATGCTTTGTTTGAGTCGCTAACATTTGTGATTGTGCTATTTGAGCAAAACCGATCGCACAACATGAATCTATGGATTGTAATAGACTAATTTCTGATTCTTGCCATTCATAACTTTGGAATTTAATCAGACTAATTACACCATTACTATGACCACCAAATTGAGTAGTAATTGCCAAAACAGCCTTCATTTGTAATGGTATATCTTGCCAACCACTTACTAAAGTTTGCTGAATCAGAGAAATATCTTCAAGACTCAATTTTTTATCTGCACATTGTACAACTGGTAACTCAAATAGTAATTCTTCCCTAGATAAAATCTGTTGAGTTGGTGACAAACCTAAAAATTGTTCATGACACCAATGGGCTGTAATCGTTTCCCTAGATGTATCATTTACTACCGTAACTAAGCAGCAATCTATATTAAATGCAGATCCTAGTGCCTGGGCAATCTCTGATAAGATCAAGGATGTTACCGTACCATTAGCAATAGTTGTGTTAATCCTTTGTGCCAAAACATGGGCAATTTCTTCTTGGTGCGGCATCACATTGGCTGGGGATATATGTAATTGTTCTACACTATTTATATATTTTTGTGGTGATAATAAACGTTTTTTCATTATTTATCCGCTTTGAGATCATGCTCAGTTTGTGGACAGGAATCACAAATTTATGAATAATTGCTACTCCTTACTGCTAGTTTATCTGTACAAAAAATAACTATTGGTTGTCAGTAATTATTACAAATAACTAAAAAATATCAGACAGAAATTTAAAAGCTGTAATACTTGCAATACAAGATATTATCCAAATTTCTCCAGTTGATTTTTCCTCTCACTATCTACTAGCTAATAGATAAATCATGGAAAGATAAAAGTATAATTTTTTACTGCATTGCCAATAATAGTTGAGATGATAATCTGGAACTTAGGATATCTTGTCTCGAACTAGATATAAACCGTAATCCCTCTATAATTAACTCAGAAATTCGCTGTTTTGCATCCGAGTTAACACTGGAAAAGTTACTTAATCCAATTAATGGTATAAAATAAATCTGAAAGTTAATTTTACCCAGTTACTAGAATTGCATCTGGGTAAAATTAACTAAAACTACCAACTAGCCAGCTAAACTTTCAACACTTAGCGGCACCATGTCACCATTTCTAGTCAATCCTAATAACATTGACTGTTGTGGTTCAATTAATTTACCCGTAAGAACACAACGCTCTTCTTGTTGGGCGATCGCCGAAATACTAGCACGAATATCAGATTTAGAAAATCTCGGTTTCCACTCACCTGATTTTTGCTGCACGTAATTCCAAAGGATATCTCGAATTAAAGATTGATATCCCTGATTACCTGCCATATCTTTGAGTTTATCCTTGAGTTCTCGTTCTAGTCGAATACTGGTAACTTCCATATCAGTTGTTGAGGTGCGTGTGATGGTCTGCATGAGTTTTTCTCCTTATAGGTATAGACAGGATAGTAATACAAGTGTAGTATGTTTAAAGGAATGTTCAATAGGTGAAATTTTCTGTGAAATCCATTTATCCCATCTCTACCTCTTCACAAGCCACCAACTGTCAAGGCAGTTGGGAATTTGCGGCTGCGGTTGTGGAGTATTTATTTATGGGTGAAAATAGCCAACATCAAGGGCAAAGAACAAAAGACAATTATGATTTTAAATATGCCAGCATAAATTTGCTGAATAGAAAACCACAAATAGAGATCAAAAGCGGGAGGTACAAGCTAAAAAATGCTGTACCAAAATAAGACGAAAAACCATCAGGTCAATTGTTAACCCCCGCTGTGTCTAAGACAGAAGCGGGGGTTTTTTATAAGGAGTCAGGCTGTGACAAGCGCAATCCAAGTATTAGAGCAATCTGTGGTCGTGTTTTCTCAGAATTACTTACCACTGTGTCGGGTAAATATCAAGCGGGCGATAGTGTTGCTAGTCAGCAATAAAGCCGAACCATTGGAATTTTCTACAGAAGGCGGTTGGTTAATTAATTCACCTAGATTCGTCCTGTCTGTACCCAAACACATCCGCTTGAAAATTGCTGCTACGGAACGGATGTGGAAAGTTCCGCCAGTTAATCGTCGGGAGGTTTTGCGACGAGATCATAGCAGTTGTCAATATTGCGGTACTAACAAACGTCTCACCCTAGATCATGTAATCCCCCGATCTAAAGGTGGCCGACATACTTGGGATAACGTAGTCATAGCTTGCGAAAGATGTAACTCTCGCAAAGGCGATAAAACACCCGCTGAAGCTGGGATGCAATTGCGGAAACTACCTAAACCACCTATTCACCCCACGGTGACATTTGCTGAAAAATTTTGGAATGATATGCAAGCAAACCTGGAATAACAGGAGAGCAAGAGGAATGCTGAAATTAACTTACACAGAAAACAGTTTTTATTTAGAGTGTCTCACTCAGTCTCTAGAAGAATGGGTCGCGCAAAGAGTGATTTTATCACTGCGTGTCAGTCAATCTTTGCGTGTTGAACCGACAACAGCATCCTTTTTGCTACCTCTTGATTTACCGGGAGTAGAAAGACTGAAGGCGGAAGTAAATCGCCATGATAGTGAAATCATTGCCTTATGTAACTGTGATACTGAGTATCTGGAAGTTACTCTAGAGGGTTCTTGGTTATCGGATGGTAATGATGATGCTGTAGGCGTATTTGTCACCACTATGAGCTATACGTCCGAGTTTTTTTTATACAAACTCTGGCAAGAAGCTCAAGTCTGTGCTTCCGTCATCAGTGATTACAATTGCTGATTTTGACTATCGTAGGGGCGCAGGGCCTGCGCCCAAATTAACTATGCCTGCGCCCAAAATTAACTATGCCTGCGCCATTTCTAAGAGTTCAGGAACTGTCACAAATCGGTAGCCTTGTTCTTTGAGTCCACTGATCATTTCTGGCAAGGCCTTGACCGTTCTGGAGCGATCGCCTCCACCATCGTGTATTAAAACTATAGCCTCTGGTTTTGCACCTTGAACAATATTTTTCACAAAGACTTGGTATTTTGCACGAGGATCGGTGTCTGCTGAAGTCAGAGACCACATAACAACAGAGTTTTGCTGACTTTTGTCAGTGAGGTAAAAGATTAAGAGCGTAAGTAGTTGTACCTGTGGGTTTTATGAGGAGAAATGAAAGATTAATGACTAATTGCATTTTTCATTATTCATTTTGGAAAAATTTAATAGATAATTGCATTTTCAGTGAGTTGGTTTATTAGTAAATTGGTGTTCTAGCGATCGCTCATTTATTAACTCAAGTTGCTAGTACACTCTCAAGTAAGAATTTTCTTACTTTTAGTATTACATATTGGAGCTTTGAGGTAAAGTTCTTTGTTATTCATTGTCAAATTTCCTTCTCTTTAGGATCATAAATTATTTAAAGATATTGTTTTAAAACTTCAACTGTAGCAAGTCCAGTTTTTTCCCAACTAAATTGATTTGCTCTTTTTAGACCTTTTTCTGAAAGTTGTTTTCTTGTTTCTGAATCATTGACAATCGTTTGCATTGCGGCTGTAATTTCCCCGATATTATAGGGATTAATTAAAATAGCAGCATCTCCCGCAACTTCTGGAAGCGAGGAAATATTAGAAGTAATAACTGGTGTACCACAAGCCATTGCTTCTAAAACTGGTAAACCAAATCCTTCCCAAAGACTGGGAAAAACTAGTGCGATCGCTTGATTAATGATTATTGGTAATTCGTCATAAGATACATAGTTAAGGAATTTAACAAGATGACTTATTCCTAATTCTTGAGTTTGTATTTCTAATAATGGGGAGTAACGTTTATCATAAGGACCTGCTAACCATAGTTCATAGTCATTTCTGTGAGGTAGTGCAGAAAAAGCGGTAATTAATCTTTGCAGGTTTTTATAAGGGTCTTGACGACCGATGTATAAGAAATAGTTACGAGTGGGGAGGTTGAGGAATTGGAACGGTGAGGAGTCGTACGCTAGAGGAATAGGTGTTATTTTATTACTAGGAATATGGAAAAAATCAACTAAATCTTTAGCTGTTGCTTGGGAGTTACAAATAATATGTTGTGCTTGGTTAAGGACTTGGGGGGTGTAGTAGCGGTGGTATGGGGTGAGTGGTGAAAAAGGTTTAGGAAATCGTAACGGTATCATGTCATGAGACATGACGATAAAACGACAATTTTGGTAAAGAGGTGCTTCAGGAATGGGGGAAAATAGGAGATTAGATTTGAGGCTTTGATATATTTTTGGTAATTGAAATTGTGTCCATAATAATCGGTTTAAATGTCCTTTTGTACCATGAGCAGGAGTAAGATTATTGGGGACTGGATAGCAGGTATATTCAGGGTAGTTTTGCGCTGTTAATAGCGTAGGTTGGAGAGATTTTAAATAGGTAAAAAGATTTTTGGCATAGTTACTTATGCCTGTTGGTTGAGAGAAGAGAATAGATAAATTGATGATTAATTGATTAGAGAATGAATTATTTATAATGTTCATTTCTCTTGTTTAGTTATTGATATCATCTCATCAGCAGTTATTTTTGTTTTAACTTGATCTCGCATTACTTCTACTTTGTGATAATTAAGCCAAAGCAAGTACACGGATAGCCATCTACACTAAGTTTTAAGTGTGCGCCTTGATTAACATCATTCCAAGTATCTTTGGATAACCATCCTTCTCCAATTGCATAAGGAGGTATATCAATAAATCTATCTAATGGTTGATTACCTACATTAAAATCTAATTCTGCCACCTTGTAGCCTTGGTTTCTTAACCTTTTAGCAATTTCCTGAAAATGATGGTTTTGGAAAATAACAGTCGGCCAATTATCTATCGTTTCTGGTTCATTTGTGTAGTTGTATTCAGTAGTGTGAACGGCTATTCCTCCTGGTTTTAAAACCTTGAGAGAATTTTCAATAAAATCAAGACCTTTGCTGATAGAACCCAAATGTTCTAATGCACATATAGACCAACAAAAATCATAATTTTCATGTAAGTTTTTGGGAATATCATTCATATCAACATACTTTAAACTAATATTTTCGTCAAATCTTTCCCGATTTACTATGTCGGGATAAAATACTTGCTCCAGCATATTGGTATGTTGACCAGTTTCCATCCATCCCATACCCTTAACTTTATCAGGATGTAAATCTGTGACAGTTATTTCCCAACCCATAGAAGCAAATAAAGATGGTAAAGGTTCTTGACCACAACCAAATCCTATACCAGTAAGTTTGGCACTAGTTCCCATCTGATAACATATAGCTTGAGGAACATAGCATAATTCCCATATTTTTCTATGATAAATCGGATTAATTTTTAATTGTTGACACCAGTATTTAAGCCATTTACTTTCTATGTCTGCTTGAGTAGTTGGTTTAGATTTAAGATAAATAGGTTGAAAATTTAAGTTCTCATCTATGGTTAAATTACTCTCTGCTAAATCTCGTGCTAGTTGATAACCGAAATTTTTAATATTTAAACGAATTGATTTCATATCACGAAGCAATAGATTCAATTCGTTAATATTAGGTTGTCCATTTTTAACTAGCTGCAATAAAGAGCCTATGAATTTATTAGCCGAAGTTTTTTCTACATCAATTTTTAATTTACTATACATATTCTTGAATAAATCAATTTTTTGCCAAAAACTTTGTAAATGAATAAAGTTTCGATCTAATACAGGAATATGAATGTGGTTAGAAAAAATAACGAAAACTTCATTAGCAAAAACTGGCATATATTTATTTACAGTTTCCTCTAGAAAAGTATATTCTAGAGTGTCTAGCATATCTTTGTGGATGATAAACCACTGAAAATCACTACATAAACTTTCTCTTAGTGAGTAATAGGATATAACCTCTGTAAATTTTTCCTCAAATTCACTTGGTGCTACTATTTTATCTCCAGCATGAATTCTTGACTGCAAAAAATCCACTGTATCTACCCAGTATTTATCATTGATTGGAAAAGCCATATTTTTAACCTGCTATATCAAATTATGTACAATCAGTCAGTTACTTATAGCACTTTTTTATAAGCTTCACAAAGTTTTTTTGCATAATTTTCCATACTAAATAATTTTACTCTTTCTTTGCCTGATTCTATAAGTTGGGTTCTGATTTCACAACTGTTAATCAACTTCTCAATTCCCTGTCTAATCTCATCAGGATTATAAGGATCTACATAAATAGCAGCATCTCCACAAACTTCTGGTAAAGAAGATACATTAGATGTTATGACAGGACATCCCAAGGACATAGCCTCTAACGGTGGTAAACCAAATCCTTCGTATAAAGATGGAAAAACAAGACAAAAGGCACCATGATACAAATATATTAAATCTTTTTTTGACACATATTCTAATAATTTAATTTTTTCATTAAAACCATTGCCAAATAATGCTTCTAATTGACTAATATTATCTTCCCATAACCATCCTTTTTTGCCAACAATAACTAACTGCATATCAGTATCTAAACAACTATAAGCAGTTAGTAATCTTCCCAAATTTTTTTTCGGTTCTATCGTTCCTACAAAAAGAATGTATTTTTTGTTTTTCAGATTATATTTTTTTAAATTAATTTCTGTTGTCTCATTTTCGACTAAATGTGAATTATCAATTATTGGCTGATATGTTACATAAATTTTATCTGGATTAACATCAAAGCAATGTAAAATATCTTTTTTTGTATTTTCTGAAACCGTCAGAATAATTTCGGAATTTTTAATTGCATTCTTTGTTAAATTAAAAAAAGAATTTTTATCATCTAAAGTGGTATAAGGGAGTTTTAACGGGATCAAATCATGAATTGTGGTAATTTTTTTGGCATTATTTACTTTAATAGGAAGTGGATAAGTTTCATGCCAAATATCAATTTTTTTTTTAATGTTAACCCTGGTTTCTAATGGAAAATATTTATATAAATTGTTGGCTAACTTATAGCAATTATAGATATTAAATATCTTTCCAGAACCAGCTAAATAATCAAAAATCAAATCTGCGTCTCGTTTGATAACAAAATTACTAACTGGTACTTCTTTAGCTTGATAAAACCTTTGAATAACTGCACCAATAACGCCCTTAATTTGTAAATTTCTACCATTATATTTTTGCGTATCAAAAAATAAAGCTTCACCTAAAATTAAATTATTAGTATTAGTATAACGACTACACAGTATATCTACATTTGCTTCCAAAGAAATTAAAGTTTTAATTAAAGTAATACCATAACTTTTAATACCTGTTCCTTGGATCATTTCCAAATTATATCCATCTACTAATACATTAATTCCGTGTAAATTCATTAAAATTTTACCTCTATAATTGTATTTAAATCTTTAGTGAAAAAATTAATTAATTTCATAGTGAGCTACACTATTCAAATAATAATCTACGGTTTGACTAGAAATTCCAGAAAATACTATTTTTCCTTTATTTATCCAAATTGCCTGATTACAAGATTCACTGATAAATTCCATTGAATGAGAAACTACCAAAACTGTTGTTTCTTCACCCCAAAACTGGTCCATTCTCTGCTTACACTTATTCTTAAAACTCTCATCCCCCACAGATAAAACCTCATCTAAAATCAAAATATCCGGCTGTATATCTGTCGCAATAGAAAAACCCAAACGAGCCACCATACCCGAAGATAAACCCTTAACTGGAACTAAAGCATAATCCTCCAACTCTGCAAACTCCAAAATAGAACGCGCTCTTGCTTTCATCTCAGCCCTAGAAAAACCCAACAATACACCATAAAGGAGGATATTGTCCATCACAGAGATTTCTGCATCAAAACCTGCTCCTAGTTCAATTAAAGGTGCAACTTGACCCCGAACCCTGACAGTACCAGTTGTAGGCTGAAGAATTCCAGAAATTATCTTTAACAGAGTGGATTTACCAGAACCATTCGCGCCAATTATACCAATTTTTTCTCCCTTGTCAACAACCAAATTAATATTATCTAACACTAATTTCTTAGCAGGTTTCCGATATTTACCCTCTACCACAGATAGGAGCGTTTTCTTCAAATCATAGGAAAATTCCTCTTGAGTCCTTCTCCACAGCGAAACATTATCCAGACGAATTACTTCCATTTACAGCAAATCCATAAATTCTTGTCCCTACAGATGAAAAAAGTCCATCCCCAGCCTAAAATAATTAGGCCACTCAGTAAAGCCTCCCCATTTACAGACTATCAGGCTCAATACCTAACTCTCTTAACCTTTGAGCTAAAATTGCTACTTTAGCCTCCGCATCATCAACCCGTTGACGTTCATTTTCAGCCTTTTGCGCTAGTTCTGTAGGTATGAGTAATTTATCACCTGTATCAAGACGATAAAATCTTAAAAGTTCCCCTTCCACTTCCAAACGCAAACCTAAAGGTTGAGATAAACTATCAGTAATTGGTTGATAAATTTCATTCTGTAAACGATACCCCTGTAATTTTTTGTTTATCCATTCTCCCTTGGGGTCAAATAACCAATATTCTAAAATTCCTAATTGTTCATATAATAACTTCTTTTGTTCTTGGTCTTGCTTTTGAGTTCCGGCGCTAGTCATTTCCAAGACTACTTGGGGAACTTGACCTTCTTCCCAGACTTTATAATTATCTCTACCCCCTGGTGGAACATCAAAAATTACCATTACATCTGGTGCTACTCTTAATTTTGGAAAACCTTGAGCATAGTATAAAAATTGATTTGCGAGTACCGTTGCTTGTTTTCCTGCTAGGTATTGTTTCAAAACTTCTAAAGTAGTTAAAATCGCATAGAGATGTATATAGGTTTCCACTACGGGTTCTCCATCAGCACGAGGATATTCAATGGTGACATCAGTTAAGTTTATGGTTATAGTCATCATTTTCTCCTAACTTACACTATCAGGATCTACGCCGATTGCTCTCAATTTTTCCGCTAGTTTATCAGCACGTTGGCGTTCAGATTCAGCTTTTCTGACCTCTTCCAAATTTGCTTCTTCTGGTGTAGGTATCAATCTCCCTTCAACACTAAAATATCTCAATCTACTTTCAAAGACTCCTAAATATAACCCTAATTCCTGACTCCAATACCAGCCATTTTCTGAAGGAGTAATACTTTTGTATTTATTTCCTATTAATCTCCACCCTACAAATTCCAAGGTATTCGGTGAAAACCAAAAATACTCAAGAGTCCTAAATCGGTTTTGATACAACTCTTTTTTTAATCCCCTGTCTACTTTGGCTGTAGAATCAGAAAGTAATTCAATAATCAAGTTGGGATATCTACCATCTTCTTCCCATATTACCCAAGAAGCACGGGGACGTTTTTCCGTGTCTTTGACCAAAAAAAAGTCCGGACCTCTAAAGTCTCGATTTTTTAACTGTTGTCGGCTATAGTAAATACTGAGATTTGCACCAATAAAGAAATCTTCTCTATTACGCCATAACCATTCTAAACAAGTTACTAATATTAATAGTTGTGTATAGTGTAAGGAGCTTTCCATTTCTGGTTCGTCGCTGAGTAGTTCCGTGCAATCTGGCATTAATGCTTCTATTTCTTGTGCGGTTAAAGCCATAGATTTGATTGGGATAAATTACTATCTTTGGTTAATTATAAACTATCAGGATTTACGCCGATTGCTCTCAATTTTTCCGCTAGTCTATCAGCACGTTGACGTTCAGCCTCAGCCCGTTCGGTCAAAGTTGGCAACCAACCATCAGCATTATACCAACGCAACCACAAACCCTCTGTATTTTGATAACTTCCCTGCCATAAACCTAAACCCATTTCTATTTCTTCTAACCAAAAACGGTGATCTGACAAATTGACAGATTCATAACGAGTACCATTGAGTTTAAAACCACGGAAATTATTTTCATAGCGGTCATAAACGACATAGTAGGGAATACGCAAAATCTGTTCATATACTTCCCATTTGGTTGGAGGTTTATTAACTTCCCTGAGAGTTTGTCCTAAATCTTCTTGTTCTGTTCCTGGTGACAGTAATTCAACTACCAAAAACGGATCAACTCCTTCTTGCCATACTACATAACTTAAACGTAAATCTTGCTGTTGCTTAGTATTAGTAACCCCTAACACCATATACCAATCTGGGCGTTTATACCAACTGGGATGACGAGGATCATAATAAAGGTTTAAATCGCTGGCCAGTAACATTTCCTCAGATGAATAATTGACAGGTTGACAAGTTTCACTGAGTAAATCTGCTTGTATACAATGAAATTCATCCGGCAATCCCGATTCTCCTACTAATTCACTAGGTAAATCACACATTGTCGGCATAGTTTCTTGGGGTGGCAGAGGTGGATTATTTTGATACATACTCCATTCCCATCCTTCTCTCTAACTGTAACAAATACATAATCCCCATATCCTCGACTAATATCTATTGATAAAGAATTGGAGAATATGATGATTGGTGGTGATTAGTTAAAAAATCTCAGGTTCAACACCTAATTCTCTCAGTTTTTTAGCTAAAATAGCTGCTTTATTCTCTGCTTCATCAGCACGTTGACGTTCATTTTCAGCACGCTGACGTTCAGATATAGCTTTTCGTGTTTCAAATTCAGCCCTTAGCCATTCAGCTTCAGCCTTTTGCTGTTCAAATTCAGCTTTTCTAATTTCTTCTAAATTAGATTCTTCTGGTGTGGGAATTAATCTTCCTTCAACAGTAAAATATCTTAACGTATCTTCCCAAATCCCTAAGTATAAACCTAACTCCTGACTCCAATACCAGGCA
>NZ_VILD01000002.1:502133-505801 GCF_009712085.1 Anabaena sp. UHCC 0253
TTATCTACTTGCTCTGTAGAATCAGACAGTAATTCAATTATTACATTGGGGTATTTACCATCCTCTTCCCATGTTACCCAAGAAAACGCGGAAATTTTCCGTGTCTTTGACTAGAAAAAAGTCTGGACCTCTAAAGCCTCGATGTTTTAACTGTTGTCGGCTATAGTAAACGCTAAGATTTGCACCAATAAAAAAATCTTCTCTATCACGCCATAACCATTCTAAACAAGTTACTAATATTAATAGTTGTGTATAGTGTAAGGAACTTTCCATTTCTGGTTCATCGCTGAGTATTTCAGTGCAATCTGGCATTAATGCTTCTATTTCTTGTGCGGTTAAAGCCATAGATTTGATTGGGATAAATTACTATCTTTGGTTAATTATAAACTATCAGAATCTACTCTGTGCAATGATTAAATCATAGCTATGTTAGAGGTTAGAGCAAATCCATAAATTGATGTCGCCACAGATGAAAACAAGTCCATCCCAAGGCTAAAATAATTATTCCACTCAATAAAGCGCCCCAAATTAAACCTAAATCAGGTGGAGAACCTGATAAAGTAATCTGACGAAGACTTTCAATAATTGGTGATAAAGGATTTAAACCTAAAAACTGTTTCACTTGTTTGGGAACAATAGCTGCTGGATAAAATACAGGACTACTAATCCAAATCATAAATACTACCAACTCATAAAAGTAAGGTAAATCTCTAAAGAATACGTACAAAGCACTAACTAAAAAACCAACTCCTGTAGAAACTAAAATCAGTGCGAGAAATGGAAATAGTAAGGCTAAGACATTGACTAGACTTTGGGAATTAATCAAAGTCATAATTGCCAGTAACGGAAATGCGCCTACTGAAAATTGAAATACATTTGCCGCAATCATGGATACCGGAAAAACACTGACTGGTAACTGAATTTTATTTAATAATGCACCATTACCAACTACGCTGGCTAAAGCTTGGGATGTAGAAGATGAGAAAAAATTAATTACTAACAGCCCTGTCAGTGCTGCCAGCATATAGTTGATGATGGAGTTACCATAATAAGATGCAAAGGTAGCACCAAAAATGGCAGTATACAGTCCTGTCATAATTAAAGGGTTTAATAGTGACCAATAAACCCCCAGAAAAGAACCCCGATAGCGTACTTTCAGATTTCGTCCTACTAAGACGTGCAGGAGTTCTCGATAACGCTGCACTTGTAACCAATTTAAATTACCTTTCCAGGAAAAAGCCATTATTAAAGTACCATTACACACCAGAAAAAAACTCATCTAGGCATTTTATACTATATGAGTCCAAATTACCTGCGATTAATTTTCAGAATGAGGCTGAATACCTAACTTCCATAAAAAAGCCCTTGCTATGAAAAGCAAGAGCCAAAAATTAATTAACAGTGATTAAATCCAAATAAAAACAACCTAGTCAAGGTCAGGCATAAACATCACTGGTTCAGTTTCGCGGTTAATACCTTTCTCAAAACCACCAGCAGCAGCACGGGCGCGGCCTGCGTGCCACAAGTGACCAATGAGGAAGAAGAATCCTAAAACGAAGTGTGAACAAGCTAACCACGCACGAGGAGATACATAGTTGAAAGAGTTAATTTCAGTAGCCACACCACCTACAGAGTTCAAAGAACCCAGAGGAGCGTGTGTCATGTATTCAGCTGCACGACGTGCTTGCCAAGGTTGAATATCGTTCTTGATTTTTTCCAGATCAAGACCGTTAGGACCACGAAGAGGCTCTAACCAAGGGCCACGGAAATCCCAGAAGCGCATGGTTTCTCCACCAAAGATGATTTCACCTGTAGGAGAGCGCATTAAGTATTTACCTAGACCCGTAGGACCTTGAGCAGAACCGACGTTAGCACCTAAGCGTTGGTCACGAATTAAGAAGGTTAAAGCTTGTGCTTGAGAAGCTTCAGGACCAGTAGGACCGAAGAATTCGCTGGGGTAAGCGGTGTTGTTATACCAAACCATGATGGAAGCAATAAAGCCCATCAAGGAAAGAGCGCCCAAGCTGTAGGAGAGGTAAGCTTCACCAGACCAGATGAAAGCACGACGCGCCCAAGCAAAAGGCTTAGTGAAGATGTGCCAGATACCACCGGAAATGCAAATTAAAGCAATCCAGATATGACCGCCGATAATATCTTCCATATTATCAACGCTAACAATCCAGCCTTCGCCACCGAATGGAGCTTTAATTAGATAACCGAAGATGATAGCTGGGTTGAGGGTAGGATTAGTAATCACACGTACATCACCACCACCAGGGGCCCATGTATCATAGACTCCACCGAAGAACATAGCTTTTAGCACCAGCAACAACGCACCACATCCAAGGATGATTAGGTGGAAGCCGATGATGTTGGTCATCTTGTTCTTGTCTTTCCAGTCATAACCGAAGAAAGAGGAATACTCTTCTAAGGTTTCAGGTCCACGAACGGCATGATAAATACCGCCAAAACCTAGAACTGCTGAGGAAATGAGGTGAAGTACGCCAACGACGAAATAAGGGAATGTGTCAATAACTTCACCACCGGCACCAACGCCCCAACCAAGTGTGGCGACGTGAGGGAGAAGAATTAAACCCTGTTCGTACATGGGCTTTTCTGGAATGAAGTGAGCAACTTCAAATAAAGTCATTGCTCCAGCCCAGAAGACGATTAAACCAGCATGGGCAACGTGAGCGCCAAGTAGTTTACCAGATAAATTGATTAAACGAGCGTTGCCAGACCACCAAGCGAAACCGCTGGATTCTTGGTCGCGTCCACCGCTAATAACTCTATTAGAGAGCGTTACCACGTGGTAGTACCTCCTCTGGGAATACGAACTGTTCGTGGGGTTGATCTTGAGGAGCCATCCAAGCGCGGATACCCTCGTTCAGCAAAATGTTTTTGGTATAGAAAGTTTCAAACTCTGGATCTTCTGCTGCCCGTAACTCTTGGGAAACGAAGTCATAAGCACGAAGGTTTAATGCTAAACCAACGATACCGACGGAACTCATCCACAAGCCTGTAACAGGTACAAACAACATGAAGAAGTGTAACCAACGTTTGTTAGAGAAAGCAATCCCGAAAATCTGTGACCAGAAACGGTTTGCTGTCACCATGGAGTAGGTTTCTTCAGCTTGAGTAGGGTTGAAAGCGCGGAAGGTGTTTGATCCTTCACCATCTTCAAACAAGGTGTTTTCGACTGTTGCACCGTGAATGGCACAAAGTAAAGCACCACCAAGAATACCTGCTACACCCATCATGTGGAAGGGGTTGAGTGTCCAGTTGTGGAAACCTTGCAGGAAGAGAAGGAAACGGAAAATTGCAGCTACGCCAAAGCTGGGTGCAAAGAACCAGCTAGATTGTCCCAAGGGATACATCAGGAAGACGCTGACGAATACGGCAATAGGACCGGAGAAAGCTAGGGCATTATAGGGACGCAGACCGACAAGACGAGCTACTTCAAATTGGCGTAACATGAAGCCAATTAGACCGAATGCACCGTGTAGGGCTACGAAAGGCCAGAAACCACCTAGTTGACACCAACGGGTGAAATCGCCTTGAGCTTCAGGTCCCCACAGGAACAAACAGGGAAATGTCCCATGCTGTCTGCTGGTGTAGATACTGCTACTGTCAGGAAGTTAGCTCCTTCTAGGTAGGAGGATGCTAGT
>NZ_VILD01000002.1:505842-537513 GCF_009712085.1 Anabaena sp. UHCC 0253
GAACCAGCTAGATTGTCCCAAGGGATACATCAGGAAGACGCTGACGAATACGGCAATAGGACCGGAGAAAGCTAGGGCATTATAGGGACGCAGACCGACAAGACGAGCTACTTCAAATTGGCGTAACATGAAGCCAATTAGACCGAATGCACCGTGTAGGGCTACGAAAGGCCAGAAACCACCTAGTTGACACCAACGGGTGAAATCGCCTTGAGCTTCAGGTCCCCACAGGAACAACAGGGAATGTCCCATGCTGTCTGCTGGTGTAGATACTGCTACTGTCAGGAAGTTAGCTCCTTCTAGGTAGGAGGATGCTAGTCCGTGGGTATACCAGGAGGTGACGAAGGTTGTACCGGTGAGCCAACCGCCTAGTGCGAGGAAGGCGCAGGGGAATAGTAATATTCCTGACCAACCTACGAATACGAAGCGATCGCGCTTTAACCAGTCGTCTAATACGTCAAACCACCCTCTACTAGGGGCGCGTCCAACTGCGATGGTCATTTAACTAAAATCCTCGTTTTTACTAAAATTGCAACGTTTTTTAAGCAGTGTTTCAGCGGTTTTACTGAATTCATGGCAACTGCCGTGAGGAATTCAACGTTTTTTTTACAAACCAATTAGCGAGATTGTGAGAACTGACTACTTGAACAAAGTGATCATTTCTCATAATTATGCCATGTGCAGCTACCATTAACTAGTAATCTAGAGTATGGTAACTTAATGATTCTTAACTTATCACATTACTCAGAGTTTGCGCTGGATACAGCCAAAGAAATTAAATATTTACGATCTCCAATACTATAAATATCAGAATTTTAACAATTTGACATAAGATTTCTCAGAAATCTTTTACCGGTGACATCAGACAGAATTAAGTAGGAGCGCAGGATCTGCACCCAAAAGCATAGCTGCCGTTACACTATGCTATCAAAAGGAAGAATTTTCTTCCTCATCTCCTGGATAGCTTGCAATGAAGACTGCTTCAGTGGCAGACTTGAGAAAGATAGTCCAAGGTAGTTTAATGACGGTATCAACAACGATTAACAAAGGCGATAACCTCCTCTATCAAAAGGTTCTCGGTTCACGTCGGTTTAGTAACTACTGGTGGGCAACTATTGTTACTATGGGAGCCAGTGGTTTTTTCTTAGCTGGTATCTCCAGCTATCTCAAAGTCAATTTACTCATTGTTACTGATCCAACACAACTGATATTTGTCCCTCAAGGATTGGTCATGGGATTGTACGGTACTGCTGGGTTGCTATTAGCCTCATATCTGTGGCTGGTGATTCTCTGGGACTTAGGCGGTGGCTATAATGAGTTTAATCAGGAAACTGGGAAATTAAAAATCTTTCGTTGGGGTTTTCCAGGCAAAAACCGTCGCATCGAAATTGACGGACGCATTCAAGATGTACAATCAGTAAGGATTGTAATTAAAGAAGGTCTTAATCCTCAACGTGCTTTGTATCTGCGGGTTAAAGGGAGACGGGATATTCCCCTCACCAGAGTAGGTCAACCTTTATCTTTGGCAGATTTAGAAAATCAGGGTGCGGAATTAGCTCGTTTTTTGGGAGTACCTTTAGAAGGACTCTAGGAATTTTGGATTTTAGATTTGTCATGTAGTGAACAAGAAGATCCCCGATTTCTTAGAGAAGTCGGGGATCTAAAGGTGAGTAGTTTTCACAAATCATATTAGTTATGAGCATTTTAAAATCCAAAATGCAACAACTGGCGAGATTGAAAGATAAAATATTCTGTTTGATGCAGTCACGAACAATGCGGTTAAAATTTCCCCAATTTTTTGTAGTTCTGTTGATGATTGGTGCTTTGACCTTGGGAGGATGTACGCAAAATACAGCATCTTCTGATACAGCCCCAACTGCAACAGCTACCTCTGAAACAACTACTAATAGTACAAAGACGGTATCAGAAACTATTAGTGAGAGTATTCCAGGAACGAAAGATTTACCACGCCTCGAAGGTAAAGCTACAGTGGTGATGACAGTTAATGGTTCACCAATTACGATTGAAGTAGATGGTACAAATGCGCCAATTACTGCGGGTAATTTTGTGGATTTGGTACAAAAGGGCGTTTATGACGGTTTAGTATTTCATCGTGTTGTCCGCGACCCTCAACCGTTTGTGGTTCAAGGTGGTGATCCTAAGAGTAAAGACCCCAAAACACCAGAACAATTATTAGGTACAGGTGGTTATATTGATGCTAAAACTGGGTCTGAACGCCGTATACCCTTAGAAATTAAGCCAAAAGGGGCGAATCAGCCTATTTATAGTAAGACAATTACTGAGAAGCCGGAGTTACAGCATAAGCAAGGAGCAGTAGCTATGGCGCGATCGCAAGCACCTGATTCTGCTTCTTCTCAATTTTACTTTGCTTTAGCAGATTTATCATTCTTGGATGGTAACTATGCTGTGTTTGGTAATGTTACTAAGGGTTTTGATGTAGTTAACAAAATTCAGCAAGGCGATCGCATTGAGTCTGCTAAAGTCACTCAAGGTGCAGAAAATCTGAAAATTGGTCAGTAGTTGTCTTAGGGGCGAAGCATTCGGGCGACCAATACTCAACGTTTGTCCAAGGCTATTTTCCGAATGCTTCGCCCGTACAGTTGTCAGTTGTCACAATGATTGATAATTTTCCGCTGATAACTGCCAAAATCTATAATCTAAATTCCAAAATTGGTTAGAGTTGTTGTTACTGGTATTGGTCTAGTTTCGGCTATAGGTCAAAACTTAGATGATAGTTGGCAAAATTTACTACATGGTAAAACTGGGATTAAATTACATCAACCATTTCCAGAATTGGGAGTGATTCCTCTAAGTTTAATTACGGAAAAACCATCTACATTAAGTAGCTTAACGGAAATAGTTGTTAACGCTGCTTTGCAAGATTCCCGATTAGTACCACCCTTGTCAGATTGTGCGGTGGTAGTGGGTTCTAGTCGTAGTTATCAAGCCTCTTGGGAGATGATGACCCGAAAAATATATGAGCAAAAATCCGGATTAAATATAGATAATTGGTTAAATAGTTTACCCCACATGAATGCGATCGCCGTAGCGCGACAAATTGGGGCAACAGGGGCTGTTTTAGCGCCAATGGCAGCTTGTGCAACGGGGATTTGGGCGATCGCTCAAGCGGTGATGTTAATTAAATCTGGACAGTACCAACGAGTAATTACAGGTGCAATAGAAGCGCCTATTACTCCCCTGACAATTGCCGGATTTAGGCAAATGGGGGCTTTAGCAAAAACTGGGGCTTATCCCTTTGATTTGCAGCGGGAAGGCTTGGTATTAGGTGAAGGGGGTGCTGTATTTATTCTCGAATCTGCGGAATTAGCAAGCCAACGACAAGCCAAAATTTATGGAGAAATCTTAGGTTTTAGCTTGACAGCAGACGCATATCATGGTAATACTCCAGAACCAGAAGGAAAAAGTGCGATCGCTGCAATTAAGCAATGTTTAGAACGTAGTCAAATAACACCTACAGAGATAGACTACATTCATACACATGGTACAGCCACCCAATTAAATGACCGAATTGAAAGCAAAATTATCCAACGCTTATTTCCCGCAAAATTAGCCATTATTTCCACTAAAGGTAGCACAGGTCACACATTAGGCGCATCGGGAGCTTTGGCTGTAGCATTCTCACTTATGGCTTTACAGCATCAAATTTTACCTCCCTGTGTAGGACTTCAGCAACCAGAGTTTGATTTAAACTTCATCACCTCAGCACAGAAAAGCAAAATTCAACGAATGCTTTGTTTTAGTTTTGGTTTTGGTGGACAAAATGCTGTGATAGCTTTGGGAAAAAGTGATCCACCGACTCAATTTTGAATTTTAACTTTCCTGACTATTTTGATGGTAAAGAAAAGTAAAAAGTTGCACCTTTATTCACTTCTCCTTTAGCCCAAACTTTGCCACCATGACGTTGAATTACCCTCCGTACTGTAGCTAAACCAATCCCATTTCCTTCAAAACATTCTTCAGAATGAAGACGTTGAAAAGGTTGAAACAGTTTTTGGGAATTAGCTGTTTCAAACCCTACCCCATTATCCCGAACAAAAAAAATAGCATCATTGGCTTGATATTCCATATTGATAGATAATGATAAATCTTGTATTTCTTGTTGAGTTAATTGCCCAAACTCAATAATTGTCTCTTGAGATATTTGAGTATATTTCCAAGCATTTTCTAATAAATTATCTAAAGCAATCCGGATTAATCTTTTATCACCACAAACTTGAATATTGGGATTTATTAATATTTTACTGGGGCGATTAATATGCACCAATTGAATTTGTTTAATTACATCTTCTGCCAAATTACTTAAATTAAAAACTTGCTTATTTAGCTTTGTATAACTAACTCGTGAAAGTTGCAGTAGGCTTTCAATTAATCCCTTTGTCTCTTGACTAATTTGATCTATTTGTTGTAACCATTCCTGGGATTGAGAACTAAGTTGTTGACAATCCTTATCTAGTAACTTCTGACTTAATAAACCAATTCGTCGCAGATAATTCCAAAGATCGTGGGAAAGAGAATAAGAGAAAATTTCTAACTCTTCAATTGTTTCCTCTAATTCAAGCGTTCTTTTCTGTAACGAATTGACTAAGTTTTTATGATTAGTAATATCTCGTAAAGAAATTAAAAAAGCTGGTTCATTTTCCCATTCAATTTTGACAATTTGCATTTCTGCAATTAGATTGTTACCATTAATTGATATTATACTGATCTCAGTTTTATCAGCGATCGCTACCGGGAAACCAAATGAATTTCCCATTAATTCTGACTGAGAACGGTTAAACATGGATTCTGCCGCAGGATTGACAAACCTAACTATACCAGCAATATCCACCACCATGATACCATCAGCATTTTGAGAAATTAGCATTTTAAATTGATCATCATCGTAAAGTTGAAAAGCAGAAGACATAACTCATTTTTGCTCAAACATACAAGATTATTTTCTGCGATATGAGAATATAAAAAATACTATTGATACTGAAAAATTCTCTGCAAAAAATAATATAATTACAGCAGAAATCACGCCTATATACTCCATTTAATTCCCGATGATTGCCAGTAATCCGGATATTTGAAAATTTCCAGCTAAATAGCAATATTTAAACATTTGTCAGCTACAAAAGTTTAGGGTGCGTCACAGCCTTACTGAAATTTTTGCAAAATTAAAATACCATTGTTATATAGAAATCAAGTATATCATGTTGATTATTGATACAATCTTACTTAATTGCGATCGCGTTTTAAGTTAAAAATCACTTTTTCTAAATACCAATTTTTGGATTTACCTGGATGTTTATTTTGTTCATATTTGAGTAGTCTTTCCGCAGTTACACTATCTGATTGTAATAAAGTTAATAGTTCTTTCCAAAGTCTTCTATCACCATTCCCAAAAGACATAGTAGTTTTAGATGATTTCCGGTGGGTATACTTTCTAGTCTTAGATATCCGTCGTTTTTGGCTACGAATTACAGACATTGCTAAAAACAATACTGCTATCATCAGGATTAGCCAAATAGATAAAACTAAGGTGTGCATATTTAAGTACGTTAGTATAATTATTAATTACACAATGCGGTAACTGCCAACTATACACAACAGTAAATATTCTGATTTAGTTTTTAATAAAGTTACATAATCAGCCATAAAGTTCCCCATTGCTGGAAATTAAGGATAAATCATGAAAGAACTAAAACTACTTCAAAATTTATATTCTCAAGACTTAGAAACTAGAAAAAATTGGTATTCTCACGTCGCCGAAGCTTATAATAGGTTAAGACCTGGTTATTCACCAGAAATTATTGATGGTGCTGTAAAAATAGCTCAACTTCCACCAAAAGCAACTATCCTAGAATTAGGATGTGGTCCAGGAAACGCAACTTTAGCCTTTGCTAAATTAGGTTTTTCTATGAAATGTCTAGAACCGAGTTTAGCAGCTTGTAATTTAGCAAAACAAAATTGTAAAATGTATCCATTGGTAGAAATTCAGCCAACTACCTTTGAAGAATGGGAATTAGAACCTGAAAAATTTGATGCTGTTTTAGCCGCAACTTCTTTTCATTGGATTAATCCTGAATTTGGTAATTTCAAAATTTCTCAAGCTTTACGGAATAATGGGTGTTTAATTCTACTTTGGAATATGACACCACAACCAGAATATGAAGTATATCTAAGTTTTCAGGAAGTTTATCAAAAGTATGCTCCATTTTTAGATAGATATGAGGATATCCAAACCCAAAAAGATATAGTTCAATCTTTAGGACAAAAAGCCATTGATTCAGGTAAATTTCAAGATTTAGTTTCACAACAAATTGTATGCAAAGTCAATTATTCTGTTGATGACTTTTTACTACTTTTAAGCACTTATACACCATACTTAAAATTAGAGATAAAAACTAGGAATAATTTATTTGCCGGGTTACGAGAAAAAATAGAAAATAACTATGGAGGAAATATTCAAATCACTTATGTCTCAGCTTTTCAAGTTGCTAGAAAATATGAAGCATAAATATTAATTATCTGTAGATAATCATTTCTAAATTTCATCTTTGTAATAAATATTTTTGAGGATAATTATGAAAAATCATGTTTTAATTCTTGGAGGTAGAGGAAGAATAGGTAGTAGTGTGGCTGAGGATATATTTAAAAATACCCAAGCAAAAATTACTATTACTGGACGTTCTCCACAAATCAAAAATTCTCCATTAGGAGAAAGAGTACATTTTTTATTATTAGATTTAGCTGATACTGATAATCTCAAAAAAGCCATATCTGAATCAGATTTAGTTATTCATTGTGCAGGACCATTTCATTATCGAGATACTCAAGTTTTAGAAATTTGTATTGATGAAGGTGTAAACTATCTTGATGTCAGTGATCATCGTTCCTATACACAAAAAGCATTAAATTTTCATAGAGAAGCTGTGAATTCTGGGGTGACAGCAATTATTAATACAGGGGTTTTTCCAGGTATTTCTAATAGCTTAGTTCGTCAGGGAATCGAAAAATTTGATGTACCAGAAAAAATCCATTTGAGTTATTTAGTTTCTGGTTCTGGTGGTGCAGGAATTACAGTCATGCGAACCACTTTTTTAGGTTTACAGCATTCTTTTGAAGCTTGGATAAATAATAAATGGCAAACAATTACTCCTTATACGGAACGTGAAAATATTGATTTTCCATATCCATATAGTAATAGTGGTGTTTATTGGTTTGATATGCCAGAATCTATCACATTACCAAAATCTTTTCCCAAAGTAAAAACTGTAATTACTAAGTTTGGTTCTTTTCCTGATTTTTATAATCATTTAACTTGGATAGCAGCCCATATTTTTCCTAAATCATTAATGCAAAAATATGAGATGATTGAATTTCTTGCCCATGTCAGTCACAAAATGACAGATATTACTAATATTTTTACTGGTATTGGTGTAGCTGTAAGGGCAGAAATCACTGGCAAGATTAATGATCAATCAGCAATTTATTGTGTAAATTTACTTCATGAAAATACAGCAATTGCGGCTGGTTTAGGTACTGGTAGTATTGCTGAATTATTACTCAATGGTAAACTTAGCAAACCGGGAGTTTCACCTGTAGAAACAGCATTATCCACAGATTTATTTACACAAATGATGACGAAGAGGAATGTGAATATTGAATCATCTTGGATGCAATAAAGAATACCACTTTCTCGGAATTAAACATTAATAATCTTCCTTCTTCCTTCGCGTTCTTTGCGTCCTACCCTTCGGGAACTGCTGAGTGCTATGCACCGCTACGCGAACGCAGAACGTGGTTCGTTTCTTCTTTATTCGTCAAAATGTATTTGACAGACTAGTAGGTATTCCCCACTCATTGATTCTGACTCCTGAATTCGGGCTTTGCTGTGTTAAGTCACGTCAAGTCTTAGTGTAACTTAGTATATTGTAATATATTTATTTGGTATTTCATTGACTTTATGCTTTAAATGTGTATCGTTTTAAAGAAATAAAGTTGAGATTTTTTTTCAAAATTAATGACAATATTTTGCAGCTAGTGTATTCTAAGAAAAGAAGCTAAACTCCCGGCGACTTGCAAATTTAACTTGTAAGTTGATGGTTTTACTGCAACTTTATGGCATTTTGAGGGCTATTCGCTTGAAATCTTCTAGCTCAGAAACAAACAGAAAGCACGTTATTGATATAAATTGGGCAGACCGTTGGCAGGTTTATCAACGCCTACGAGAGTTAGATATTCCCTGTCTCTGTAGCATGAACCAGCCTTTAACGGTAGAAATAACCAATCCCACAGCAGCTATACAACTTTGGAGTGTGATTCAACAATTGACTGCTTCCCGTCAAAACTTGATTAAGAATCTGGAAGGTTGTTGGCGCACTCGTTACCAAAAATTTTAGTCAGACAATAGGTTAAAAAAATGAGTATATCTACTAATTCAGAAGTAACAGAATTTTGTTTTGAAGGCAGATTCCTGGATTTTGTAATTAAAGATGGATATAAGTTGAAAGGCTTGTTATTAGGAACTGCTGACGGTGAATTTTATGTAAAATTGGCCAAGCATTTACGTAGTGTTTTTGATTTACGTTTACCTCAAGGTACTTGGCTGCAAGTTGTGGGGACAAAACAATATAACGCCAAAAAAGATCAAGTAACACTAATAGCGGAACGAATAATGGCCGCACGTTCTGATTTAGGGAAGGTTGAAGCGAAAAAACCAGCTAAAACACAAGTAATTCTCGTTTGTCAGAAGTCTGATTGCATGAAACGCGGTGGTAAGGCTTTATGTCAAACTTTGGAGTCGGAGTTAAAAAATAGTGGTTTAGAAGATAATGTAATTATTAAAGGTACTGGCTGTATGAAAAATTGTAAAGCTGGACCCAACTTAGTTATGCCAGATAAAACCCGTTATAGTAAAATTAAATCTGTTCAAGTTCCAACTTTAGTAAATAAGCATTTTTCTGGGGAAATTCAGAAAACATCAGTGGATATAGTAACCCAAGTTCCTAGTTATCTAGTTAAGGCTGGTAATGGGTAATTGGTAATAAGATATTAGCGATAAACGGCGTTGCTGATTGAATGTATGAATTAGCCTCACGCAAAGGCGCAAAGGCGCAAAGAATTAAGAGTTAAAGAAATCTAATTTTTAAATTTCATACTCTGATTCAGCAACGCCCGATAAACAATAGATATAGGATTGAAAATTAAATATGCGTTTTCCCTAACCTTTGTAGAGACGTTCCATGGAACATCTCTACATTATTTTTAAGCAAATATACTTGAGAAGGTCATAACTTGGGTTTTTACATCCATATATCCCCTTTAAGCAAAAGCTCAAATTGTGACCGTGCAAAGTATAACAACTTTTCGTAGTGATTAAGCATTTGTGAATTTTCCTATTTATTTACTTCTAATAACTGGGAATTCTCTAATCTTGACATCCATTTTTCTAAATAAACTTGATTGGCTGTTTTCTCAGATGAATTTTGAGTATCTAAGGGATAGGGTAAAAGTCCTAGAATTGCGGCTGTAGTTACACAAAACATTGACTTTTGGAAACTCATACAAATTTGTATTCGCAAATCATCTTCACCGCGACGACTGCGACGATAGATATCATGTAAATATTCTGGCAAATAATGGCGCATATCTTGCATTAACAATGTGGGAGGAATACCTGCACCACCAATGGGTAAAGGATCTGCGTATAATGCACCATATTGGAATCGAGATAAATCTGGGGGAACTTGATATGCTTGTGCATTTAAGGAAACTGTTCCTAAAAAGGGTGTACCTCTAAAAAATACAGCTTCTACATAAGGAACTGCGGTATCGGCGAGGAAGGTTAAACCAACTGATTTAGGAATAAGATCATAGACTTTATCGCCGATTTTAACACTGTATGTAATTGGTTTAACTGCGTTTGCTACTAAAGCCAGTTTAATATGTTCTACAACTTGAGGAATGGATTTAATTTCGCCTTTGTCATAGCGATCTGATAGATTCAGAAACATATCAGCCATAACTCGCCAAAATTGACCTAATCCAGTGTAATAAGCAGAGACTCGTAACTGTTCTATTAAGAATTCCGGAAAAAGTTCATTTATTCCCAACATGAGGGGATTATTTTTGAATTTAGCAGTAATAATAGCTTGCGCTCTTTCATGAAATTCTTTAGTATCTAAATATGCGTCTAAACCGCCACCACCATGCCACATCATGGTTTTCATGCAATATTCAGCATATTCAAAATTAATCCGATCATGCCATAAGTGACGGAGTAATTTAGCAAAAGAAATATCGCCATTAAAGTATTTAAAGAAGGGAAAAAATACTAAAAATTGATGTTCAGCGATGTAAATTAGATTGTGAGAATAGGCATCTAAAACTACACCATAGCTTTTAAGGATACCAACAACTTCTAAGACATTTTCTGGACTATCTTTCAGTAATGCTTCACCAGTTTGTAAGCGATGAACATACTCAGATAAGGGTTTATTCGCAGTTCTTTTTTCGGTAGTTGCCATTGCTAAGTCTCCTGCAATTCAATTAAAAATTAAAAATCAAAAAAATTAGTTAGGGGTTAATTTTTAATTTCTAATTCGTTATATTTTGTTGCCACTAGGTTATGAGATTTTACCATTGTGGTAATTGTGGCTTCAGTATAGTGAACTAACCAATTAGGTTGAATGCCTAAAATAACGATCATTGCGGCTAAAATAATAGCAGGTATGCGATCGCTCCAATAAACACGAGGTAAGTTACTAACTTCCGCTGATAACCGCCCAAAGAAGGCACGATTAAGAAGAATTAAGAAGTAAACCGCAGTTAAACCATTTCCTAACATTGCCAACAATGTTTGCACGGGGAAAACTTCAAAACTACCTCGAAAAACGATAAATTCGGAAATAAATCCTACCATTCCCGGTATACCTGCACTGGCCATGACTGCAACAATCATTAAGCTACCAATCACAGGTAAACCTCGTTCTGGGTTTAGCAGTCCCCGAATTACGTTTAAATCCCGACTACCAGCTTTCTTGTAGACTACCCCTACTAATAGGAATAACATAGCGGATATCAATCCGTGACTAATCATTTGCATAACTGCACCCAAGACGCTGAGGGGTGTGGATGCGGCTGCTGCTAATAAGACATAGCCCATGTGGCCGATAGAACTATAGGCTACCATTTTTTTCATATCTGTTTGAGCGATCGCACAAGATGCCCCAAACAAGACGCTAACTACTGCCCATGTCGCTAACCAAGGTGCTAAATAAGCCCAAGCATCTGGTAACAAATCCATGCCAAATCGCAGTAAGCCATAAGTTCCTAATTTCAATAATACCCCAGCCAATAAAACAGATATAGGTGTGGAGGCTTCGACGTGGGCATCTGGTAGCCACGTATGGAAGGGAACTAGGGGAATTTTGACACCAAAACCTACCAAAATTCCTGCTAATAGTAAAATTTGCGTTGCTAAGGGTAGAGATTGAGCATTTAATGTTGCTAGGCTAAAGTTGGGAGAACCACTCAACCAAACCATACCCAGGAAACTGGCTAAAATAACGATGCCGGAAAAAGCTGTATAAATCAGAAATTTCGTAGCTGCATAACCCCGTTTTGCACCTCCCCAAATCGCAATTAGCAGATATAGGGGGATTAATTCCAACTCATAAAACAGGAAGAATAATAATAAATCCTGTGCCAAAAATGCTCCTGTCACCCCAGCACTTAATAGCAGAATTAAGGAGTAGTAAAATCTCGGACGTTGTTGGGATTCATCACTACTATAAATAGCAATACAAGTTAACAGTCCATTGAGAATTAGCAACGGTAAGGATAAACCATCTACACCGAGATTGTAGTTTAAACCAATGGCATCTACCCAGGGTAGAGATTCAGCAAATTGTTGACCAATTTCTCCTGGATTAAATTGAATTGCTACGACAATACTCCATAAGAAAATAATAACGCTAAATACTAAGGACAAAATTCGGGCTAGTTTAGCAGAGATGCTAAAAGGATAGAAACCAAGGAAAGCCGCACCAATTAACGGCAGTAAAATCAATGTACTGAGCATAGAAGTTAGGTGACAGGTGACAGGTGACAGGTGACAGGGAATAGGGGATAGGGGATAGGGAATAGGGGATAGGGAATAGGGGATAGGGAATAGGGGATAGGGAATAGGGGATAGGGAATAGGGGATAGGGAATAGGGGATAGGGAATAGGGGATAGGGGATAGGGAATAGGGGATAGGGAATAGGGGATAGGGAATAGGGGATAGGGGATAGGGAATAGGGGATAGGGAATAGGGGATAGGGGATAGGGAATAGGGGATAGGGGAAAATATTAATCTTGCTTTTCCCTCTTCTTTCTTAACTGTCACCTGTCACCTGTAAACTGTCACCTAGTTCCCTAAAAAGGCAATTTATCGAATAAACCTAATGACAAACTAATGAAGAAACCAAGGATGCTAATGACGACGAGGATTGTGAGCATATAGCCTTGGGATTGACCAGAAATACTGTATTTTAAACTTTGTCCGCTAAAAATCGCAGCAAAGCCGATTAAGTTGACTAGACCATCTACCAAAAAGCGATCGCTCCACGCGGATATCCTCGATAACAGCGCCACAGCATTCACAATCGTTAACCGATAAATGCGGTCTATGTAAAAATCATAACCTAATAAGTCTTGTAAAAATCTCCAGATCAAAATCCTTGATCTTGACCAAGCTTTGTGAAGATAAATTGTACTGCCAATAGTTACACCAGCAATGGTGGAAGCTAATAAAGATGCAACTATATACCAATCTAGGCTTTCCCAGCTAGGTAATAAATACCATTGCTGTAGCATCAGGGGTAACAATAGTGTCAATATAGTTAAAGTCACCATTGGTAATGCCATTGGCCAGGCAACTTCTGGAGCGCGGCGGGTTTTTGGTTGGGGTTGTCCCCAGAAGACTAACCGGAATACCCTAGTTAAATTCAAAGCCGTTAGGCCATTAACTAAGATTAAAACTACAATTACCCACGGACTAACTTTGACTAAGCCATCAGCCCATGCTAACATTGCCCAGAAACTGCCCAATGGTAGTAGTGTTACCATACCGGCTGAACCGACGATAAAAGCTGTAGTGGTGGCTGGCATTCTTGACCACAACCCCCCCATTTCTGTCAAGTCTTGAGTTTGGGTGGTGTAGATAACTGAACCAGAACTCATGAATAATAAGGCTTTGGCAATAGCATGACTCAGAAGTAACATTAATGCTACTCCACCTTGTTCTAGTCCTACTGCTAAAAACACCAATCCCATATAAGCACTGGTAGAATGGGAGAGCGATCGCTTAATATCAATTTGGGCTAAGGATACTAATGTAGCCCCAATCGCTGTCATTATCCCCACTACAACCAAAGTATTTAAGGCAATGGGGGACAAATATAATATTGGTTGAATTTTGTACAGTACATAAGCACCACCTCCTACTACCAGAGAGTTTCGCATCACTGAAGCTGGGTTCGGACCTTCCATAGCTTCATCTAACCATAGGTGTAGAGGAAACTGAGCGCATTTACCCGCAGGTCCGGCAATTAAACCTAGACAGAGTAAAGTTGATGTAACCGGGTTTAAATCAGCAGTTTGCGCCCATTCATACAAATCAGAAAAATTTAAGCTGCCGGCTAAAGTGGAAAGAGTGACTACAGCCATTAACAGCAATAAATCTCCTACTCGCTTGGTTAAAAAGGCATCTCTGGCTGCGGTAACTACCAACGGTTGAGCATACCAAAATCCTACAAGTAAATAAGTAGAAAGGGTAAGAACTTCCAGTAACGCATAGCTGAGAAATAAGGAATCACTAATCGCTAGACCACTGAGGGCTGCTTCAAAAAATCCCACCAGACCAAAAAAGCGGGCTAACGACCAATCTTTTTCCATGTAGCCTAGTGCATAAATTTGTGCCAATAAACTTAATCCAGTAATTAAAACTGTAGCGCCAATACTAACTACGGAAATTTCTAAAGCAAAAGATAATTGGAAATCGGCCGCTTGAAACCAAGTAATTACTAAATTCTCTTGCTCTCGGTTCCAGATATCTTTAAACACTAATAGACTATGAACAAAACCTAAAATAGTAGTCAATAAGTTAAAGTAGACAGCAGGTCTTGGACCCGTCCGTTGGATTATTCCTATGCCCCACGGCAAAGTTAAAATTGCGCCTAGTAAACTATAAAGAGGCACGAAGCAACTTGTTAAAAATAGAAACTCATTCATTTAATATTTCCCTTGACAACTCAGTCTCGATTCTCTTAAACAGCCTTTAAATAATCATTTGCTAAAAAAAAGAATTATTTGAGAAAATCTATTTTTTCTTAACTTTTTTAGCGAAATATGCTTAGGCACATTTACCTCAGATTAGCTTATTGTTGAGCAATTAAATATAATCTTACATTTTAGATATTCTATGAATTGTTGAACAACATTTTTTATTTTTCTGCTTTTTTAAAATTGCTTTTTTAAGTACATTAGTAAAATTTGCAGATTTTCACATAGTAGTTATGGAAATAGCAAACTGTAAGCAAGATATAACCCATAGTCCATCTATTCCATATATAGTGCCTACCGATCCTTCTTATCAAAGAATTAGCTTAGGCTACGAACTATAGTGATTCTAAATGTGATAAAGAAATTATAAAGCATAAGTTGTCACTCTAGGGATCAGTGAATTTTAATCCCTCAAAAGACCGTATGAACTTTTGTTAAGTTTTTTTAAACTGTTTTATTACAAACTATTATAGTAATTTATGTTGCCAGGGATGCCAAGGTTTCCTATGCTTAAATGTGGCAGTATTTTTAGCTCAAGATAAGTATCCCCGTCCAAAATTTCCACCCATAGTTCTGATTCGATTAATTTTTGAGGAGTTCTGCGATGCCAATTGCAGTTGGAATGATTGAAACAAAGGGCTTTCCCGCAGTAGTAGAAGCTGCTGACGCAATGGTGAAAGCAGCCCGTGTGACTTTAGTAGGATATGAAAAAATTGGTAGCGCTCGCGTTACAGTGATTGTGAGGGGAGATGTTTCTGAAGTGCAAGCTTCAGTAGCTGCTGGCATTGAAGCCGCCAGAAGAGTAAACGGTGGTGAAGTGGTATCTACTCACATCATTGCTCGTCCCCACGAAAACTTAGAATACGTTCTACCAATTAGGTATACAGAAGCAGTAGAACAGTTCCGTACTTAAACACTTAACTGTTTAAACAAAAATCATTAACGGGGCTGCTTGAGTTTAAATCTGGCAAAAGTAAAAATTTAATTTAAGGACAAGAACAAATGTCAATTGCTGTAGGAATGGTAGAAACTCTAGGCTTTCCAGCCGTAGTAGAAGCTGCTGATGCGATGGTAAAAGCTGCTCGTGTTACTTTGGTAGGCTATGAGAAAATTGGTAGTGGTCGGGTAACAGTAATCGTTCGTGGTGATGTTTCCGAAGTCCAAGCCTCAGTAGGTGCTGGCGTAGAGTCAGTGAAGCGCGTTAATGGTGGACAAGTGCTATCCACTCACATCATTGCCCGTCCTCACGAAAACTTGGAATACGTCCTCCCTATTCGTTATACCGAAGATGTAGAACAATTCCGGGAAGGTGTAAACGCAATTCGTCCTTTTGGTAGAAGACCATAATTAATAATGCAAATTGCCAGAGTTCGTGGCACAGTAACTAGCACCCAAAAAGATCCTAGTCTGCGGGGTGTCAAGCTACTAATGTTGCAATTAATAGATGAAAATGGCAACCTCCTGCCAATATACGAGGTAGCAGCCGATAACAGTGTGGGGGCAGGAGTGGATGAGTGGGTGCTTGTCAGTCGTGGCAGTGCTGCTCGTCAAATACTTGGTAATGAACAACGACCCTTAGACGCAGCAGTAGTGGCAATCATAGATACCATTCACGTTGAAGATCGTGTAATTTACAGCAAAAAAGACCAATATAGATAGTCAGGGAAAAGGTGACAGGTGACAGGTGACAGGTAACAGAGAAGAGGCAGGGAGCAGGGAGCAGGGAGCAGGGGAAAGAATTTCCTCATCACAACTGACAACTGACAACTGACTACTGACAACTGACAACTGACCACTGACCACTGACCACTGACAAAAAGCTTATTTCAGGAGGAATCTCGCAATGGTAGTCCGCAGCACGGCGGCACCCCCAACCCCGTGGTCAAGGAGTTTAGCAGAACCAAAAATTCATGCAACTGCATTTGTACACTCTTCTTGTAACCTCATTGGTGATGTCAATATAGGTGCAAATGTAATTGTTGCTCCGGGGACTGCGATTAGAGCAGATGAAGGTACACCTTTTTGTGTTGGTGAAAATACCAATATTCAAGATGGTGTGGTTATTCATGGGTTGGAGCAAGGCCGAGTCATTGGTGACGATGGCAAAGAATACTCGGTATGGATTGGCAAAAGTGCTTCCATTACCCACATGGCACTGATTCATGGACCTGCTTACGTTGGTGATAGTTGTTTTATTGGCTTTCGGTCTACGGTATTTAATGCCAAGGTGGGTGCAGGCTGCATTGTGATGATGCACGCCTTAATTCAGGATGTAGAAATTCCCCCTGGTAAATATGTAGCTTCTGGATCAATAATTACTACCCAGCAGCAAGCAGATAGATTGCCAGATGTCCAAGTGCAGGATCAAGAATTTGCTCACCATGTAGTAGGGATTAATCAGGCTTTGCGGGCTGGTTATCACTGTGCTGCGGATAGCAAGTGTATTGCACCCATTCGGGATGAACTTAATCTTGCTGGGGCTAAATCTTATACAAGTATTGAAATTGAAGAGTTAGAAAGGAGCAGTGAAGTGGCGAGCAATAACTTGGGTGCAGAAACAGTAGATCAATTACGTTATCTACTAGAACAAGGATTTAAAATTGGTACAGAACACGTAGACCAAAGACGTTTTCGTACAGGTTCTTGGCAAAGTTGTCAAGCAATTGCAACTCGGTCTTTAGGTGAAGCTGTTTCTGCTGTAGAATCTTGTTTGAGAGATCACAGCGGCGAATATGTGCGGTTATTTGGGATTGATAACGGCAGAAGAAGAGTATTGGAAACAATCATTCAACGCCCTGATGGTGTAGTGGCTGGTACATCTAACTTTAAAGCACCTGCGACTACATCGGCTGGTAGCTACAACGGTAATGGTAATGGCAACGGTAATGGTGTTGGTAGTGCCAAACTGAGTGCGGAAACTGTAGATCAAATCCGTCAACTTTTGGCTGGTGGTTACAAAATTGGTACAGAACACGTAGATGAACGTCGCTTCCGGACTGGTTCTTGGAACAGTTGTCAACCAATTGAATCTAATTCGGCTCAGGCAGTTGTGTCTGCTTTGGAAGAGTGTATAGAATCCCATCAAGGCGAGTATGTGCGTTTGATTGGTATTGATGCTAAAGCTAAACGCCGTGTATTGGAAGCAATTATCCAAAGACCAAACGGACAAGTCGCGTCTTCTGGTAGCACAAAATCATTTACTAGTACAAGTTCTGCAACGGCAACGGCTACAGTTAGTAGCACCCGGTTAAGTACGGAAATAGTAGATCAACTGCGCCAACTATTGTCCAGTGGCATGAAAATTGCGGTGGAACACGTAGATCAACGCCGTTTCCGCACAGGAACTTGGGCAGTTGCGGGTCAAATTCAGGCTATATCTGAAAGAGAAGCGATCGCTGCCTTAGAAGGATATATCTCTGAATATCCAGGCGAATATGTGCGTTTAGTTGGTACTGATCCCAAAGCCAAGCGCCGCGTATTAGAAGCAATTATTCAACGTCCATAGGTAAGAGGCAGGGGAAGCAGGGCGCAGGGCGCAGAGGAGAAAATTCTTTCTGACCACTAAACCACTAAACCACTGACCACTGACCACTAACCACTGACAATTTCTGGCTTCCGAGGTAATAAATTCCATGTCTGTGTCGCTACTACGCCTGGGCGATAGATTTGATTCTCATATTCATGGCGACGTGATTATTCATCCCAGTGCGGTACTAGCTCCGGGGATAATCCTCCAAGCATCTACCAACAGCAAAATTGTGATTGGTGCTGGGGTATGTCTTGGCATGGGGTCAATTCTCCAAATAAGTGAAGGTACTCTAGAAATAGAAACAGGAGCAAACCTGGGAGCCGGTTTCTTGATGGTTGGTGAAGGTAAAATTGGGGCTAATGCTTGTATTGGTTCAGCTACAACGGTTTTTAACTGTTCCGTAGCACCAGGACAAGTCGTTCCCTCTGGTTCAATTTTGGGAGATAGTAGTCGGCAAATTGTGGAAGCGTCAGCCAAACAACCAGAATCTACTCCTCCTCAAATAGAGGAACAAGAGAAACAACAGGAAGAAGAAAAAGTTATTTCCTCAACTCAAGTCTCCTGTGGGGCAGTTGAAGATTTAAAAGACCAATCTACGCCTATATCTCAACCTTCACCTACACCAAAAAGCCAGTCTCCTCCTGTTGAAGAAAAGGCCGTGGTTGGTAATTCTCCTTCTTCTGAAGAAACTACACTTCCAGAGTCTACAGAAACTAGCACTCAAGATTTAGAACCTAGTGAGTCTGATATTGAAACTCACAGTATTTTTGGCACGCAAATTTATGGACAAGGTAGCATAAATAGGCTTTTGACTACATTGTTTCCTCATCGACAATCTTTGAGTAACCAAGATTCCGACAATTCTTCAGGGTAAGTGTTAAGTATTAAGTATGAAGCATAGTTTGGCGTAAGCCATAGTGTGAACTTATAGCAGAAGTCAGAAATCAAGAGTCAGGAGTAAAATCTGCTGAATACTTGGTTGGCAATGAAAATTTTGTGATTCATTTACCTGCAATCTACTGACTGTAAGTCCATATTTAAATGCTATTTTTCATTGCTGTTTGATTGCAAATGGTACACGCACCTTATCCTGGAAAATGTAGATGGAAACATATAATCAAAGTGCTTTGAGTAATATTCATGCACCACGTTACCGTGATAGCCTCAAAGATACGGCTTTGGGTTTAGTCTCAACCCTGAGTTTCCCAGCTATAGTTGGCACGGCTGACATGATGTTAAAGTCGGCTGGAGTCCACTTAGTTGGCTATGAAAAAATAGGTAGTGGCCACTGTACGGCAATTGTCCGAGGTGGAATTGCTGATGTACGTTTGGCTGTAGAAGCTGGTGTACAAACCGCTGAACAATTTGGACAGTTGGTTTCTAGTTTGGTAATTCCCCGTCCTTATCCTAATTTAGATATAGTTCTCCCTATTAACCGTCTGACTAAATTTATGCAAGACGGTAGATATAGTCGTTTGAGTAATCAAGCAATTGGATTGGTAGAAACTCGCGGATTTCCGGCCATGGTTGGCGCTTGTGATGCCATGCTTAAAGCTGCTGATGTCCAATTAGCATCTTATGAAAAGATTGGTGCTGGTTTGTGTACGGCGATTATTCGCGGTTCGGTTGCTAATGTGGCTGTAGCAGTAGAAGCGGGAATGTTTGAAGCTGAACGCATTGGTGAATTGAATGCAGTAATGGTGATTCCTCGGCCTTTAGATGAGTTGGAGGAAACTTTACCTGTAGCTAGTTGCTGGATGGAAGAACGTCAACCAATCAATATACCTATAAATATTAGAGATAAAATAACAGATGTAGAGGCAGTAGAGTTGCCTGATTTGGCGAAACTACCTGTGAGAGTTAAGGAAGAAATTTGGAATGATGAATAATATTGGTCATTCTACAAAACCAATGAAGCAATATTATGAAGGTCAGATTGCATCCCCATGCACAAGCACGATTAATTGAACGCGGTGCTACAGAAGAAGAAGTTATTGCTACAGTTGAAGGTGGTGCAAATTTTACAGCCCAATTTGATAGAACTGGATTTAAGCGTAATTTCTCTTTCAATGCTGAATGGAATGGCAAATTTTATGCTATGAAGAAAGTAGAAGTAATTGCTGTCTCAGAAGGGGAAGATTGGTTAGTTATTACTGTTATCGTTAAATATTTTTAAAGGTAAAATAGCCATGAAAATTTCCTACGATCCGAGATACAACATAGCTTATATCTATCTACAAGAAAAAACTGGACAGGTACAAACAATTCAAGTCAGTGAACAAATGAATGTAGATATTGCACAAGATGGCACAATCTACGGTATTGAACTCTTAAATGCTAATCAACAATTAGGAACTTATGAACAGGGTAAGTTGATTTTAGTTAATGAAGCATTAGGAGAATCTACAGAAATTAAGTTGTTAATTTAATTTCGATATAGCGTTTTCCAGTCTAATGAAGTACAAAATTATCTGCGTTTATCTGCGTCCATCTGCGTTTAATTATTACTGCTTGTACCTCACTTGAATGGGAATTGCTATAAAGATGAATTAGCTACACAATTTATTGCAAAAAATCAAAATCAGAATTGAGTTTAAACGGCAAAAATATAATCAAATACAGTCAAATATTTCCGCAGTATTTCAGGAGAAAACTTATGTCTTTGACAGTGAAAGAACTAGAAGAAATACAGATAGCATATCCTGACTATCGCATGGAATTAGTAGATGGGAGTATCATTATTATGAGTCCGTCAGGTTATGAATCGGAAGAAGTAGGAACTGAGTTTGCACGAATTTTGGGTAACTGGGTAAGACCTCGTAAACTAGGGCGTGTAGTTGGTTCTAGTGCGGGGTTTAGATTACCAAATTCTGATTTACGTGCGCCTGATGTGTCTTTTGTTTGTGCTGATAGACTCAAAAAATCAACGGAAGATTATGCAGAATTAGTTCCTGATTTAGTAGTTGAAGTGAAATCTAAAACTGATTCTATAGATAAACTCAGAAGAAAGATTGAAGATTTTATTAATTTAGGTTCACAGGTTGGGATTTTAATTAATCCAAAAACGAGAACTGTAGAAGTTTCCTGTAATGGAGAAACAGTAATTTTCAAAGATGGTGATATTTTAACTCTTCCTGATTTATTACCTGGTTGGGAAGTGGCAATTTCTGAAATTTGGTCGCCTGTTTTTGAATAGAAATCCCAGCGATTAGAAAACACGGCTACACAGACGAAACCCACCTGCGTGGGTCAAAAAAGAAGGTGATGAATCTTATGAATTGGGAGCAAATAGAAAACGTCCTGATTTAGTGATTGAGGTGGTTGTGAGTAGTGGAGGAATTGACAAACTGGAAGCATACAAACGGTTACAAATTCCTGAAGTTTGGTTTTGGATTAATGATGAATTATTATTTTATAGTTTAGTAAATGAGGGATATGAAGCTGTTAGTAAATCACAACTTTTACCGAGTTTAGATGTAGATTTATTGATGCGTTGTATTAATATAGAAAATCATGCTCAAGCACTGCGGGAATTTCGAGCAGGGATAAAAATTACAGGATAGGATAAAAATTGTAGAAACTTCTAGTTTCATTTTTCTAAACTTTGTTTGATTTGAGCTAAAGCTATTTCTCCAGAAATTGGCTCAACGTTATGATTACGTATTTCATCTTGGCGTTTTTTAGCTTCTATATTCCAACTCTTTTGGATATTTTCATCAATATCAGATTCTAGACTTTCAATTAGTTTTTCTACTAAAAACACTCTGGTAGAACTGGGTAAAGATAAGGCTTCCTGAATTAATTCTTCAACTGATAGCATAATTATTTATATTCTCTGTAAATTGCATTGAGAATAGGCACAAACAAAGACTTTATTCACAAACCATTTTATCATTCTTTCTGTAGAAATGTCATATTGAGGAAGACTGTGTTTCTACATTATCTCGCATTGACTAAATTGCATCGTGTATTTCCATAGCACAACCTTTTTATTTACACCAAGTATATATTTATTCTTAGCAGTAGTCAATTATTGCAGTATTGAGTATAATTTATTTGATTAACCGCTTCTATCAAATATAAAAAAGGTAATCATCCATGTCTGACGATTCCCAACGTAACTCTGCTGTCAATGCTGCTGCAACAACCAAGATTCACCACGTCAATTTACAGGATCTATCTAAAAGCACGGTAGATAGATTAAGTAAAGGCGGTGTTCGTCCTGGCGAACCTACTCGAACGACAATAAAAGCCCAAGAAATGCTAGATAAGATTCCCCCTTCTCAACGTGCCGGTATGGATAGTCAAACTGCGGCTAATAATGCCAAAGATTACCTATCTGATAAGCACGCTAGTCACATTAAACCCCACAGCAAAGGAGGTTCTAATGATCCGAGTAATATCAGATGGGAGAATGGTAAGGATAATATGGCTCGTGGTGATAAAACCATGACTAGTCGGGAGCAAATGAGATTAAATGCTAAATACCACTTTGATAACTTAACTGGTGCTGTGAAGGCAGGTTTGCAAGCTGCACCAATAGGGGCGGCTGTGGGTGCAGTTACAACTGTACCTTTTTCACTTCTAACTCATGGGCTGCGTGTAGTTCGAGGGGAAATTTCTGCACAGGAAGCGGCTACAGCAACATTAAAAGATACTGTTATGGGTGGTGCAGTTGGGGGTGTGACAGCATTTACAACAGCAACATTAGCTGCGGCTTGTCCACCAATAGCGATCGCACTAACCACAGTAGCACCTTTATTAGCTGTTGTTGGTGCTGGAGGTATGGCTGTTGAGTTTTTCAGAATCTTAGATGATCACAAACAGGCTGTAAAAACCTATTATGAATCTTTAACTCGGCAAGAATTAGGAAGATTACAAGAAATTGAAAATGAACTGATTTATGAACATCAGAAAAATCTAGAATTTTTGGCAGAAGCAAAAGCAATTAATCAAGAAATTACAAATCGTCCAATTGCACCAGGAATAGAAGGGGCTATGCAACGGTTACGTGAATCAGTGGCTATTGCTCAATCTTTAGGTCTTACATCAGCAGATAGTAAATTATTGCCTGATTCTCAAGTTGCTTACCTTCCTCCTAGCCACTAAATAATAAATCAAGAATTCTATGATTTTCATACTACCTTTTATATTTGGTGCTGTAGGTCTAGCTGTTGGTGCTGTTGCAGGTGCTTTTACTTCTCATGCTGCTGGAGAAAATGATAGACAAGCCGCTAAACATCACAGGAAAGTTGCAAATGAATTAGTTGATAAATACACGAATCTAGAAAAACAATACTATGAACTTGCTGATGAAAGTCAGAAACAAATTCACGATTTAACTAGACAGATTGCATTAAGTGAAATAGAGAAAGATTGTTTGCGTTTAGCTGTGAGATTGCAACAGAGTTTGATTTCTTTGACGTGGGAAATTGATAAAGAACCGACAATAGATGTTTTAAAGCAATTTGTAACAGCAGTGGATCTTACAAATAATGTTCTCTGCCGAATTAATGAAGAGTTAGTTAATGTTCCTAGTGATTACTATGAACGCAATTTCACCAAAGCGGTTAAAATCAATTTATCTAGTGAAGATTTAACTAGAAAAATAATTTCAGAAAAGCCAAAAAATAGCACAATTCCAAAGGAGAAAAAAGTAATGAAATCCTATTCTCAAGAATTTCAGGATACCTATAACCAAATTAACAAAACAGGTGACAAACTCTTAAATTACATAAAAGAACTTCGTGCAGGACGACTCAAAGAAGGAGATAATACCCAAGGATTAGAAAATGTTGAAAATATTATTAAACAAGCTTTACAAGCCTTAGTTAAACAAAAATATCAAGTAGCTGTAATTGCAGCCATGAATGCAGGTAAAAGTACATTCCTCAATGCTTTGATTGGTGCAGATGTTTTAGCTACTAATGTAGAGGCTTGTACAGTTTTTCGTACAGATATTCGTCCAATTAACGCAGAACAAACACCCAAACTTTTAGAACATCGAGAAGATCAAGAATTTCCTGAAATTATAGCAACTGGTGATGCACAAGAAATTAAGCGGAAGTTTTCAGAACGGACATATCAAATAAGGGATAATAAAAATTCAGATCATACTATAAGTTTTGAATTAGAACATCCTATTGAAGCTATTAGTAAATTGCCTTCTCTAGCTGGATTTACTTTAGTTGATACTCCTGGACCAAATGAGTGGAACTCAGAGAGTTTTAATACAGTAGCTTTAAAACAGACGAGTCTACAAGCACTTCGCACTTGTGATGCTATCTTATTTATTCTGGATTACTTATCTTTTAAAGACAATATTAATTTAGAATTGCTGCAAGATTTAATTGAAAACCGCCAGGACTTTTTGGCACAAAATACAGGAAAAATGTACTTTGTACTTAACAAAGTAGATATGAAAGGAGAAAGTGATAGAAAGATTGAAGATGTGATAGAATCTTTAAGAATCAGTTTGGTTAGCTTTGGTATTCCTGAACCAAATATTTCCCCAGTCATTGCTAGACAGGCTTTATTATCTAAGCTCATTCAAGAAGGAAAGGCAACTGATAGCCATATTAAGGATTTTGAAAATTTTTATAGTGTTAAATATGCAGAAAGAGATGAAAAAGGTAGGAGAATTATTCCCTTACCAGAAGAAATTGCATCTCAAGCTTTAGAAGATAGTGGTATTCCCAAAATTGAAGAGACAGTAATTAAAAATATTGTTCAAACTTCAGGATGGAATTTATTAAGCGATGTCTTGGCTGTTTTGAATAAAGCTGCTCAATCTGTAGCTGATACACTTACTACAGAAATTCGCGGTTGGGAGTTAGAATTTGAGGAACTACAACAAAAAATAGAGGAATATAAACAACGTTCTGATTCAGCTAAAAACAAGGTGGGAAATGTAAAACAGTCCGTAGAATCACAAAAGAAAAAATTATTCAAAACTTTTAGGCAAGAAATTTATAAGTTTGCTGAAACGGCTAAAAATCGTATAGATATAGAAATTGATAAAGTAGCAGAAGAACAAGCTAAAAATTCGGGTTCTGTATCTAGTAAAGAAAACCAAAATCTTTTCTCGTTCATTTGGAATAAAGTTACCTCACGGGTTCAAGATGATTCAACTTCAGATCCATATAAAATCAAGGTAAAAGACAAAAAAGATGCTCAAGAAATAGGTAAAATTATTAATGATTACTGCGCTCCTATAGTTCATAACTTTTGGCTGGATACACAAGACAGACTTGTGAGAGAAGGGGCAAAGATTCAGGAGGAATTAGTTAAGCAAATTCAACAAGAAATACAAGCTATTTCTGATGAATTATCTCAGTATATTGGTGAGACTTTGCAAATAGAGATTGGTACTAATGCAATTCAGTTTCCTAAGTTTGAATTTTCGGGAATTGATACTAAAATTCAAGAGCAACAAAAAGTTTTTGAAAGAAATAAGAAAATAACTATGCAAGAGGAACGTTGTTGTGCAAGTCCTCATGTCTATGAACAAGATGTTGTTATGAAAACAGAAGTATCTTACTATGAAGTAGATTTACGTTTGACTGCTCAAGGAATTAAAGACAAGATAGATGAGCAAGTAAAGAGAAACATAGGTTTACTCAAGGGTATTATTGACGAACAAGTAGAAGAGAATTTTCAGAAAGGTGAACAGCAAATCAATGACTATATCAATAGATTTCAGATAAATTTTGACAACTTACTTATACAAAGGGTAAAGAGAGAATCAGAATCTCATGAGATTGTTTCTACTCTTAAAAGCCAAAAATCAGAAGTGAGTCAATATCTCAATGAATTGATATTTATTCAAGAAGTGCTTGATAATTGGAAGCCATCACCTATTAACCGATAATCCTTTTTACTCCTTTGAACAACTTTTTAAAATGAAAACAGACAGCATATTTTACCGATTATTTCAAGAAATACCCGGCATATTTTTTGAACTGATTGGTAACTCTCCCCAACTAGCAGAACTTTATCAATTTTCATCAGTTGAAGTCAAACAAACAGCCTTGAGAATAGATGGAGTTTTCTTACCTAACCAAAATACAGATAACCCGATCTACTTTTTAGAAGTACAATTTCAATCAGATAAGGATCTCTACCATAGACTTTTTAGCGAAATATTTCTTTACATCCGCCAAAACAACCCCAAGAATCACTGGAGTGCTGTAGTTATCTATCCAACCAGCAGCATAGATACAAGAGATATTCAGCATTATCAAGAATTCTTTACCAGTCAAAGAGTTAGAGTTATTTATCTCGATGAATTAGCAGAAACAACATCTTTACCCATTGGTATTGCTACAATAAAACTAATCATCGCTAACAAAGATAACTCCATTACCCAAGCTAGAGAATTAATCACCAGAACTAAACAAGAGATAGATTCTCAACTTCAACAGCAACAAGTATTACAAATCATCGAGACAATTTTAATTTACAAGTTTCCAAGAATGAATAGGGAGGAAATAGAAGCCATGTTTGGATTAAGTGAGTTAAAACAAACCCGATTTTATCAAGAAGCAAAAGACGAAGGAATAGAAGAAGGTGAACGCAAAGCTAAATTAGATGCAGTTCCTGGTTTGATAGGATTGGGTTTAACTAGAGAACAAATCGCACAAGTTTTAAATTTAAGTTTGGAAGAAATTAGCGAGATTATCCAACAACAGAATATCAACACAACGGACAAATAATAATGATTTAATCAGTTCCAGAAAATACTACTGTTGCAGAAAATGAGATTACTTAATCAGTAAAATTAAACAATAGATAAATTCTCAACTTCAACAGATTTTGTAGGTTGCGTTATCAACGTACCGTTATAGATTAATTAAAATGGTGCGTTACGCTGTCGCTAATGCACCCTACAGGTTTTTTCTGTCAACTCTGAAGATACATTTTTATATATACTAAGGTTTAGAACTTTGTATGTATAACACTAAAAAATTTCTTAGTGTTAAGTGATACTATACTATATCTACAAATTGTTATCCGAGGAGAATCACCTTGAACCAAGCGACGTTGCACCAGTTGAAGGTGTTCGAGGCTGCGGCACGGCATGGTAGCTTTACCCGTGCGGCAGAAGAGTTGTTTTTGACTCAACCTACCATTTCCATGCAAATTAAACAGCTTACGAAATCGGTAGGGTTGCCACTATTTGAGCAGGTCGGGAAGCGTTTATATTTGACACAGGCAGGTAGAGAATTATTTACTACTTGTCGGCAAATTTTTGAGACTATCAGTCAGTTTGAAATTACTGTTGCGGATTTAAAGGGATTAAAACAAGGGCAATTACGGCTGGCAGTAATTACGACAGCTAAGTATATTATTCCCAGATTGTTGGGTCCTTTTTGTCAGCTTTATCCGGGTATTGATATTTCTCTCCAAGTCACAAATCATGAACTGATTTTAGATCGGATGATGGGTAATTTGGATGACTTGTATATTATGAGTCAAATCCCTGATAACTTTGATGTCAATTTCGAGCCTTTTCTAGAAAACCCCTTGGTAGTTTTTGCGCCGGCTAATCATCCTTTAGCAAAGGAAAAAAATATTCCTATTGAACGTTTGGCTGATGAACCGTTTATTATGCGAGAACCGGGTTCGGGGACTCGCAGTGCTGTGCAAGGCTTATTTGAAGAACATGGGGTAAAGGTGAAGGTGAAGTTGGAGTTGGGGAGTAATGAAGCGATTAAACAAGCGATCGCTGGAGGATTAGGTATTTCCGTATTATCCCATCATACTTTGTTAACCGACGCTGCGGAATTTAGCATTTTAGATGTTCAACACTTTCCCATTAAACGCACTTGGTATCTGGTTTATCCTGCTGGTAAGCAGTTATCTATTATTGCTCATACCTACTATCAGTATATTCTAGATGCAGCGAAAAAGATTACGGAACAAGGCGGTTTAATTCTCGATCATAGTTCAGTTAAAACCAATCTTTAGATCAAACAGTAGTTATCTGATTTGAGATTGGGAAATTTAGTTAATTATGTATCTAAAAGTTACCAATAGCTTGACGTAAATACAGGGAACAATTGAAAATTAATCAACAGAATCATTAAGTATGGGAGTAAACTGGCAGTGGTAAACCCAGAAACACCTTTTTGGCGGAAAACTGTAGAAAGCCAAATTGTAGCTGTGACAATTTATACTGATCAAGCTTTGGTGACAAGGCGAGCAGTGGTATCCTTGTCAGGAGAAGAACGGGAGTTAGTAGTTACCCCATTGCCAGTAACTCTAGAAGCTGATTCTATTAGGGTGAGTGGTGTTGGTACAGCAGAGGTAAAGTTACTGGGAGTGAGTAGCGATCGCATTCAAACCACTGAAGCCATCGGGGAAAAAGTCGCCCAGTTAACAAGACAAATTCAACAAATCGAAACCCAAAAAAGGCATTTGCAAGCTCAAATAGATGCCTTATCTCTCCAGTCTAATTTTATTGCTGGATTACGGGAAAACACGGAAGAACCATTTTCCCAAAGTTTAGCGAGAAAAAATCTGAGTTTGAGTGAAACACTCGATTTTCTCAACTTTCTGGGTAGTCAATATTGCGAATATGCGATCGCTGCTGGGGAATGCAAAGCGCAACTTCCAGAATTAGAGAAGCAACTACAAACTCTCCGTACTGCTTTACAGAAAATCCAAACACCCCAACCCAAAGAACATCTCAATGTAATTGTGGCTGTAGAAGTTACGCAACCAGGAGAATTCGAGCTAGAAATAGCTTATATGACTCCTAATGCCAATTGGCAGCCCCTTTATGATCTACGGGTTAATAGTGCCAATGATGGACTCAATTTAACCTATCTGGCAGAAATTACCCAAAGCACAGGGGAAGATTGGTTAGGAGTGGAACTAACATTATCTACGGCTAAACCAGGTCATAATACATTACCACCACAATTAAAACCCTGGTATCTTGATGTACCAGTGGCACACATAGCAGAGATAGCACAGCGATCTATGCCTTATCCACCAGCAATGGCCTTACCGATGCCTGTATTTAGGAGTCCATCAAAGCTAATTAAGCCAGAAACTGAAGAAGAAATTGTTAGTGAAACGGTGCTAACTCCCCATCCTCATCAAGGAAGTGTTGTGACATTAAAGTTTTCTGGTGAAGGTAAAATTCCTAGTGATGGTACACCTCATAAAATCACGATTTATCAACAAGATTATCCTTGTCGCTTTGAATATGTAGCTATACCTAGCGTAGTCAGTTTTGCTTATTTACAAGTTCATGTCAAAAATAGCTTGGATAGTGTAACTTTATTACCAGGAACAGCTAATATTTTCCGCAATCATGCTTTTCTAGGAACAACCCAATTAGAAAATATTTTACCTGGAGAAGAATTTAAACTTAACTTAGGCATTGATGAAGGTTTGAAAATTGAACGGGATTTAGTAGAACTTGAGGTAGATAAAAAATTAATTAATAACCAACGTCGAGTTACTTATGCTTATCGGTTAATAATTACTAACTTGTTGAATCAATCAGCAAATTTACAATTAACTGAACAATTGCCAGTTAGTCGTAGTGAACATATTCAAGTGCATCTTCTTGAGAGTAATCCAGAAATCCTACAGAATAAAACAGGGATTTTATCTTGGTTGTTAACTATTCTACCCCAGGAACAACAGGAAATATATTATCAGTTTACTGTGGAACATCCCTCAGAATTAACTGTGGTAGGTTTGGATATTTGAAATAGGGATTTGTGAGCCAGTTTTTACTACTTATTTTGCAAATAAATTAACAAAACATTTGCAAAAACTTCTTCAAATCATTCAATGTAGGATGTTCAAAGTCCCAAATCCAAGCTTTTTCAATCATCGCAGACTCAAAACTACATTTACGCTCGGCTTGCTTTTTTTCTTTTTTCGAGCAAGTGTCAAATCGTAGATATAGAGAAACCCAAAATTTATTAAATTCCTTAACAGTTATAGATTTATTATGATTGTTCAAGCAATCTTTCCAAGTCTCTAAACAATCAGCATAATCAGAATTTTGGCTCTTAATCATTTTTAAGACTGTTTCCAGTTCTCCTTGTCCATTAAAATTCGTAAAGTAACAAGCTAGTTCGATATTGCAACCATCAAAATTTATATTTATGAATTCCTTAACTTTTTCGAGTAATTGTGATTCGGAAAAAACTTCTTGAATACATTGATTAACAAAATTAATTCTCTCTATTTCTAGCTGATCATCAATATCAATAACAATTCCTACCCTTTCAATCTCGCCCTTTTGTATATCCGCTTTTAAATCCTTGAGAGCATCCTTTAGCTTTGTTGGATTTAATCCATTCATCGCCCTATAATCATCCTCTGAAATAATAATCGGAGGTGCAACTTCTATATTGAAATTAAGGTAACGAATAATTGCTTGTAGAAAATATTTATCATTTTTACTTTCTACAATTAAAATATTACTACTCACCTCTCACCTCCTTATCATGACTTATCGCATATTCTAAAGTATCTAAATCTCGCTTAATGGCGATTATTTTTCCTGTTTTTAGATGTTTTGTTAGCTCAAAATGAGCAGCCATATTTTCATGATCCGCACCAGCTTTTATGAAAGCTTCAATCATTTCTAAGCTGTGGGTTGTCGCAAATATTTGGACATTTAACTCCTTAGCTAATTTATAAATAATACCCCAAAAAGCAGCGTGGTTAGAGTGGTGAATACCATTTTCTATTTCATCAATTAGCAAAATACTGTTTTCGTTATTGACAATTCTTAAAATAATATCAGCAATACGATTAATGCCATCACCAAACAAGGACAAAGGCAACCTTTTTTTTCCTTCTCTTTTAACCCAAAGATTCCCTTCACCGATACTCAAGCTTTCTACACCAATAATGGAAGAATCAATAACTTGAAAGGCTCTTAGAAGCTCATTGTCTTTCTCTTTTAAACGAGCTTTGTCAAACTCTTCTGCCAATTCTCTACTAGCAACTCTTAAAAATGAGGGGATGAAGAAAGCGTTTTTTATGTCAGGAACTTTGATATCTCTAGCTATGATACCCTTAGCACTAGAAATGATTAATGTTTCAAAAGTCTCTCCATCATTAATTTTTGTTTTTAGGTGCATTACAGATTTTACAGATTCGCTTCCTGAAAAAAGACTCATGAGTTTTTCATTATCATCATCACCATTATCCTGTTCATAGGTATCTTCTAAATTCTGCACAGATTCATCAACAAATACTTCAATTTTTTTGGAAGAAGCATTTTCAAGAGTAGCGTCAATCTTTAGCGCACTATTCTTGTCTTCCTCAAAAAAGAAGTAAGTCCATGTGTTTTCAGGTAAAGCTTTTCTAAACTTTGACGATTCCCTTCTTATTTGCCGCAACAAAAAAATAGTATCTGGTCTGGGGACAGTATTTAGAAATAATGCCTCCAATAATGCAGTTTTACCAACATTATTTTTTCCACTAATTAAATTAATTTTCTCAAAACTGGACACTTTTAAATGCTCGAAACATCTAAAATTTTGAACTTCAATGTTCTTGATCACGCTAACCTCCAGATAAAAATATGCTCATCTGCATTACCGAATAAAAACTTATTTATACCTCTTCCTTCAAAACATTCTGCAACCTTGAAAAGTTAGCAAGAAGGTATATAATTGAATATTACAGCTAGAACCGAATTTTTGCAAAAAATAGAAAAGTAATATTCTCATTAAGGTAAAAATTAATTATGAAAATTCAAGGAATCGCTATCTCTTTAGTTCTAGGGTCTTGCATTTACCCATAG
>NZ_VILD01000002.1:537538-569269 GCF_009712085.1 Anabaena sp. UHCC 0253
TTCAGAATCAAGCTGTAGCTAATCTCGCTTTTCCAGAGGGAGAATTTTTTGATGTAGAGGGTCAACCGCGTATTTGGCATTTAACTCTTTGGCAAGCGAAAGGTCAGTATTACTACAAAAACTTAAACCTCAAAACAGGTAAAAAACTTTGTTTAATTGGTGCTAAAGCATCTGGAACTAAAGCCCGTCCTGTTTTTACTTGGACTAATGCTAAATATAAATATCGAGTTTCTTGGCAAATTGTCCAAACTGACTTGGTAAGATTAGAGGTAATAAATCCTTCCGGTAAGGTAATTTTAAATCAATTTCTTGTTCGTCAACCAGGAGAATTTGAAGATCCAAACGCAACTAGATGTTAACATCATCTTTTTTAACTGCGATCAAATTTACTACCACGATGATTTTCTACAGATTCTATCCGCGTTTTGAGTAAATCTATTTGCAAATAAACATAATCTCTGAGAACTGGTATTTTCTCAATATGAGATTCTAATTTTTTCTGATTTTCCTCAGCATAGGATAACTGTAATTTTAAATCATCCAATTCTTTAGACATTTCTACGATGTAAAACTCTGAATTTTTTCGGAGTTCATGAGAACGATTTAACTCTAATCTTAAATCATCTAATTGCTGATAAATGTTCTGAATTTCTACATGAGTATCTTCTTTGGGTTCTTGAAAATCAGGAAGTTCAAATTTAATCTGAGAAAAAGGATCACTAAATTCTAGACTACCTTTTTCTTCTAGTTTCCATTCTTTTCCATTCGGTAAACTGGATACTCTTGCAGGTTTAGTTAATATAAAATGGGTATCTAATAAAGAAGTATCACCATGAAAATCAAATAATTTTTCTATAGTTCTTATTTTATGGATATGTAATTTAATATTAATGCTAGGTACAAGCCAAATATTATCTTGATTACATACAATAATCCAATATTTGCCATTGTCGTCATTTTCTAAAAAAACTGGTTCAGTTGGTTTATTTTCTCGATAACTTTTAGTTGTTAATTCCGCAATAATCGAATTTCTCAATAAAACCTTGGGAACATCATTATAAACTTGTACTAATTCAGATTCAGATATATTCAGAGATGTGATTTGTTCTGTTTGTAAATTACCAGTGACAATGACTGAACCATCTTGAATTCTATCAGTTAGCGTGGATAAATAATTTTCTATATTAGTTATTCTCGGTGCAAAATGTTGATAGCACAGTTGTTTTAATTCTTCAACTTTACGAAAAAGATTATCAAAGTTAGTCATTTCCTATTCCAATCCTTAGCTAGAATTTTTATCAATAATTTTATATGACTCTATTCAAATTCAATAATTCCCCGTTCAGTTAGTTGCCAAGTTTGTGAATTACCTATCATAACTACCTTAGCAGGTTTGAGTAATTTAAACTTACTTGTTGCTTTACTTCCTTTACATTCAAATAAAATTCTAATACTTTCTACCGTTGCACGATTTATATTTAGATGTTTTCTAGGCATAACATATAATTGTTCCCTACCAATTAACCAGTAGTAACCTTGTGCTTGCTTTTCTAAAACTATAGCTTCAATATTACCTTGAATACGCTTTTCAATGCTGGTATTTGTTTCTGCAACTTGCTTTGCTTGTTGGGAAATAATAACAGGATTAGAATTATAAGCTTCTACAATTCGCAATTCTTGAGCATTTAAATTTACACTACTGGATGTATTTATTAACTTTTCCTGTTGAGATGTTGTTTTTTCGGGAAGAGTAGCTATCTGATGATTGGGAAAATTATTTTCTAATTTAGTTTCTAAACTACCATAATTTTCATTAATTCTTTCTATTTCTCCTTGCAATCTTTGTTGAATTTCTATTAATTGTTGAACTTGAGATTTTAATTGAATAATCTCCTTTTGAGATTCAAGTATATACTCATTAAATTCTTCTCGTGACACCTGTGTAATTAAATTTTGCTGTTCATTATTTTGATTAACTTTTAATTTAGGTATGTTTTCTGAACTTTTATTATTAGCATTTATAATTTCTAAAAAAGATGAATTATTAAAATCAATAATTCCCTGTTTAGCTAAAATCCACCCTTCCCCACTGCTAGAAGGAAATACTTGAGCCGGTTTTTTGAGAATAACTTCACGGGAATCCGAATTTTCGTAATTATAAAATTCAAAAAGTTTGCTTAAGACCTCTTTTTTAGGAGTATTAATTCTACTCTTTAATTTAGTATTGGGAAATAACCAATAAATATTATTATCACTGGCAATGATCCAATAGTCTCCTTTCGGATTTTCTGTAAGTGATATTTCTTGATTACCACTGGTATAATAGTGGGCAGATATATTTACTAATATTGCATATTTTTCAATTAATCTGGGAATATAGTTATATAAAATTAAGCATTCCCATTCTGAATAATCTACTTTGTTACTACTATCATTTTGCATTTTATTTAATTTTCAACTTAAAATTGCAGTTGACCAATTTCTATTAATTGCCACTTTTCTCCAATTGAAGCTACTTTTGCTGGTTTAACTAGAGTAAAATTATTTTGTGCATTTTGGCTATATCCTAAGCATTCAAAAAAGGTAGAAATTGTCCGATAGTTATGTTCATTGATTTTCATACTACCTTTAGGAACAATATATTCTTGATTACCTTCTTTAATAATCCAATAATTACCTCGATTATTAGATTCTAGAATAGGTGCAACATCACGTCCAAGATGACGTTGTTCTGCTGTATACTCACTTTCAGAAACAGTTATTGCTTGATGAGATAGGGAACGAGAATTGATATTATATGTTGATACTAATTGATTATTTGAATTGGATATATTAACTGATGAAGATGCAGGAATAATTACTGATTTTGGTGAATAAACTACATCTTTGTTAGGTTGTATGTTCGGGATATGATGAGGTGGAGATGAATAATTTTGTAAGTTATGATTTTGATTACTTTTTTCTAGTTGCTTTAACCTTTCATCAAAAAGCTTCAAGTTTTTATAAATTTCATTCATTTCTATTTGAAAATTATCAATATCAACATTTTTTTTATTATTTTTAGCCAAAGCAATAATTTTACGTTGCTCTTCAACAAGAGTGATAATTCTGTAAATACAAAATATTAATGCAATCAATAAAATAAATCCCCCAATAGTAGTAGTTAGACTTAATCTATTTAGGTGATTTTTAAGTTCTCTAATTTCTAATTCTGAGTTGGAATTATTTACTTGATTACTATTGACAATTTGAGAAGTTTTCTCAATGAAAGGTTGCTGATTAATAAGTTGCTGAAGAGATAAAATTTGTTTGTCTAATTCTTGAATTTTATTAGTAGTAAATAGTTCTATTTCTTCCTGCGTTGTTACTCCCAAATTACCATAAAATGTATCAGCTATTTTTCTTCTGCTAAAAAATCCTAAATCTTTTTGTACTTGACTTACTCCATTTTCTGTTAATCCTTTTTCTAGGGGGGTAATGATTTTATTAATCTCAGTGATTATTAAAACTATATTTTCAACTGTAGTAACTATTTGACTATTGTCAGATATTGATGAATCTTGAATTAATAAATTCAGTTCTTTTAGGAGGGAATTTATTTTTTCTTGAATATTTTTAGAAGTAACTTCGTTACGGTTTTTACTCGTCTTGACGACTAATTTTACTTCGTTATTAAAAGACGTAATTGACTCTTTTAATTCTTTGACTAATTGACTAATCTTGGGATATTTATTAATTGATTTCTGATTGTTGTTTTTTTGAATATTACTATTTTGGGCAATATTATTACTACCTACAGCAGAATATCCCAGGAGTAAGTTAAACGACAATATAAAAACTGGAATCAAGCGGTAAATTTTATTTTTCATATTTTTCAACCTCTAATAATCATGAAAACTCTATAATTCCTTTTGCTTCTAACCGCCATTTTTCTTCGCTATTGATTACAGATACTTTAGCAGGTTTGATTAATGTAATATTGTCTGTTGAGTTTTTATCATAGTTTCGACAGTCAAATAATGTTACTAAAGTAGTTTTATAACTATTTTCATTGATTTTGTGTTTAGGTTTAGGTACTAAATATTTATTATCAATAATCCAATATTCTCCTCTACCTCTAGCATTGCGCTCGAAAACTGCTGGTGCTTGACTACCCGTCCAACGCTGTGATTTACTGACTTCTGTTTCTGAAACTTCGATTTTGTCTGTATAATCTAATTGGTTTTGTTTATAATTTTCTAACAAATCAGTAAATTCTTGATTATCATTTATACTGCTAATTTCTTCATCTGTTACGACATTATTTATTGGATTAACTGCATCTTCTAACGCTGTATCACTTTGATCTTGTATATTTCCTTGGATTGATTCGTAAACAGGGTAAGAATCCTTAGAAGTTAATTTCTCATTAATTTGCTCAATGTTAGAAAGTATATCCGGTAATACCTGCAAATATTTTTCTAATGATGAAGAGTCTGATAGTATTTGCTTTTGTTTTTTAACTTCTTCTAATTCTTTTTGAATCACTACATTCTGTTGTTTAATTTCCGAATATTTATGATGGAATTTTTTCCATATTTCTTTAGCCCAAAGTAATCGCTGTTCTTCCCTATGCTGTATTTCTATAGGTATTTCTCCTAAACTCGATGGAAATGGAGTAATATACCAAGAACACTTTGAGCAAAATTCAACTGAACCTTCAATATATTCGTGACCACATACTGGACATTTTAATTGTATCATCACTAACCTTCAAAGTTTTTATTCTAGAACTAATGTATGAAATAAAATAAGCGATTTAAATCGCCTATTTTTAGTAACCAAGTAATCAGGGCAAAGTTCAAAAAATATCTTATTTTCCTGCCCACTCTTTACCTAAAACTCTGAGTAATGCCTTTAAGCCGATGATAAAAGGTGGTTCTTCTCGGATATCTTCAATATTGCCTTTAATGGCATTTAAAGAATTTCTGAGTTCTCTTTCTGTAGCCCGCCATAGCTTTTCATTATAATCTGGGTCAGGATCATCTGGATATTCTTTTAATTCATAACCATCTAAAGGTTTGATACCATCAATTCCTAACTCATCTAAACTAGCATGGAAAGCATTTAGAAATAACTTCAACTGAGTTAATTCAGGAATTTCATATTTACTAATACTTTTGCCTTTAAACTCTAAACGTTCTTGCCAACCAAAATTTTCTCCACTGATTTTACAATCTTCTCCAGCGATGACAGGATCTTTTTCTTTTTTTCCTAATCCTTGTAGTTTTCGATCTTTCAAAACCAATCCACAAGCGGCTTCATCTTTGGGGTTTTGACTCAGACGGGTGAGTTCTTCTGTATCAGGAAAACCAGAAGCAATACTCATCATGTGACTGAGTAAACTATTAATTTCTGAATTACGGTCAAATTCACCCCCTTCTGCCAGCCAATGTAACAGACGAGAAGCATTTCCACCGATATACACGGGAGTAATTTGATTTTGAGAATATTTATCCTCTTTGTGCAGAACTGAGAGGATTTGGCCTACATAGAAATACAAGCCAGATATGCCAATTGCCATCAAACGAATTAGCCCTTGAAAATCTTTATCTTCTTCAAATCTATCTCGTTTTGTCTCTAACCAATTTCCAGCTTCAAGACGCATCCAAACATCGAGTTTGGCGTTGAAAGCGGGACCTTTAAGTTTTGTCCAATCCTTCGTATCATTAATGTTAGGATCTAATTTTTTCAGGAAATTAGGATTCATCTCTATAAATTGAGAAAAAAGATGACTACCTGCTAATAGAACTGAACATTGATGCAGTAATTGATCATCTTGCCAAATAGAAATATCTGATGTTCCACCACCCATATCAATACAAGTAGTGCTGACGAGATCATATCCCTCCTGCTCTGCAAAATACTGGGCAACTGCTAAACTTTCAGTGCGGAAATAGGTAGGATCATCCTTAGCTGGACTATTGTGTATGATTCCTGTTTTTGATGCTAATTCTTTAGTTAATCTTTGCCAATTTATGGCGTAATTTTGTTGTTCTTTAGGAGAAAATGCTGAAGGAAATGATAAAGACCATTGAATAGTTGATACACCATTTTTAGCTGCGATCGCTGCAATATGTAGTGCTAGATGTTTTAGAAAAAGTTGATTATCTGTAGGATTGTTAGTTGACCATTTTAAGTTAGTTTTAATCCATGTTTCTTGAGGAGCAAATCTTTGGAGATTAGGAACATAAAGACGACCATCGAAAATAGGATTTATTTGATCATCTTTGGACTTAGTTGCTCCTCGATTTGTTAATACTGTAGACATGGGAAAAGGTTTATCAATGGGAATAAAACTTTCGGGAATAAAGAATTCAAACAAAACTGGAAATCGCGTATCAATAGAAACATCTGTTACTTTGCAGTGTAGATTTTCTAGACTGAGACGTTCTATCAATCGGTCATTTTTATTAACATAAACATTAGTAAATGAAGTACCAAAATCAATACCAACTACCCACTCTCCGGTTAATCTTATTTCTTCAGGACTAGGTAGCAGAATTAAACCAATAGTGTTTGTATAAATATCTTTACACTCAATTAAAGCTGGAAATTCTTCTAAGCGAACTACCTGATAAGCACCTTGTCCTTCTTTAAAGGTATGAGTATTTTTAGCTGTGGGGAAACTGATTTGAAATGTTTCTTCCCCATATTCAGCATCATAGTAAAAGCCGTAATATTCTTGCCAACCTTCAGCTTTAAAATTCGGCCATATTTCTAAAACAGGCACTTCATAAATGATATTTTCTTCTAATAAAGGATAATCTTTAACTAAAAAGAAATTTTGCGGCGCTTTACCACCTTTAACACCATAAAGAGGTAAAGTTAAAGTTAACCGAACTTGTGACCCTCCAGCACCATTATTAACCAGTTGTAGTTTAACTTTTTTAGTTAAATCTTCTGGGGTAAAGTAGTTCAACAAAATCGGATTTAGAGGAATTAAAGGAGTAATATTCCTATTTTTGAATACTAAGGATTGCGTACCTTCAGGAAGTAAAGCGCCTGGTAAAATTCCCTCTTGATCAATAAATTTCAAATCGGGTAAAAATAAATCTTTCGATTCCAGACAAATTACTTTTCTGCTCTTATTCCATGTTTCTATATCTTCAGTCCGAAAAGCTGCTAAATTTTTACCTTCATAAACACAAATGTTCTGCGGTGGTTCATTCCAAGCAGTGGCAATATTTGGATCAATTATTAGTAATGGGGGAACATTTTGTTTACTTAAACTAGGAACAATCCTCACATTAGATTCTCTCGATTCAACCTTAACAGGCAAATTAAGAGCAGTTAAAGCCCCTCGATTGATTTCTACTTCAAAATAGGCAGGATTCTCACTAAATTGAAAATTAGCTGTAGATGTCAAACCTAAACTATTAATAAAGCCATTCAATAAACCCACAATTCTGTCAATAGCTTTACTGTCACCGTTATATCTCCTAATTTCTCGGCTGAGGTTATTTAACCAAAATGCCAGTTGAGATTTTTCGGTATCATTAAGATAATTATGGGGAGATTGTAACTGTAATGTATTGGCATTCCACCAAGGTAAACCTTCCCAATTTCCTTGTTCTGAAGATACAACTAATGTACTAGGAGAAGTCATACCTACAGGTTGATTATTCCAAGTAAATATATAGAGGTCTTCCCAAGGATGTTTATTATTATTGAATGTGAAAAGGGTGTTACCTGGATCAGGTAAAAGTTCATAAAGAGAACGGGCAAAAACATGAGCGTCTTTTTTGTTCCCAGTTCTAAAAGTTGGGCTTTAATAGGGAAATTGCGGACTTCTGCTAGTGCTAAAGCTGCTAACATTCCTTGCCATTGAATAATCATTTGTTCCCGAATGGGATAGGCATCATTATGTAATGCCATTTCCACAGACAAAGGACGCGCCCACACTGTCGGAACTGAACTAACGCTTTTTACTTCGCCGGGTGCTTTGTAATCTAAACTAGAAGCAACTTGATTAAAAGTAGTTATGCCTTGAGAATTCCAACTACCAGAATTACCTGATTTAACATCACAATCATCTTTGAGTTTTGGCAATAATAAACTTGTCATTTTCAATTTTTCTCCTATAACCGACAAACAAGATATAAAGCTTTAGCAAGTCCAAGTATGCCTTGCTTTGGTAAACTCACAGCTTCAGGATTTAAGCGTTTTTTGAGTTCTTGAACTGTGTCTCTAGATTTTTGATTTTGATCTCGACTGTCACCTAGTCCAGCAATCAAATCTGATAAATTTTGATGATTCAGATTGCTATTACTAAAATGATTAACATTAAATAATTGAATTGTTTCACCAACACATTGATGAATTTGTGAAAGCCAACGTAAATAATCTTGACACCAAATAGTAATTGTTTCTATGGCATTCTGTTGCTCTGGATCATTAAAATCTATTTCTTGCTTGGAATTATTGCCAAAAACAGCGCGGTTAGGAAAGAATTTAACAAACCAAAATCCCTGGGGACTTTTTTGAAACTCCTTCACACCAATTCTTTTTGCTTCTGCTAATGCTGGGGCAATATGCGATAACCAAACGAAAGCAAACCGAGTTGCATTTACAAACTCTGCATTAACTTCTTTTTGATCAGGAATATCTTTCCAAATTAATGTTTTTAAGTTTTCTCGATTCATCAACACCACTGTTTTTTCTCCAGGAGGTGTTTTTAGTAAAAATTGTCTTGCAGCTAATGCGGCATATAATTCAATAAAATGGGGATCATTACGTTGGGTATTTTTGCCCACACTAAATTTTTTAACTGGTGATAATTGCTGATTTCCTAGCAAATATACTGTATCAAAGCTCTCTTGAGCTTGACCACCATAATAACGCAATGCGGCTTCTGTATTCAATAAAAACTGTTCAGAACGAGCATAGACTGTTTCTACATTTTCCCCCATCGTAGGGTTAAAGCCGAAATAAGGTAACATAAATAAGCAACCTAAATCAACTTTATCTCTAATTCTCAAAGTTTCTAATTTATTATGAATTAATCTACCAATTGTTGGTAATCCTGAAGCACCTGTTCCACCAAATATTGATCCACATAAAAATACTTTAGGCCGTTTTCCTCCACCAGTATCTTTTTGAATTTGGCTCACTAATATACCCCAAGAGTCAGAGTCTAAAGCATCTAGTTTTACCTGACTCATTACAGCCGCACCAATGGCAGGTCTACCACGAAAACCTACATCTAAGTTAGCATCTCTTTCTTCTGAAGTATATAAAACATCAAATAAATTTCCTAATGCTGGTTCTTCATCTTTCAAAATGTTGTATTCAAAGAAAGAACCAAGATTTTTATTGATACTATTATTAGCAAAAGGCGACCATAGAGAGAAGGATTCAATTTTTGTTTGCATCCAAGAATTTTTATCATGCAAACCTAATTTATAGCATTTTTGATAGGTATCTAAACTTGTTAAGGCTCTACTTAAATTGCCATTTGTTTCATCAGCATCTACAAATAATAAATGCAGGGTTTCTTCGCTAAAAAGTCCTATGGATGCTAGTTGGATAATAGCTTCAATGCACTTAGCACCAGTTCCACCAATTCCAATTACATAAATTGACATTTCTTAATCTCCCATCAGTTTATGACGTATAAAAAAAGCTCCTGGCGGAATATATTTGATTGCTTCAGGAGAACTGGTAACTGTACTTAACCAATACAGCCAGATAGTATCTAAAAGGAAAAATCCCATTAAAGAAAACTGGGCTTCGTCGCTGCGGTTAATATAAAAGACGGTAAAGCCTATAGTGGCTATGGGGAATAGTCCTAACAACCACCAAATTAACATCCATTGGCCTATACTGCTGCCAGTAGACTTACTGGTTGCGCCTAATACGCACCAAAGAATTGTTGAGAACATACAAACAGCGAACATAATCAGTGAGGCTGTGGTATAGTCAGTGCCGAGCCAGGTATCAAGGGGGACTTTTTGAATGGGGATGATTTGATTTTCATATATTAACCGCTGCCCTAAAAACATGATTGCAGCCCCAATGACGCTAAAAACGATAATTCTGATGATTTCCCACGGTTTCATTAGTCCTCCTTACGACTTGTAGTTTTTTAGAACAGTGCAGTCTAGTTTAAACGTAGCACAAGTATTCTTTGATATAGTCTCATATTGATGCTATTATGGCAATAAAAAATACCGTAAAATTACTTAATATTTATTAGTAATAGTACACATATCAACAAAAAAGTATTAGCGGAGAAATAAGAAAATGATGGGTTCTAGATGGGTAATTTTAGTATTTATGGCGCTTTTGCTGACAGCTTGTAATACAAAAGAAGAGTTAAAATGTGAAATTCCTAATATTAATTCTACTAATAGTCAAACTGCTAATAAATCAGATAATCTCAATGTGGCTATTTATGTAGATGGTAGTGGTTCAATGTTAGGATATGTAAAAAATGGAGAAACAAATTATATCAAAGCTTTAAAATCTCTGAGAAATGTATTTGAATTAACAGGTAAACTGCCAGTTGAATATTATCGGATTGGTACTCCAATTCAGAAAATAACAGGTAGTGATTATTATAGTTATGGAGGTAGTCCAGTTTTTTATGATGGTAGTAATGCTAAATTTAAGGCTGTGTCTAGTCCCATAGATGCGGCTATTGTTCCGGCTGAAAAAGATCAGCAGAAAATGACGGTTATTATTACAGATTTGGAACAAAATAGTGGTGATGTTACCAAATTAAATAAAAGAATTCAAGATACTTATTTTAATTCCCAAAAAAAAGATTATGCTGTGGGTGTTTGGGCAGTTAAAAGTGAATTTAATGATAAGGTTTATATTCAGGAAGCTAATAGTATTAAAACTTTTGCCTATAATTCAGGTAAGCAAGCAGATAAATTTCGTCCGTTCTATGTATTATTCATCGGACCTCATCAAGATATTAAACATTATTTTGAGCAATTGCAAAAATATGATGCTAATCAATTATTAGCTAATAGTAAGTTAATGATTTTTCATCCTGATCATATTGTTGATCAAATATCCAGTTTAGGAACGCCGCCAACATCTATACCTAAAGGTATTACGAGACCTCTTTCTTTAGTTAAAGATGGAGTTGCAGTTAGTAAAGGCAATTATGAAATATTGCAAATAGATTCACGTCAACAGGAAAATTTAACGATTAATTATAGTGTGCCTTTTTTACCATCACAATATAGTTTATTTGTAGATACTAATTCTCTGAACGCAAAAGTTAACATCGAGAAATTTGATAAATTTGCTAAAAAGTTTATAGTTGTAGATGCAAATTCAGAAATTAGTAGTGCTATGAAATTGCAAGATTGGCAAATTATTCCTCAAGAAAATAAGTTAAATTTTTCAGTCATTATCCAACCGAATAAATTTCCTGAACCTGGTATTTATAAATTACAGTTTGATATTCTCAGTCAGACTTTAGAAGTTCCTAGTTGGTGGAAAGAATGGGATTGGCAAACTAAAGCTAATGAACAAGATGGTTCAAAAACGCATAATTTGGAAGAATTTTTCATGGCACTGAAAAACAGAACAGAAACCATGAAAGCTGAACAATCACAAAATAGTGAGGATAATAATTGGTTAGTTGGTCGTTTCTGCTATGGAATTCAAAAAAATTAAAATTAGTTGAGCGGGTATTATTTAAAGGTGATGTTTTGCTGGATATGTTAGCATAGCATCAACCTGTTCATGCTAATTTGTGTAATTTAAGGATCTTCGGGAAATACCCATTTTGGGGGTTCTGCTATTTTTTTCCGCAATCTTTCTTCAGCCATTTCTAGCATTTTATCTAGGGAAGTTTCTTCAATAAACTTGGAGGTTGCTTCTCTAAATTCAATATTGGGACATTTATCCCCTAAAACGCATCCATTTACACAGGCTTCAGCACAGTTGATTTTTTGTTCCATAGTCAATTCCCTATCTATATTCAGGTGTTTTATCTTGTAAATGAATTTCACTATTATTAGTGATGAATTATTAACTGATCGCTATTCTTGAACTATTGTACTGTAGGGGTTGAGAATTTTTCTTGTTCCCTAATCCTGAATTTTTGCAAAACCGCTCATGTCTGAACTGTTGGCTAATACTGGAACTATTGCGGCGATCGCTACTGCTGTTGTCCCTCAACAAGGTAGTGTAGGTATTGTACGGGTTTCTGGTGATCATGCAATGGCGATCGCTCAAACTCTATTTTATGCCCCAGGGCGACAAGTTTGGGAAAGTCACCGTATTCTCTATGGTTATATTCGCCAACCCCAAACAAAGCAAATTATTGACGAAGCTTTGTTAATGATTATGAAAACACCCCGTTCTTTTACCCGTGAAGATGTGGTAGAGTTCCATTGCCATGGGGGGATTATGGCAGTACAACAAGTATTGCAACTATGTTTAGAAAATGGCGCAAGATTAGCCCAACCGGGAGAATTTACATTAAGAGCGTTTTTAAATGGCAGAGTAGATTTAACCCAAGCGGAAAGTATAGCAGATTTGGTGGGAGCAAAATCACCTCAAGCCGCTCAAACTGCTTTAGCTGGGTTGCAAGGTAAATTAGCTCATCCTATCCGCAAATTACGCGCTAATTGTTTGGATATTTTGGCAGAAATTGAAGCCAGAATTGATTTTGAGGAAGATTTACCACCTTTAGATGAGCAAAGAATTATTACCGAAATTGATCAAGTGACTGCGGAAATTAGCAAATTATTAGCAACAAAAGACAAAGGTGAATTATTAAGAACTGGCTTAAAAGTAGCGATAGTTGGCAGGCCAAATGTCGGAAAATCTAGTTTATTAAATGCTTGGAGTCAGAGCGATCGCGCCATTGTTACGGACCTACCAGGAACAACCCGCGATGTGGTAGAATCTCAGTTAGTTGTGGGGGGAATTCCTGTACAGGTACTAGATACAGCCGGGATTCGGGAAACAGTTGATCAGGTAGAAAAGATTGGTGTAGAGCGATCGCATCGTGCTGCTAGTGCTGCTGATTTGGTATTATTTACTATTGATGCTGCCGCAGGTTGGACTCCAGCAGATCAAGAAATTTATGCCCAAGTCAAACACCGTCCGCTAATTTTAGTTATTAATAAAATTGATCTCATTTCAACAGCAGAAAAAGAAACTCTACAATCAAAAATCCCCAATCTAAAATCTCAAATATTCACAGCCGCAGCCATAAATCAAGGAATTGATAGTTTAGAAACAGCGATTTTAGAAATAGTCCAAGGTGGAAAAGTCCAAGCCGCTGATATAGATTTAGCAATTAATCAAAGGCAAGCAGCAGCATTAACAAAAGCTAAAATATCTTTGGAACAAGTGCAAGTCACAATTATAGATAAATTACCTTTAGATTTTTGGACAATTGATTTACGAGGGGCAATTCAAGCATTAGGAGAAATCACTGGTGAAGAAGTCACAGAATCAGTATTAGATCGAATTTTTAGTAGGTTCTGTATCGGTAAATAAACCAGCTTCTTTCCTTCCCGGTTGGACTTTAACCCTGAATCAAAAAAAATCAGAGATTTATTTTCACAAACCTCTTGACTTAACTCCTATGATATGTGTTATAATAACAAAGTTAAGATTTTTTGGGGTTATAGCTCAATTGGTAGAGCGCTTCAATGGCATTGAAGAGGTCAGCGGTTCGATTCCGCTTAACTCCATACTTTGAATAAATATAGCAATATAAATGAATTGTGAGCAAATCGCTCTTTCAACTACTATATTAGGAAGTTCACTATTAAGCAGGACTTACGCACAAGTCACGAAAGAACGAACCACGAAGGAACGAAGGACACGAAGAAAAGAAGGTTTCAGAGCTATTTGCGTAAGTCCTATTAAGATTAAAGCAGGCGGAAAGTTTATTATGGGAAGGAAAAGTTGATAAAACATTAGGTGATCTTGTTTGAACTATTTCTTAAAGCTGCGATAATTTCCCCATTGGCTTCTGGAAAAGTAAAATTATCCAATTCATCTAAACTCACCCAGCGAATTTCATCACATTCTATGGTTTGGGGAACACCTGCTAAATGTTGAGAATGATGTACAGTCAAAGTCACCCGCAAATGAGTATAGGTATGATCAATAGTAATGAGATGTTCTCCAACTATAATTTCTATTCCCAACTCTTCAGAAATTTCTCGTTTAATACATTCTTGAATAGTTTCACCAGCTTCAATTTTACCCCCGCAATGACCATAAACCGCCCATTGCACCTGTAGGAAGCCGACGATCAATTAAAATCTGTTTTTGGTCATTCCAAATAACAGCGACACCAATAATTTTATGAGGAATAGAAAAACTGCTTTCTTTCATATCATTACCAATAAATAACAAAAAAACTCGGTAGACTGATTATATCTCTACCGAGTTAATATTTGATTTTGAGAATTTTCCAAAAATAATCTTATTCAACTTCGCTATTATTAGCTTCTGTTCCTTGTAAAACCATATCAAAACCCATTCTTTGTTCTGCATTCCGCAGAAAGTACCCACTAATCATAGCTGATGCCAATAAGCGACCTAAGCTTTCTCTGCTAGTGGAAATAGTAATACCAAACTGTTCTGAAGGTAAATTTCCTAAAAGTCCGATAATATTGCGTTCCATTACCTGCAACACTTCATGAGAAGTAGGTTTAGATAGTTGGGTGACAGTATCTGGACTTAATGATTTAACGTATTGCCATAATAAATTACTGGTTTCCGAATCACTATTAAAAAATTCCGATACTCGGTTGGATTGGTTACTCACGTTTGACCTCCTATAGTGCCACTACTAACGATAGTGTTTGTGACTGGAATAACTGATAGTTATTGTCTATTCGATTTAGGTGACTATTATATATTCATGTCCACTAATCTAACAGTTTATTCCTTTCGAGAGAGTCGGTTTAACCGTACCAGAAATGGTGGTGTTTTTCACCTATTAGTGAGTAAGGGTGGAGTTTCCCCACCCATAACGCCGAAAACAACTAATAACAACTGACTAACTTGCAAGATACTCATTCATAGTGGCTTTAGATTTGCGAAGTTTGTTGAGAGCTTCCCGTTCAATTTGTCGGACTCTTTCTCGGCTAATATTCAGGATTTCACCAATTTTAGCCAAAGTTAAGGATTGTCCATCAGTTAAGCCAAAACGGAGGGTAATTACTTCTTTCTGTTGGGGAGTGAGTTCCGACATCATTCGCTCTAGGTCGTATGAGAGGGAAGTTTGCATGACAAAATCTTCCGGTGTTGCTCCTGTGTCTTCTAGCATTTCCCCCAGTTCCGTGTCATAATTATCTCCTAGACGCAAATCTAGAGATAATGGCAGACGGGCTTTTTCTAGGTACTCGCGCACCTGTTTAGGTGTTAGGTCTAATTCTTGGGATAATTCAGCTACAGTGGGCGCACGTCCTAGTCCTTGGGAGAGTTGACGCTGGGCTTTTTTAATTTTGTTGAGTTTTTCGGTAATATGAATAGGCAAGCGAATAGTCCGGGCTTTTTCAGCGATCGCACGGGTAATGGCTTGACGTATCCACCAATAAGCATAAGTAGAAAATCTATAGCCTTTGGTCGGGTCAAATTTTTCTACACCCCGTTGCATTCCAATGCTGCCTTCTTGAATCAGATCAAGTAAATCAACATTGCGCTTAATGTACTTTTTGGCAACAGAAACGACTAAGCGGAGATTGGCTTCTACCATTTTCCGCTTCGCTATTTCACCAACGGCGATCGCCTCATTTAATTCTAATACTTCTAAATCAGATGCTGCTGCCCATTCTTCTAAACTTGGTTCATGACCTAACTGGGTAGCAAGACCTTCACGGATCTCATGCAAGGCAGTAGATCGTTGCACCTGTTTACCATAAAAAATCTCTTCTTCGTGAGTGAGGAGTGGCACACGGCCAATCTCACGCAGGTAAGTCCGCACGAGGTCGGTGGCTGATTGAGCGGTCTTCATGTCGCTACTCTTTGGTAATGGTGGGCTACACTATCGTGTAAGGTGTGCTGATAGGGTCGTTAACGGAATAATGTTTGAGTGTGGTGCTACCTAATTGGGCTGATAACCCATTTTATGGTTTGCAACTTCAGCACCCGATCAACTCCGTTTGCTCATATTTTGGTAAATTAGGTACTTCACTGCTAAAGGTTACAGCTATCTCCTTGTTTTCACAAGTATCTATAGTTAGATACAAGGTAGCAAGTCAAACATTTTTTGTGTTTTCTAGGAATATTAATAATTGTAACATTTATGAGAAATATTTGACTACCGAGAAACCCGCACTTTACGAGCGGATCAATATCACTCCATCCTCTATAATTACTGAACACCATATATTTACAGGGGTAGAGCTAAATTCTTGAGCCAAGAAATAGCTTCCTCATATTTGTTAAAATATCTCAATGATAACCATAATGATTCTCTTGTAATAATTGCTTAATGTTTTAGGGAATGGTCAGTGGTGATTGGTGATTGGTCATTGGGAAGGGAAAACAACTGACAACGAACAACTGACCACTGACCACTGACCACTGACAATTATTAACTCATTGGACAGTATTCTTGGATTACCTTGACATCCAAAGTCGTATTTTGCATAGAACGGATAGCTGCGGCTGTGGCTCTAGCACCTGCAATAGTGGTAATGATGGGGATTTTGTAACCCAAAGCGGTGCGGCGAATTAACTTAGAATCGGCATGAGCTTCTTCTCCAGAAGGTGTATTGATGATCAGTTGAATGTTTCCATTTTTAATGGCATCAAGGACATGGGGACGACCTTCATGGAGTTTCAGGACTGATTTCACTTCTAACCCTTGTTCCTGAAGGACTTGGCGTGTACCTTGAGTAGCCATAATTGTAAAGCCTAACTTAATAAACTCCTTAACTACATCTGCCGCTAGAGGTTTGTCTCTATCACTCATGGATACAAATACAGTCCCCTGAAGAGGTAACATTTCCCCAGCTCCTAATTCTGCTTTAGCAAAGGCGCGGCCAAAATCGCTGTCAATGCCCATAACTTCGCCTGTGGAGCGCATTTCAGGACCCAAAATGGTATCTGTACCGGGGAACTTACTAAAAGGTAAAACGGCTTCTTTAACAGCAATATGAGAAGGAATGACTTCTTTTGTAAAGTTCAATTCCTCTAAAGTTTTCCCTGACATAATTAAGGATGCCAGTTTGGCTAATTGTACGCCTGTGGCTTTAGATACAAAGGGAACTGTCCGTGATGCTCTGGGGTTCGCTTCCAAAATATACACTTGGGGAGAGTAGCCGTTTGCACCAACTACGGCAAACTGAATATTCATTAACCCGACTACAGATAGAGCTTGTGCTAGTTGGACTGTCCATAAGCGAATTTGGTTTAGGACTGCTGGAGATAGCGAAATGGAAGGTAAGGTACAAGCTGAATCACCGGAGTGAATACCCGCTTGTTCAATATGTTCCATGATGCCACCGATGACAACATTACCAGTATGATCGGCGATCGCATCTACATCCACTTCAATGGCGTTTTCTAAGAACTTATCAATTAAAATGGGGTGATCTGGTTCTACCTGGACTGCAAAGGTCATGTAGCGTTCTAATTCAGTATCAGAATAGACGATTTCCATCGCCCTTCCCCCCAATACATAACTAGGACGCACCACCACAGGATAACCAATCCGTTTAGCGACTATTAACGCATCTTCGTAACTTCTCGCCATACCGTTAGGCGGTTGAGCGATATTTAATTCTTGGAGAATCTTTTCAAACCGTTCTCGGTTTTCCGCCATATCTATAGAATCAGGTGATGTTCCCCAAATCTTGGTAATACTGTTAGACTTTTGTAAATACTCTTGCAGGGGAACGGCTAATTTTAATGGTGTTTGTCCACCGAATTGGACGATAATTCCGACGGGGTTTTCAGCTTCGATGATATTGAGAACGTCTTCTTTAGTTAATGGTTCAAAATACAGGCGATCGCTGGTATCGTAATCTGTAGAAACTGTTTCTGGGTTAGAATTTACCATAATTGTTTCATACCCAGCATCATGTAGAGAATACGCAGCATGACAACAACAATAATCAAACTCAATTCCTTGGCCAATGCGGTTTGGACCACCACCCAAAATCATCACCTTGGGTTTATCTGTCGGTAATACTTCCGTTTCTTCTTCGTAGGTAGAATAGTAATATGGAGTCAGGGCTTCAAATTCCGCCGCACACGTATCAACAGTTTTATAAACAGGGATAACTTCTAGATGTTTGCGGTATGTGCGAACTTCGTCTTCTTTGGTTTTTGTAGCATAAGCTATTTGGCGATCGCTAAATCCATTCCGCTTCACATCATACATTTGCTGTTTTGTCAACTGCTTTAGGGGAGTCCGTTTGAGAAATTTTTCTATTTCTAGCAGTTCTTGTAATTTATCTAAAAACCAAGGGTCAATAGCCGTCAGTTCATAGATTTCCTCATTAGTCATTCCTAGCTGCATAGCATGACGCACAGAAAAGATGCGTTCTGGGTTAGGAGTCCGCAATTGAGCGCGAATTTGTTCACCACTGGGCAATTTTTCGGCTTTATCGCAACCCCAACCAGCGCGACCGGTTTCTAGAGAACGTAAGGCTTTTTGGAAAGATTCATTAAATGTCCGGCCAATAGCCATTGCTTCCCCTACAGACTTCATTTGTGTAGTTAAAACTGCTTCTGAACCAGGGAATTTTTCAAACGCAAACCGAGGAATTTTGGTGACAACATAATCAATTGTCGGTTCAAAGGAAGCGGGGGTTTTTTTAGTGATATCGTTTTGCAGTTCATTCAAAGTGTAACCCACAGCTAACTTAGCCGCGATTTTGGCAATGGGAAAACCTGTGGCTTTGGAAGATAAAGCCGAACTGCGGGAGACACGGGGGTTCATTTCAATTACCACCACGTCACCATTAACGGGATTTACGGCAAACTGGATATTAGAACCGCCGGTTTCAACACCAATTTCCCGAATAATTTTAATCGCCATATCCCGTAACCGTTGATATTCTTTATCAGTTAGGGTTTGGGCGGGGGCGACGGTGATAGAATCCCCTGTATGAATCCCCATAGGGTCGAGATTTTCGATAGAACAGATAATCACCACGTTATCGGCTAAATCCCGCATGACTTCCAATTCATACTCTTTCCAACCGAGTAGAGATTGGTCAATGAGAATTTGGGACACGGGACTAGCGTCAATCCCTACTTGCGCCATTTCTTCAAATTCTTCTTGATTATAGGCGATACCCCCACCAGTCCCCCCCCATTGTAAAGGCTGGGCGGATAATTAAGGGATATGTACCAATTTGGTGAGCGATCGCTTTTGATTCGTCTAAAGTTGAGGCTGTACCACTGGGACATACTGCAACCCCAATCTTAGCCATGGCTTCGTTAAACAGTTTTCTGTCTTCGGCTTTTTCAATTGCTGGTAATTTCGCACCAATTAACTCGACGTTGTATTTCTCTAAAACGCCATTTTTCGCCAAAGCCACAGCCAAATTAAGAGCGGTTTGTCCTCCCATTGTTGGCAATAAAGCATCCGGGCGTTCTTTGGCGATAACTTTTTCAACTATTTCCGGTGTCAGCGGTTCAATATAGGTGCGGTCGGCTGTTTCCGGGTCGGTCATAATTGTAGCTGGGTTGGAGTTTACCAACACCACTTCATAGCCTTCTTCTCGTAAGGCTTTACAGGCTTGAGTTCCAGAGTAGTCAAATTCACAGGCTTGGCCAATCACAATTGGACCTGAACCTAACAGGAGAATTTTTTTGAGGTCTTGACGACGGGGCATAGTTTTTACCTTAGATTACAAAAATACAAATCCTGACTATTTTAAGGGTCTTTACCACCTAATCATGCTATTCATTAGCAAGTTTTCCGGGTTTTGAGGGCGGAAAAGGAATTAAATAATGGAAATAAGAGACTCTATTGCTGGTTTTTACGTAAATTAAAGTTTACTTAATTGTCATAGGTTATCACAATAAATCTACTGCTAAATATTTTTATTTATTGAATTGAAGTTACTGAAATATGTTTTCAATAAGCTGCTCTTGTTGATTTTCAAATGCAGGTAAATCTGTATTTAATTTTAACAAGTAAGAGTATTCCAAGTAAAAAAATGCTCAATTGTCATTGCGAATGGAGCGAAGCGGAATGAAGCAATCTCTGGTTTTGGATCATTTATTGTTTGGAACACTCTAAATGCGAGAATTTATCTTTAATGAAATCTTCAAAATTTGCAGTTAATTCAAATATATTTAAATGGCTAAAATAAAAAATGGCAAAAAGGATAATTTACACCTTTCTGCCAAAAATATGAATTTTGGAAAATTCTCAATTCCTAAAATTTACTTTTTTTGTAATTTGGTTAAATTGAGATTATGAAAACTTTAATTCTGAGCAGGTTGTACAAAACCTAAAGTTAAACTATCCTTAGCCAAGAAGTGACCTAAGTGATAAGCTCTTTCTTCAGTTTTCAAAAGAATTTTTTCGTACAAATAGCGTGTGCCTCTATCGCCCAAACTTTCAGCTTGAGCGGCTTGACGGCGAATTACACCAATTAATGCTTGTTCCGCAACCAGGTCATTTTCTACCATTGTCCGAGAAGAAAATGCGCCATCTGCTTCTGGTTCAAAACAGCATAATTCAGCTAACTTACTAAAACTAGCTGCTGGTATTCCACCCAAACCATTTAAACGTTCGCCAATTTCATGGATGTGATCTTGGACTTCGTTGTAGCTGTCGTTAAAGAATTCGTGTAGTGAATTGAACTCTGCCCCTTCAACTACAAAATGATGTTTTTGATATTGCAAGTACAATGCCTGAAAACTAGCCAATACAACATTAAATCCTTCGACAACGGGCGCGGTGACACTGTGATCTAGCAATACAGGATTGTCATAAACCTGACCAAAGTTGTGTAATATAGTTTGCGTATCAGACATGGTTCTCCTCTTTGTTTTTAACAGTTATGATTTTTAACTGCCCATGATTAACATATTAGCATTTTTAAAATAAATGCCAGTCTACTAAATCTTTTCAATCTGGCCTTTTTTGTGGCTATAAAGTAGCAATTTCATAACTTTTTAATGTTAGAAGATATTTGAAAAGGCGACTAGAAGTCGCGGCTCTACAGACAAAACCCACACTATGGCTAACGCCACGCTACGCTATCGACAAGCTCAGTGACAGCCTGCGTGGGTTCTTAGTCCGCGGAGACGGACTTTGTTTGTGTAGTAGTGATTTATAATCGCCAGAAACTTTTCTTGTGTTCAATCTCCCTCTTACCCAGTAGCCAAGACTAGCCAAATTTCGCTACATTAGGGAAATGTACACTTATAGGAATTTTCAATGTCAGCACAACTGTTACTGGTAGATGACGAACCAGGATTGAGGGAAGCCGTCAAAGAATATTTACAAGAAAGCGGTTTTAGGGTTCAAACTGCCAGTAATGCCCGTGAAGGTTGGGATTGGATGCAAGAGAACACCGCTGATTTAGTTATTTCTGATATTATGATGCCCCAGGTAGATGGCTATCAGTTTCTCAAACAACTGCGAGATGATCCTCGCTTTCAAGCATTACCAGTGGTATTTTTGACCGCCAAAGGCATGACAGGCGATCGCATTCAAGGCTACCATGCAGGTGTTGACGCTTATCTACCCAAACCATTTGATCCTGATGAATTAGTTGCCATAGTTGAAAATTTACTCGCTCGTCGTAGCGCCCAAACCCCTACTACCGGGGAAGATAGCGAAACTCCAAATCTTGCCGAATTGGCTAATCAAATCGCTCAAATTAGAATACTATTAACTCATCGAAGTGCCATATCCCAATCCCCAGCCCCATTTAAAATTGATTTGACTCCTAGAGAACAAAGTGTTTTAAATCTGGTAGCAGAAGGATTAATGAATAAAGAAATTGCCCGTCGTTTAGAAACAAGCGTTCGCAATGTGGAAAAATATGTCAGTCGTTTATTTAGTAAAACTGGTACTAATAGCCGTACAGAGTTAGTTCGTTTTGCGCTAGAACATGGTCTAGCTAAGTAAACTACCCGCACTGCTAATTAAGATTTATTGGTAGAAAACGGTAAAATGCACCTGGCTAAATTTTGCTGTCAAAATAGTAACTTACGTTACAAATTGTGATTTGTAATTTTCCTAGTTTGCCAGCATAGAGACACCAATGCTGTAGACGTAATTTTACGTTTACAAGCAAAGTCATAGTTAAAAAAACAGGTAGAAGCAGACCTTCAAAACTTAATTATCGCAATTCTCAAATAGATTTGCTATGATACGAAATTACACCGATGCCTATTGGATAGTATCAGCGAAATTCCGTAAACGCATGAGTTGACGACGCATCTGTGGAGAAGCTTTAAACTCCGAAATCTCCTGAGCTTTCACTGATGCCTGTAAGGTTTCTAAAAAGTCATCAGATCCTTCAGTTAAAGCTTCTAGTAATACTTGTAACAGTTGATCGCGATCGCTTAACAGACTTTTTTCTTCAATCAGGCGGAATTTGAGGTGGATTTCACACTCATAAACACCTACTTCGGGATTATTTATTTGACGTGGTAATGCTTTGGAGTTCATAGTTTTGAGGATTCCTTTACTTTAGTGGTCATACGGGTGAGAGACTAAATCTTCAGAAAAATTCCTTATACTTTTGTTATACTTTTGTGAATCCAAAGTTTTTGAAGATAAGAATTTTTCCTCATCCATAAAACTGGCATTCTATTTTACTCCCCCTGTATTTATTTCAGTTAGATTTTACTGTTTTTTGATGTTTCTTTACCAGTTATGGCATATCCAAGCCCTAAACTATTATTCAGTTTTTGAGGTGTCATACCATGAAGTTTCTGTAAAAAAATGATTAGGCCTTGTTAAAGGTTTTTACATCAACTTCTCCAAAACGTCAAGAAATATTATTTTTTTTACTTTCATACGTGATAATACTTAATGGGTTACACTGAATCCACTCCTTTAATAAATGCAATTTATAGTTATAGAAAAATTCACTAAATGGAGAAAAATTCAGTAAAGTTACTACGATACAAGTATATTTACATTAATAAAAATCAGAATCAGTACAAAATCCGCAAAATTTTCAAGAATAATCATATACATGAAGATAAATTAATTCCGGAATCTAAATTCCTGTATGCTTAGGTCATGGATTTCCTGCTATATTTATCGGTCTTAGAGTCCACGCTGCAAATTTTAGACTTTAACCTTCTTTTCTGCTATAAGCTCAAACATAGCAGTTAAAATAATTGCAGTGTAATTCAGCTAAACTCTTACACCCACACTTATGGATAACCCGATGCTGCTTAAGTCCACAACCCGCCATATTCGCATTTTTGCGGCGGAAATGGACAAGGATGAACTGATTCCGAGTAATCAGGTTTTGACATTAGATATTGATCCAGACAACGAATTCAACTGGAATGAAGATGCTCTGCAAAAAGTTTATCGCCAGTTTGATCAACTTGTAGAAGCATCTAGTGGCGCGGATCTAACCGATTACAACTTACGCCGCATTGGTTCAGACTTAGAGCATTATCTGCGATCGCTTCTCCAAAAAGGCGAAATTAGCTACAATCTCTCCAGTCGCGTTACTAACTACAGCATGGGATTACCTCAAGTTGCAGCTAAAGACAATCAATAAATTTGGTAAATATAGCAGGTGATAGGTGATAGGTGACAGGTGACAGGTGATAGGTGACAGGTGACAGGTGACAGTTAAAAGAAAGCAATATGTAAGAAATATTTCCCTGCTCCCCTGCTCCCCTGCCCCCTGCTCCTCTGCTCCCCTGCCTCCTGCCCCCGGACTGGTTTGTCAAGGTTTAATGACAGGTTAAAATTTAGTTCTGCTATGGATACATATTCCCACAGCAATAAAAGTTATGATGGGCTGTGGGTTAAGAAAAATATAAGCGGTATCAACTGCCGTAATAAAATACTGTTGAAAAAAATGCCAATTGCTGATCGGTGGGAAAACTATGGAAAATGATGCGGTAACGCTCTACTGCCCAAATGAATACTGTCAATTTGCTAATCCCCTTACCCACAAATTTTGCCAGCAGTGTTCCACACCCTTACCTAAGCGTTATCTCTGGGCTGTGGGAGAAGATATCAGCCCAAATCATCCTGGCGCTATTTTAGGCGATCGCTATTTAGTCATTAGTAAATCCATTCTTTTAGATATCAAACCTGGGTTATTACCCCAAATTCCTGAATTAGATAATTTAGAGAAAATTAAACCTTATCTCAAACTAATTCCCTATCGTATAAATATACCACAAGTATATGGAGTTCTGAATTTAGCTAATAAGCAGACCCAAACAGAAATATTGCTTTTAGAAAAACCACCAATATTAATTGATGCAACTTTCACTCAAGTTAACCTGTGTAGTAGTTTAGATACTGTTTGGCCAGAAGCATCATCAATCCGCCAAATCCATTGGTTGTGGCAATTAGCTAATTTGTGGCAACCCCTCGCTCTAGAAGGAGTCGCATCTAGTCTACTAGATCCACATTTATTAAGGGTAGAAGGGGTATTAATTCGCTTACTAGAATTGCGTTTTGACGGAGAAAATATACCGACATTATCCCAATTGGGAGAATTTTGGTGGCAATTACTCCAAAATGCTAAACCAAATATTGCCCCCTTTATTCAACAAGTATGTGAAGCTCTAATTCAGGGAGAAATTAACTCATCTGAGCAATTAATTAAAGTTTTAGATCGAGGATTAATTCAATTAGAAAGATCCCAAACAACTACTATTAAAATCTATACCAAAACAGACTCTGGACCAATTCGCCCACGCAATGAAGATGCCTGTTTTCCTCCTCAAAACACCTTAATAGCTAAACCACCACATCATAGTGCTTTAGCCATTGTTTGTGACGGTATTGGTGGACATGAAGGCGGTAATGTAGCCTCAAATTTAGCAATTGAAACCATTCAACAACAACTCCAAGGATTGAGTTCAGTTCCCTACGAAAATATAGATCCTGCACTTCTGCTATCCGATTTAGAACGAGCAGTAGCAACCGTTAACGATAAAATTAGCCAGCGCAACGATAGCGAACATCGTCAAGGGCGACAACGCATGGGAACAACCATCGTTATGGCTTTACCAGTTGCCCATGAAATGTATATTACCCATGTTGGTGATAGTCGTGCTTACTGGATTACTCGTCATAGTTGTCATCAAATCACCTTAGATGATGACGTGGCTTCTCGTGAAGTTCGTTTAGGTTATGCTCTCTACCGGGAAGCATTGCAACATAGCGGTTCTGGCTCTTTAGTTCAAGCATTGGGGATGAGTAAAAGTACCTCACTACATCCCACTTCTCAACGTTTTATTATTGACGAAGATGCAGTTTTCTTACTCACATCTGATGGGTTGAGTGATTTTGATCGCGTAGAAGAATCTTGGGAAACAGAAATGTTACCTATACTTTCGGGAAAAATAAGTATAGAAAATGCTGCTGACAGATTAATAGAAATTGCTAATACTAAAAACGGACATGATAATGTCACCATTGCTTTAGTGCATTATGAGGTTAAATATTCTGAACCTGAGACAAATATTACAGTAGATTTTGCTAATTTTTTAGCTAGTATGCCATTAGATCGCATAGATGATACAGTCAATGGTGAAAATTTAAGTTCTGATCAAAAAACTCAAGTAATTACTAAAGACAAGACTATTAAGCTTCCGCCAATTCCATTACAGTTGATCGTGATTTTAGGATTGATGTTAATATCTGGTTTTTTGGGATATTGGTTTAAATTGCAATTCAAATTACCAACAACAATTTCATCTCCTTCCCCAATTTCGACTCCCACACCCAGAACTTTAGAAAATCTCTCTAATACATGGGTGATTAAAGCTAATAGTTCGATAACTTTAAATAACCAACCTTTTCCGGCTCAAAGTTTTTTCCAAGTCATTGAGAAAAGAACTAATCCTAATGCTGTGGATAATCCAGTAGTGCGTTTGCGCTTCTGTCAAACATCTGACTCCGTATCAGAAACTCCCAAAACAGTCCAGCTTAATTTTTCTGAACTGCAAGATTTGGATATCTCTATTTTACAATCAGATCAATCTAGTCCCTGTGATCTAGTAGGTGATAGGTAATATTGTTGAAACCGAAGAATGTTATACTTGTGAAGCATTATTCCTAGCCTAGACAATGATTTTCTACCTACATTACCGAATCAGTAGAGGCGTTTGGATATCGCCGTTAAGACTATTTATTTGGTTTTAAGAATCCCCATCTCTTGAGAGCGGGGAATGTCAATTGTCAAAAGCTCTGCTTGAAAGGAGAAAAAAGCCAAAAAATTCTTCTTTCTCAATCCTCGCACTTCCATGGCTAGGTAATTGTCAATTGTCAATTGTCCATTGTCAATTGTTGAACTGTATATCTGTGTTTTGAACGTTTAGTTTTCACTAATCCATGTCCTGCCTAAATTTGGCGATCGCCCGTCTAGTAAATACTGGAACTGATAATTTCGCCATTTGGGTAGTCAAAGCACCCTATCCTAGTGGCTATGTTCTCCGTGATTGTGTTTTGGATGCTGAACTTAATCAAGTTTGGCAAGAATGGCAGCAAATGTTTGCTGGTCATGCTTCTTTAGATATTAGTTCTTTTCCCACTTCTCCATCAGTTAATACCATACCCTTAACTTTAATTTCATCTCCTGGAGGGCAAAGTACCAGCCCTTACAGTAGTCGTCTGATGCAATCCTTGGGGATCAATTTATGGCGATGGGTGTTTGATGGGGCGATTCTTGGTAGTTGGGAACGCAGTCGTGGTATGGCTATGGGTCAACATAGGCCATTACGCTTCCGGTTGGAAATTCGTGATCCTGATCTGATTGCTTTACCTTGGGAAATTATGCAGCCAGAAGCTGGACAATCGGCTATATCTCTATCCCAAGATATTTTATTTAGTCGCACCACCAGCGAAGTAGAACCTTTACCAGAATTACGAACTGATCAGACATTAAATATCTTACTGGTGTTGGGACATGACCATAAATTACAATTAGATCAAGAAGCATCCTTACTGAAAAAAATATTGTTAGAAGGTCGTCCTGTGGGCAAAACAACCCCAGTATATGCACCTTGTACAGTCAAAATATTAGTGCAACCTACAGCAAAAGAGTTAATTCAGGAGTTAGAAACTAAAGCTTATAATGTTTTCTTTTATGCCGGACACGGATTACCAGATCCTGACGGAGGCTCATTATTTTTAGGAACTGGATTCAAGATTAATGGGATAGAATTAGCTCAAGTTTTAACTCGCACAGGGATAAAACTTGGAGTTTTTAATGCCTGTTGGGGGGCGCAACCAGCAGCCATTGATCACCAGGCTATACCTGCAAGTAGTTTGGCAGAAGTGCTGATTCGTCATGGTGTGCCGGCTGTATTAGGGATGCGTGATGAAATTGCTGATGCTGAAAGTCATAGTTTTATTCAAAGTTTTGCGGAGGCATTGCGATCGCGTAAACCAATTGATGAAGCAGTCGCCGCAGCTAGACAAGAATTATTAACACTGTATAAATTCAATCAACCGGCTTGGACATTACCAGTCCTCTATCTCCATCCTGATTTTGATGGAGAATTGATTAAAAGTGTGGATGAAGGAATTACAGAACTACCAGATACAGCAATTTCCGGTCTATCTACTCCTATAAATACAGCATATTTGCGATCGCTTGCGCCGGGTGGTAAAGCTTGGTTATTACGTTCTGGAGTCACTAGGATCGGTCGCACGAAAGATAATGATATTGTGATTCCCGAAATTTATATTTCCAAACGCCACGCAGAAATTTTATGTCGGAATACTCTCAATGGCACTACATCCACAGCAACTTATTACCTGCAAGATTTTTCTACCTATGGAACTACCTGGTATTTAAGCCCCAACGGTTGGCAACAGATCCTCCGGGAAGAAGTACCTTTAAAATCGGGAATGCAGTTAATGTTTGGGAGTTCTAAAGGTGAAATTTGGGAATTTATTTGGGAAGAATACAGTAGGGGTTAGGAATTAATGAAGATGGTGGATGCAATTATTTTACGGAAATCTAATTTTTCAGGTTGTAGCTGTCAACAAGACCAAATGAATTAATAGTGAGATGAAAATGAAAAATTCAATCGCCAACTTAAATACTTTACATCTTGTCCCATCGCTAGCTGATTTAGAACTACTAGAAGCACTACTAGAACCTGAAGATGGGACTTATCCCTGGAATGTATCGGACGCTGCTTCAGAAGCTTATTTCCATCATCTAGAACAACAGTTTGATTTGCAGAATTTCTCAGAAGGAGAACTGAATACAAGTGCTGATAATTTTTATCAAAACCTAGATATAATTTGGGATCAATTTCCGGCTATTGAAGAGGATAATCTGCGGGAAAATACAGTCCATTATCTTCAGAAAGCTTTGCAAAATGCTTTTTTGGTTATCCCTGAAGTTTTACTCACTGCTATTTGCTCAAAAGCTTCAGAGGTCTTGATTCTTGAACAATCAGCCAGTGAGAAACTAGTGGAATGTGTACAAGCTTTACTACCTAGTTGGGAAATAGATGATTTATTAGTTTTAGCTCGTCCTTTTGCTTATGCGATGCGAAGTAGTGAACAACACACATTGACAACCGTAATCGGTGATGGTGAACAGTCCTGTGGTCATTTACGAGATTGGGAAAATTTATCAGCAATAGAACAGGCAAAAATTAGTTTAGCGATCGCTGATTATGCCCTTAAATATCTTTCTAAATGTGATTCTCAAACCTAATTTTTACTTTTTCCTACCTCTACTGATATTTTATTTTGGTTCGAGAAAGCGGGTAGCGAAGTTTTGCGATCGCGTTGGTGACAATACCCGTGCTTTGAGAATGGCTGCCATCAAAAAGGCATAAGATAAAACACCAACTACCACCAATAAAAAAGCATTTATAGAACCTGTCGCATTCCATAAAGCGTGAAGTGCCGAAGCACTCAAATAACCCACCGAAAGAATTTGTTTTCCTTTCGTCGGTTTCAAGACAGCCAAACCAATAAAATAGCCTAAGTATCCACTGTAAGCCATGTGTCCAGCCACAGAACCTAAAATTCGAGGAATGAGTAGCTGTAAACCGACTAATTGACCAGCATCTTGGGAAATTAAGGGTACATATTGACCAAGAGTTTCCAGTAAAGTAAAACCCACAGCCGAAGCTGTTCCTAGCAGAATACCATCTAGAGGTTCCCAAACCCCTATCCGTTCTCGCCAAGGTGACGGTAAAGAATTCCCAATTAGATATGCTCCTAAGACTGGTAATATTTTCAGCAACTCCTCCATTAACCCAGCACCGAAAAACATCCGCACTAATAATTCGGTAAAGGTAATGCCATCTTGAGATGCACTGTCTAAACTTCCTGGTAAAATATCCCGGAATACGGTGATAAACACATCTAAGAGAGGACTGAGCAATATTAACATTGTACTCAATGCCGCAGATAGGAGTACCCACCAGGGCTTAGGTTTTCCACACAGTTGATAAACGAAATAGTAAGCTGCAAAAGCGATATAAGACCCAACAATTACTTGATTGGCTTGGGGATGACCGACTGTAGCAAACATTAATACTACAAAAACTACCGTCAGGATTCCTGGTATCAGGTAAGCTTTGCGAGTTAGATCCTTACCCGTAGAAATAATCGGAAATAATTGTGTAAAGCTGACAGAATCTTGTTTTAAGGATGATTGATAGTTATTGACAGATGATAATACTGTAGCTTTATTAACATTCATCATTGTGGGTTGAGCAATAACTTCATACCCGAAAATAAATTGTGGTCCATCAGCACCAAGGGAAATGCGATCGCCTAAATGTAATTCTTGACATCCTTGTAAGTGTTCTCCATTTAAAAAAGTGCCATTAGCACTATTCAAATCACAAATTACCCAACTGTAACTGCTATCTGGAGATAAAGAAAGGGGACGAACCACCGCATGACGACGAGATACCATCCGGTATATCATGGCATCCAAGACAATTTGGCAGCTAGGGTCACGTCCAATTACCATTTCTTTACCAGGAAGCAACGAGTAGCGAGATGCTGACTCCGAAACTTCGACCTTACTAGACACCAGTCGCAGAAATGCATTCCGTCTTGCGTTTTTGCCTGTCATCGAGTTAGTGAGTGTGTCTAAACAAATTCTATGGCTTTAGGGCAGCGTGGCGTTAGCCATACGTCACGCTATCAAATGTAGTGGTAGTAGACTTAACCTTAGCCATATTAACAGCCGCACCATGACTAAATACACTATAGCTTTACTAACCTGCCGTTTGCTCCCATTCAAAATACAAAATTAACTAATAATTTACAAATCATCCGAAATTTCCAAAAGAAGTTATATAAATTATAGGTATAAGCACTATAATACTCAACTTTCTTTTAAATCTGAACGCCTTCTTTAATTTTCGTGTCTAGAATTACTCATCCGAATGATCAAATAACTAATTGATAAAGCCAGAATAGCAATACCTAGTCCTATAATTTCTATACCTTCGGTGACTTTCAAATCAAGAATAATAATTTTCCGGGCGATCGCAATTAAAGAAGTAATAATAACTAATTCAACTTGGACAACGTGCTTTTTGAGGTAGCCAGTAATATTTTCTAAAATTTCTAAAGCAATTAATACATTTAAAAATAATCCAAAAGTCTGGAATAATGTCTGACTAAAACGACCTTCTTCTGGTGAAAGTATTTCCCTGAAGATAAATATTGCTAAATCGCCAAGTGTCGCAAAAATTACAACAATCATCAGTAAAGAGAGAATTTTTGAAACCATCACCTCGACAATTTCAATTAGGTGGATGAAACTTTTATCACTGGTAATTTCTAAAAATCTTTTGATTAGTTTCCTCATCTAAAACTCCTTGCTTGAAATTTGCGGGCTAATTACGTAGATAAAACAAAAATCCTCTAGAATTGTCTATAGGATAAAAAATGATATATTTTCCAATTTCACAAACTTCACAGATCGAGAAAATGTAATTTTCACCATCTGGAGATATATATTATTTGGATAATAAAATTAATAATCTCATACTTAAGCAATTTCAGTATTTGATTAGTCCTATAGCGGTATGCACTCTTTGTGAGATACAGTCAGTCAATCGCAAACCCTGTAGGGGCGCAGGGTCTGCGCCCTCGATTGTATTGCTACCGATAACCGCTATATACTGTTCAAAGTTTACCATTGTGAAGACAGAAGCTGATAATTTTGAACAGAAGTTTCTACAGGAATGGGGACAAGCTGCACAGCACAAGCTTTTAATTCTGGTTGAAGGGAATCAGGACAAGCTTCTGAATGGGTGAGATTATTTGCTTCAGCATCATCAGCCCATAGCTTACCCCAGTGCATAGGCACAAAGACAGTACCAGGAGAAATAGCTTTTGTGACTTTAGCCGGAAACTTAGTTTTACCACGACGCGATCGCACTTCTAACCACTGATTATCAATAATACCCAAAGCCGCAGCATCACGGGGGTGAATTTCTATAAAAGGTTCTGGGTGCATTTTGCGAATTTTATCAATTCTCCCTGTGCGTGTCTGTGTGTGCCAATGCCCGTACAATCTTCCAGTAGTTAATATAAAAGGATAATTAGGATCAGGTGGTTCT
>NZ_VILD01000002.1:569294-597704 GCF_009712085.1 Anabaena sp. UHCC 0253
CACCGAAAATAGCGCGTCCATCTGAAGTATGAAAACGTAAATCTGTATATAAACGTTTAGTTTCTGAATTACTATCCTGTGAATAAGGCCAATGAGTTGGACCATTTGCTATTAAAAACTCATGACTTAAACCCGACATATCACAAGGACGCTGACGAGTTAATTGAACAAACTCTTGATAAACTTCCGCAGAATTATTAAAAGCAAACTTATCCTTAAAACCTAATCTTCTTCCCACTTGGGCGAAAATTTCCCAATCTGGTTTTGCTTCCCCTGGTGGTTCACGAAAAGCCGAACATAGCGTTACCATTCTTTCAGAATTAGTCATTATCCCAGTTTTTTCACCCCACTGCGCCGCAGGTAACAAAACATGAGCATAAGCTGATGTTTCCGTAGGGTAATAAGCATCTTGATAGATAGTAAAAGGCGATTTTAACAACGCTTTTTTAGTTCTTTCTAAATCTGGCATACTCACAGCAGGATTAGTTGCAGCAATCCACAATAAACCCACATTTCCAGATTCCAAACCAGTAATCATATCCCAAGCAGTTAAACCAGGAACAGGAGAAATTTGACCTTTTTTTAAACCCCAAAAATCTTCTATTTCCGTTCGATGTTGCTCATTTTTAACCGACCGATAACCCGGTAATAATTGCGCTAAACCGCCCGCTTCTCTTCCTCCCATTGCATTAGGTTGACCAGTCAAAGAAAAAGGACCAGCACCAGGTTTCCCGACTTGTCCTGTCATCAAATGTAAATTAATAATAGTTCTAACTTTAGCTGTACCTTCCGTAGATTGATTAACACCCATTGACCATAAAGAAAGTACAGATTTTGCTTGTCCCCAATATTTTGCAGCAGTTTCTAAATCTTCAATACTAATACCACATTGACGGGAAACAACATCAGGAGCATAATGACGAATTACTTCTGCATAAGCTGGAAAATTGCTAGTACAATCATCAATAAAAGCTTTATCTATATAATTCCATTTTATTAATAAATGGGCGATACCATTTAACAAATCAATATCAGTACCGGGACGAATAGCTAAATGTAAATCTGCGGCTTCTGCGGTAGGAGTACGACGCGGATCAACAACAACTATTTTGACATGAGGATTTTTCTTATGATATTTCGCTAATCTATTAAAAACAATCGGATGACATTCTGCTGTATTCGTACCAATTAAAAAAGCACAATCAGTTAATTCTAAATCATCGTAACAGCAAGGAGGACCATCAGCGCCAAAACTTTGAATGTACCCAGATACCGCACTAGACATACACAACCGGGAATTAGCATCAAAATTATTAGTTCCTAAACAACCTTTGAGTAATTTTTGAGCAATATAATAATCTTCTGTTTGAAATTGTCCAGAACCATACATACAGATAGAATCTGTGGCATTATTTAAGCTTAATGTTTGAATATGTTGGGTAATAATATCAAAAGCTTTATCCCAACTAACACGGCGAAATTCTTGATCTAAAGAATCACGCATCATTGGATAATGCAGTCTATTTTTATCTAAAGATTCGGTAATAGTTGCACCTTTAACACATACCATTCCTTGACTTGAAGGATGGGATTTATCACCTCTAACTCGCCAAGGTTGATGTTCTTTTTGTGCTGGGGTGGAGATTTCTAAACCGCAACCAACTCCGCAATAAGGACAAAGGGTTTTTGTAATTTCTGTCATAATATTTGGATTGTTTTCACGCAGAGACGCAGAGAGATTTTTGCATTTTCTTACTTTGCGACTTTGCGCCTTTGCGTGAGATAATTATTCTTCTTCAATATGAGCGCAACGACGAAAGAGGAAGTCTAGGGCGTAGTTTCTCAAGTGATAATATTCTGGGTTTTCCATGATGCGGCGACGGTTGCGAGGACGAGAAAAGGGTATTTCTAATACTTCGCCAATATTTGCTGCTGGTCCGTTTGTCATCATTACTAATTTGTCTGCTAGGAAAAGTGCTTCATCAATGTCATGGGTAATCATTAAAACGGTGACTTGATGATCTGACCAAATTTGTAGTAGTTCTTCTTGTAATTCTTCTTTGGTGATAGCATCTAAAGCGCCGAAGGGTTCATCTAAAATGAGGAGTTGGGGACGGATGGCTAAAGCACGAGCGATCGCTACTCTTTGTTTCATTCCTCCAGATATTTGACTGGGTTTCTTTTGGGATGCTTCTGTTAGTCCTACCATTGCTAAATGTTCTTTGACTATTGCCCGTTTTTCGGCTTTGCTTTTGTTGGGAAATACGGAATCAACGCCTAAATAAACATTATCAAAAACATTTAACCAAGGTAATAAACAATAGTTTTGAAATACCATCATTCGGTCTGGTCCTGGTTCTGTGATGGGTTGACCTTGCAACCAGACGACACCGTTGGTAGGTTTATTAAACCCAGAAACCATGTTCAGGAGTGTTGATTTTCCACAGCCAGAATGTCCAATCAAACAAATAAATTCACCTTCACGAACTTTGAGGTTGATGTCATCTAGAACTGTATAAGGTCCTTCGGCTGTGGGATAAACTTTGTTGACACCATCAATTACTAAAAAGTCTTCTTTTCTCTGGGTTTGTAATTGTTGGCTTTTGTTATTATAGTTTACTGTTGTCATGATATTTTTGGTAATAGGGAATGGGTAATCGGTAATAACAATTGACAACTGAGAATTGACAACTGAGAATTGACAACTGACAACTGACAACTGACAACTGACTAAATAAATACTTCTTCAACCCGAAGTTGACATTTAATTTCCAACCTTTTTAAATATTCGATTGGTTCGGAAGGATTAAAGACTTTACCATCAAATAATTTAATTGATTCTTCTCTACCAATATCTAAAATGCCTTTTTCTCTTGCGGCTGCACCAAACACATCTGGACGACAAACTCTGTCAATTACTTCTACCCAATTTTTTGGGAAAGCTACTAAACCCCAACGGGCTAGTTGGGTTAAAATCCATAACATTTCATTACGATCTGGATAGTTGGCTTTGTTGAAATAAAACTGATGGGAAGTTTGGGTTTTTTGGAAATCATACTGTTTGTAAGTATCTATTAAAGCTGGACGAAGATTAAGGGAATTACTTCCAATATAGTTAGGTTGAGAAATTAATTTGAGAACTTCTTCCCGGTTGCGAATATCATCACAATATTCACAAGCTGCTAATAGGGCTTTAACTAAAGCTAGATGTGTTTGAGGATTTTCTTGCGCCCAATCTTCTCTGACTCCTAATATTTTATCTGGATGTCCATTCCAAATTTCTGAAGTGATAGCGATGATAAAACCCAGGTTTTGATCAACTGCATGAGTATTCCAAGGTTCACCTACACAGTAACCATCAATTTTCCGATCTTCGAGGGAATTCACCATTTCTTGTGATGGAATTACCATCAAACTGACATCTACATCAGGTTGAATTCCACCGGCTGCTAACCAATAGCGTAATAATAGGTTTTGCATGGATGCAGAATGGACAATTCCCAAGGTGTGGGTTTTGTCTAAGTCAGTGTTAATGGTGGCTTGAAAATCTGCTAAGTTTCTAACTCCATTGTTGAATAATTCTTTGCTGAAAGTGATGGCGCTACCGTTGCGGGAAAGGGTCATAGCTGTTACCATTGATACCGGAGTTTTACCTCCTGCACCTAAAGTCATGGCTAGGGGCATTCCTGCTACCATTTGGGCTGCATCAAGCCTACGAGTTGCTACACCTTTGGCGATGTCTTTCCAGCTAGTTTCGCTGTTAAGGTTGACTTCTAAACCGTATTGGGCAAAGAAACCTTTTTCTTTTGCAACTATTAAAGGTGCGGCTTGAGTGAGGGGGATATAGCCAATTTCTAAATGAACTTTTTCCAAGTTTTTGTTAGAAATAATCGCAGGGGCAATAACTTGTTTTTGGCGTTTTTTCGCTTGTTTTTGTTGGTTGAGAAAGTAAATTATTTCGTTTCGTAAATTGTAGTAACAGGGATTATTAACTACTTCCAAACGTTGACGAGGACGGGGAATAGGTACTTCAAGAATTTGCCCAATGTGTGCTTCTGGTCCATTGGTTAACATGACAATGCGATCGCTCAATAATAAAGCTTCATCAACATCATGTGTCACCATCACACAGGTAATTCTGTGTTCATTACAGATAGTCATTAATTGTGCTTGTAAATTCCCCCTTGTCAACGCATCCAAAGCGCCAAAAGGCTCATCTAATAATAATAACTTGGGACGGGTAGCCAAAGCACGAGCGATCGCAACTCGCTGTTTCATTCCCCCCGATAATTCACTAGGACGTTTGTTAATAGCACGTCGCAAACCCACCATATCAATATGTTCTTCTATTATTCCCCGACGTTCTCCTTTAGATAGATTTTGATGAACTTCATCCACAGCTAAAGCGATATTTTCCCGTACAGTTAACCAAGGAAGTAAAGAGTAATTTTGAAAAACCACCATCCTATCAGGACCAGGTTCTCTTACTTCCCGTTCTTCCAAAGTTACACCACCAATACTAGCGCGATCTAAACCAGCAATAATATTAAGTAAAGTGGACTTACCACAACCAGAATGTCCAATTAAAGAAACAAATTCACCTTCAGCAATCTTCAATTCAATATTTTTCAAAGCAATATATTTACCACCATTGGGGAGGTTAAATATTTTGTCTACGTGATCAATTTCTAAAAAAGTCTTCATTATGAATGGTAATGGGTAATGTAAAAAATTACAAACTAAGACAAGACTTACGCAAAATATCTCTGAAACCCTCTTTTCTTCTTTTCTTCTTTTCTTCGTGTCCTTCGTTCCTTCGTGGTTCGTTCCTTCATGGTATGTCTTCGACACGCTTTGCGAACGTTCTTTCGTGACTTGTGCGTAAGTCCTATAAGAATTATTTTTGTTCTGTAGTTACAACCTTTTGAGCAACAAAAGCCACCATTCTATCTAGAATTAATCCCACCAAACCGACATATACCAAAGCGATAATAATCTCACTCATATTAGTGTCTGTAGTCGTATTATAGGCATCCCAAATAAACGAACCAATACCCACACCACCAACCAACATTTCCGCCGCGACAATAGCCAACCAAGATAAACCAATACCAATTCTTAAACCCGTAAAAATATAAGGAACAGTTGCCGGAAACACAATCTTCAAGAAATAATTTCCCTTCCGCAAACGCAAAACACGAGCCACATTTACATAATCTTGGGGAATATTTTGTACACCCACAGTTGTATTAATGACAATCGGCCAAATCGAAGTAATAAAAATCACGAAAATTGCCGAAGGATTAGCTTGTTGAAAAGCTGCTAAAGAAATTGGCAACCAAGCCAAAGGCGGAATAGTTCTTAATACCTGAAAAATCGGATCTACAGCATTATACAAAAAAGTATTAGAACCAATTAATATTCCTAAAATCACTCCTACAACTGCTGCCAAAGAAAACCCTAAAGCAACCCGTCCTAAACTGGTCAATATTTGCCAACCTAAACCCTTATCACTGCCACCATTATCAAAGAAAGGATGAAGAATAAAAGGATCAAAAGTTTCCCGAATTGTTTCTATTGGACCAGGTAATTCAAAACTAGGAATTAAACAAATTAATTCCCACAACACCAGAAAAACAACCAATCCAAACAGTGGCGGTAGAACCTTATTGATCAAAAACTTATTAATAACCTTCCGTTGTTTACTACCAACCCTACGACTTCCAGCAATAGCAGCCATTGATTTCTCCTAAGTAAAATATTAAAAATCTCTTTTCCTTCTCTTCTTTGCGCCTCTGCGCCTCTGCGTGAGACTTAAAAATCTAATTAATCTAGTAGACTATGTTATGTTGGGTTGAAAGTGCAACCCAACTGACAATTACACCTTCTTAATTTGCAAACTCTTTAAATATTCCTCTGGTTTTTCAGGATCAAACTTCACACCATCAAAAAATGTTTCCACACCACGAGAAGAACTAGCTGGAATTTCCGCAGCAGCTACACCCAAAGCCTTAGCAGCTTGTTTCCATAAATCTTCTCTATTTACCTGATCAACAATTTCCTTAACCTTCGTATCTTTAGGTAAATAACCCCAACGAATTTCTTCAGTTAAAAACCAAGTATCATGACTCTTATAGGGATAAGAAGCATTATCTTCCCAAAACTTCATGCGATATGGGAAATTTTGTTCCTTGCGTCCATCACCATAATCAATATTACCTTTAGCCCGTTCTAAAATGTCAGCTACAGCAACATTAAAGTATTTTCTATCAGCGCAGATTTTACACATTTCCTCTTTATTTTCTGGCTGATCACACCATTGTTGTGCTTCCATAATTGCCATTAACAAAGCTTGTGTAGAATTGGGATTTTTATCAACCCAATCTTTCCGCATTGCAAAGGCTTTTTCTGGATGGTTATTCCATAATTCACCTGTAGTTAAAGCTGTATAACCTAATTTTTGGCTGACTAATTGAGCATTCCAAGGTTCTCCCACACAAAAAGCATCAACAGTTCCAACTTTCATATTTGCCACCATTTGTGCAGGTGGTACAGCTTCCAAAATTACATCTTGATCAGGATTAATACCACCAGCCGCTAACCAATAACGCATCCATAAATCATGAGTACCACCGGGTAAAGTCATGGCAACTTTCATGGATTTTTTATCAGCTTTAGCTTTATTTACAGTTTCTTTAAGAGATTTACTTTGTAAACCTACTTTCAAATCTTTGAATTTTTCAGCAACTGAAATGGCTTGACCATTTATATTTAATCGTGCCAAAAGATACATTGGTACTTTATCATTTATGGTGAGAAGATAGGGCATGGGGGTAAGAATATGTGCGCCATCAATACCACCACCAGATGAGCCAATTTTCAAGTTATCACGAGTGACTGGCCAGGATTTTTGTTTGCTGACTTCAACATCAGTCATCCCATATTTAGCAAAGAAACCTTTTTCCTTAGCAATAATTAAAGGTGCAGCATCGGTAAGGGCAATAAATCCAAATTTGGCTTTGGTTGTTTCAACTTTAGGGGCATTACTAACTGTGGAATTGTTAGCAAGTTTGGTATTTGAAGAAGCAGAACTATCTGTTGTTGCCGAATTAGAGTTACTAGAGGAACAACCGTGTACTAAGATAGAAGTTGCTGCTGCAACACTGGAGGTAATAATAAATTTTCTGCGGGAAATATTGCTCATAAGAAACTCTTAGTCTTTCGATTTTAGATTTTGGATTTTGGATTTTGGATTGATTCCAATAAGGAATATTGCCCAGGTTTTATTTGGATTTTCAGAGATGTTTCTATTTAGCGATTGATTTAATGAGAAATTAAGGCTTCTTCCCTAAGTTTTGCGCCAAAGTTCTGAATAAGTAAATCTCGTAATATTGGTTGCAAGTCTTCACAAGCAATGCTTTTTTGGACACAAGTTCCTAAATGTGCATCTTTCCCAACTTTACCACCCATGTAAATGTCAACTCCTTCTAAGGTTTTGCCATTTTTTCTAACTTTTGTTCCCATTAAGCCAATATCTGCTACTTGGGGTTGTCCACAGGAATTAGGGCAACCTGTCCAATGAATTCGCACAGAACACGATAAAATTAATTCAGATTCCAATGATTTAATCATTGCTAAGGCGCGGTTTTTGGTTTCTATTAATGCAAAGTTGCAAAATTGTGCGCCTGTACAGGATACTAAGCTTCGCATTAATAAACCAGGATTAACTCCAAATCTTTCTAACAATGGTTCTGTTGAAAATGTTGTTAATGCTGAATCAGGAATATTAGGAATAATGGCATTTTGTTCTACAGTAAACCGAATTTCTCCACTTCCGTAAACTTCGGCTACTCGCGCAATTTCAAACATATCACCAGCATACAATCGTCCGACGGGAATATTTAAACCTGCGTAATTAAAACCAGGTTGTTTTTGTTGATATATCCCTACATGATCCCGTTTTTTCCAGTCAATTTCATCCTTCGCTGCTGCTGGTAATAATGATTTACCAAACCGCTTTTCTACTTCAGCCCGAAACTTTTCTATCCCCATTCATCAAGTAGCCACATTAACCGGGCTTTTTGTCTATTCGCGCGTAAGCCATGATTTCGGAAAATCTCAACAATGACCTTACATAATAATACAACTTCTGCGGGGGATACCCAGACATTTAGAGGAATAGCAGCTTCACAACGTTTTGCAGAAAATAAGCCGCCAACAATGACGTTAAAACCAAATATTGGTAATTGATCTTGATTTGCCCAAAAAGCGGGAATAAAGGCTAAATCGTTAATTTCTGCGTGAACTGAGTTATCTCTTCCTCCCGTAATTGCAATATTAAATTTACGGGGAAGATTGCTAAATTCTGGATTACCTTCACCGCTATTAGTGAGCATATCTTGAATTTGCTGCACCAATTCTCTGGTATCATAAAACTCATCTGCATCCAAACCTGCTACAGGATCACCTGTAATATTACGGACGTTATCCATCCCGGATTGGATAGTAGTCAATCCCACTTTGTGAAATTTGTTAAAGATATCTGGGATATCTTCAATTTTGATCCCGCGTAGTTGTATATTCTGTCTGGTGGTAATATCGGCGCTGCCATTTTCACCGTAACGCTGTACCACTTCTGCTAAAGCAGACATTTGATTGCTGGTGAGGATACCGTTAGGTAAACGCATCCGCATCATGAATTTACCGGGAGTGACTGGACGGAAGAATACACCTAACCATTTTAGGCGATGGTTGAGGTCGTTTTCGTCCATTGCTTCCCAACCTATTTGGGCAAAGTTTTCTATTTCGTTTTTAACTGCAAGTCCGTCTTTTTCAGCTTTGAATTTCTCGAATTTATTAAGTTTTTCGGTGGTAGTTGCTGCTTCTGTCATGGGCTTTTTTTAGGGAACAGGACTTAATTAACTGTGTATCCTTGTTCTTATCGGTTCTGTACTTGCCCCTTTGAGGAAACAACTGTTAGTAGTTTCCTGGTTGGTGGTTGTAACAATTTCGATGTTGTTACATTAGGTTGATTTTTTATAATAATTCGTATAGTAGGTTACGGAATTTAAGTGATTATGCAAAAAACGGATATAAATTTTGCGTTCTTTGCATACTTGATGAGTTTTTATCTGTGTAAGTGAGGATAAACAGTAATCTTTAAGAATTTGATAGAATATGAATAAATGATTGTTTGAATGGAGGAAATATTATGTTATTAACTGAAAATCAACAAGAATCAATGAAAAGAAGAATCGAGAAAATAGTAAATATTTTGATGGAAGAACGTCCTTTATTTAAAGAAGAACTGAATGCAAAGGAAATAATTCAGCATTTATGTAATGTCGTTCAGCGCAATTTAACTAATGAACAGTTTAATAAATTATCCGATGAAAAATTAAAAGAACATTCTAGCTTTGTAATGTCAACACAAATGTTATCAGGTTTGTTAGATGATTTGACACCTGAACAAATCGCTATTTTTGATGAAGCTGTGAAAAGGAAATGAGCTATTTATTAGATACAAACATTGTTTCTTTTGCAATGAAGAAAAATTTACAGATTATGCAAAAGTTAGAAGCAATGAAATTTCAGGATGCGTCAATTTATATTAGCTGTATGACATATTTTGAAATCAAGAGAGGTTTATTTGCTGTTAAGTCTCCTAAACAAAGAGAAGAATTTAATAAAATCTGTCAAGATTATCAAATCATTTTTTTGGATGATTTAGCAATTGTGGAAAAAGCAGCAGAAATTCATGCTAATCTCAGGTTACGAGGTTTACCGATTCAAACGGAAGATATTTTAATTGCTGCTACTGCTATTATTAAAGGTTTTACTGTGGTTTCTAATGATAGTGATTTATTGAGAGTTGAGGGTTTAAAGGTTGAGAATTGGTGAGAAGAATAAAGCATTTTGATATAGGTTGAGCATTGTTGAATGATGTAAAATAATTGATATTCAAACACCAGCCAGGGAATTTATTCCCTGTCTTAAAACTGAAGTCGGTTTTAACCGACTATTTATTTACAATGTATTTATTGTATTTTTTAAATAAAATTTAGATTGAAGTTCTTGTTTTTAATATTGCCTATTTTTAGGGAATATGTGAAAAATTATCATCAAAATTAACTGTTATAATTAAGTGATGAAGAATTCAATATAAAATTATAGAAGTTTAAAACATCCTCTAATCATTCAGCCGTTAGCAAAAAAAGATCCCCGACTTCTCTAAAAATCAGAACTTATTAAGTAACAGCAAACTCAGTCAACTTCCGAGTTTCTGGATCATAAAAAGCTAAAACAATATCTTCTTTCGGTACACCTTCTCTTAATAAATCTGTAGCTATTCCCTCTTCAGTCCAATCTTCCTCAATGTAAATTTTCTCATTTTTAATGCGAATGTAAACAGAAATTGTTTTTACTCGTTTATCATTTTTACAACCAATATTAAACCAAAGATATTGACTTCTTTGATCATCAAACATTAACACCTCATCTATATCAGGATCAATTACTTGTGATGAAATTTTCTCATATTCAGTTAAAATTTGTTTGATTAAGTTTTGATAATGAGTTAGCTTGTCCATTTGATAACCACCTCTTGATTAATATCAATAACTAATAGTGAAACTTGATATTTTTGTAAAATTAGTTGAATAGCAACTTGTTCAAAAAACTTTTAACTTCAATAAGTAAGTGGGCAAAATTAATTAAACATTTTAAAAATACCTAAACCAATGAATGACGTAGGGGCAAACCCCCTGTGGTTGCCCTAAACATGGGGTAGGCACGGGGGCGCTACCCCTACATCAAATCGCTACAATGTACGACACCAGACAATTTAGATAATACAGCATTTTAGAGAGTCATTTGCTATAATTGCACTTAATAATGGTTATTTGAGGTAAGTTACTATGATTACAAAACAAATGATTCACGAGAAACTAAAACATTTAACAGAAGAACAACTTCATCAAGTTTATGGAATTATTGAACAGTTAAAAAGTGCAGAAAAGGCTGTTAAAAAACCTAGTCTAATGTCTAAATTACGCAAACTTAAAACCTCAAAAATGGAAATAGGCAAAAGGATGTAATCACCAATTACCCATTACCAACCCTTCGGCTACGCTCAGGGCAAGTCACCAATCACCGATTATCCCATTGCTGTGCAGCATCTTCCACAGCTTTATCTACAGTTTTTTGTCCTAACATTGCAGCTTGTAAATTTTCATAAATTGATTTTTGCAAAAATTTAAAATCTTTGAGTTTAGGGGTTAATACCTCTGCTTGTTGTAATTGTGTCGCACTAATTACCCGCCCTTTTTCTGCTGTTGTAGCATTAGCAGGAACTTCCTTAAAGTATGTATCAGCCAAAGCCTTAACTGTAGAAGGTAGAACATTTGCAGCTTTAGCAAAGGTTAATTGATTTTCGTCATTAGTAACAAATAAAGCAAACTTAACGGCTTGATCAGGATATTTACTATCACGAGGAATAACGATATTCATGACAGCGACATTTTTCTTACCTGTATCACCTGTGATTTGTGGGGCAATAGCCGAAGCTTGGGCAACCTTGGGGGCATTATTAGCAATAGTTTTCAGAAATTCAGGACCAGAAGCTAAAAAAGCCGTTTCTCCAGATTGGTATAAATCTATCGCATGACGATGACCTTGGGTTAAAGATTCTTTCGGCAACAAACCTTTTTTATACAAATCTACCCAATATTGAAAAGCGGCTTTTCCTTGAGGAGTATTAAATCCGGCTTTACCTTCAGCATTAACTAAGGTGACACCCATTTGTACTAAGGATTCCAGCACTTCACCAGAATCTTGAGGAACAAAAGTAGCGAAAAAAGCATACTTACCTGTTTTGTCTTTAATTTGTTGTGCCATTTCCCCTAATTCTGCGTAAGTGGCAGGAGGTTTTGTAATACCCGCTTGTTTTAACAAATCGGTGTTATAAATAGTTAGTCGTGTGGTGAGATACCAAGGAATCCCAAAACTCTTACCATTGAGGCTACTTGCTTGCCAAATATTTGGTAAATAAGAAGAACGGACTGGACTGGGAACGTTAGCATCTAAATCTAACCAAGCATTTTTTCCTGCTAGTTGGGAAGCAAAGTCTGGATTTAGGTTGACAACATCTGGTGGCGTTTTTGCGGAGATAGATGTTAAAATTTTGTTCTCCATCGCTGACCAAGGCACATCTACCCATTTTACTTTTATACTGGGGTTTTGTGATTCAAAGGTCGTAATCAGGCTTTGGAAGTAGTTGGTAAATTGAGGTTGGAGTTGCATTGTCCAAAACTCAATTGTGGCTACACCAGCAGCAGGTTTGGGATTATTACTCACATTACTTGTGCTGCAACTAACTATCCAACTAGTAAATAAGCCTAGTAATGCCCAACAAACCAGTTGTTTAAATTTCTGCAATCGAATCATCGTATTAGGTGGTAGTATTTTTAGAATTAATCTGGGTAAGAAAAAAGGATAGAGAATTGTGGAGACTATAGGATATATCAATTATGGTAATCGGTAATCGGTAATCGCTAATTGGTAAAAGTTCTTGTCTGACAACCGACTTAGTATTTTTCTTTAGTAATCTAGCAGGTAAAACTGTGGTGAAAGCCTTCACTAGTTTTTTCAGTAAATCCAATAAAGGTATTGGAATTGAACTAGCACCCGAACGGGTGAACGTAGTACAACTACGTAAACAACGCCAAAGCTTAAAAATCGAATCTTTGACTACAGTACCAGTACCAGAAGGTATAATTATTGATGGTCAAATTGCTGATCCTCCAGGAATGGCAGAAATTATTCAGCAAGCGATCGCTCAAAGTAAAACTAAAGCTACTCATGTTGCTACTTGTATACCAGGACGAGATGCGATCGTCCGTTTAATTCCTGTCCCATCGGAGTTAGATGACAAGGAGTTACGGGACATGGTACTCAACCATGAAGCTTCTTTATATTTGCCCTATCCCCGGGAAGAAGCTGATGTTGATTATCAAAAGCTTGGTTACTTTGTAGACGAAGATGGAATCGAAAAAGTCCAAGTTTTGTTAGTTGCTACTCGTAAAGATGTAACACAAACCTACTTGAATACTTTTGAACAGGCAGGATTAACTGTTGATATCTTAGAAATTAATAGTTTTGCCTTAATTCGCACCGTTCGTGATCAACTGCGGCTATTTGGACCAGAAGAAGCAGCAGTATTAGTTGATATTGAGTTTGATAGTACAGAAATTGCCATCATTATTAATGGTGTGCCACAATTTTCTAGAACAGTTCCCATCGGAACGTATCAACTCCAAACGGCGCTGTCAAGGGCAATGAACTTACCAGCATCACGAGATATGGATATGTTGGAGAGTATGACCATTCCTACAACTTCAACTGATTCAGTCAATACAGGAGTGACAGGTAGTAATCCTGGTATGGCTTCTATGTTGAGAGTGCTAGGAGAACTATCCGATGAACTGCGACGATCTATTGATTTTTACCTCAATCAAAGTGAAAATCTGGAAGTTGCACAGATTTTTTTAGCAGGACCTGGAGGAGGACTACCACAAATTGATGAGTTTTTTACTCAAAGATTGAGTCTACCAACTACTCAAATAGATCCAATTACTTCTTTGTCTTTGGAGGTAGATACGGAAAGTTATCCATTAATTAAACGTCCTGGATTGGGTATTGTTTTAGGTCTAGGAATGCGGGGAGTATAATACAATGTACAGTCTAGATATTAACTTTCTTAAAGACCGTCCAGAATATCAGAAAAAAAGTGAAACTAAAGCTAAAAGACAACCTCTCCAATTAGGGAATTTAATTCCTGTTTATATAGGAGTTGGAGTAGGTTTAGTATTACCAGGTTTAGTGTTTGCTGGTTTCTCGTTCTTGGAGGGTAAAACTGCGGAATTAACGCAGGAAATAGGCAAACTAGAAGAGGAAGGAAAAGGTTTAGATGGAAGAATAGCTAACCTCAATAAACTTAAAGCTGAAGCAACCAATATTAATAACCAAACTAGGGCTTTAGTGACAGTGTTTGATCAAATACGTCCTTGGTCAGCAATGTTAAAGGATTTGAGCGATCGCATTCCTAATCAAGTGCAGATTGAAGATATCCAGCAAATTGCGGCTTCTCTCCCTGGTAAAGGTGCTGTAACTGCAACTCCTAGCAATACCGCTGGATCATTAGAAATTTCTGGTTTTGCTCGTTCCTATGCTTTAGTAAACGATTTTGCTCTGAGTTTAGGACAATCTCAATTTTTGAATGCGGAGGAAACTAGAATCATTACAGCAGAGTTAATAGACGCACCAGAAATTACTGGTTTTGTCCCCCCAGAAACTGACAGGTCTGAGTCCATAATTAAACCACCCCAAGTGGTTAAATACACCATTAAAACAGGTCTGAGTACCGTTCCCGCATCTGATTTAATTCAGGAATTAGAGAAGAAAGGCACACTCGGATTAGTAGATAGACTTCGTAATATCAAAAAAGTAGGAGTCATCCCTCAATGACACTTAGTGATGAACTAAATTTTCCAGAAAAAGGTACGGAGATCCAAGATTCTTCCCCCGTCCTCTTTGGTATCACCCTGACAACACCTATTATTGGCGGTATAGTCGGCGTTTTAGGTTTTTTAGGTGCGGGATATATGCTGTTGAATATGGCAATGCCCGCTTGGGATACCTATCAACAACAGCAAACCAAACGTGATCAACTACAAACAGAAGTTGAGCAAAAGAAAAGCCAAGCTAAACAAATTGGCAAAATCGAAGCAGATTTAACAGCAGCCAAACAACAACAAAAACAAGTTTTAGCTTTATTTGCCGATGAAAGAAGTTTAGACACCTTGTTGCTAGATACCAGTCGGTTAATAGAAGCTAGTAATGGTCAAATTATTGGTAATGCAGTTAGAGCAAAACTCAAAAAATTTGTTCCTGTTTTTGAAAAACCGCAATTAATAGAAGATGGCTCTTTGGGGGCAGAAGTTAATAATAAACTCAAACGTAGCATTATCAATGTGGAAATTGAGGGAAATTTTAATCAAACCCAATCCATTATGCGGAAAATCGAACAATTACAGCCTTTATTGTTAGTTAAAAACTATAACTCCAAATTGGCTGCACCAGAGGTATCAGGAGATAAAGAAAATGCCGTGCGAGTTGGTGTTGGTAAACTGACAACAACTTTTGACTTAGAAGCTTTAATGCCACTAACTTCAGAAGAAACAGCAGAAATAGCCGCAAAAACAGCAGCAGCTAACGCACCCAAAAAATAATCAACTTTGAGGTAAAAGTCAAAAGTAGATTGATTTATGTATCAGGAGGTTGTGCAGAAGTTCCCCAGAATGACTATATAGACAATCAGTAACTGCGAATTCTCAATTTGCGGTTAAAAAAATAGAGATAAGCGACAATTTAGACTTTTATTTTATGTGAGGAATGAACTGTGAAACAGTTTCATAATAATGTTTTTGTATCAAGTGCTGCCGCTTGTGTAATCTTAGCAGCCCAACCAGTTTTAGCACAAGTAACACAAATTACTGATGTTAAACTCAATCCCATTGAAGGGGGAGTTAGTGTAATTTTACAAACTGCGGCAGGCGATCGCCCCCAAGTATTCACAACGAAAAAAGATAAATCCTTAGTTGCAGATGTCATTAATGCTCAACTACGTTTACCCCAGGGTAATAACTTCCGTCAAGAAAACCCCGCACCAGGAATTGCGGCGATCGAAGTTAAACAATTAGATGCTAATAGCATTCGGGTGACAGTCATAGGTATTGATGATGTACCGACTAGTCAGCCCGTAATGCGAAAAGATAATAATCTCACCCTTGGCTTTACTACTACCACCAATACAACAGCATCCAACCCCACAAAGCCCACAGAAAGGGTTCTAGCAGCCCCAGCGACGACATCTGAATATAGACCAGATGAACCAGGTAAACGGCCAGATATTTTAGTACCTAACCCAGAAGTTACTATTGACGGTAAAATTGCCCAAGCCGCAGGACCAAATCAACCTTATAACCAAGCGCCGCCTTTTTTACCCAGAGCCGTTGCTCCACCAGTAGGAGATATTACTCAATCTAACATTGATACATCCCCTACAAGTATAGATTTAGGTACTCAAGAACGAGTTCCCCGTTTGGTGCTGCGTGATGCACCTGTGAGAGAAGTTTTATCACTGTTAGCGCGGGCTGCTAATTTAAACTTAGTTTATAGCGGTGGTGAAGGAGCAGCACCAGGCGGTGCTGCGGGTGCAACTAAGGCATCTGAAACAATTTCCCTAGATATAGAAAACGAACCTGTGCAAGATGTCTTTAACTACGTCTTGCGCTTGAGTGGTTTAGAAGCTAACCGCACGGGACGGACGATTTTTGTAGGGGCTAAATTACCTAACACCACCCGTGATAATGTCATGCGGAGTTTGCGACTCAATCAGGTAACAGTCGGAGTTGCCTTAAACTTTTTAGTCGCTTTGGGTGCAGAAAGTGCCGTCAGCCGAGAACGACTTATTACTAGTGTTAATGCTGTACCTGTAGGTGGTGCTGCTAATACCGCAGTTACCCAAACCCAGACGACTACAGAAACAAAAATTGAAACTCAACGGGTTGAGTATAAAGATTCAACTCCTTTACTCAGAGGTTTACAAGCATCAGGAGACGAGCGCACCAATTCCGTCACATTAATTGGTAGTCCTAAAATGGTTGAGATGGCAATATCTCAATTAGTACAACTTGATATCCGTCGTCGGCAAGTGGTGGTGAATGTCAAAATTATTGATGTAAACCTTTTAGGTATTCAAGACTCCAACTCCAGCTTTTCCTTTGGAATTGGTAATAACTATTTTGCTAGTGATGGTGGTGCAGCGACTTTTAATTTTGGTGGTTCTAGACCTGCTACAGCTGGTGAAGTGGCAACTAGTATTACTGAAACACCTGTAATTACTAGTCCAATTACAGGAACTCCATTTTTGGGTGAAGGGTTTTTTAACCAAACAGGTAATAGACCATCAGCAGATGCGCCTTTAGGCGCTGATGGAAATCCATTACAACCGGGGATTACAAATTTTAGTCCAGGAACGGCAGGAACAAGTACCACAGAAATTGTTCCGACAGCTATAGATCCTAATACTGGGTTGCCAACTCAGTTTGGTTTTCAAACTACTACAACCCCTAGCACTCCTGATACATATACATTTGGACTACCAACTCTATACCAATTTCCCAAACGTTTTCTTGCTAGTTTACAGGCACAGGTATCAAGTGGTAATGCCAAGATTTTGACTGACCCAACCCTAATTGTCCAAGAAGGACAGGAAGCAAGAGTTGGTTTAACTTCACAAGTATATGGTGGTATTGAACAAATAGTAGTCGAAGGTAATTTGACTAGAAGACCTATCATCAAGGATGCAGGACTAACTCTGACAGTGAGAGTAGAAAGAATTGATGATAATGGTTTTGTTTCTTTGTCTGTTGCACCTACTGTTTCTTCCCTTGCTGGTACAACACCTAGTCCTGATGGTGATATTACCCTTTTAGCATCAAGAAGTCTTGCATCTGGTCAACTCCGCTTGCGAGACGGTCAGACGCTTATCCTTTCCGGTATTATTCAAGACTCAGATCGGACAAGTATTTCTAAGCTCCCTATTTTGGGTGATATTCCCTTGCTGGGTTCGCTGTTTAGAAGAACAAACAGAACTAATGAACGCAGAGAGGTGATTGTATTGCTGACACCTCAAGTTATGGATGACTCAGAGCGTTCTGCTTATGGTTATAACTACACACCTAGTCCCCAGGTACGGCAAGTCCTGGAACGTCGTGGTTTAAAGGTTCAGCCCCGGTAGTTGCTTATTGGTCATTGTTTTTTACAATACCCGATTTATCGGAAAAGTCGGGTATTTAGGATATAGCAGTTGTCATAGCTTGTGATAGATTAAATGATGTTCACATTTGTATATACAAATGTCATTTTTATTGCTATGCTAGAAACTGTAAATGGGTTTGATTGGGATGAAGGAAACTCCAAAAAATGCTGGAATCGTGTTTCTCAAGAAGAAATCGAATATTTATTTCATCAGAAGGATGTTTTAATTACCCCATATAAGTATTGCAAAATAAATTGAACATTTTAAAAATTCCTAAACCAATCAATTTTGTAGGGGCAAACCCCCTGTGGTTGCCCCAAATACCGGGGTAGGCACAGGGGCGCTACCCCTACATTAAATCCAAATTTTTTATATAATTAATTTTACCTGCCTACTTGTTAAGCAAAATAAATTGAACATTTTAAAAATCCCTAAACCAATCAATTTTGTAGGGGCAAACCCCCTGTGGTTGCCCCAAATACCGGGGTAGGCACAGGGGCGCTACTTTGAATTTAAGGCTAATTTCTCTAGAATTAAATTTTGAACAATTTGACGATACTCTTCAACTGCCATTGGACAATTATCTCCTGTTTTGGCTGATATATGTTCAAATTTGATGTATGGTTAGCGGGCAAGACTTCGACAAGCTCAGTCCGAAAATGCCCGCAGGAGAAGAAATTTTTGGGTATTTGTTAAATTGGCAGTTCCTGAAAATTAACCTGTCGTACTTTCAAAAGGTGGTAATTCCTTCAGGATTGTAAACCGGATATGATTGATAGCCAAGTCACCAAGGGCAACTTCTTCCTTCGTTAAACGAACTCCATTACTGGTTAAAGTTTCAAAAGATATACCTTTACCAATTTCGACATGATACCAACATAAACCCATGAAGAACCTTGTGGGATATGGTCCACCTTCCTCAATATCATCAGGGTTAGATTCCATTGGCAACCAACCAATACCGGGAATATAGAACTCTAACCAAACATGATTAAAATCGGGTTGGAGAGGAACTCCTTGATGTTCGGCATAAATTGGAGATTTGTATCTACCAACAGTACGACAAGGAATACCATTAAGGCGACAAAGTGCTAGTAATACACCGACATATTCTCCACAAGAACCAGTACCCCGATCTAAAACTATATCTGGTGAATCAATATGAGGTTTAATACCATAAGCTAATTGATCGTAAACGTAGTTACGGATACTATACATTTTCCGTAATATATTAGTTTCCGAACTCACTGCTGTACGGGCTGCACGGATAACAATATCAGTATTCATTGCCAAGTCATCATCATCCACCAGATAGCGAGTTTTTAATTCTGGTGATGGTTCTGTGACATTTTCCACATCGTTGGGAGTAATACGATATTTAATACCGCGTACTTCTACAAGTGCCTTCCAACCAAATATATGCCGTTCACCGGGGGCGAGGGTATCAAATTTAAACAGGGCTACTCTTTGTCCGTCAATAATTTCTTCAGTGAACGGTAAACCTATTGCTTCAACTTGTTTGACCTTTTGCCGTTCTGTTTCCGAGGGTAAGGCAATTCGCCATTCTATATCGGCTAAATAAACTTCATCAAGGGGGGCAATTTCCTCCACATAAGACATTTCTAATAGATAACCATTAGATAGGGCGTAGCGTTTATCTGGGTCGTAATGATAATATAGGGGATGAATAAATGTGCGATCGCGGTACGTTAATTCATGACAAGGATCAGCATTGGGATTATCCCGAATATAAGGTTCTTCGCTGGAATATGCCACATAAAGACAATCTTTGCCTGTGTCATCTTGTCCATGAACGGCGATACCTGTAGGAGAATCAAAAGGAGTCAGAACACTAAAACGAACTTCTCCCGTTGCCCTATCCATAGAGTAAACTGTTTGTTCCGTGCGATCGCATACCCAGAGAGTTTCCTTCGTCACCGCCAAATTTTCTATACCTACACCAGGGGCATAAAATCTAGTAATTTCCTTGCGGGTATCACGGTCAAAAATCAAAATATAGCCAAGTCTTTGGCAACTAACATAAACGGTAGAATCCCAAACTGCAACGCCATCCGCAGGATAAGGTAAAGTAATAAAATGCTCTAAACCCAAGGATGCGACTTTGCATAAATAAACACCATTACCACGAGTCACCCAGAGATCATCCTCCCAAACAGCTAAACCGGTAACTTCTTGAAATTCTCGAACTTGGTGGGGATTGATAATCTTGCTGTTATCGGTGAGGGGGTCAATTTCCAACAAATGGCCTTTTACCGTATCAATAGCAATAAGTCGATCTTTAATGAAAGCAATCCCGTAGAGGGTAGCAGCAGTAAGTGGTCTAATTATTTTTTGCCCGAACATCTGGCTCACTGTCAAACTGGATAATGGAAGACTCATATTATTAAGCATATTATCTGTGAATCATTAGTTATTAACTTATTAGGGAACAGGGAGTAGGAAGAAGGGAGCAGGGAGCAGGGAACAGGGAAAACTTCTTAACAACCGACAACTGACAACTGACAACTGACAACTGACAACTAACCAATTCCACATTTTCGGTCATCACTAAATTATGATCGAGTTCTGTAACCATTCCTTGTAAATTACACGATGTCTGCTCATTCTTTACCTGAAACTACCAACCTCTGGCACGGTTTAGAAGTTGATAAAGCCCTAGAAATGTTAGACAGTGACGCAAACAGCGGCTTAACTTCCCAAGAAGTTGAACAGCGTCGTCAAAAATATGGACTCAATGAACTAGAAGAAAATGGCGGTCGTAGTCCGTGGGAAATTCTGCTTGATCAGTTCACTAATATCATGTTATTGATGCTGATTGCAGTTGCCCTCATTTCTGGCTTTTTGGATTTGCTGGCTTTAACTGGGGGGACATTAAAAGACGGTGAAGTGCCATTTAAAGATACGATCGCAATTATGGCGATAGTTATCCTCAATGGTATTCTTGGCTATGTGCAAGAAAGCCGTGCCGAAAAAGCCCTAGCAGCTTTGAAAAAACTATCTTCTCCCTTAGTGCGCGTGATTCGTAACGGTAATTTGGGGGAAATAGCAGCCAAAGACCTAGTACCAGGGGATGTCATGCTGCTGGAAGCAGGTGTGCAAGTAGCTGCTGACGGTCGCTTAATAGAACAGTCGAATTTGCAAGTGCGGGAATCGGCTCTCACCGGTGAAGCCGCATCTGTCAATAAGCAAGCCATTCTCACATTACCAGAAGATACGTCATTAGGCGATCGCCTCAACTCAGTTTTTCAAGGAACGGAAGTTGTCCAAGGTCGAGCTAAGGTCCTTGTTACCGACACAGGAATGCGAACGGAACTCGGCAAAATCGCCACGATGTTGCAGTCTGTGGAGAGTGAACCAACACCCTTACAGCAGCGCATGACCCAACTGGGTAACGTTCTCGTCACTGGTTCATTAGTTCTTGTTGCCATAGTTGTGGGCGGCGGACTTATTCATGATCTAATTAAGGGAATAGGCTGGAAGAACTTACAAGAACTAGTAGAAGTTTCTTTAAGTATGGCAGTTGCGGTAGTTCCTGAAGGTTTACCCGCCGTAATTACTGTCACCCTTGCCTTGGGAACTCAGCGCATGGTACAACATCATGCCTTAATTCGCAAACTCCCAGCAGTAGAAACTCTTGGTTCTGTAACTACTATTTGTTCTGATAAAACCGGAACACTGACTCAAAATAAAATGGTGGTGCAGTCGGTATACACCAATAATTCTACCTTTCGGGTAACAGGAGAAGGTTATACCCCCATTGGCGATTTTCAGTTAAATGGTGAAAAAGCTAATTTAGATGAATATCCCGAAATTTCGGCTTTAATTGTTCCTTGTGCAGTTTGTAATGATGCTGTATTGCAACAAAAACAAGGAGAATGGGCAATTTTAGGCGACCCCACAGAAGGGGCTTTAGTCACCTTGGCTGGGAAGGGAGGAATTGAACAAGACCAATGGAATAGTAAATTACCTCGTGTCGCGGAATTTCCCTTTTCTTCAGAACGCAAGCGTATGAGTGTGATTTGTCAACTAGAAGCAGTTGCGACTGGAGAATCTTCCATAACGGCTATTGACCCAGCCATTGCTGGTTTTGTGGAATCTGAACAATACCTAATGTTCACCAAAGGTTCACCAGAGTTAACTTTAGAAAGATGTACAAAAATCCATTTAGGTAATCATGCAGTTCCTATTAATGAGGAACAACGCAGCCAAATTCTAGTAGCTAATGACCAAATGGCAAGTAAAGGCTTGCGGGTATTAGGTTTTGCCTATAAACCACTGACTGAAGTTCCCCCAGATGCTTCAGAAGATACATCTGAAGTTGATTTAGTCTGGTTGGGATTGGTGGGAATGCTGGACGCACCACGCCCAGAAGTAAGAGCATCTGTGCAAGAATGTCGCCAAGCCGGAATCCGCCCAATTATGATTACAGGCGACCATCAATTAACTGCTCAGGCGATCGCCATTGATTTGGGAATTGCCCAAGAAGGTGATAGAGTCCTGACTGGTCAACAATTACAGCGGCTGAGTGACCAGGAATTAGAGGAACAGGTAGACTTAGTAAGTATTTATGCTAGAGTTTCCCCAGAACACAAATTAAGGATTGTCCAAGCATTGCAACGTCGTGGACGATTTGTGGCTATGACAGGCGATGGGGTTAATGATGCTCCTGCCCTCAAACAAGCTGATATAGGCATTGCCATGGGCATCACAGGCACAGATGTGAGCAAAGAAGCCAGCGACATGATCCTCCTGGATGACAACTTTGCTACGATAGTCGCAGCCACTAAAGAAGGTAGAGTTGTTTACACCAATATTCGCCGATTTATTAAATACATCTTGGGTAGTAATATTGGTGAAGTTCTTACCATTGCCGCTTCACCATTGTTGGGTTTAGGAGGTGTTCCTCTGACTCCTTTGCAAATTCTCTGGATGAATTTGGTAACAGACGGTTTACCAGCTTTAGCTTTAGCTGTAGAACCACCAGAACCAGATGTTATGCAGCGTCCTCCTTTTAGTCCCCGGGAAAGTATTTTTGCTAGGGGATTAGGTTCTTACATGGTTCGCATTGGGATTGTTTTTGCCATCATTACCATAATCCTCATGCAATGGGCGTATTCTCATTGTATAGAACTATCGGGTGATCCTTTAAATCCAGATCCTCGCTGGAAAACAATGGTATTTACTTCTCTATGTTTGGCGCAAATGGGTCATGCAATTTCTATTCGTTCTAATAATAGACTTGCCATTGAAATGAATCCTTTTTCTAATCCCTTTGTTTTAGGATCTGTAGTTATCACCACAATTTTGCAGTTGATGTTAATTTACATCGAACCTCTACGAAATTTCTTTGGTACTCATGAACTCACTCTTTCAGAATTGGGGATTTGTATAGCTTTCAGTTCTTTGCTGTTTGTCTGGATTGAATGTGAAAAGTTATTTTTCCGTTTTATAGGCAAAAAAACAGTCTAAGAATTAAGAACTAAAAATTAAAAATTCATAACACTTGGATTTTTAATTTTTATTTTTTTAGATTTATACCCTTAAACACCCAGAATTAGTTAAAAATTAGAAAATTTTCTTAATTTTTAATTTTTAATTTTTAATTTTTAATTCTTGAATATGTACCTGAAAACTTTACACCTCAAACAATTTCGTAATTACCAAAATCAAAAAATTGAGTTTACTGCTGCTAAAACTATTTTGGTGGGGAATAATGCTCAGGGAAAATCGAATTTGTTGGAGGCTGTGGAATTATTAGCAACATTGCGATCGCACCGCATGGCACGCGATCGTGATTTAATTAAGGAAGGTGAATCTATAGCCCAAATTCATGCTACTTTAGAACGAATTCATAGCCATAGTGATTTAACTCTCACACTCCGTCGTCAAGCGCGTCGTACCGTGGCTATAAATGGGCAAATAGTCCCTCGACAAATGGACTTTCTCGGTGTTCTCAATGCAGTGGAGTTTTCTAGCTTGGATTTAGAACTAGTGCGCGGTAGTCCAGAAGGTCGTCGCAACTGGCTAGATACACTCTTAATTCAACTAGAACCAGTTTATGCTCATATTCTGCACCAATATCACCAGGTTTTACGCCAACGCAATGCTTTTTTAAAACGTTACACTCATACACAGGAAAAATCTCTACAATCAGAATTAGCTATCTGGGATGCACAATTAGTTACTGCTGGTATTCGGGTGATCATGAGAAGGGAGAGAGCTATTAAAAGATTAGCTCCCATAGCCTCTGCATGGCACGCTAGTATTAGTGGAGCATCTGAAGCACTGCAAATCAACTACGCTGCTAATGTACCTCTCAAAAACACCTCTACTCAAGAACTGCAAGCAGCTTTTTTTGCTAAACTTCAACAAAGAGCGATCGCTGAACTACATAGAGGCATAACTCTAGTTGGTCCCCACCGCGATGAAGTAGAATTAGTTATTAATCAAACTCCTGCCCGTCAATATGGATCTCAAGGACAACAAAGAACTTTAGTTTTAGCTTTAAAATTAGCAGAATTACAATTAATTGAAGAAGTTATTAATGAACCACCATTACTATTATTAGATGATGTTTTAGCTGAATTAGATCCATCTCGCCAAAATCAATTACTTGATGCTATTCAAGACCGTTTTCAAACCTTAATTACGACTACTCATTTAGGTGCTTTTGATTCTCAGTGGTTAAAATCTTCTCAGGTTTTATATGTGAATAATGGGAAATTGACAATTGACAATTGACAATTATTAATTGATCATTGGTACGGGTTTCTAACTGCTTTTTTCTTTCTTTATTTTTTCTAAATCCTGACTCTTGCTAAATATGAATCATATAAATTATATATTAAGTAAAAATGAAATTGCATCGTTAGGTGCATCATTAAGGGCAATTGCACCAAAATTACTCAAACAAAGTCCACAAGAAGGGACAATGAGAGTCTGGTTTCAAGGAGGAGAACCTTATTTTGATCTCTTTTTTGAATTAAATAATGGTGAAATAACTTGGTTTCAATTTACATTGCGGGGAAAATCCCTATCTTGGTGTATTCATAAACCCCTATTAAAAACTGGTATTACTAATGAATTAAATATTGATGATGTTAGTTTTTATGCAGCTAGTAAAACTGTGGAAAATGATAATAATTCAGATGGAGAATTTATTGATTTAGTAAAATCAATTCTCCAAACTCGACCAGAAGAAGAAATTTTTGTGAAAGCACTAGCCCTATTTAATGTTTATTCATCACCAACTAACACCTGACAACTGACTAATAAAATTTCTCTAATCTTTTAAATATGTGTAGAATAATAACAGTTAAAATAGCACCCATGAATCCTAATTGCCATAAACCACACCCAGCAGCAATTCCCAAAGCAGCAGCTACCCAAATCGCAGCAGCGGAAGTTAACCCATGAATTTCCGGTGATGTTGATGATTGGGAAGATTCACGTAAAATTTCTCCAGCCCCCAAAAAACCTACTCCCGCGGCAATACCTTGAATTACACGACTAAGAGAATCAGCACTAAGTTGTGTTCCACCTATTTGAATAGTAATGAGAGTAAACACCGCTGAACCCAAACTTACCAGCATATGAGTTCTTAACCCAGCCGGTTTGTTTTTAAGTTGTCTTTCCAAGCCAATCATAGCTCCAATCAACAACGCGAAGCACAGACGGAGAAAGGTATTTAACCAATCATTGCTGGCGATATAGTAAGGATTTATCAACTTCTGTTAGTGTTAAATAGCTTGAAAGCAGAATTTAGGCAGTTAGAAATAAAAAAACAGAGTATTTTGTTCATACTAATTGGTAATATAGTAACAAAAAGTATGTAATAAATCATATTTAATAATTAGGTCAAAATAAATACCGGGAGTAATAGCATTTAACGAAATTCAGGAAACATACAGCAGGAGTCAGAAGTTGTAGGGGCGAAGCATTCAGAAAACAGCCTTAAAAAAAATGGATAATTGATTGCCCGAATGCTTCGCCCTGACTAAGTAGGTGAGCAGAAAAATATAAAGGTATGTGAAGAAAAGTCAAATCGCCCAAAACTCTCTTCCTGTTCCCTGTTCCCTGTTCCCTTGCCCCAACGACAATTTTTAACGCCAGCCTACTTAGTACACAACGACTGCCGTCAAGCAACCATTAAAAATCTGCGAAAAGCTGGTTTCATGGCTTTTTTAATGATTAATTGTTAATTCCGCCCGTGGTACTAGTGACTCCCCTATTGGCCATATTTATAAACCTTAAGGTGCAATGGAACTACTAACTGAAAACTGACACCTGATGAATTGAGTGGATAAACTCTATTGGCTTGATCAAATTAAACTACAAGACCGCGCCAAAGTTGGCGTTCAGGCGTTTTACTTAAGCAAAATTCAACAACGGGGCTATCCTGTTGTCCCTGGTTTTGTGGTATCGGCTGATGTTTTGCGACAATTTCTGGAAACTCTCAATAGTTCAGAGTCTTTAATTGCTGATTTACCCCATTCTTCCTTACATTTAGATGTAGATAATTGGCGACAACTTCAACAGGTAGCTGGCCGCTTGCGTCAGGAAATTATTGCGGCTAGTATTCCCAGCCATTGGGTAAGTACAATTTTTCAAGCTGCCAGACATTGGCAAAAAAGCAGTTTAATTTTGCGGCCGAGTTTGGCAATATCAACTAACCAAGAGATTAGAAATGTTTCTGGGTTATTAGAGTCGGTATTTTGTCCTTGTGGAGAAGAGGAGATAGGCATTGCTTTAAAGCAGCTTTGGAGTCAGTTATTCCGGGCGAGAAGTTTACTATATTGGCGGAGTGCAGGTATTAGTATGCCCAAAATTAATTTAGGGGTATTAGTGCAACCAGTTGATGATGCGATCGCCTCCGGTATACTTAATACTAAATTGTCAGGATGGGAGATTGAAGCTACCTGGGGCTTAGGATTGGCTATTACCAATGGTGAGGTATTGCCAGATATTTACTACATAGAACCAAAAACTGGGGCAGTCATAGAACGGCAATTAGGTAATAAAATGTTGGCGTATCGTCTCCATAATGGCGTATTACCTACTGACAATTTGCAACTGACACCTGATCATGATTATCTTCTGGCTTATCTCCTGGCCGAATCTCAACAACAGGAATATGCTTTACCTGAAGAATATCTACAAGAATTAATTGCTGTGGGGAATCAATTAGTTAGTGAACTGGGTGGAACTTTAACAATGAAGTGGACAGTTACTCCAGAATCTCCGGCTCATGACGATGCTGAGTTATCAACTCCTAAACTCTATATTACAGAAGTTAGTGTTCCCCAAGCAGTAACATCCAGTGTCCATTTTATTCAAGGTATCGGGGCGGCCCGGGGCAGAATTATTGGTAATGCTCATGTAATTTTTAGTTCATCACAAAAACCAGTCCAAGTTCCCCAGGGAGTAATTCTCATTGCACCCGTTGTCACTCCTGATTGGTTTCCTTTATTACACGGAGTTACTGGGATTATTACAGAACAAGGGGGATTAACAAGCCATGCGGCGATTTTAGCGAGAGAGTTAGGTATTCCGGCTGTTGTTAGTGCTACTGGGGCAACAACTATCTTACAAGCAGGGGAAAGATTGCTATTGGATGGGGATAGGGGAGAAGTCTATCGTCTCACAGGAGATGGGGAAAAGTTTCCTAGTGGAGAAATGGAAAGATTGATGGATGAGGAGAAAGTTGTTCATTACCAATCTACTAATTTACCTATTATTGCGACTCAATTACTTGTAAATTTGAGTCAACCCCGATTAATTGAACAGGTACAACGTTTACCTGTAGATGGGGTGGGATTATTACGTTCAGAATTGATGATGTTAAATATTTTGAAGGGAAAACATCCTCAAAAATGGTTGCTAGAAGGAAGAAAGGTGGAGTTGTTGGAGATATTGTCTGAACAAATTATGCAATTTGCTCGCGCTTTTTCTCCTCGACCTATTTTTTACCGATCTTTAGATTGGCGTTACTCTGAGCAAACGGAGCGAGATTCACTATCTTTAAGTGACAATTATTCAATATCACCATCATCAATTCTTGGTGAACGGGGTGTTTTTAACTATGTCCAAAATCCGGCGGTTTTTGAATTGGAATTACAAGCTTTAGCTACTGTGCAAGCATCTGGTTATAAAAATATAAATTTATTATTACCATTTGTCCGTACTGTTGAAGAATTTGTATTTTGTCGTCATAAAGTTGAGGAAGCTGGATTAATGCAAATATCCCAGTTTCAATTATGGATGATGGCAGAAGTTCCCAGTGTTTTATTTCTTTTACCTGAATATATTAAAGCTGGTGTGGCAGGTATTTCTATCGGCACAAATGATTTAACTCAATTACTATTAGGAGTAGACCGAGAACAGGGAAAATTAGGGAAAATATTAGATGAAAGTCATCCAGCAGTAATGGCTGCGATCGCTCAATTAATTAAAATGTCTCAAGATGGGGGTATTCCCTGTTCTATTTGTGGTCAAGCTCCGGTGCTTTA
>NZ_VILD01000002.1:597958-604607 GCF_009712085.1 Anabaena sp. UHCC 0253
TTGATCAGTTGGTAGCATGGGGGATTACTTCTATTTCTGTCGAACCGGAAGCTGTGGAAAGGACTTATCAAGCGATCGCTCGTGCCGAACAACGATTAATTTTAGCATCAGCACGGCGACAACTTAGTGATTCAAAAAATTAATATCGCAGAATAGCCGCTACCTGAGCTTCATTCGGCATTGCTGCTGATTCTAGGGTATACACTTTACCCCCATTTAATATTGTGTGAATCACGGATAAATCTAACATATCTTCATCATCTGGTTCTGGATCTGGATGCAATTCAACTGTGGCACTTTGTGAATCAAATTTACCCCATATATGTTGTTCTAAAGGCACAAACAAGGTATCAACTCTCTGATAATATGCAGCGGGAATAATTGCCTTAATATCATGGGCAATTTTCCCACTTTCTTCTCCAGCTAATTGCTGATAAACAGCTATTGATTCTTGATATTCTTCTTGAAATAAAGGGGCAACAATTTCCCACGCTGCCTGATTTAATTCTTCTGTTTTCAGAGTTTCTGCATTGCCAGTAATTCCTGTTTCTAGTAAATATGGATAAGTATTAGCCTCTCGATAAATAGGTAATAAATATTCTACTCCTGCTAATACTAAAGGTGCTTTTTCATTTCGTAATTTCTCATGTAATGCACCATCAACAAGGTAGCAAAATTGTAAAATATCTACTTGATGTTGATCTCGATCAGGACTTCCTTGCCCATGAAATGAACCAGGTTGTTGAAAAGCATTAGCAGTTCCTCCTTTAGATATAGCAATTCGGTGCTGTACCCCCTTTTGAATATTCTCTTCTAAGAGAGCCTCTTCTAAATTCTGGGGCATATTTTCTACTTCAATTTCATTGAGTTGATAGCGCGTTCCTTCAAAAAATTTCACATTTTTTTGACTCAAAGCTAAGAGGTAGAATTTTCCGTCATTATTAATCAAATCTAGCAAAGGTTTGATGTGAAAATTATTGCCAACAACCACTAATTCTGGACATTCAATTGGTAAACAATAATAACGAAATAGATTTGGGGAAATAAAAATTACTAATCCCTGATTTTGATTTTCCCAGAAATCAGTGTTGTCTAATTCCATCGCTAGTTGCAGCAAATTTACCGTGTCAGTAGAGCGTAATCCGATTGTATTTAAACGTTCCTCTGCTTCCCGAAGTAAATTTTTAAACCGAATTGGATTTTGTCGTACCTCTGCTCCTGCTATTTGCATCGGTATATAGAGAGATACGCATGGATACTGAGGATTTTGAACTAAACTTTTGAGTTCATCAAGAGAAAATATAGTCATAGATTTTATCCACGTTGAGGATAATTACAGAATCTAGATTCAATTCAACTCTTGATATGGCAACTCTGCATCTTTCTTTTGACAAGAAATTACCCACTTTATCTTCCTTTCTATAGATAGAAAAATAAAGGGGTATAGGAATAGATACGAAAAATTTTCGGTAATCAAAAAAAAGCGGAATTTGTAATTTTAAAACTCTGAATTATTGAGTTTTCAGCACCGTGGGAATTGTTTCTAGGATACGTGCAGCAATTTGGGCTGGTGTTTCGGTGCTGTTAATAGTAATGCGTAAATCAGCTTGGGAGTATAATGGTTGACGTTGTTCCAAGAGCGATCGCAATTTAGCTTCGGAAATGGTTACACTACTCAAGCTATCAGGATCTTGTAAAAGTGGTCTTGTATTATCTTCTGCTAACCTGGACAATAGTATTGGTATTGGTACATCTAACCAAACTATCAAACCATGATGGAGATAACTCCAATTATGCTGCTGCATCACAATACCCCCACCCGTGGCTACAATCAATTTAGTATAAGCACAAACTTGAGCTAAGACATTACTCTCCAATTGACGAAACTCCGCTTCACCATTTTCAGCAAATATTTCGTTAATAGACTTACCTGCGGCTTTGACTATAATTTCATCTGTATCTACAAATCTATAACCAATTTCCTCTGCTAGTAACTTTCCTACTGTTGTCTTACCAACTCCCATCATCCCAATTAAGTAGAGGTTAACTCCTCTTAATAAATTACTCACTCGTATTTTTCTCCTTGAGAATTATAAATTATTATGACTTTTTTTGATTAATTTTAGCAATTATGATAACGATACGTACCTGAGCAAAATGAATCCAACTTTTTGGAACAAACAAAAATCTCTGTATTACTGATCTGTTCCCTCTCCCAAATATACATAAGTAGGTGAACAGAAAAAATTAAAGGTATGTGAAGAAAAGTAAAATCGCTCAAAACTCTCTTACTGTTCCCTGTTCCCTTGCCCCAACGACAATTTTTAACGCCCACCTACTTATTATGTCTTTGATTAAACAATCCCCATTCATGAAAAAGCCGGGAGTATGAAGTTAATATAAACTTTATATAAAGTTCTTGAAACTTTTAAAAAGTATAATCCGTCAATGATAGAACTAGCCAGTTTTTGAATAAGAGATAATTCTAGTCACTTAGTATCAAAAAATATTCTATTAGCGGACATGATAGATACAGATAAAATTCTCAAAATATTCCAAGCTACTATCTACTCACTATTACACAACCCCATGCTTCAAATCTCGATTTGTGTAACCCATCTATCTTCAGTATAAGTAATTACGTTCACTTTAAATAAACACTAATCAACTAATATGGTATGAATGAGGTTTCAGCTATGACTCGGATTCGAGATATTGTGAAAATAGCTTTAAGAACTGGCTATTTAACGATAGAAGCGGAAAATCAACTCAGACAATTATTAACTAACCAGTATGAATTAGAGGATTTTAATGCTTTTATGGCATTACAGAGTGCTGCTATGAGTGGTGAAGTCAAGCAGGAATCACGGTTACAGAAACACTTGGTAAGCCTAAAACTCAGTAATTTGAGAGCGGAGATATAAGTAGAGCTTGCTAATAGCGAAAATTAGCGTTTTTGAGGCTGATTTTCGTCATCATCCTCAAATTCATCATCTTCAAAAAAATCCCAATCATCATCATCTGTTGCTTGATTTTGGCTTGATTCTTGGTAAGGAGGAATAATTACCCGATAATCAGCATCATAAATAGATTCAGTTTTACCCACAGCAGTATTTTTCGGTTCTTGGGAAGAATAGGAATAAACAGAATTAGAGCGGGAATTTTTTGGAGAACTTTGTTGACTTTCAGAAGTTTTTGGTAATGGTTGCGAATTTTCTCCAAAATCCCAATTATCTGCATCTCCATTTGTATCCCAATCATCAAATTCATCATCAGTTGGAGTAACTGGTGGTGGGGGACTGCTGGGGCGCGGCGTATCTTTTTTGACTCTAGGTGAATTAGGAATTGATTTGGGAATAGGTTGTTGTGCTTGTAGACTTAAATAAATAGCAAATCTGAATAAACTAGTAATTATTAAAAATGTGGCCACACCAGCAGCTATGCTCAATAAAATCCACAGTGCTAATGGTAATGTTTGAGTCCGCATTCCCAAAAACACCAGGGGGAGTGAGGGTGAGAAGTTCTGGGTAACTAATAATATTAGTCCCACCACTACTGTAACTAATATAATTAAACGAATTACAGCCATAAACAGTTGAGAATGCTTCTTTTAGAAGAGCTACGCTAACAAAATTCAAAAGTGAAACAGTAGTTGAGAACGCGGTAGGGAAAAACTGCGGAAACTACTAAGTAGTCGGATAAAATTAACAATTAAAGACTTAGTTCTTTAATTTTAAATTTTTAATTGTTAATTTTTAATTTTCAGAGATGACCTTGCCATCGCTGAATAGGTATACAGTCAATATCGAGTTGATCTAGAGCGCGAGCAACAACAAAATCAACTAAATCCTCAATAGTTTGAGGATTATGATACCAGGCAGGAATAGCTGGGACAATTCTCACTCCAGTTTCTGCTAAAGTCGTTAAGTTACGCAGGTGAATTAAGCTAAAAGGGGTTTCTCTGGGAACAATTACCAATTTGCGTCCTTCTTTAATTTGCACGTCTGCTGCTCTTTCTAGTAAGTCGGAACTCAGTCCCCCTGAGAGTTTTGCGACTGTACTCATACTACAAGGCATGATAATCATCCCTAGAGTACGGAAAGAACCGCTGGCAATATTAGCACCAACGTCACTCCAAGGATGGCAACGGAGTTTTCCCAATAAGGGAACGTCTGCTTGTTCTCGCCAAAATTGTTCTTGTTTATCTGGTTCTCCTGGCATTCGGATTTCCTGTTCGGCTTGCCAAACCGTGTAAGTTGATTTAGAGGCTACCAATTCAATTTGATATTCTGCTGCCAAGAGAAATTTAAGAGCGCGAACGGCGTAAATCAGTCCAGATGCACCTGTTACGCCGAGAATTAAAGGTTTTGTGTTATTGGTCATTGGTTAGTGGTCAGTGGTCAGTGGTCATTGGTGATTGGTAAAATTTTTATCTAACAACGAACAACTGACAACGGACAACAGACAAGGAACAACGAACAACTGACTATTCCTGATCATAGGGTTCTATGTCAAAAGATTCGGTTTCTCCATGCAAGCTATCGGTTTTATTCGGTGGATAAATGTCTCCTGGCTCACCATTAGCAGGATTTGCACCCATGCCTTTGGGTAAACCATCACTACCAACGGTAACTAGATCAATTTGTTGCCGATAATAATCTACACTCTTAACTTGTACAGAACAACTATCGCCTAGTCGGTAGGAAGCACGATTTTTCCGACCAAATAAAGCCTGTTGTCTAGCCCGATATTCATACCAGTCGTCTTTGAGGGAACTGACGTGGACCAGTCCTTCTACCCGTAAGGTATTGGCTAGATTGCCTTCTGTGGGCGATTCGACGGGAACTTCAATTTCGACAAAAAAGCCGTAGGATTGAACACCAGTAATTACGCCTGGGAATACTTCGCCAATGCGTTGTTTCATCAGGGAGGCTTTTTGTAGTCCGGCTAAATCAGCTTCAGCTTCTTGGACTTCTTTTTCGCGATCGTTAATCTGCACAATTACTCTAGTTAAGTCACTTTGGAGTTCTTGTTGGAGTTCTGGGGGAAGAACGTTCCAATTGATTTCTTCGTGACAGGAGGAATGACGCAGGTTAATTCGTTCTTTAACACGGGTATTCCGGCGATCGCGTCCGTATTCCAAGAGGTTATGATACACCCGTTGTAGGAGGATATCTGGATAACGCCGTAAGGGGGCGGTGACGTGGACATATTGGGACAAAGCCAGTCCGAAGTGAGAACCCTTGGTGGTGCTATATACAGAAGGTTTGAGAGTGTCCTGTAACAAGTATGTGAGAACTTGTTCCGATGGTGAGTCGGCGAAAGCCCCAGTTAAGTGTTGATAATCTAGGGGTTGGATCTCTAATTCTGGATCAAGTCCTAATTCCACACCTAAATTAACTGCCAGTTTGAGCATTTCCTGAACATCTTCGGGATCAGGTGTACCTTGGACTCGCCATACGCTGGGAACGCCAAGGGCGCTGAGGTGATCAGCCATGAGTTGATTAACTAAGATTACCAACTCGGTGATGAGCGATCGCCCAGGTAAGTCATTAACTACTACAGATCCAAAAGCCCCTTCGTCATAGTAGGGATTTTGGGTAGGGGGGAGATTCAACTGTAAGCTGCCACGATGAAGGCGTACCCGTTTTATCGCCATTGCCAAAGTCTGCAAATCTTGTAATTTTTCTTGGACTTCGGGGGCTACTTTGTCGGTTTCACCGGCGAGGATGGCTTCTGTTTCTACTTGACTAACAGCTATATCAACGTTAATGATACTGGGTTGAATTTCCCATTCCACTACTTCTCCCGATTGGGGGTTAATGGTGATGACAAAAGAGAGAGTCAAGCGATCGCTTTCCGGGATTAAAGAACAACGTTCTGTTACTACTGCTGGCAACATTGGCAGTAATAATTCTCCCAGATATACGGACTTACCCCGTTTGAGTGCTTCTCTATCTAGGGCTTCATCTGGTTGGATATAGTGGGAAACATCCGTAATGTGAAATAGTAATCGCCAATGATCAACGGTGGTTTTTTCCACACTGAAGGCATTTTCTACCACGGACTCATCACTGTTGACGCTCTTGATCGTGAAGGTAAAAACATCACGCAAATCTAGCCGATTTTTCAGGTCTGCCTTCAGGAGTCTCTTGGGTAACTTGGCCGCTGCATCGAGGATATGATCGGGGAAAGTTCGGGATAAGTCATGTTTACAAGTTACCAAATCTATATCGGCTGCGGCTTCGGCATCACTACCCAGGATTTGTACAACTCTACCCAAGGGGGGATATTGTGCCAGGGGATAACGGAGGATTTCTACATGGGCTAAGTGGTCAATCGCTTCTTCCAACTTCATGCTGTTGAGTTGTAGTTTTAGTTCAAACAGCAATCTGTCATCTAAAGGAACAGCCCGAAAACCGCCATCTACCTGCTTAATTCTAGCTAGTAAGGTGTGATTGGATCGCTCCATAATCAACTTTACTTCACCTTCAGGCGATCGCCTGCGACTACCTTCCTTGAGGACTCTGACTAACACGCGATCGCCATTCCAGGCATTACTCAAATGACTTTCGCGGATGTAAATATCCTCTGAGCCTTCGCTATCTTGAATCGCAAAACAAAAGCCCTTACTGGAACAACGCAGTTT
>NZ_VILD01000002.1:604632-615057 GCF_009712085.1 Anabaena sp. UHCC 0253
AACTTTACGAGCCACCAATTTATCATCAGTGAAATTGGCCAGAAGTGTAGCGATTGAAAATTCCATGCAGTGAACCGACCTTTGGTCAAAACATTATTTTTTGTCGAATCTGGTTCTTCGCTGTTATACCTTCACAGTCTAGAGACACCTACTGCTGTACGAATTTCGCATTTGCGTAGTGTTTCGGAACAAAGGCTATGCCGGCGATCGGGCAGTGTGGCCTTAGCCATACTTGCGATTACAGTAGCAGTAGGAGAAAGCCCCTGCTCCGACTTCTCACTGCACAACAATCTCAGAGTTTGCTTGCGTTTTACTTTCATCTAAATAATCCTTATAATGCACTCCTGATACTCAATGATTAACCTCTAGATAACTAGGTAATGGGTTTGTAAGAAAGTTGATTTGGAGAACTCTCCAAACCACCCAGAAGCTATAAGCCGGGCTAATCAGAGGTGTTTGATTGTTTAGATCGAAAGTAATTTCACGCCATCAGCATCTGATAGCATAGCGTGGCGTTAGCCATGTCTTTACTAGGAAAAACTGCCGATAAACCCAATTTTCCCATAATGTAGAATCGGTAACAATCAGGTAAGCAGTAAAACACAAGCAGTGAAGGCGAACCTTATCTTTATTATTGTAGATTTAGAGCGCACTTCTTTAAAAATACTTCTAGATATCTAATTGGGTAAATATTATAGCATTTAAAGTTAAACAATAATTCGCTATAAACAACTGTTAGTATCAAGATACATTCCAATACTGCTCGGTTTGTGAACCTGCAAGTTGTAAATTGGTTTGGGAAAAAGACAAAGAATCAAGGATCAAGGCTTTTTCTTGCCCCTTTTCCCATTTAACCGATAAGTATTGGGATACATTCAATGTGTTGAGTTCTAAGTAAGACTTTATATTGAAAGATGGGGTTTTGTCTAGAGGATAGGAAATTGGTAAGGGGTGATTGATGTTTGATGATTGGTAATTACTTCCTGTTTCCTATTCTCTGTTCCGTAGGCATTTCTCACTAGTAACTTACATTAATAAACAAATAAAAATGGTTGAAAGTATTATGTTGGCGCAATTCCATAACTTGTACCCCAACGGCAGTATTATCTCAGAACTAATAGAAATTTTTCAAGGGAAATATATCGTCCGTGTGAGTGTACAACTTGAAGGCATCACTCGGTCAACGGGAATGTCAGGAGCAGAAACAGTTGAAGCTGCCGAAGATCAAGCTAGAAATCGGGCTTTAACGGTTTTAGGGATCAAAAATACACCTGAAGAAGTAACAAAATCCACCTCACCACCCGTTGCTCCAGCCGCAATCCAGCCTATCTTAAATGAATCAAAACCTACTCCTTCTGTCAGTAATATACAGACACCATCCTTATTAACAGAGCGAACCGATACCAAAATTGTCACCCCAGAGATATTTCCTCATCAAGAACCAGAATATCAACCCTCATCAGGAGTGTCTCCTAGTAATGTCACACCATTCACTCCTCGTAGCTATACCCCCTATGAAGACGTTGATGTACAATCAGCCGTCAGCAAGAAAAAGAGGCATAACGAACCAATCAATTTATCTGATGTGATTGCCCAAACAGATGTAGAAATCGAGCGATTAGGCTGGACACCAGAACAAGGAAAAGATTATCTAGTTAAAACCTACGGTAAACGAGGCCGTTCTCTACTCAGCGAAGAAGAATTAAGGAATTTCCTTACTTATCTCAAATCTCAACCAGATCCAATTGCTGGATTTTAAATTAGTTGGTCAGTAGTCAGTGGTCAGTGGTCAGTTGTTAAACAAAAATTTAACCAATCACCAACCCTTCGGCTACGCTCAGGGCAAGTCACCAACACCACTGACCACCAACCAACAACTAAACTAAAGCAATAGGACGACTACCTATAGCATGACGGTCAATTACTTGGTCAATTAAGCCATATTCCTTAGCTTCGGCTGGAGACATAAAGAAATCACGTTCGGTATCTTCAGAAATCCGTTCAAATGGTTGACCAGTATGTTCAGAGAGATACTCATTCAGCCGCTGCTTGTGATACAAAATTTCACGGGCTTGAATTGCAATATCAGTCGCCTGTCCTTGAGCGCCACCTAAAGGTTGATGAATCATAATTCGTGAATGAGGTAAACTCATTCGCTTACCTTTAGTACCAGCACTGAGCAGGAACGCTCCCATACTTGCTGCCAATCCAGTACAAATTGTACAAACATCGGGACGGATATGTTTCATCGTGTCAAAAATGCCCATTCCCGCTGTTACTGAACCACCAGGAGAATTAATGTACATATATATGTCCTTCTCTTGGTCTTCAGAATCTAAAAACAGCAGTTGGGCAACAATCAAGTTAGCCAGATTGCTATCAACCTGTTCTCCCAAAAAAATAATCCGCTCACGCAACAGCCGTGAATAGATATCAAAGGCGCGTTCGCCGCGACCCGATTGTTCAATAACGATAGGAATCATTTAGCGTGTTTTTAGCTATTTTCCATTCATTCTATCGGTGACAACGGCTGATTGTGTTGAATTTGCCAACTAACATCACAGGAAAGAACAATGAAGAGAGCAGGTAGAACCTCAGATAAAGAAATATAGTTTACAGGAAAATTCAGTAATAATACTGATTTACATCTTAAATAACTAGGCTAAAAAGTTGGATATTTTTATACACCTGAAAGGAAATTTATATTTTTAGGACACTTTTTGAGAACCAAAAACGTCATCTTTACTAGGTAAATGTAAATAGAGAGCTAGATCACATTTTTCTTGATCTTTCTGAGATATTCTCAAATTATATTTATCTCATCCGATAAACCCAAAATACAAAATGTATTTAGAATAACAAATTCCGATGGAAATCCCATCCATCTATATAGATAAAGAGAGGTTATATGCTAGAAAGACTTGTGCAAGCAGCCTTTATTACATTTTTATTGCAAATAATAGCAGTATTGAGTAATACTACTCCCATTCAACCCAAAGCCGTTTCACCTATTTCTCAAATACCAGCACCAATAATTAGTTCTTCTTGGCAGATATCAAAGTAGAAAGTAGGTAGATTCAATTCCATATCTAGATTACGTTACTGAAAGCTTTGAGGGGTGATAGAAGGGAATAGGCAAGGGTTTTACTCCTGGAGAATAACCAAATTGTTGACCTTTTCCCTGCTTCTCCAATCAGAACTTTGATTTTAATCGTGTTTATCAGTGAAATGATCCGTCTATGTTTTGTCTATATATGCTAATTTCTATAGCAATAGATGATGCTTATACTGGTTATGAGAAAATGCAGAATTAATGATTTTCTCACGCAAAGGCGCTCCAGCCGCAAAGAAAAGAATGAGAAAATACATAGAATAAATTCTTTTTTACAATTCTATAGTGAAAGACTGAGTATCAGAATTAATATTTTAGTATTTTTTAGTAAGTAGTAGGTTGGGTTGAGGTAAGGAAACCCAACATTTATTTTTTTCTGATTAGTATTTTTTATTGTTTATCCATCCTTCTAAATTAGATATTTTACTAAAATAATTAATTCCCAAATTAGCTAATACCTGTTGAATATTAGTATTACCAAATTCCTTAGTATTTTCACTAAAAAATACTAAGGAATTTGGTAAATTATTTTCAGCATGAGCTAAAATAACCTGTAAAATAAAATCGTCTCTTCTTTGATTTTTTCCAGGTAGTAAAGGATTATTTAAAGTGGCTTCCAACATTTCAATGTTTGGTTCAATCAGTTCTCCATGATTTTTTAAATATTCAAGAATATTCAAAAAACGGTTTCTAAAATCCCGTAATACTTTTCCATAATCAATCAAACAAAGTTCTAAATAATTGGTAAAAGATTGAGAGTTATTTAATTCTTTATTCCGTTTACCTTCATTCATTTCTATTTGAATAGTTTGAGAAAAAGATTGACTACGTTTTTCTTCTCTTTCTATTGCTACTAGGGTTTCCATTAAACAAATGCTGGGAATGACAAATTTTAAATTCTCTGAAGAATGATAGACAAAATCTTCTAACTCCTTGTTTCTGCCTTTCGCAATTGCTATAATTGAATTAGTTTCTAAATAAATAATAATCATAATAATTCTAACTCCTCTGTAGTGCCATCAAACAAAAGAGTAAATAAGCCAATTTCTTTCATTTCCTCAATGTAAGGGGGAGTTGCACTTTTCCAATGATAAGCTAAATCTCTTAACCAAGATTGAGTTAAAGTTATTAAGGTAGATTGATAGATAATTCCTTCAATACTTTCTGGATCATAATATCCTAAAATCTTTTTTGTGTCAAATCTTGCTACTTCTGTAAAAGTTGGACTCTTAAAGATTCTCATGACATGAGAATTAACAAACATTAAAAAAGGAATATGCTGATATTGTTCCATTTTTAAGATATGCAGATCCGGGGAAGAATACATACCTGAAAATCTGACATCTATCATTAAAATAGGTTGTTCATCCTGATCTTTAGCAACAATTGATGGATGAAAATCAATTGCGGTTGGTGGTTGTATTTTCAACATGGTATTTTACCTCTTAATTTAACCGGAGTTTATATTTTTCTCATTATAACTAAACTTTTAAACTTATGGTTTTTGAGAAGTAAGCCGTTCCCATCAAACCGATATATGTTTAATTTTGTAAAAACCGTGAAATGCCATATTCATAATAATACCTTAGCCAAATTCAAAAAAGCCTTGATTCGTAAGTTGGGTTTCGTTCCTCAACCTAACAAATGCGTTAAATTCGTTGGGTTTTGCTCCGCTCAACCCAACCTACAAAAAATGGCGAAGGTATTATCATAAGGAAATATTTTGTAATCTTTTTGTTCTCAATGATATTTAATCATTACAAAAAATATAGTGATTTTCTGACATGAAACACAGATATGCTCATTTTTATGAATTTTTCAGTAATAATTAACTTAAATTAAAAAAAATTAATATAGATTACAAATAATAACTAACATCATATTTTATTAATTTTATCAGGCAAAATTAGCAGTATGCTTAATGATAGGCAACCTAGTTGTAACTTCACGTAATTAGGCGTAAAGAAACTTAATATTCATCACTTTTTTGCTTGTTGGTATTAGTTTTACTGCTAATCAGTTAATTTATGCCTAAATACTTAACTGGGTTGTTCAACACATCAGAAAAAGCATTCTGATAGCTGGCGTGGTGAAGCCATGGCTCAATACTAGCAGCAAAAACCACAGAAACCTTCACGACAAAGACGTAAAAATGATACAAAAAATTTTGCTGGCTGTCTCTGGTTTGGGACACGCGGAAGAAATGCTCAAGAACTTAAAAGAAATGCCTTCATTTCGTGGTGCGAAAGTCACTGTTCTCCACGTTGTTACTCCACAAAGCACTTCTGCTGTAATGACGGATAAATGGGAAGAGGGTGGCAAAATTCTCGCTAAGGCTATTCAGTATTTAAATTTAGATCCTAGCCAAGTTTCTTCGATTTTACGTCAAGGTGATCCCAAGGATGTAGTCTGTCAAGTAGCTGATGAAATGGATGCTGACTTGATTATTATGGGTTCGCGCGGACTAAAGCGGCTACAATCAATTTTATCAAATTCTGTTAGTCAGTACGTTTTCCAACTGTCTTCCCGTCCCATGTTGCTGGTGAAAGATGACATTTATGTCAAAAACATTAAGCGCGTTATGGTGGCAATGGATAATTCTGAATCTGCTAAAAACTGCTTAAATTTAGCTTTGTTCTTACTTCGTGGTGTTAACGGTGGACAATTAATTTTAGCTAATGTCAATACGGATTTAGGTGGCAAATTATCGGGTATTACTGATCTTAAACCAGATAGAAGTTCTGTATTAGGTATGGCTGTAGCAGAGGCGGAAAAACAGTCTGTGGCGGTGCGTTGTGTGACCAGCAGTGGTAAAACTGGTGAAGAAATTTGTCGTTTGGCTAATGAGTTGAATATAGATTTATTATTGATTGGTTCTCCAGACCGTCGTCCATCTATTGCTAAGAGTTTTGTTGATTTAGATAGACTGGTAGGGTCATCTTTATCTGATTATGTTCGGGTTAATGCTACTTGTCCAGTTTTGTTGGCAAGAACGATTGGATAATCTCATAAATAAAAACCCCCTGCACTATATAGTTTAGGGGGTTTTTATTTTATAGCCCAATTATTAACTATCTTTTCCACCTTCGCGGCTGGCGGTTTGGATGTAAAGAATGATTAAAAACACGGCGGGTACTAGTACGAACAAAATGCTCGCTACGAAACCCAGTTCATTAACTTGCATAGCAAGATAGCCTTTTGTGTAATTTCCAGTCAACTATTTTAGAATAGCATCATAGATGACAGAGTTAATCCAAATTTTTTAGTTGATAAATCCTCATCTGGATTTCAACTCAAAATTTAAGGTTTGGTGACGACGCTAACGGGACCGTTCACTAGGGTTTGACAGGCTAAACGGTAGTTATCAGGCTTGTTTTTGAATTTTTTATTTTCCACATCTGTGCGCGGAGAGAGGTTTTCCAGTCCTTCGGTAATTTGCACAATACAAGTAGCGCATTGTCCAGCGCCACCGCAATTGGTCATTTTGCCGATAAATTTATAAATATCAATGCCATTTTCTATGGCTTTGAGTCGGAGATTAGCGCCATTTGCGGCGACTATTTCTTTATTCTCTTTGACAAATTTAATGTTTCCCATAGTAGATTCCTGGTAATTGAGGATGTGACTGAATTAATTATATGGATTTATTGCAAAATATTAAGAAATATTAATGATCAAAAAAATAGGACAGGTATGTGTAGCCTGTCCAAAAAATCGGAGATGGGTAGTTTATCTGAAACCGACTGCTGCTTGCCAAACAAATGCAAGTAACAAGAAGAAGACGGGGATAACTGGTAAAACATCTACCAAGGGGTCGAAGATTTGGTAAGCTTCAGGGAGTTTTGCTAGTAATAGTGCTGCTTCCATGTTTGTTTAAATCCACCTAATATTCCAATCTAGCTTTTATATGTGAGACGTATTTTATCATGTTTCGGTCTACGATCAGTTGTCTGTTTTTTCGAGATCAATTTCTGATGGTTTGAGCCAATGACCAAAATCTGTCACAAAACGATCGCTCAATATTGATTCCCGAATCTTTTGGGTAAAGCGAATCAATTCGGTGATGTTATGAATAGTCAACAAAGTATAAGCTAATATTTCCTGCGATCGCACTAAATGAGATAAATAAGCCCGACTGAAATTTTTACAGGTGTAACAAGGGCAAGTTGCATCCAATGGTGTAAAATCTTCACGAAACTTAGCATTTTTGATATTCCAGCGTTCACCGGCAACAATGGCTGTTCCATGTCTAGCCCAGCGGGTGGGAATCACGCAATCAAATAAATCTACACCAGAAGCGATCGCGATCGCCATTTCTCGATAAGTCCCCACACCCATCAAATAACGGGGTTTATTCACCGGTAACAGCGGCGCTGTAGTTTGGACAATTTGTGCCATTAAATCCGTTGGTTCACCGACACTGACACCACCAATGGCATATCCCGGCATATCTAATTGCGCCAATTCTTGAGCAGCACGGGCGCGTAAATCCAAATATACCCCCCCCTGGACAATGGGAAACAATGCCTGATCCTGGCGTTGATGGGCTGATATAGAGCGTTTTAACCAGCGGTAAGTGCGATCGGTTGCGGCTTCGACCTCTTGACGGGTAGCAGGATAGGGAGGACATTCATCAAAAGCCATAATTACATCCGCTCCTAAAATATTCTGAATTTCAATAGAGCGTTCTGGCGTTAATTTAATGATTTGCCCATCGTGAGGTGAGCGGAAAGTCACACCTTCTTCAGTAATTTTCCGCATTTCGCTCAGGCTAAAAACCTGAAATCCACCGGAATCTGTGAGCATGGGACCATGCCAACCCATGAATTTATGTAGCCCACCACCACCAGCAACAATGGCTTCTCCCGGTTGGAGATGTAAATGATAGGTATTAGCTAAAACCATCTGCGCTCCTGTTGCTCCCAATTGGGCAGGGGTGATAGTTTTGACATTAGCCAATGTACCCACAGGCATAAATCGGGGCGTTTCTACAATTCCGTGGGGAGTAGAAAATATTCCGGCTCTGGCTTTAGTCTGGCTACAGGTAGCGAGACTTTCAAAGGAAAAATTGGCACTCAAGGCAAAAATACTATTTCACTAAATTTATCCACCAACTTAACATTTTCGCTGCTGTTTAACGCAGGAGCTTGGTTTTTTGGCTTGTGAGGGTGAGACCCTACAATCTACTATTAGCCAAGAGGATGTATGATTTTTTAGTTAGAAAGAATCACAACAGTCGTCATCAATTTCTGCATCCCATCTAGCTGCTAAGATTTGATCCATCATTGCTTCTATAGCAGTGCAATTAAATTGGCGATTTCTGCGAAGTTCGCTATCGCGTCTTTCTTGCAAGGTTGTAGAAAGAGGAATCAAACGCAAACACATCTGCTCCTGCATCAAATCGAAGTAGGTTTCTTGCTGTGGAGATTGTTTTAATTCCAGATAATCAAAACTAGCCACATTCAGATATAGTGCATTGTTAGCGACTAGGGTAGACCTAGATGGATTAGTAAATACTTCCATCACATCACCGTCACCCTCACTCAATAGCTTATTATCTTGGGTGTAGATGTAGTGGACTCTACCTAAATCATTCAGCAATCGTCGGATATCGAGTTTGTTGACAATAATGCCGGTGTTGACTATGCACGGTGCTGGTATTTTAGTGTCGGGTAGATGATGACTCATAGAGAAATAGCGGGTTATGGAAGGTAAGTGACAACGCAGCCAAACAGTCAATGAGATAGATTGTTAATTCCCTATAGTTCCAAAATATCAAGTTTAGGAAGCGATCGTCTGATCATCTGAGGTAAATTGTCAGTCGGGACATCATTTATGGCGTTTTCTGTGATGAGAACACTTATATTCATGAATACTCGAAGTATTTTGGCTAATTAAACTCTATCTAAAGTATGGCTAACGTTTTGCGCTGGTGGCAACAGCAATTCTTACATTTAGTTGCGGCTGTGATTTTCTATACTGCGATACCCTTACCTTTTCTGCCAAATTTAGATTTCCAAAAGGTAGCTTGTTTTGCACCAGTGATTGGATTGATCATTGGTGCTATTTTGGGTGGATTAGATACAGGGTTGAATTATTTGGGTGTCCCAGTGCTAACTCGTAACGCTTTGGTTGTGGGTGCGTGGATAGGAATTACGGGAGGATTGCATTTAGATGGGGCAATGGATACTGCTGATGGTTTAGCCGTGGGTGATCCTCAACGCAGGTTGCAGGTGATGATGGATAGTGCTACTGGTGCGTTTGGGGCAATGGTGGCTATTGTAATTATTATTTTGAAAACTACTGCTTTAACAGAGATAGGTGAAAACCATTATTTAGTATTAATGGCTGCTTGTGGGTGGGGACGTTGGGGACAACAAGTAGCTATTTGTCAATATCCTTATCTTAAACCTACTGGTAAAGGTGCGTTTCATAAACAAGCGATTCGTTCTTATTTAGATTTATTACCCAGCTTCTTTTTGCTGCTGGGTTTGAGTGGTGTTGTTTGGTTAATTAATCCCCAGAAATTAGTTTTGGCTGTGGGGATGGTTTTGGCTGGAAGTGTGATTTCTGTTGTTACCGCAGCTTGGTTTAATTATAAGTTAGGTGGACATACGGGAGATACTTATGGGGCTGTGGTGGAGTGGACTGAAGCTTTATTTTTGTGTGTAGTTAGCAGTTTTTGATGAAGATGAAAATAAATCTTCTTACACTTGTCTCTATACTACAAAATGAAATGCGGAATGTATGATTTAAATCCCACTGAAATTTATGTATTTCTTTGTTCCTTGGTGCAAAATAAGTTAACTTAGAATTAAGTATAGTGGTATGCACTTAGATGAGATAGATTAATTGAATTGCAAAGCCTTTAGAAGAAAGCTTTCTAGTCCCTTGATTGTATTGAATCCGAACATAACCACTATATAATTTACCTTACTAATCACAATTTCAGTAAAATAAATGGGTGTATTTATTCTGATCTTGATAGTTTTATTCTTGCTTTCCATCCCCATCGGTGGAATTATTTATTTAATATGGATGGTTCGTACTGGAATCAAGAAAAAATGGAAGCGTCTTGGACTTCAGATTATCACCCCTGTATTACTGTCTGTTACTCCCTTCCCAGTGTAGAATTAGACGTAAAGTAGGCGAGAATTTCATGACTAGATCAGAGCAACTAAGTAAAGAAGTTTGAAGAAGAAGAGTGGCAAAAATTATTTTATAAGTATCAACAACAATACATAAGAAGACGGTTAGAAGCAATCAAGTATCTACATGATGGTAAAAGTAGACAAGAAGTGATGGATAAAATC
>NZ_VILD01000002.1:615228-617278 GCF_009712085.1 Anabaena sp. UHCC 0253
AGCGAAATAGCAAGCCAGAGATTCCTAGTAACGAAAAAAGAAAGAGAAACAAAGTCAACGGCATGATCTCGGTTGATGCTGTAACTGGAGAAATCTACTTACAGTTACAGCCTAAATCAAAAGCCGAAGATGTAGCGCAATACCTTGCCGATTTATGTAAAGATGCCTATAAGGACAACATAGAGAAGCTATCAATTGCTCTAGATAACAACTCTACTCATAAACAGAAGATGAAAAATTTGTTGAATGAGCATCTACAAATGCAGGCATAGGGGATAAGATAGCTATAGAATTCGTCCATACTCCTGCTTACTCACCAGACTTTAATCTAGCAGAATATGAAATTCATCTTCTGAGATTACAGACCTTGCATCATTTACCTTCAAATATAACCATTGCTGAAATCGAGAAAATCTTAGAAAATGTCAAAATTTTGATGACTTCAGAGCAAATATTAAAAACTTTAAATCATATTTTTGCTTTAGTCCCCGTGTCTATTTCTTGAGTGGGAAGGGAGTATGCTGCTTGGTATTTTTAATGTTTATCAAAAATACTATCATGCAAAGTCTTTAGATGATCATGCAAACTATTTAGAAGGTATCTATGCCACACGCATTCAAAAACTACCTGCTGCCATCTATAATTATGATTCGGGGAGGTCTTTTCAGGGTGATGGTTCTTCTCTGACTGTTTACCCATTACCTAAAGTAATTAAAAATCGTTTTCAGAAAGCAGATAAATTATTATTAACTCAATATCCCAAATTTCCTGAATATGGTGAAGATTGGCAAACTGTAAAATGGCATAAGAGTCCAATTGATTCTCAATACAATAGTTACCTTAGCTTTGCTCTTTCCGATGGTGGTTTACCAGGTATCAAGAATCATTTACAGGCTATCAATAGCAGTTTATCTCGTCCTGGCTCATTTTATTCCTTTGTTCATCGTAGTCTACTTGATATTGATTTTTTTGTGATTGATTTGCAGCAGGATAAGATTTACCATATCAACCATAATATCTAAAGTATTTTATCTGGTAGAATTTGTATTTAATGATAATGAAAATCTTTTTCTAACTCTTCTCATTGCGTGGGGGTATATCTTACACCTACTGCTTTTAAAAAGATTCAAGGAAATTTTTCCAGTTGGCATCAGCATCAAGGATCTCCTCCGTCTCAGAACTTATGGGAGCATCAACACAGTGTTCATTGTAGTATTCTTGTTTTTCTTCATTGGTTAGAGATTCCCACCGTTTCTCCTCCTCTTCCCATTCTTTTTCCTTGTACTGTAATTCTTCCCAACTATTTATAGCATCTTCACCTAATAAACTCCTCAATCGTTCATCTATGGGATAGACCTCATTGATTGAGCCTGCAAATAATCCAAGACTATAAGAATCAGAATAATCTGGGCGGGGATCATTTCTTATAAAGTCAATAACTGAACGTCCCCAAAAGCTCTCTAGTAAAGGATCTAATAATTCAAAAGAATAGCGAATGGTTATCAAATCTAGCTCTTTCGTATTTGTCATTGAAAGATGAATAATTTGATTTCTTAATCTACCAAATTCACGATACTGATTAAGTCGTTCAATCTTAATTCCAGTAGTTGCCCACAATTGATCAGGTAACTCTTCATAGGTTAGAGTACGACCACTTTCTAGTAGATTCATTAGCGTAAGAGGATCTTTACTTGAATCTGATTTAGGCAATTTAGAAAAGATTAACAGTGGGTGTTCTTGAGCTATTCGAGCTTTTAAAAGAATTTCGGCTGCATGAGCAGTGTGTACAACACACATAGGTATTTCACCGCGAGAAGCTTCGATAAGTGCGCTACGAAAAAGAAACATCCCCGTTAGTCTCATATTTCGGGGAACATCTTTCATAGAATCTTTATCCATAAATTAGTCACAAAACAGTTATTTCTAATGTTAGCAAATTTACAAAAGAGTGGGTATTAACGTAAGTTGCTAGTTACAAGTATTCAGGTTGATTTCTCGACTAGATCCCCCCCTCACCCCCTTATTAAGGAGGTAAAATCAATCAAGGTCT
>NZ_VILD01000002.1:617370-620608 GCF_009712085.1 Anabaena sp. UHCC 0253
TCTGATTTAGGCAATTTAGAAAAGATTAACAGTGGGTGTTCTTGAGCTATTCGAGCTTTTAAAAGAATTTCGGCTGCATGAGCAGTGTGTACAACACACATAGGTATTTCACCGCGAGAAGCTTCGATAAGTGCGCTACGAAAAAGAAACATCCCCGTTAGTCTCATATTTCGGGGAACATCTTTCATAGAATCTTTATCCATAAATTAGTCACAAAACAGTTATTTCTAATGTTAGCAAATTTACAAAAGAGTGGGTATTAACGTAAGTTGCTAGTTACAAGTATTCAGGTTGATTTCTCGACTAGATCCCCCCCTCACCCCCTTATTAAGGAGGTAAAATCAATCAAGGTCTCCCTTTTTAGGGGGGGGATTTAGGGGGAATCAAAAAGGCTTATCGTTATAACTAGCAACTTGGGTTATTACTTCAAGTATCTATGATATCCTGTTTTCTAACTTAATTTATAGTATAAGCTATCACTCAGTGAGTATCTTACCCTAAACAAGCGATTTCTTGTGGCACAATTGATAGTAATGATGATCACCCAATTTATAGAGGTTAATCCATGCTAAAAACCGTTCAGGGAATTTATAAAGATGGAAAAATCCAACTTGCTGAAATACCAAAAGATATTCACGAAAGCACTGTATTAGTTACATTTCTAAAAAACAAAACTAGAACTTGGTCGAATCTAATTTTGGAACATCAAGGTTTTGCAGACAGTATTACCTTTGAGTCCTACCGAGATGAATTACTGCCACCTGATGAAACCATATTTTCAGTTTAATATTTTTAATTGAATTTATGCAATATTTACTTGATACTTGTGTAGTAAGTGATTTTGTCAAAGGTGATCCAAATACATTACAACTGGCACAATTGATAGTAATGATAATTGCCCAATCATTTGAGATTAATCCATACCAAAAAATATTCAGAGTATTACAGAGATGAATACAATCAGAAGCAAAGTAGTGCAAAGTTTGGAAGTTATCCCTGATGATAAATTGCCAGAAGTTCTTAGCTTTTTAAATTATCTGGTTTGGCAAAGCGAAAATCCTCAAACTCAAGAAGATACAGACTGGCTAGAAAGTGACTTATCAGGCTTAGAAAACTATGAACCTTATGAATAGCAAGAAGAAGAATTAGAAGAGGGAATACCCGTTAAATTTATCGCTGAAACAGGAGAAATTAAAATAGGTATATGACAGAGCGTATTTTACAAATTGGCGATGTCGTAACTGTTTATGACAATTTTACCTTTAAACAGTGCCGCTACTCGTCAAGGATTTTCATTATGCTTAAATGTTAGAATAAAATCACTCCTTTTAGATTTAGCTATGCGTGCGATTGAAACCACTGGTATCCTTAATACCCAAGGGCAAATCCAACTTGATCATCCCATTCCCCAAGAAAAAGACAGGCTTGTGCGCGTTATTCTTTTAATGCCAGAAGATGAACTTAATGAACAAACTTGGTTAAATGCTGTTGCAAATAACCCTAGCTTTGCTTTTCTGCATGATCCAGAAGAAGATATTTATACCCTAAAAGATGGGCAACCTGTAGCTGATGAAGGGTAAAATCGTTTTAATGCAATTTCCCTTTGACGATTTATCTTCCAGTAAAGTCCGTCCCGCTTATTGTCTAACCAATACAATTGGAAAATATCAGCACATTATCTTTGCTCTCATCACCAGCCGTATTCCCGAAAATTCCCTTCATACAGATATTATTCTGAGACCAGAAAATCCAGATTTTATTATCAGTGGTCTTCGCAAATCATCAACTATCAGACTTGATCATTTGGTAACACTTCAATTCTCACTTATTCAGCGTGAGCTAGGCTTATTATCATTAAAAACTCAAACCTTAATTGCGGATATTTTGTGTAATATTCTACATTCCTAAAAAGCTACAAAACAGTTATTTAAACAATCAGTGCGATCGCCACAATCGACAATTATCTCACTCTAGAAGTACGAGGATTCAGGAAGAAGAATTTTTTGGCTTTTTCTCTTTCAAAAGAGAAGTTTTAAACCTTGAATAAAAAATTGTCAATTATTCATAAGTGCGATCGCCACAATGGACAATTATCTCACTCTAGAAGTACGAGGATTCAGGAAGAAGAATTTTTTGGCTTTTTTCTCTTTTAAAAGAGAAGTTTTAAACCTTGAATAAAAAATTATCAATTATCAATTGTCAATTATTTAACAAAATCTACTTAACTGGAAGCAGTTTTGTCACCTTGAGTTTAAAATTACCCACCCCAGTTTCCCCAAAAGAACGAACGCGGACAATATAAGTTCCTGTTTCTGTAATGCGAGTAAATAATAGAGAATTACTTGTACCATCAGGACCATCATCATTTTCTGCTACTGTTGTACCGTTGGGAGCTAATAGCGTAATAATGCTGTCGAAGTTTTCCGATGATAAATCAATAGATAAATTATCACCCTTCTCTAACTTAACTGAATAATCACGCGCAAATCCCCCTTGTCCTGTGGGAATATCTTTATCTGATAGGGTATCAGAAATTTCTGTAAAATTAGTTAAAGGAATAGGACTATATAAGTTATTTTGTGCTGAAGCTGTTTTGATAAAAATGCCCATTGTTAGCAATGTGGCAGGAATGATTAAAATGTGTCTAAAACCCACTGCAAAAGTTTTTTTCATAAATTTAAATAATTTCGGGCGATTATAAATCACTACTACACAAACAAAGTCCGTCTTCACGGACTAATAGAAAATAAAGGTTTCCAAACCCACGCAGTCGAAGCTAAAGTTTTTGGCGATTATAAATCACTACTACACAAACAAAGTCCGTCTTCACGGACTAACAGAAAATAAAGGTTTCCAAACCCACGGAGGTGGGTTTCGTTTGTGTAGCCGCGACTTCTAGTCGCCCAGGCTTTTCTAATATAGCTTTATATTTCTTTGTTTGTCGTGGCAACAGCAGCTACACCCAAGACTTTAATTTGATGTGCTTTAAGTGTCTTCACAGCCGCCTTGACAGTCGCGCCAGTCGTATAAATATCATCCACTAATAATATTGGGATATTTGGACGACGACGCAAATCTTTACCAATAACAAAAGCATCTACTAAGTTTTCTTGTCTTTGGGCTGAAGATAAACTAAATTGTGCTTCAGTTTCCTTAATGCGTTCTAAACCGTTGATTTTTAATTTGCATCCTGTAATATTACAAAAACCTTCAGCTATTAATGCCGCTTGATTAAAAA
>NZ_VILD01000002.1:621021-622949 GCF_009712085.1 Anabaena sp. UHCC 0253
CTTAATGCGTTCTAAACCGTTGATTTTTAATTTGCATCCTGTAATATTACAAAAACCTTCAGCTATTAATGCCGCTTGATTAAAACCCCGTTTTTTTGTTTTTTCGGGTGCATGGGAATAGGAACAACTAGAAGTTTTTGCTGTGGTTGAGGTGAATTTAATAACCATGATTCTCCTAACCATTGTCCGAAAACATAACCAATTTGTGGCTGATTTTCATATTTTAGAGCAGCGATCGCTCTTTTGACTGCACCACCATAACTTCCCCACACAAATACAGGTAATGGCTGTTTCCATAAATAACTAGGATTTTGCTTTTGACAACTTTGGATTTGCTTAGTGCAGTATGGACAAAGTTCCCCAGGTGTAGGACGTTGACACAGAGGACAATGGGATTTCAGAAAAAGATTGAGGAGATTTTGGAATATTTTCATTATAGATATTTTACATAAATGCGATCGCACCTGGCAGTTTCTACCCCTGTCGTTGGCAGATAACCATTACTTTCATAGAGTTTAACAGCTTCAGCTAAAATACTCGCAGTTTCAATCCAAATTTGCTCAAATCCACGGAGAATAATAACTGTTTCCAATTGTTGTAATAAAAATTTTCCTAATCCGCAACCACGCACTTTTGGTAAAAGATACATTTTCCTAATTTCTACAGCCTTTTCACCGCGATTAATGGGATAATATGCTCCAGTCCCCACAATTTGATTTTGGTTTTCAATTACCCAAAACTCACCACCAGTTGCTAAATAATATTCTTCAATATTTAATACATCTTTATCTGCTTCTTCTGGTTGCCAAGGTAAACCGTATTCTAATAATACAGAACTAATGACTTTGGCTGCGAAAAGGCGATCGCTTTCTTGCCAATTCCGAATCACAAAATCTTGGTAAAAATACATTTCTCTTTTTCCTACTTCTGTTCTTTATACAGTAATCCTATGTAAAAATCCTAACTCAAGTTGCTAGTACAGTAGGGCGTAAGTCAACCAACCATTAAGAATTCTCAAGAAGCTTGTGTAATATGCTTTTTTAATTTTTAATTTTTAATTTTTAATTTTTAATTCCGCCCTGCGGTACTAGTTATCGGGTTGAGCCTGGTAATGGGTAAGTAAATTTCTGTTTTCATCCTGTAAATCCTCTCGACTCCGCGGTAGTTGAGCGTAGTCGAAACTCGATAAACACCTGATTCAGACATTTCCCTAACTAGTAAGTAATTGGACAAAAATATTTACAGTCATTGCGAGCGAAGCGAAGCAATCCCAACCCTTGCGATTGCTTCATTCCACTTCGTTTCATATGGCTAACGCCACGCTCCGCGAACGCAATGACATTGTGTAATTAATTCTGTCTCACTACTTAGTGATAGTTTTTTTGTACGCGTGGGTAATCTAATGACTAGGGGGAGTGCTGCAACTTAGACAACAGCAATTTTTGATATATGGCTATTTCAGGAGATGATTACAAGAATACTCGGTAAGCGTAAAGCTCAGTCACTTCAGTGCTGAGATATAAGCGGCTCGTGCGACTTCAGTCGCATTCAATCCTATACCAATTACCTTGACAGTCTTACGCCGTAAATAGTAGTATAAGATAAGAGGAAAGGGAAGGTAAGAACGATGCTTGTTTTTGAGTTTAAAGTTTATGGGAAATCAGTTCAGCTAACAGCAATAGATGATGCAATTCGGACTGCACAATTCGTTCGTAATAGCTGTATTCGGCTATGGATGGACGTTCAAGGTACAGGTAAAAACGACTTGCAGAAATATTGTGCTGTCTTAGCTGCTAATTTTCCATTTGCTAATGAACTCAATTCAATGGCTAGACAAGCCAGCGCAGAACGAGCATGGTCTTCTATCACCCGGTTTTATGATAATTGTAAAAAGGGATTTCTGGTAAAAAGGGGGTTTCCTGAATTCC
>NZ_VILD01000002.1:623851-627151 GCF_009712085.1 Anabaena sp. UHCC 0253
ATCCTATGAAGATTTGAGAATTAAAAACATGGTGAAAAATCATTGTTTAGCTAAGTCAATAAATGACGCATCCTGGTATCAGTTCCGTGTCTGGCTTGAATATTTTGGAAAAGTATTCAAGAGAGTCACGGTGGCTGTTAATCCACAATATACTAGCCAGGAATGCTCTAGTTGCGGTGAAATTGTCAAGAAAACCCTATCTACTCGAACCCACGTTTGTAAGTGTGGATGCTTCATGGATAGAGATGAAAACGCAGCTAGAAATATCCTGAGTCGGGGATTGAGTACCGTAGGGCATACGGGAACTTTTGCGCTAGACGCAAGCAACGCTTGGGGAGATGAGACCCCTGCTCTGGTTGGAGAAATCCTGTCTCAGTAAGTCACGTCCTTGATTCAAGAATCTCAGTGTCTTTAGACCTGAGAGTGTCAAACTCTGGAGATACGAAAGGAGCGATCGCACTCATGGAGAGGTTGGTTAAGCTGTATCCTGATAGACAGGATTATAAAACTGTGTTGGCGGATGTGAAGAAGCAATAAACGTAAGATTAAATTATTTTATACTCTGCTATAATTAAGTTGATTACAAGTATTTTAATCTGTGTATTTGAAATTATAAAGGATTGATTTATGAATTCTTCTGCGACTAATGATAATTCTTATTGGCATTATATCCAAGCAATCTTACCATCAATTAGCAAAGATACCTTGGAAAAAATATCTGTCATTCTTGCAAATACATCTTGGGATGAACCAAATACTTCTGCTGATTGGAATAATATAGCAGTAGTAGCAATGACTGAAGCAGAACAGTGTAGCGATAATCTCACCATGCGTTCTGTCTATCTAGAAATGGCATTTGAAGCCTTAAATAATGGTTTTGAGCTAGATAGACATCCAATTTGTGCAGCCCATTTAGCTTTAGTTAATAGTTGGTTGGGAGAAAGATCAAAAGCTTTAGAAATAGCATTTGGTACATTTATTAACTCCTTACAATATGCTTACACTAGATCAGAGAATCATAATCCTTATTTAATCTATTTATTTACAAAAAATAAAAGACTTGCTGCTCATGATCAAAAATGTCTAGAGAAAATATTACTGTCTGAAAATAGTTATCAACAAGCATTATTTGTATTAAGTGATATTATATCTTGCTCACAAATTGCTTTTTACACTTCGGGAAGTCAGAGACTTTTATATTTAGCTAATCAAATTTTACCAAATTCAGTTAATCTGCATTTAAAGATAGGCATAGCTAATTTAATGGGTGGACAAGCGGAAGGTATTTTATATTTACACCAAGCTAGACATTTAGAACCAAGTTACGCACCGATTTTGCAGTCTCTATACTTAGCTTATCGAGATTTACAGCAGCTAGAAATTGCTAATCAATGGCGAGAATTTTCTAGTCAATTTTATCAGCAAGATCAGTTATCTCCTGATTGGAAATGGACGCAATTATCAGCAGATAACTTATTTACATATCTGCCTTTTGAAAGTGATTTTACCATAGCAGTTGAGCCAAGTTTACGGAGTATTGTTACCAGCGTATTACTAACTGAGCAAGATTGGTTTGAGAAAGAAATGGAATTTTGGCGCAATTACATCAAACCAGGAATGACGGTTATTGATGTTGGTGCTAATGTGGGTGTTTATACTTTTAGTGCTGCATTAAAAGTAGGAAAGACAGGACGAGTTTTAGCTATTGAACCCTTTTCTGGTTGTGTCCGTTGTTTGCAAGAAACCTGTAAAATTAATGAATTACCCTGGGTGAAAGTTTGTGCAGGTGCGGCTAGTGATAAGAATAGCACTGTTAAATTATTACTGCACTCTGCTAATGAACTAAACGAAATTATTTCAGGTGAAGCAGCAGCAGATATGCCTTCTGGCTCTTTTGAAGAAGTTCCCTGTTTTACTTTAGATAGTCTAATTGAGCAAGAAAATATTCAACAGGTTGATTTTCTGAAAATGGATGCTGAAGGGCATGAAATGGCTGTTTTAGCTGGTAGTCAGCAGTTAATAAATCAGTTTACACCAGTGATTCTCTATGAAAATATAGCAGGTAGCCAAGGTAGTAATATTGAGGTAGCAGAGTATTTACAGAGTATAGGATATCAGTTATTTTACTATCAGCCTTTCATGCAGAAATTCATCCCTGTTAATTTTTCCCAAGATTCTCACCAGCTAAATTTCATTGCTGTACCACCAGAGAAAATCTCAATGTTTAATCTCTAACTCATGCTCGTAGTGAGGACTTTAGTCCTCATTTCAATTTACATTAAGTATTTTTTCAAACACAAACTAGACAATCTCTCAAGAATGCGATCGCCAAATAAGGAATAAACTACATGATTTCTTAGTAAGGGCTTTCAGTACAGAGAGGACTAAAGTCCTGACTACAAACCAGACAATTTCCAAAGATTGCGATCGCTAAATAATGATTTGATTAAATTAGTCCGTAGTAGAGGCTTTAGCCCTAATATTTTAATCTAATTAAAATCTATGTACGAATATCGAAAACTTACAGATGAACAAAAAGCCGAACTATTGCAGTATCGTTTAAGTCAGGGTTATCCACCTCATTCACCACCACATCCAGTTAAAGATAGAGAATATTATTTATTAACAGCAGCTTGCTATGAACATCAATTTTATATGAGTTTGGAGTGTCGTCGTCAGCAGATGCTAAAGATGATATTTGATAAGTTTGGTGATGAGGGTAGTGCTGAAGAACTGACCACAAACATCAGGATTTGTGCCTGGGTAATTTTGCCTAATCATTATCATTTACTAGTGCAAATAAGAGAATTTGATGTTTTGAGTGAGTTATTTCGCAAAATACATGGTGTGCTTTCTCGTCAATGGAATCAAGAAGACAATGTAACTGGGCGAAAAATATGGTATCGTTGGGCAGATAGAGCTATTCGCTCCCAAAGACATTACTATACAAATCTTAACTATATTCATTACAACCCTGTAAAACACGGTTTAGTAAAATCACCTTATGATTGGGTTGAGAGTAGTGTTCACTGGTATTTAGAAACGAACGGACGGCAATGGTTACGTGATTCTTGGGTTGAATATCCCGTTAGAGATTATGGTAAAGATTGGGATAATTAGTTCGTAGTAAGCACTTTAGTGCTAAAATTTCAATGATTTTAATTGAGGACTAAAGTCCTAACTACGTACTTATTTACTATCAATGTACTTTTGCCATCATCTGTAAATAAGCATTCTCCATTTCCCGCGCAAATTTCTTCCCATTCCATAGGAATTAGTTCGTAGTAAGCACTTTAGTGC
>NZ_VILD01000002.1:627390-629984 GCF_009712085.1 Anabaena sp. UHCC 0253
TACGAGCTTATTTACTATCAATGTACTTTTGCCACATTTGCTGATAAGCATTTTCCATTTCCCGCGCAAACTTCTTACCATTCCAGAGGGGAGATGTTTGTCGTGACTTTTTCAGTTTCCACACTATTTCTTGTCTTAATTTTTCATCTTTACCCAACTTTACACCCCATTCTACATACTCTTCATCAGTCCAAGCTAAACCTTCCGTTACTCCCACATTCATCATCATGGTATAGCTATTACGGGCTGCAAATTGTTCTCCTACCCTCGTAACTATGGGAATACCCATCCATAATGTTTCTAGGGTTGTGGTTGCACCGTTGTAGGGATAGGTATCTAAGACTACATCGGCAATGGCTAAATTAGCGCGATGTTCTTCACCTGTGGGTGCATTAGGAATATACCTTAAGCGTGATAAATCAATTCTTTCCGCTTCCGCAATGGGGTTGATAAAATTTTCTAAATCTTTGTTGTTAGATCGAAAACTTTTGAGGAGAAAATAACTATTAGGAACTTGTTTAATAATTTGCATTTGTAAGCGAATATTATCAGGATTACGTTTGAATCCAGTTTGGGAACTAAAATAAATAATCCCATCTTCAGGAATATCTAAAGATTCTCTGCTAATAGTTGGTATTCCCACAGTAAAACCATCAATGCTAATATAATTTTCTGGCAGTCGCCAAATCTTTTCACTATAATAATCCTGTGCTGATTCTGGTAATACATAATTATCAGCAATAAAATAGTCAACTGTGGAGAAACCAGTGGCATCAAAACCTAACCAACTAACTTGTATGGGTGCAGGTTTTAAGGCTAAAATAGCACAACTGCTATAGGAGGTGATACTGTCTAAATCAACTAAAATATCTATTTCATCTTCGTTAATTTTATCTGCTATTGTCACCATTGAGAGAGATTCTTGATGAAAGCGATCGCCAAATTCTCTTTTATAATCTTCTTGTTTAGGATCATATTTATTTTCCCGCAAAGAATATAAATAAATATCAAATTCCTGGCGATTATGATATTTTAATAACCACCAAGCTAAAAAACCCACAGAATGGGAAAGAAAACATTCTGATAAATATCCTATTCTTAAAGGACGCTCACTCAAAGTGGGACGAGGTAAGTTAAAACGTTGTTGATAAATATTGACATTTTCGGAAAACCTTTTCCTTACCAATTGTTGACATACATCTGCTAACCCATTACGAATTAATCTATTTTCCTTTGGATTATCTTCGAGATATAATAAAAAATTACCCGCAGGTAAAATTTGAATTAAACTTTCAGTTTGAATTTTACTGGTTGCAACATTACACAAATATTGTTTATGTATTTCATAGGCATAAATTGTCTTTTCCCAACTACCACAAACAGCTAATGACGCTTCTAATAAATAATGGCTGGCAATGACTTTATCAGTTGATTCTTGAGAGATTTTTAGATATTTTTCAGACCAATCAATACATTCTTGAAAACAACTTACTCCTATTTGTTGTAGAGGAGTAATAATTCTTCTAATGCAATCTGAACTATGTGAATCTAATCTAAAAGCCAGTTTTCCAAAATAACTTGAAATATAATATTCAGAAGAATCATAATAAAATTCTGCTTTTCTGAGCAACAATTTAATAATTGTTTGTGAAGTAGATAAACAAGGTATAAATATTTCAAAAATTTGGTTAATGAAAGGAAGGGGATTGACTGGATTAATATGAAATAACTTGTCAATCACTAAAACTAATAAATTTTCATCACAAACAGGGGTTTCTGTAAGTTGAGATATAACTTCAATTAAATAATTAATGTTTGTTTCTATATCTAAATGATTTAAATCAATTTCTAACTCAATTGTTTTTAAAATATTAGTAATATCATGAGGCGTAAATTCTCTAATATGTTGACGAATTGCCCAAGCGGTTTGATAGTTAGAATTTGCTTCTTGTTGTTGAGCCTCATTTAACAAAATTTCTGTTAATTGTGGTACCCAGGTTTCTGATTCTTTTTCTCCAAATTCCAAAAATGCGCTCATCCATGTAATCTGGGCTTCTTCTTCTTTTCCCTCTAATAATAAGGCTAATCCTAAATACCAATAATTGGTAATTTCTTTGGGATTTTTTATAATATTTTGTTCATATTCTTGAATGTTTAATAAAGTTTGTGGTACAGAAATTTGATTGTCTAACTGAATGGTCATAATTGAAACCCTGAAAATTTTGGTAAAATTTAATTTTTCCTGTATTTGATAAAAATTTTAGTCCTGACTATGTACCTATTTATTATCAATATATATTTGCCACATTTGCTGATAAGCATTTTCCATTTCCCGCGCAAACTTCTTACCATTCCAGAGGGGAGATGTTTGTCGTGACTTTTTCAGTTTCCACACTATTTCTTGTCTTAATTTTTCATCTTTACCCAACTTTACACCCCATTCTACATACTCTTCATCACTCCAAGCTAAACCTTCAGTTACTCCCACATTCATCATCATTGTATAGCTATTACGGGCTGCAAATTGTTCTCCTACCCTCGTAACTATGGGAATACACATCCATAATGTTTCTAGGGTTGTGGTTGCACCGTTG
>NZ_VILD01000002.1:630009-631707 GCF_009712085.1 Anabaena sp. UHCC 0253
GCGCAAACTTCTTACCATTCCAGAGGGGAGATGTTTGTCGTGACCTTTTTCAGTTTCCACACTATTTCTTGTCTTAATTTTTCATCTTTACCCAACTTTACACCCCATTCTACATACTCTTCATCACTCCAAGCTAAACCTTCAGTTACTCCCACATTCATCATCATTGTATAGCTATTACGGGCTGCAAATTGTTCTCCTACCCTCGTAACTATGGGAATACACATCCATAATGTTTCTAGGGTTGTGGTTGCACCGTTGTAGGGATAGGTATCTAACACAATATCCGCGATCGCTATATTAGCACGATGTTCTGTACCTGTGGATGTAGAAGGTAAAAACCTTAACTGTTTTAAATCAACACCTTCTTCTTGTGCAATTGGATTGATAAAATTTTCTAAATCCTGATGATTTGTCAGATGGCTTTTCAGTAGAAAATAACTATTAGGAACTTGGTTAATAATTTGCATTTGTAAGCGAATATTATCAGGATTACGTTTGAATCCGGTTTGGGAACTAAAATAAACAATTCCATCTTCATCAATATCTAAAGATTCTCTACTAATAGTTGGTGTTCCCACAGTAAAACCATCAATGCCAATATAATTTTCTGGCAGTCGCCAAATCTTTTCACTATAATAATCCTGTGCTGATTCTGGTAATACATAATTATCAGCAATAAAATAATCCACAGTCGGACAACCTGTAGCATCATATCCTAGCCAACTAACTTGAATTGGTGCAGGTTTCATAGATAAAATAGCGCAATCTTTGTAAGAAGTGATACTATCTAAATCAACTAATATATCTATTTCATCTTGATTAATTTGATCTGCTATTTCTAGCATTGTGCGAGATTCCTGATGAAAATAATCACCAAATTCTTTAGCATAAGCTTGTTGTTGTAAATCCTGAGAAAAATGGCTTAAAGAATATAAATGAATTTCAAATTGTTGGCGATTATGATATTTTAATAACCACCAAGCCAAGAAACCAACAGAATGAGTACGAAAACATTCTGATAAATATCCTATTCTCAGAGGACGCTCACTCAAACTAGGACGAGATGACTGAAAACGTTGTTGATAAGTCTGAACATTCTCAGGAAACTTTTTCCATAGCATTTGTTGACATAAAGTAGCTAATCTATTACGAATTAGGCGATTTTCCCTGGGTTTATCTTCCATGTATAGCAAAAATGCACCTACTGGAATAATTTGATATACACTTTCACTTTCTGTTTTAGTATTTAACAAACTAGATAAATGTAATTTATATTTTTCGTAGGCTTGAACTGATTGTTCCCAATTACCACAAGAACTTAATAATGCTAGTAATAAAAAATGATTACCCAATATTTGATCAATCACTTCTTCAGAAACTGCCAAATATTTATTTATCCAATCAATAGATTCTTGATAATTTTTACCTATTTTTTGTATAGCAAAAATAATTATTCTCATACAATCTGGATTATTAGGTTGTAATTTTAACGCAATTTTTGCAAAATAAATTGATATATGATAGTAGGAAAATTCATAATAGGCATATAATTTGTTTTTTAATAATTCAAAAACAGTTTCAGATGCTAATAAATAAGGCATGAATGCTTCTATTAAGTTATCTATAAAGATAGGAGGATTAACTGGATCAGGAAGATTCAGCCCTAATTTTTCAATCAGTTGCACTAATAAAGTT
>NZ_VILD01000002.1:631732-644123 GCF_009712085.1 Anabaena sp. UHCC 0253
ATTAATTCATTAATATTAGTTTCTAAATCTTCAATTTTTAATTCAATATCTAGCTCAATTACTTTTAAAATATTATTAATATCATCAGGGATAAATTCTCTAAGATGTTGACGAATTACCCAAGCTAGTTTATATTCAGAACTTGTTTCTTGCTGTTGAGCAGCGTTTAATAAAATTGTTGTCAATTGTTGCAAACATTGTTCAGATTCTTGCTCTGCAAATTCCAGAAATGGTGTCATCCATGTAATTTGGGCTTCTTCTTCTCTTCCCTCTAATAATAAGGCTAATCCTAAATACCAATAATTAGTAAATTCTGTGGGATTTTCAGCAATATTTTCTTCATATTTTTGAATACTTAATAAAATTGGGATTGTTGAAGTAGTTTGATTATCTAACTGAGAGTTCATAATTGGAAATCCTTAACTGTTGTAAAATTTATGACCAGGTGAGATTAAACTTGATTGAAAATTGGCAATCATCTAAAAAATAAATTTAGGGATCAACATTTTGTTGATCCCTAAATTATGAATTATGTGCAAAAACCATATCAAAAAAATGCTAGATTGACTTCAATTCATCTAGCACTTTCAATTACAAATTATTAAGCGTTATTTCATTATTTCTCCGTCTGCACATGAAGCATCCGCACCACCTGTAAGGGTCAGACCAGGAGGAGCATCACTAACTCCAGTGGTTTGACAAGCAACGGCAGAAGTTTGTCCACTGTCAAGAATTACAACACCACCAGAAAAGCTTTTGAGGGATTTAGCATCTAAAGCTTTTGCCTCGAATTCAGCAGTGCTTACACCCCCCACAGTAACTTCATACTCGTAACTAGGAGTGGATGTAGGAATACCAATCTCTAGTTTAGCTATGTCAGTAGCAAATTGGGTATTTTCAATCCGGTAAGACTGTTGCGCTCTGTTGACTGAACCAATGTAGGTTTTAGCTTCAGACTGTTTAGCTTTTGCTGCTTGGTTAAGGAAGGAAGGTAGAGCGATAGCTGAGAGAATACCGATGATGATGATTACAACTAATAATTCAATAAGAGTGAAACCTTCATTTTCTTTCTTTTTGCCGAGGATGTGTTGGATGAATTTAGCTTTCAGTTCAGTTTTCATAGTAGTTTTCCCGGAGGTGGGGTGTTGTTTGTTTCTCTATGCAAATAACTTACCCACTTCTGATCAATTTCATATCACCTCCAGCAAAAATTTTTTTTACTATGTATTTAATAAGCCAAAAGCTTTATCTAAACATAGTTTTAGAGGATCTATCTTCGCGCTGCATAGAAAAAACTAATTTTGTTTTCTGTTTAATTTTGCTATAGCGATTGTAAATAAGATGTTAATAACAAGATCCCTGACTTCTTCAAGAAGTTGAGGATCTGAACCTTGTTTACAGCTAATACGTAGGGGCAAACCCCCTGTGGTTGCCCTAAACTTATGGGTAGGCACGGGGGCGCTACCCCTACATCAAATCCAAATGTTTTATATAATCAATTTCGCTTACCTACTTATCAATAAGTAATCTCACTGAAAAATTTTATGTCTATTATTGTGGAAACCCTGAAAGAGGAAGGTCATCTTGATCAAGTTCAGATTACTCTGATTTATCTAGGTTTCCTAACCAAGAAAACTACATCAAATTCATATTCCCAATTAAAATGTTTATAACAAATAAAGTTACTAAATAAATCAAGAATATCTTGCAACTTAAAATCGTGAAAATGAAACTGATTGTAATGAGAAGTTTTTTTGGATGGATAGGTTAAAATTACATGATTAATACCATTACGTTCCACAAAGTTTGGTAAAACGGATGTATCTTTGATATGTTCTATTGTCTCTACTGAAAATAACATATCAATCTGGCGATCAGATACCCAAGTATCTAAATTAGCTGTATGAAATTCTGTTTTTTCGCTGGAGTATTCTTGTCTTGCATAATCAATAGTTGGCTCATCTGCATCTAATCCTATGACAAAATCAACATCAGGATTAGTTGATAGTAAAAAACTACCATATCCACAGCCACAAGCAGCATCACAGACTACACCTTGACCAAACTGCCGTAAAAGTGCATATCTTTCAATATGTCGTTGTAATCGTACCTGTCTTTCTATTTCTAGAAGTTCTTGATGATTGATATACAATCGTTGATCGGCTTTAATTTGATGTTTAATTTGATCAGATGATTTTGGTCTTTCCATTGTTTTTTGTAGTTATTTTATAGCTAGAATTAATGTTGGTTTAATGCTGAATGCGTTTTTCCATATCTATTAATATTTCCTGCCAAATTTTATCATAAATGTTCTGCCAGTTATGCTCCCTTTCAACGTATTCTCGGATTAATTGACTGCGTTTCATTAATTCTGCATCTGGCAAATTTAATGCCCATTCAATAATCTTACGATTTTCATCAGGATCAGCCGTTAAATAAATCGCTTCAGGACAAGCAAAACCACTTTCAGGTGTTACTAAAGGAATTAAACCTCTAGCAGCATTTTCTAAAGTTGTAGTAGCTTGAGCGTCCATAGTTGCTGTATGGATATAAAAATCACAATTTTCCACTACCCAGTGATTAAATTCAGGATCATTATTATCAATTTTGCCAATAAAATTAAATACACAGTCTTTTCCATTTACATTGGCTTCGATTAAACCTAAATCACTTTGTATAGAAGGACTCGCCACATGGAGGAGAGTATCCGAACCTATCAGACTCATACAGGTCAGATCAAAACCTTTATAAGATCCCAAATTACTAATATGCAGTAATTGACGTTCACCAATGACATTAAATTTTTCCTTTTTAATGGGAAAATTCTGACTAGCAACTCCCATATTACAATGAATTAATTTATCTTTTACTTCATACTGAATTGAAGCATCTTGTTTAGCAAAAGTTCTTTCAATCCAAATTTCTCCACAAAGAGCAAAAATTTTGTTAGCAGCCCTTAATTGCTGTTGATAAAAGGGCATACATTTTGTCCATTCTGGAGGAAAGTTAGGAACCCAGGGCATTAAAATATAGGTATTAGGGTGACATTTTTTATGGGTATTTAAAGCATTATCTGTCACCCAATTTCTCAGTAACTTAGGTATTTCACTAATGTTAAAAGATTGACCTCTATTATCCCAAGTAGGATGACCAATTAAAATATCTTCAGGATGATTAGTGACTTTACCATCTAACCAATTAGCTTGGTGAAAATTTGTTTTTTGACTTAAATAATATTCAGCCCATTTGGCTATTTCTAAATTAGAATATTCGTATCTTTCATAACAACCTTCTATAAGATTATAACCAGACCAAAAAAAATGTAGCATAATTACCTTTTATATTACTTACATATTAAATAGCACTTACGTGAATTAATTGATCCAAAATTTAATATTTTGTAACCAATTAATTCAGTAAAAAGCAGCTATTTAATCTCATTATGTGCTGATACAAGTATTTTGTTTAGCATCATAAATGAGGAATTTTCCCGTTTCAAACTGAATAAATCCTTTACTATAAACTAGAATCAAGGTTGAGTTTCTACCATAATGAAATCAAAATCCTTGATAGCCAAGAGTAGCTTTTGTAATAGCTCAAAAACCTGAAATTTTTCCATAGGTTGTCCTGTTAGAGGATCAAAAGGTCTATACTGTTGCCAGTATTCGACTAAATCCATCATTTTTAGAGATTTATCAAATAAGGGAAGTAAACACAGAGCCATTGAACTATCTACATGAACAAAGTCTTGAGTTAAAGCTAAATCTTGATAGGCAGTAAAGATTTTACCTTGACTTATACAAGTAGTTATATGATTCTTGAAATTGGGGTTTTTGTATTGTGGATGTAAATGTACTGTGGCATTTTCCCATTCAGAATCAGTCCATTCGGTAATGGGTACAAAAGAATGTGCTGCATCAGGATGTCCACACCAAAAATCTAGTAATCTATAAACAGGGTGGAGTAGTTCAAAAAAGTGTAAACTATCTTCTGGAGATATTTCTAATAAACCCATTGCCAGAAAAGCTGGTAAATTATCTGGTTCTTTGAATAAGTTCATCAAGTCCCATTGCCGCCAATTTTTCATCTTGATAAACTCTAAATCAGCAGTTCTTAAAGCTGAAAATATATCAAGAATAGTATAACCTTTATCCCCTTGAAATAAAAAATTCATCAAAATAGCCTCTTTTCCATGTTCTCCTTCATAATTAGAATTCCAGGTTTTAGATTTGAGATTGACATTATCCTTTAACGCTCTCATAGTATCTACAACTATATTCATTTCTAACTCTTCTGGGTTTCCTTCCATTAAACCCATTGTTTTGAATAGTTCTTGAGCGCGAAAATAAGAGACTCTTTGCCTAGAACTATGTAGGTTAGTGCGAATGATTCCCTCTGGCTTTAAAACGGATTTCATGGTTTTAAGAGCCACATCTATATCAGGAAAAAGATAAAGAACTTCATCACAGTTAATATAATCAAATTGATAATTTAGCTGTTGTAAATCATAAATTGACAATACATGAAATTCAGCATTATCAAAACCATTATATTCTAAACGCTGCCGTGCAAATTTAATTGATTCTTCTGAGATATCAATACCCACAATTTTTGCACCTGGATTAGCTTCTGCTAATATCAAAGATTTATAACCAGTACCACATCCAGCATCTAAAATTACTTTGTCTTTGCTGTCTATTACTTTCTGATTTCTCAAATAGTAGGAGGTAGTTATGTTGTGAATATATAGAGCATTAACATCATCTTGAGGTGATTTATCCAGAGGATGATTTGGATAAGGTGCGCTATCAAATTGCTTGCGGATTTTATCCCATAAATCAGATGTTGAATTTGTCATGGTAATACCTCTTAATAGTTAGTTAATGATGATACTTGCTGATATTTATTAGTTATGTAGAGATATTTGCGGAAACGTCTCTATCTCTTTTGGCTCAAGGCTAGATACTTACCCCAAGAACAGTATGCCCCAATAGTTGAGATTTATATCACTAGAGGACTAAAGTCCTCACTACGAGCTTTTATGCTTTCAAACTATTATTCCATGAGAGCGATCGCTTGCTGTTGGTAAAATTCATTTTGTCGAAATTGCAAGTAATTTATGATTTTCGCTTCACGCAGAAACGCAGAGGTAAGAGTTTTCTCTTGTTTCCTGGCTCTGTGAGGGAATGCACTACAGGAGGCGCTGCGTCTACTATACTTTATTTGAGGTAAAGCCTCATGTTTATATCCCCAGTTCTGAATTTCCCAATGACGATTACAAAAAAGCGATTACCAAATTTGTTTAAATTTACGAAAAATCCGACCCTTTCCCAGCGATTAATGCTGATTGGGTTATGTATGACTTTATTTTTCATCTTCTTAGCCTTTTTTGCGCCTGTTTTCCAATCTTGGGGGTGGTTACAAAATCCTAAAGAATTTCTCTCAAATCCTATCCATGAACCACCTTCGGCTAAACATTGGTTTGGAACCAGTCGTTTAGGTTATGATGTCTTTTCTCGGACAATGTTTGGTGTACAAGCGGCGTTGCAAGTAGTAATTTTAGCCACTTCACTGAGTATGATCATCGGTGTGCCGTTGGGAATGGTAAGCGGTTATTTAGGGGGAAAATTAGATAAAATCTTGCTATTTCTCATGGATAGCATTTATACGTTGCCAGGATTACTACTGTCAGTAACATTGGCATTTGTAGTGGGGAGAGGAATCTTCAATGCTGCGATCGCCATTAGTATAGCCTATATTCCCCAATATTATCGCGTAGTCCGTAACCACACTGTCAGCGTTAAAACTGAGGTATACATCGAAGCTGCACAAGCAATGGGCGCTTCTACTTGGGTAGTCTTATCAAGGTATTTATTTTTCAACGTGATTCAAAGTGTCCCCGTCCTCTTTACTCTCAACGCCGCAGATGCCATATTAGTTTTAGGCGGTTTAGGATTTTTAGGGTTAGGATTACCTGAAGAAGTACCTGAATGGGGATATGATTTAAAACAAGCTCTAGAAGCACTACCTACAGGCATTTGGTGGACTACTCTCTTTCCCGGTTTAGCAATGACAACCTTAGTTGTAGGGTTATCACTACTTGGTGAGGGGTTGAATGAGTTTGTCAATCCTCGTTTGAGAAGAGAAAATAGGCAATAGTCATTGGTGATTGGTCATTGGTGATTGGTCATTGGTCAACTAACAAAAATGTAATTATTAATTGAGAGAGTTGTGTGAACGATAATATTACTTTAATTGCGGCTGCTACAGGTGGGTTAATGCTTTCTGTAGCTTTATCTGGTATTTTGAAAGGCGCACCGATTACAGATTGGCAACAAGTACACAAAAGTTCATATCCAGTTGCGAATGTACGAGTAATTAATAAGTCTTAGAGGATGTTTGAAACCCACGAAGGTGGGTTTTGTCTGTGTAGCCGCGACTTCTAGTCGCCAGGGCTTCATAAATATATTAAAATCATGATACCTGTAGGCTTCGATGGTAATTCGTTATGACAAAAATAGAATTAGAACTAGATCAAGAAACTTATGACAAAATTCAACAACTAACACAAACTCATCATTGTCAACTATCAGACTTAATTAAAGCATTAGTTGAACAATTGACTCAACCGGAAATTCTCAACGATTCATTTATTGGTAAATGGTCAAATGATGCTGAATTAGTTGATAAAATGATTGAAGAAATGTTGCACAGTAGAGCTTAAGAAATAGCAATTCAAACGTGAAATATAAATCTTTAATTGATACAGATATTATTTCGGAAATTCGTAAAGGTAAAAATCCCAGATTAATAGCTAATAACAATTTAAATAAAAATAAACATTATTTGGTAAACTAGCTAAAATCACTATATTTATGTAGTTCTTATTTCATATATTATGCAGCAAGTAATCGGTATTGATTTAGGGGGAACTGCAATTAAGTTGGGAAGGTTTACAGCAGAGGGAAATTGTTTGCAATCTTTGTCTGTAGATACTCCCCAACCTGCAACACCAGAGGCTGTATTATCAACAATAATAGATGCAATATTACAAATTGACCCAAATAATGAAACTGTCGCTATTGGTTTAGGTACTCCTGGACCTGCTGATGCTCAAGGACGCATTGCTAGAGTTGCCATTAATCTAGTAGGATGGCATGATATCCCTTTAGCAGATTGGTTAGAAGCTAAAACTGGTAAACCGACAATTTTAGCTAATGATGCTAATTGTGCTGGTTTAGGAGAAGCTTGGTTAGGTGCTGGCCGAAATTTCCCCAATTTAATTTTACTGACTTTGGGAACGGGAGTTGGTGGTGCAATTATTCTTGATGGTAAATTGTTTGTAGGACATCAAGGTGCAGCAGCAGAATTAGGTTTAATTACCTTAAATCCTGATGGACCAATGTGTAATAGTGGCAATCAAGGATCTTTAGAACAGTATACTTCAATTTCCGCCATTCGTCGCCGCACAGGCAAAGAACCCGCAGAATTAGGCGCACTTGCCCAAACAGGAGATGCAGAAGCCTTGACTTTTTGGCAAGAATATGGTAAAGACTTGGGAATTGGGTTAACAAGTTTACTTTATGTGCTGACACCCCAAGCGATTATTATTGGTGGTGGTGTAAGTGCAAGTTTTGAGTTTTTCCTACCGTCACTAAAAGCAGAAATCGAAAAACGAGTTTTACCAACTTCCCGCACAGGTTTGCAAATTCTCCCAGCAGAATTAGGAAATACAGCGGGAATGGTAGGTGCTGCTAAGTTAGCATTGGGAATAGAAAGAAGGTAACAGGTTACAGGTTACAGGTTACAGTAAGAAGGAGTCAAGAATCTGCTTCTCCTTTTTTCACTTGATTCCGTCTAAGCAAAATAGCTATTGTATTCATGTTAACGAAACATACCTGATGTTATATTATATCCGCTAGAACTTTTTCAAATTCTAGATAATTCTTCCTTCTTCCTTCTTCTTTCTTACTGTCACCTGTCACCTATCACCTGTCACCTTCTTCCTATAAAAAGCTATATCCAGTTTTTTGCTGAAGGTAGTGTAAAATCTTTTCGTGGGCATCTGGATTGCTGACGGGGTTAATTACCATTGGCGTGGTAAGATGAGGTAGCCAAAAGGTTAATCTGTTGTTGGGTTCATAACAAAAAGAACTAATACAGGTGAGGTTAATTACATATTTATTTTTTTCATAAGTTATTGTCACCCAGTAAGAATTATCTAATTCTAAGTTCTGGATAGATTCTAAATAGGTAACTATTTTTTGATAATCTTCCCAATTATTTTGGGGACTGATGATTATAGGTATGTTACTGTTAGGCAACCAAAAGGTGACTCTGCCATTCTTTTCATAACAAAAAGTATTCACAAAGTCCAAATTAATTACATACTCTTTCCTTTGGTACTGAATTTTAACCCAGTGTGCCACAAAGTTCCCTCAGAATTGACTACACATTTTTGCCTATCCTAAAGTAATTTTACCCAGAATCATGGCAATTGTGTGTTTTTGTTCAGAGTTTTCCGAGGGACAACTAACAACTTGACGGGTGAAGCATTCGGGCTACCAATTATCAATTTTTATCCAAAGCTATTTTCTGAATGCTTCGCCCCTACGACAACTTCCACTGGCTTGGGTGTAGTAGTGGTAGAATGAGCCTGAGATATAGCAGCAGTCACAAATCCTTTAAATAAGGGATGAGGTGCATTAGGGCGAGATTGAAATTCCGGGTGGAATTGACAAGCGATAAAGAAAGGATGTTTGGAATATTCTACAATTTCCACTAGTCTACCATCTGGAGATGTCCCACTCACTAGATAACCAGAATCTACCAACTGATTTCGATAGACATTGTTAAACTCGTAACGGTGACGGTGGCGTTCATAAATGACTTCTTCTTGATAAAGTTGGAAAGCAAGGGTATTAGGAAGTATCCGACAAGGATAAAGTCCCAAGCGCATTGTTCCGCCTAAATCTACTACATCCTGTTGTTCAGGGAGAAGGTTAATAACTGGATGCTCAGTGTATGGGTCAAATTCGGCACTATTTGCTTTAGATAAGCCTTCGACATTTCTCGCCCATTCAATCACAGAACACTGCATTCCTAAGCATAAACCTAAAAAGGAATTTGGCGATCGCGTGCATATTTAATTGCCGCAATTTTCCCATCTATGCCCCGACTACCAAAACCACCAGGAACAATGATACCATCAACACCTGACAGATAGTTTTCCGGTGGTTCATTTTCCAAAGCTTCCGAATTTACCCACCGTAACCGCAAATCGCCATGAGTGGCAATAGCCGCATGACGTAAAGATTCAACTACGGAAAGATAGGCATCACTTAACCGCACATATTTACCAACAATGGCAATTTCTATGCTGTATTTGGGACTATACATCCGTTCTACCATAGTTTCCCACTGCGTCAAATTGGGTTGGCGTTGTTCCATTTGCAGCAAGTTGAGGGTTTGGTGGGCTAATCCTTCCCGTTCTAAAATTACTGGTACTTCATAGATACTACTAGCATCTTGGCAAGCAATAACGCATTCTACCGCGACGTCACAAAATTCTGATAACTTTTGTTTTAAGCCGACAGGAATCGGGCGATCGCTCCGACATACTAGAATATCTGGTTGAATGCCAATTGATCTTAGTTCCTTGACAGAATGCTGAGTCGGCTTAGTTTTCATTTCTCCCGCCGCAGCAATCCAAGGCAAAAGCGTGACGTGCATATATAAAACATTGCTTCGTCCTACTTCCTTCCGCAGTTGGCGAATTGCTTCTAAAAAGGGTAGTGATTCAATATCACCCACCGTACCACCAATTTCCGTAATAACGGCGGAAGGATTAGTTTCTTTGGCAACTCTGAGAATTCTGTCTTTAATTTCATTGGTAATGTGGGGAATTACCTGAACAGTTCCGCCGTTATAGTCTCCCCGACGTTCTTTATTAATAACTGACTGATAAATCAAGCCAGTAGTAACACTGTTGAGCCGAGACATTGAAGTATCAGTAAAACGTTCATAATGTCCCAAATCCAAATCCGTTTCTGCACCATCTTGGGTAACAAAAACTTCCCCATGTTGAAAGGGACTCATTGTGCCTGGATCAACGTTAATATAAGGATCGAGTTTGAGAATCGAAACCGAATAATCCCGTGATTTCAGTAAACGTCCCAGGCTTGCTGCTACAATGCCTTTACCAATACTGGAAACAACGCCCCCAGTTACAAAGATAAACTTAGTCATAGTATTTTCAATTTTTAGCAACTTCTAAATATAGATTGCGTCTCGTGAAGGAGAATATGTGTAGACGATTTTGGAGGCTTGTATGCAAGATGAATCTTACCCAATTGCTGAATTCTCTTGTTTGAGGCCAATGTACTGCCACTTCCACATCATTCATGTTTTATGCCATCGTGGCCATTGTGCCACAGTCCCTATGCTGAAATCTTCTGTATTTTGCCGTGAAAAAACTCTTAGGGTTAGTAGTATTTAACTTTTTATTTACCTCCTCAGTTGCATTAGCACAAGAATCACTTTTAGTAGTTTTTCCCCCCACAAATCATCAAACCAGCACAGAAAAAATATTTTTTATCGGTACAGCCTTACCCAAAGGACAAGTTGTAATTAATGGTAAGCTAGTTAACCGCAGCAAAACTGGGCATTTTTCCCCTAGTTTTCCCTGGCAGTTAGGAGAAAATATATTTAAAGTCCGCTACCAAAATCCAGAACGAGAGATTAAGATCATGAGGGTATCAACTCAACCTGAGTTACCCCAAGGATTGGGCTTTGCCAAAAATTCCTTAACTCCTGCTGCCGATATTGCCAGATTACCAGGAGAACCCATTTGTTTTAGTGCAGTTGCACCACCTCAAGCGACTGTCTCGGTTAACCTGCCCAATCAAACTGTTGCCCTTTTACCCCAACCGTCACAGGCAGAATTACCTCCCAATTCAAGTGTTTTAACGGGGCTAAATCAGCCTATTCTCTCTAGTCTTACCAAATACCAAGGTTGTACAACAGTCGCAAATGCTGCTGATTTAGGGAAACCCAGATTTAATTTACAACTTAATAATCAAACCATAACTCAAACTGGTTTAGGCAAAATCGAAATTCTCGCCCCGACACAGTTAGCAGTTGTCGAAGTTACATCAGAATCATGCGTTACTCGCACTGGTCCTAGTAACGATTATTCACGACTCACACCATTGCCAAAAGGGACTATGGCAACAGTCACAGGAAAAGAAGGTGAATGGTTGCGCTTAGATTATGGTGCTTGGGTTAATAGCAAGGAAACTAAAATTATAACAGGTGCAGTTGCACCACAGACAGTAATTCGCAGTGTTGGTTATCGGCAACTAGCTAAAGCCACGGAAATTCGTTTCCCGTTACAAACTGCTGTGCCGGTGAGTGTAGAACAGGGAAATAAATCCTTGACTCTCACCCTCTACAATACCATTGCCCAAACAGATACAATTCGCCTAGATGATAACCCCCTCATTTCTCACCTAGATTGGCAACAGGTGACTCCACAACAAGTTAAATACACCTTTAACCTCAAAAAGCTCCAACAGTGGGGCTATAAGCTGAGATATGATCATACAACTTTGGTTTTAACTTTACGCCATCCACCCCATCTTCAACAGAGCAAACGCCTACCTTTATCTGGCATCAAAATTGTACTCGATCCAGGGCATGGCGGTAAAGAATCTGGTTCAAGTAGACCGACGGGATATTTAGCAAAAGATGTAAATTTGCTAGTTTCTAAATTACTGCGAGATGAATTGGCCAAGCGTGGTGCAACAGTGGTAATGACAAGGGATGATGATCAGGATGTTTCTTTAGTGCAACGTCAGGAGATAATTAATCAAGAAGAACCTGCGATCGCTCTTTCTATTCATTACAACTTTTTACCTGATAATAGTAATAATGCCAATACTAGGGGTTTAGTCAGTTTTTGGTATCATCCTCAAGCACATAGCCCCACGGTATTTTTACATAATTACCTGGTTAATAAACTTCCTCAACCCTCTTTTGGTGTATTTTGGAATAACTTAGCCCTGACTCGTCCTAGTGCTGCACCTGCGGTATTATTAGAGTTTAGGTTTATGAAAAATGCTAATGAGTTTGAGGAGATAGTCAACCCTCAACAACAGCAAAAAATTGCCGAGACATTGGCCGATGGGGTGACTGAGTGGTTTAAAATGGTTAAATAGTATATTAACTCAAGTTGCTAGTAGTCTGTCAAATACATTTTGACGAATAAAGAAGAAACGAACCACGAAGGACGCAAAGAGCGCGAAGGAAGAAGGAAGAAGGAAGAAGGAAGATTATTTACCCGTCAATTACTTCTTGACAGACTACTAGTTATCTGGTTGAGCCTGGTAAT
>NZ_VILD01000002.1:644148-652253 GCF_009712085.1 Anabaena sp. UHCC 0253
TTGGTGAGTAAATTTCTGTTTTCATCCTGTTAATCCTTTAATCCTGGACATCCTGATTCTGACAGTTTACCTAACTAGCAACTTACGTTATTAGTATTTTTATTCTTTTTTGGTTATTTTTATCGTGAAAAAACTTTTAGGATTAGCAGTATTTAGCTTTATTTGTACTCCGTCCATTGCTTTAGCACAATCATCACTTTTAGTGGTTTATCCCCCAGCAAACCACAAAACCAGTACAGAAAAAATATTTTTTATCGGTACAGCACCAGCAACTGGACAAGTCCTGATTAATGGTAAACCTGTTAAACGGAGTCAAGCTGGACATTTTTCTCCTAGTTTTCCCTTGCAATTGGGGGAGAATGTGTTTAAGATACGTTACCAAGATCAAGAACGCGAGATTAAAGTCAACAGGATTTCTACTCAACCAGAATTACCACAAGGTTTAGGCTTTGCTAAAGATTCTCTGACACCTGCGGCTGATATTACTAGATTACCAGGAGAACTGATTTGTTTTGGCGCGATCGCACCTCCCCAAGCTAATGTATCCGTCAAATTAGCTAATCAAACTGTTAATCTTTCACCGCAACCTTTAAAAGCCGAATTACCTGCTAATTCCAGCATTTTAACTGGGCGCAATCAAGCTACAATTTACAATATTACCAAATACCAAGGTTGTACAACAATTACCAATACAGGGGATTTAGGACAACCTCAATTTAGTTTGACATTGAATGGTCAGACAACAACTGAAACCGGTAAAGGCAAAATTCAAATTCTTGCACCTGTACAGTTACCAGTTGTTGAGGTAATAGCCGCTTCAGGTGTAGCCCGCACGGGTCCAAGTACAGATTATTCTCGACTGACACCTTTGCCTCAAGGAACAAGAGCAACAGCTACAGGTACAGAAGGCGATTGGTTACGTTTAGACTATGGGGCTTGGATTAATAGTAAAGAAACCAAAATTCTCCCTGGTGCAGTTCCCCCACAAACAGTAATTCGCAGTGTGGGATATCGTCAACTAGCTAGAGAAACAGAGATCCGTTTTCCCTTGCAAATGGCTGTACCTGTGAGTGTCGAACAGGGAAATAATTCCTTTACCCTGACTCTCTACAATACCACTGCCCAAACAGATACTATTCGTCTGGATGATGATCCTCTAATTTCTCGCCTAGATTGGCAACAGGTGACTCCACAACAGGTTAAATACACCTTTAACCTCAAAAAGTTCCAACAATGGGGCTATAAGCTGAAATACGACAATACAACCCTGGTATTGACTTTGCGTCATGCACCAAATATTGACAGCAGAAAACGCCTACCTCTATCTGGTATCAAAATCTTACTTGATCCAGGACATGGTGGTAAAGAATCTGGTGCAATTGGTCCTACTGGGTATCCAGAAAAAGATGTAAATTTGGTAGTTTCTAAATTACTGCGGGATGAATTGGTGAAACGCGGTGCTAAAGTGGTGATGACTAGAGAAGATGATCGTGATGTTTCATTAGTCGAACGTCAGGAAATTATTAATAAAGAAGAACCTGCGATCGCTCTTTCAATCCATTATAATGCTTTACCAGATAATGGTGATGCCGAAAATACCAAAGGATTTGGAACGTTTTGGTATCATCCCCAATCACACAACGTTGCAATATTTTTACAAAATTACGTTGTCAAAAAACTCGGTAAACCTTCCTATGGTGTCTTCTGGAATAATTTAGCCCTAACTCGTCCTCATATTGCACCTTCAGTATTATTAGAATTGGGTTTTATGAGTAATCCCAATGAATTTGAAGAGATAGTTAATCCCCAACAACAGAAGAAGATGGCTAATACTTTGGCTGACGGGGTGACAGAATGGTTTAAAGGCATTTATCTAACCACAGAGGCACAGAGAACACAGAGGTAAGAGGTAAGATGGTGTAGTTTGGCTAGGTGTCAAAATAGCGCCGAAAACGTTTGTCAATTTTATCTGTTTTGTGTTGGTTGCAGGTTAAGCAGAGTGTTTGTAAGTTACTAATATCGTTTTTTCCCCCACGAGACAAGGGGATAATATGATCAATGCTGAGTTGAGTTTCTCCAGAGATTTTACCACAGCTTTGACATTGATATTTATCTCTTTGAAAAACGTAGCTTCTGACTTCTGGAGGTATGGGAATTCGTGGGGTTTTATTCATATTGATTCACAAAATTCTTGAAAATCTTCGTTAACTTTTTCGGCGTAATTACGTGCATATTCTAAAATAGAATTATGCCATTGAGAAGATTGACTAAAATCAATTAATTCATCAGCAATTACAGAACCTTGTCTTCCACTACTGCGTAATTGATCCCAAGCTGTTACTTCAGCCATTGTTTGCATTAACTTTTCTAAACGTCCTAACTTTCCATCCCAAGCTTGTAAACTTACCGTATCTTGTTCTGGTTGCAATTCCCGTAAAACATAAGATTTATCACCATCATCTATTCCTTCTAATAACGCTGGAGAAGTTCCTTGTAAACGTTGTTGAATATTAACAACTCTTGCAGCATGAGTGTGCCATTTTGGTTGAGAAACTGTTAAATAAGGTTGTAAAGAACTGGGATGAATTTCTTTAAAATCTAGTAAATAATTACCGTCAGGAGAACCATGACCTTCTACTAAAATGACATAGCGTTCTAAACCTAAACTACCATTACCAGCTATGCGTTTTTGAATATCTATGATTTCATAGAAATCGGCATTTTGGTCTGTAGAATGATGCCAATGTCTAATTAACTTTTTAACATTTTCTTGTTCTGATTCTGTAGCTTTCTTAATACGTTTTTTCTCAATATCTAACCACCGCTTACCATTTTTTTCCTTAGAGTATTTATTTAAAAATTTAACCCGTTCTCGTTTTTGCAAACTTGCTAATAAATCTTTCACTAAACCTTTTGCAGTTTCTTTTTCTACAGTTCTAGGTTTTCCTTCAGCGAGAGTTGCCGTGTAAGTTTTTAAATAAATATCGCTTAAATGTAGAGATTCTGCATCATTGATACCAACAGCATGAGAAGCAACAATGATACTCGTAACAAATCTAACTAAATCCCAAGTACAAGGTGCAAGAACCGATTCATCAAAATCATTAATATCAAAATAAACTAACCGATTTTCCCCTTTATAACTACCAAAGTTTTCTAGATGTAAATCACCACAAATCCAAGTTAGAGGTGCTGAATTTAGGAGTGAATCTGGAGGAAGGTCTTCATAAAATAAATGACAAGTTCCCCGGAAAAAGGAAAATGGATCAGTAGCAAGTTTTTTATATTTTAACTTTAATAATTCTGGGTTGCGTCCGTTGTTGAAGTTTTCGATTCTGGTTTTGATGTTGTTGGACATAGATTTATATTGTCTGAATCAGGATTTACAGGATTTGAGGATTTACAGGATAGGATTTAGTTTTGTGGTGATATTTTTGGATTTATTGATTTGATTATTTGAGAATAAAGTTTTTATTTTTCAGAATTTTTATAATTATACTAATATATGTCTCGTGAATTACTAATTTTAACATAAATTAAAAATAATTCTAAAATTCTGATACTGAAAATTAATATCATCATCTTGTAAATCCTTAAATCCTGGATATCCTGATTCAGACAATTAAGGCGATTATAAATCGCGTCTACACAAACAAAGTCCACCTTCGTGGACTAATTAATTTATGATGTAGCTTCATTTATCTTACGACGTAAATCATCAAGGGGTGATTCTGGTTCTTTGATTTCTTCAATTTCTGGTTCGTCAGGACAAAATTCTAAAGAAACTTTAATTCTAAATTTTCCTGATTGCCAATTTTTACCAGGTTTTAAAATCTGACAATTAACACCATCATTCATCCAATTACTATCATCTTTAATAGAAGGTAAACGACGACTATTTATAGAGTCTAGTTCATTATTTAATTGATATAAACCACCATTTTGTAAGATTAAGTTTGATAGTGCTAAATTCAATTGACTCAGTTTTAAAATATAACCATCAAAATCAATCACAATATCACCTTGTTCAGAATCTATAATTTGAAACTTCTCTTCCATTTCTTTCTTCCTTTGCGTCTTTGCGCCTTTGCGTGAGTATCTAAATCCGGCGATTATAAATCGCGTCTACATAAACAAAGTCCACCTTCGTGGACTAATTAACTTATGATGTAGCATCATTTATCTTACGACGTAAATCATCAAGAGGTGATTCTGGTTCTTGAATTTCTGTATTTTCTTCTTCAATTTCTGGTTCATCAATCTCAAATTCTACAGAAATTTTGATTCTAAATCTTGCATCTTGCCAACCTTTTGAGTTAATTTTAAGAATCTTACATTTTACATCTTCAGTCCAGTTTGCATCATACCATTTTACCCCAAGCCATTTTACCTGTATTCCCCTACCTTTGAGTGATTCATTTATTTTGTCAGAAAAGTTTAACCCATTATAAGAAATAGCAGAAATTAAAGATTCTTTAAATTTTCCAAACTTGCATAAAAAAGAATCACCTAAATCTAAAACATCATCATTATTTCCATTTTCTAATTGACTATTTAATTCTATTTTCATGTATTTTGACCTTTCTTTTTAGTTATTTGTAAATAGAGTTTGCGCGAAACCCAAAAATCAGGTGAACACAGAAAAACCCTGCATTCACCCAAAATATTATACCTCTTCCTCCCCAATTATCGGCAGCAAATGTTCATATAACTGCATAGCTTGTAAACAACCATTAATTCCCGCAACCGCTGTATTATACTCCTCAATTTTCCCCACAACTTGACTCAACAAACGCTGATTATTAGCAATCTTTTCTTCCGCTTCCTGTTCCAAAGTATTCTCTAAATAAGCACGCGCATGGGGATATTGTTGTAAAATATTATCCGCTTGTTTTTCTCCTATTGGTAACAACTGAGTTTTGATAGTTTGGTTAATAGTTTGACGGAAAGATTTCCGAATAGTAACTTCAACTTTCGGTTCAAAATCTAACTTCAACAATTGTCTAATTGCAGGTTCAGCTTCAACTATACTTTCTGCATCGTAACCTTGTGAAGTTTGTTCTAATACTTGTCGAAATTGATAGATAGAAAATGTTCCTTCATTGTAAAATCTGTGACTTTCTCTCACAAAGCGATCGCATTCCACACTCGCAGCAGTTACTAAAGCTTGAGAAATCACTTTTTCGATCAATTTAACCTCAGATTCAATTCCTCCATCATTCCCTAATAAGCGATACAATTGACGGTAATATTCTGATTTTCTAATCTTTTCCATTAACTGCTGAAATAGATTAGCAATTACCTGTTGACAAGATTCTATTAAAATATCTTCCAACTGATTTGATAGGTAATAAAAAGCCTCTACCAAAATAGCTAATAAAGGTGCAGTTGCATTGCGAGGATGACTCAAAGTTGCGCGACGATAAGCTTCTGCAACGGAAAAGGTATCTAATAATTCATCCAAACGACGAATCATCCGTGATTGTAATTGTCGAAAATCAGATTCAAACTCTTCGCAATTATTATTAATTAATCTATTGACTTCTTCGTGAATATGTTGGCTAAAATCTCTCCCAACTTGTTGGAGTTGCTGATTTAATTTTTGCAACTCATATTCTTTCATACTCTCAATTTCTCGCGGTTGACTATCTAATTCTCGTTGTGAATTTTGATAGTGTTTCTTGAGTTTGATACAAATGTCTTCCAAATCATCAGCGAGGTTTTTAAATAACTGGGGACGTTTTTCTTCTATCAAATATTGGGTAATAGAAGTACGAAATTCTTCAATTCCACTATCTTGAATTAATTGATGAATTAACGGTGTTCCTTGTTCGCTTAAAATTCTCACATAGTTTTCATTGGGAGTTTCAAAGCTGTTAACAGAAATCCGAAATTGACTCGGTGACAATTTACCAGAGTTAGCGCAATAACGATTAAACTCGTTAATAAATTGCGGTGTTTCTTCTCTATCATCTAAACCTTTAACACTTTCTGCAAAAATCGAATCTAATCCAAATCTATCTAACCTTGTTGTTTGTTTAAGTTGACTTCCGTAAAACCCTAATAAACCACTGGTTTTATAAACTCTGCTAGTATCTCGAAATTGACTGTTAATTAAGTCTTCTAATCTTTGTCTGAGTTGGTTATTGTACCAAGTTTCATCTATGCGGTTAAAGATATAAAAAACCCGATCTCTAATCCCTGTATTTTCCCGCATTGTTTCCAGCATTTCTGTTTCTTCTTTTGTCATATCTCCTGCTGACGCAGGTTTGAGAACACAGACTACTGCTGATGTATCTGAATGTTGAATTTTTTGATATGTTAATTGTGCATCTTTTTCTACTGGTGCATCAATTCCTGGTGTGTCTATAATGACGTTACCATCTTCTAAAAGCGGATGATAACAATAATATTCAATTCGTTTCAAAACCGCGCTATTACTACCTCTTCGTGCATATCCTGCGGCTTCTTTGAGGTTAGTAAAATTAAATTGTTCCATTGAGTATGTTGCATTATTAAAACCATGAATACGTTCACGATTTGCTACATATCCCTCTAATAATAAAATCAACGCTTTTGCTTGTTTTGCACGTTCTGATTTACTCTCTCCTCCTTCTTGTTGAATAATAGCTTGACAACCTTGATGCAATAAATCAATTACATCTTGTTTATTGATATTTTCAACAGTGTTAAATCCCAAATGCTGACACAAAAAAACCGCTTGTTCTTGAATTTCTCTTTCACTCAAAAAGGTTAAAACCACCCTTTCTGAATCTATTGGTGCATACTCAATTTTGCATTCTGTACCAGTTGCGTGTCCTTCTGCACTATATAACAATTCTCTTTCCAATAGTGCATTAATCAACATTGATTTACCCGCACTAAAAGCACCAGCAAACACAATTTCAAACTTGGGAGAAATGGCTTTATCCAAAGAAACTTGCACAGATGTTATATCTTGCGATCGCAAAGCCGCTTCTTGGTGTAGAAGTTGGAGAATAGACTCCACTTGTGCTTGCAATTGCTGACACTGGGGCATTAAACTTGACATAAAAAGTAGGAAACAAGGTGCATAAGTATTGTAATACTACTTGTTGCAATTTAGCTACATCATGCCCAAAGCACCACAAGTCATATATATTCAGTAAGGACTATTTAGCAATAATTTGTTTAATCGCGTCTATTTCAGATTCAGTAGGAATCATCCATTGTTCAATATTCAATTCATCCAAAATATCTTTCCCTTTGCTATTTTGTTTCATTTCTAAAAGAATGGAAGCCAAATTTTTCTGAATTTGAATTGCTTTTGATGATAAAACAAGCTGATGAAAAGCTTTCTTTTCTTGTGATGTTGCTATATATTTCACCAGACTTTTTGTTGCTTCTCCTAATTGCTCATAAGTATCCTTATAAACAAAACCTAACATTGCATCAGTTTCTTTATTTGCGATCGCCTTAATAACAGCTAACCAAGTAGATTTATCAATTAATTCAGCAGGTTTAATTCCTTGAGTTTCCAGAGCATTTAAACCTATTTTAGTGGCTAACATACTCACCACACTCACCAAATTAGACCCTTGAAATGATTCTAAAGAAGGATTATCTAGATCATGATGAGCAATAAAAACCACTTCATCATATAAATTACTTGGACGTGCTACAGAAATAAAATTGTTTTTCAACAAATTCATTGTATCGGCTGGATTACCATAAACGATATCTGCATCGTTCATTTTCTGATGAAATTCCTGAAAATCTAAGGCTAATTCAAAATGGACTATTTGATCAAGATTTTGGCTGAGATATTGAGCAAATCTAAACCAGCGGTCTGGGTTTTTAGCTGTATCATGAGGGCAAACCATTAAATTTAGTTTATCCATGATTAATCCTTCCCTAACTTCTGAGAATGAAGTTGATTGTGTTTCTCTTTTTATTTTTACTCAGTACGTTGACTCAGGATTGATACTTGTTACAGAACTTAATATTTTTTATTAAAACGCCTAAGTTGCTTATAATGAGGATGATTTGATCAAATATAGGCACTTAAGTAACTTCACTTAGATCATACCTAAAGCGCCGCGAGTTACACCTAATTGATTTTGCAA
>NZ_VILD01000002.1:652470-654170 GCF_009712085.1 Anabaena sp. UHCC 0253
GAGTTACACCTAATTGATTTTGCAACTTTAATGTTTTCCAAAGTTGAGAACCGGTAATTTCTCCTTGGAGTAAGTTTTGATAACTCTGTATTGTTTTTTGCACTTGTTCCGATGTTTCGTTGACAAATTCAATCCGAAAGTATTGTAAACCTAAACTTACTAATCTTTGTACGTATTCTGCCCCTGTTTGTGCCGCACTGTTATATACTGTATTTCTACATCCTGCGTCAGCTTTGAGAATGTGTTCACTACCTACTCTGTCTCTCATTGTTACTGATTGTGTTTCGCAAGGTCTACCGCAATTGGTGTAATCTGTGCCTTCAGATAGGAAAGCGCAAAATACGCAATGTTCCATGTGAAACATGGGTATATGTTGATGAATTGTAACTTCAAAGTTTTGCGCTGGGTAATTTGTAATTAAACCTTCCAGTTGGTTAATATTTAAGTCGTAAGACGCTGTTAATCTTTCTAAATTAAAGCGGTTTTTAAAGTAATCTGCGGTTAAAGGATTAGCGATATTTAAGGAGAAGTCACCCACACATCTTTCATTAGCAAAATATTCTAATTGGTCATAATTTCTAATTAAATAACCATCAGCTTGAGAATCTCGAACTTGTTTTAAAATCCAGGTTTCTCCAGGTTTGCTTATCCGAGGTGGTGCGACAAAGATATTGATTTCTTCCTGTCCAAATTCGCGGACTATTTTTACTGCTTCTTGATACTTGCGAGGATCTTCAAATTCACAGTATACAGTTTTGATATCTGCTGTTAATACTGCTTTGAGTTGTTCTATATTTCTGACTAAAACAATCAAGGAAGGGGAAGCGGGAATTTCTGTGGATTTAGAACTAATTAAATCTTGCCATTTTGCATGATGATTTAATTCCCAAAGTTTGGGTCTACTTCTTAATTCCTCTAATTGGCTGACTATTTCCCGACGCATTCGGTTTAATTCACTCACGGGTAACATAATATTACCGTTGAGATTATTGATAAAATTGTCTAAATGGAAAGGAGTATTTCCTAACCGTCCAAATTGTTCTTTTAATCTTTCTGTAGACAAGGGTTTTGTATGTGCTTCAGCTATTAATATTTCTGATTCTACTTGAACTATATTCCAAGATTCATCACGAGATACAGCTATTAATTTTTCGCCAATTTCTCCATGCACTTCGATATTAATCGGCCTGGTAAATTGGGGATGTTCTCCAGTATAACTTTGACGAATTTGTTTATCTAATTCTGGATCATTTGTTTTCCAAACTTTATCACCTATATGGATATTATGGAAATTTAAATCATTTCTCCCAAAAGTTAATATTACTTCTCTACCATTGGGAATAACTGCATATATTCTTCCTCCTTCTTCCTTAGTTTCTGGGTGTCCGCAATCAAAAACAATCCCATCTCCTGGTTTAACAGGTGCTTCTAGTTTCAGTGTTATTTCTGCATTTCTAATCCGGGTAACTTCTCCTAAATAAACACCGCGTTTTTTACCAAATCTCCCATGCACTAATTCTTGATTATTAATTCCCTCAAACCAACCTGTATAAAGTCCGCGAGAAAATGCCATTTCTAAATTATATTGGTCTTTTTCTCGACTAGAAAATGTCTCTATATTCGTTTCTATTAGTTGATTTAAAGCCTGACGATAAACGCGAGTCACATTAGCAACATATTCCGGTGCTTTCAAACGTCCT
>NZ_VILD01000002.1:654195-675817 GCF_009712085.1 Anabaena sp. UHCC 0253
GCGAGTCACATTAGCAACATATTCCGGTGCTTTCAAACGTCCTTCAATTTTTAAAGAAGTAACTCCAGATTTTACTAATTCTGGTAAAACTTCTAAACCAGCTAAATCTTGAGGACTTAATAAATATTTGCGTTTTCCTAAATTAACAACTTCTCCATCTGCAATTAAATCATAAGGCATTCTGCAAGCTTGAGCGCATTCTCCACGATTTGCAGAACGTCCTCCTAATGCTTCGCTGGTTAAACATTGTCCAGAATATGCAACGCACAAAGCACCGTGAACAAAAACTTCTAAAGGTAAGGAATTATTTTTTTGAGATATTTGTTGTTGAATTTTATTAATTTCTTTAATGGAACATTCCCGCGCTAAAACTACCAATTGACAACCCAAAGATTTGGCAAATTCTACCCCCGCAGCACTGGTAATAGTCATTTGGGTGGAAGCGTGAATAGGAAAGTCAGGGGAAAGATGACGAATCAGCCGACAAATACCCACGTCTTGAACGATGACAGCATCAACACCCGCAGAAATGATGGTTTTGAGGTATTGCTGTGCTTCCGTCAGTTCTTGGGGAAAAATGAGGGTATTCAGAGTGATATAACCTTTGACTCCCCGCAGGTGCAGAAATTCCATTAATTCGGGTAAATCTGCTGCTGTGAAATTCTCAGCCCGCATTCTCGCGTTAAACTTTTCTAAACCAAAATAAATCGCATCCGCACCATTTTCTACTGCTGCTTGAGCGCATTCCCAGTTACCCGCAGGTGCTAGGAGTTCAGGGATTTTGAGGGTAGGGATGGTGATGCTTGTCATTTTGGTTAAGCCAGGGTTATGTCAGTTTATAGATTGTATCTAAGTTGGGGGGTGGTTGTGGGGAAATAACGCAGCTATAAAATTTGATGAATACTCTCAACAACCTGCTCAATAAAGTTAACTGCATCATTAACCATTGATTCATCTATATTCCAGCGATTTCCTAAGCCATAAGTAGGATCTATATCTGCTTCATGAGCAATTTGATTTCTGCGTTTTACAATTTCCTGTAGGTCTTGTTTGATCTTTTTTTGAGCTTCTTGTGTAGTATTTCCTCTCATTTTATTAGTGACCTGCTCCCATAATTTTTCATTTGATATGTACCTAATTGCCTTAGCAATATTATCTGGTGTCTGAAAACTGTCTTCTCTAAACTTTTTTCTAATTTCATTTTCTAACCACGAATTGTTATTTAATCTATTTAAAATAGTGTTAGAAATAATAGGAATTAAACTGGAAATATTATGAGACTGCTCTAAAAAATCATCGCCATAACTCTGCTGTATTTCACTCTCTATCCAAGAAGTAATATCTATAGCAGATTTCCTATCTTCACTAGCACTACCCAGGGAGACTTCAAACCTTGCAAAAGCTGATTGAGTCGCATTACCCTTAAATGATGGTTCTGATCTTGTTCCTCGATGTATTTCCAAGATTCCCAAAGTTACAACTTCATGAATGTAGTAATCTAATGCACTTACAGTCAGAACTAAAGCCGCCCTAAGAATATCCGATAAATCCAAAGCAGCAGTCGCTTGAGCTTTAATAGAGTTATGCAGAGAAATTAAATCCCGAACACGCTGAATACTAATGCGAAATTGATCAAGGGCTGACTGCATAACTCGATGATAGTGAAATAATTTTATCTGCTAAATCGGAAAAAGTTGTTTTAAATTCTTCTTGCTTTTTTTCATTAATTTCTGCTACTATGCCTTGCTGATTTAATTGTTCCGGCGTAAGTGCATAAACTGGTATAGCGTGTTTTTGTGATAGAGCAATTAAACTGTTGGAGCTAGGAATTTTGGTTATGGTAAAACTACAATTTATACCCTGTTCAGTATAAACTTGATTAGGTAATAATAAATTATTTTTCTCCAGAATCGGTTTTAACTTATTCGTAACTGTATTCTCTACTTTTTCTATCCATGTTTGAAAGGCTTTTGTTTCTTTACCATTCATAATTCTATAGTTTTGAACTATAGTACCTAAAAATTTTAACTTAAATTCAGGAAATGGATAAGTAGCTTCCTTTAATATGGGGTTTGCGCTGGCCATTCTTGTCCAAGCACACCATTTTGGTAATATTCTAGATAGAGAATCAATCGCCATCACAGATAAGAAATCAGCAGTCGTAGGTACTAAGAAAAAGTCACTTGTCATCAGTAAGTTTTGATTGATAGATCCTAAACTTGGACTCATATCAATTAAAATGTAGTCGGCATTAAATTTATTAGCAGTCTTTTCCAAAAGATCAGAAATTGCACCCGGCAAATTTTTGAGTGTGTGAATTGAACCACTTATTTCTTGGGCGATACCTAATGTTACTTCATATTCACCAAAGCCCACATGACCAGGTAATAAAAATAGATTATCTTCGATCTCAATACAATCTACAGCTTCAATAGCTCTTGGTTGTGACTCAAAAGCAGGAGCCAAACCAGTCTTAATATTAGAATGTGTGTTGTAAATATTTTCTATTCTTGCTTCATCATCTTCAGTTTCTTCTTTCAGAGCCATACCTGTAAGATTACATTGGGGGTCTGTATCTACAAGGATAACTCTCTTCCCCTTGGAAGCAAGCATCCAACCTAAATTAAAAGTAGTAGTGGTTTTGCTAACACCACCTTTGTGATTAAATAAGGCAATCTTCTGAACCATTGTAATATAATGATAAAAGTGTTGGTTAGTAGCAATGTATTAATTATACTATTTTTTTATAAAGTTGCGCTGAAGAAATTTGTTAATGATTTTTTAGTTAAATCTCAAATAGATTATGTTTTGAACGCATTTTAGCAATTAATAGAAATATCTCCATATAAAATGATTATGAATAACCTAAAATCAATCACACTGTCACCAGGCAGACAAAATATTTTAATTAAGAAAATAATTAATGATTTTTGTCCCAATTTTTCACCTCATAGTAAGATAATTTATGTTGGTGATACAGATGAAAAATTTGCATATTTTGATGAATCAGCTTTGTTGGAATTAGGAATTAAAATTGATACTCATGAAAAAATGCCAGATATCATCATTCATTTTCTGGCTCAAAACTGGTTAGTTTTAATTGAAGCTGTGACATCACATAGACCAATTGATGCTAAACGCAAAACTGAACTTGAAAGTTTATTCAAAAATTCTAAAATACCTATCGTAATGGTGACAGCTTTCCTTAACCGCAAAGCAATGAAGGAGTATTTATCAGAAATTTCTTGGGAAACTGATGTATGGGTAGCAGAAGATGCAACTCATTTGATTCATTTCAATGGTGAAAATCTTTTACAACCTTATAGCGGTTATCGCCCTTGATGCAATACAATCGAGGGCGCAGACCCTGCGCCCCTACAGAGTTTGTGAATTAGCTGACTGTATCTCACAAAGAGTGCATACCGCTATATCAGTTATATATTTAGTTAGGTAGGAATCACACCAATATTTCTATCGCTGCTTTTGCTAAATTAAAACAACCCACGAAAAAGTATATATGCTAAAATTTTTCTCCAACATATTACCTAACTGGGTTGCGATTCTACTATTAATAACATGGTTTAATATTGAAAATGGCTCAGGTCAGATTTGAACTGACGACCCCAGGCTTATGAGTCCCGTACTCTAACCAACTGAGCTACTGAGCCACGTTGTTTTATCAACTTATATTAAGATAGCATACCAATTTGGATCTGACAACTATCAATTTCCAAATTTTTGCCTCAAAAATCAAAAGAGGGAGTTGACCTCCCTCAATTAACCAGAAAATCGCTTAATTCCAGACAACCAGGAATTACAGACGATTTGGTAGGAAAGCAATGGGGTTAACAGCACCCTTACCAGAAGCATGAACTTCAAAATGAGTATGGGGACCGGTGCTAAAACCAGTGCTACCCATAGCCGCAATTGTTTGACCTTGTTGCACTCGTTGACCAGCTTGCACCAAAATCCGGCTGTTGTGTGCATAGCGAGTCAGGCTACCATCATCATGGCGGATATCAACAAGGTTGCCATAGCCACCTTTGTTCCAACCAGCTTTTTCTACTACACCATCAGATGCAGCATAAATAGGTGTGCCGGTTGAGTTAGCAATATCAATCCCTCTGTGCATTCTTCCCCAGCGCCAACCATAACCAGAGGTAAGAGTTCCTTTAGCTGGCCAAATATAGCCTGTAGAAGAATTAGATGGGAAATTAGTATTATTCTCAGTTGTTTGAGGCAGGTATATATCTACTGCTGCTATAGGTGGTAATGCTGGAGAAACGGTAGTTCCGCGCATTTTTCCTAAAGTGTCAGAAGCATTGTTACGAGCCGGTGGAACTGTTAACTTAATACCAGATGAATTGCGGGAAGAATTCAAGCCAACCCCAGTCTTATTGGACAAGAATTCGGGGTTTATTGGCTCATTGCGGGGAGCAGATGCCGTCATTAGGGGTCGAACCGGCTGATTATTGCTGTAGTTTGGCAATATCGCTTGCGGAGCGGGAATCTGTAGTGTATTTGCTTGAGACACTACTAAATCACTAGATGTTTCAATAGCAACAGGTAGAGACTGATTATTGTTTTCAGTATCTGTAGGTACAGCTAAACCAGCTTGTTGAGCGCGGTACTTAGACCGTAATCTCTCAATTTCTGCTTGTAAGCTGCGGATACGTTCATTACCTTTGACTTTAGATACCTTTTGCACTGGTTTTTGGGACCGTTGCTTTGGGGATGAAGTTCTTGGTAATGGAGTATCACCACCTAATCCATAAGATTCACTCTTGAGAGGTAAGGCTGGTGGAATAACAATAGGGATAGAAGATTCTGCTGAATTATCCGTTACTCTTGGCAATGGCGCATTCGTGCGTTTAGTAACAGCAGGAAGATTAATCCGTTCTTGCGGTTCTGTCACTACAGGAACTGGGATAGTTAGACCACTGGTAATAGCTGGAGTCTGAGGACGTTCGGGTAGGGGAGTGGGAACTATAACATTGGTGCGGTTAGCAGCAAATGAGTTAGTGTTGAAACTTGGAGTATTTAAAGGAAAATTATCTACCCTGCTCAGGTTGTCCTGCATCTTCGCAACAGGAATAATTAGCTTTTGATTGATTTGCAGTTGATTAGGATCGCTAAGATTATTAGCTCTAACTAGATCTGAAACTGAAGTACCGTAATTGTTAGCGATCTCTGCTAATGTGTCTCCGGGCTTAACTTCATAGGTTGAGGTTGGTATTTGTGCGACAACTTTTGTTGAAGCTGACGCAGGCATTGGTATTTTCTGGACTGTCGCACTTGTTTCTTTGTTCTGTTTTAACCTAGAAATAAGTTCGGTTTGGGTGGCATCAGTAACATTATCTGAGTGTTCTGGTGTAGTTGTTCTAGCTACAGTGGTTGGCTGTGCTTCCTGAATACCAGTTTTTAATAAATCTTGCGTTTGCTCAGACCGTAACTCTGTCAAGCTATTTCTTAAACGCGTTGATTTTTCCTGTAAGCGATTGAGGGCAAATTCTTGTTGTGCTTTGAGTGTTGCATCAACATCATTGCTGGCTAATTCGCCCGCAGAAAAGTTCTGGGGTGTAATTGTACTGCCAGTAATACCTGCCACTGATTGATCTGTCTCAGGCTGTTGATTATCTGTTGTTAATGTGGATTGAACTGAGTTGTTACTCACGCCCTCTACTGATTGGGGTTGTGAGTGAACAGAATTGGTGTCAGATGTTTTGGCTGGGGAAATTGCGTTGGATACAGTGCCTTCTACAGGTACGCTGTTGGTTGCAATTTGCCATTTAGCTTCAAGCCCAGGTATTTGTGAAACTACTGTTGGTTCTAATATGACAGGATTTGCAAATACGCCTGCTGGTGAGACGATTTTGGACTCCAGCTTGGTGTCGGCAAATTTAATCTCAGTCTCAGAAACAGCAGGATTGGTTGAAGCTGCTTTTTGACTGCCAACAGGAGCGGCTGCTTGGGCTTGATCGCTTTGTCGAGTCACCAAAAGGCTGGTTGCTCCCATTGATATTGCCAAGCCAATCATGGCTGCCTGATGAGTCCGCGCCCGGCGGGTCACTTTGGTATTCATATCATAAGTTGTTTGTTCTACCGGGGCATCATCACTGCTGGGGGTATTGTTCAACACAGCCTTCTCTCTTTTTTTCAATGCTCGTTTCAAAGACGACCTCCTATGATCACTAGCGTTTAACTGACCTTGATTTTTTAGTTAGATATTAATTCATGATTGATATCACATCAAACCACAGATCAAGATCACATTCACCAGAGATACTTACGCAAGATTAACCTGCTTCTCTGATTTAAACAAGTTCATGCACCTTAATCAAACTTAAAGTTTTTGGTGATGTCTTGTCTAAGTCACTCCTCACAACCCAGGAATGTTCACTCGTGACAGTTATCTAAACTCCTAAAAGCTACTAAAGCACAGAACTAAACAAATATCATAACTTCGCTAGGTTCATTATTGCTGTTAGCATTTAAGGTTCTAGGATTTCTGAAACAGCGATCATCCCGTTGTAGACATTTTCAAGATTTTTTGACCTAATCCGTCTTACTCAATAGGAGACTTTAATTTGATTCTTCCCTAAAAAACAACCGTAGACAATACCTGCCATTTTTGCATTTTTTTGTTGTATTTGTTGATACATAATTCTGCGATTGTCTGACAGTAAAGGTTTTCGGCGATTTTTTCTGTGGGAAATCAGCAGATCAGAATTGATTAAAATCTATCCTTGGTAGTGAGATGACCCTTAAAATATCTATACAAATTTCTTATGTCATTCATGGGAGTTTTATCAGTATTTATCACTATACACCTCTTCTTTCTGTATGTTATACAACGTTTGTCTAACAATTTTGGGGATGTTAGCTCTTGTAACTATGTTTCCATCATACTGAATTAAGGATTTTTATTGGTGAATATGAATTATTGTAAATAACCTAACTGACGGCGACATTCAAATAAACCTATAGCTACGCTGACTGATAAGTTTAAACTCCGAACACCGGGTTCATGAATGGGGATATAGATGGTGGAGTCACAATTCAAGAGCAGAGATTCTGGTAAACCTGCTGTTTCACTGCCAAATAATAGCCAGTCATCCGCTTGAAATTCAAAGTTGATGTAGTTAAAGTTACCGCGGACAGTAAAACCTAAGCGTCTACCTGGGCGTTGCTGCTGTGCGATCTGAAATGCTTCTATTGATTCATGGTAATGGAGTTTAACGTAAGGCCAATAGTCTAACCCTGCTCTTTTAAGATAGCGATCGCTAATTTCAAATCCTAAAGGACCAACTAAATGCAATTCTGTACCTGTAGCGGCACAAGTGCGGGCAATATTGCCAGTATTAGGAGGAATTTGTGGATTTACTAAAACTACCTGGGGCATTTTTTTTAATCTAAGTCGTGTATTCAAGAAATTCTTGCCGTCTAAAAATCTACCAAAATATAGAGGCAATATATAGTTTTTTTTTATATGTAGGAAGTATTTCCTATTGATTAATTTTTTTTAATCAATCGCAGGTACTTTTATCAGAAAATTTAGGGAGATGAGGAGAATATTTATCTTTACTTTCACCTCTTGTCCCAGTCCCTAGTCCCCAATCCCCAGTTAGTGATCACCCAATGACAGATGAACATATTTTGTTTTCTAGTTCAGCTTCCCGTTCTTGGGTAGCAAGAATCGCTTGAGTAATCACTTGTTGAATATCAACGCCTACTTTATGTAGTTGTAACCATTGTTGAGCTTCATTTCCTTCTCGGAGGATTTTGTGCAAGGGGGATAGAAAACAACTAAAACCTTGTTGTTTAGCAATACTCCAAACTTCTTGATAAAGTTCTGCTATCCAATCTCTAGCAAGAATGCTGCTACCATCTTGCCATCGTTGCAATTTAGCATCAAGACTGTTAGTTGCAGCGGCCATTTCATTTTTCATGGTTAATGTGACCAGTTCTGCGGGTGAGAAGGGGCTTTGAGTCAAAGGATCGATAGTAGGATTGTCAATAATTTGGATTAATCGCGCTTCTAATAAAGCTGTCATTGCTAATAAAGCAATAGGATCTGTAACTAAATCACAAATTCGCAATTCTAGACGATTTAGATCATAAGGACGGCGATCGCCATTTGGTCGCACTGATACCCATAAATGCCGGACATTTTGCATTGTCCCAGCCGCTAATTGTTCGTTCACCCATTGAATATGATGAGCATGACTAGCAAATAAAGGTACATGATCAGGGGTTTGCGGGAATATTCCCCAGCGTGTGGAGTGATAACCAGTAGTTTTACTATCCAGGAAAGGAGATGAAGCACTCATAGCCAGAAATAAAGGCGCTTCCATTCTAATTACTCGACAAGCACGCATTAATACTTCCGGGTCACTAATACCAATATTGATATGCACACTGGCAGTAACTACTTTTGTGCCGTAAGTTTGTTCAATGTAGTCATGATAAGGATTGGTGGGGTCAGAACGCAAAAAGCGTTGGCTTTGCCCGCCGGAGGCATCGCTGCCTTGTAAAGACAATGTACTACCTGGTATTAAGGTGTAATTATCCAAGTTTTGCAGATAATTCCGCAATTCTTTTCTAGGACGTAGTAAAGCGCACAATAAATTTTCATAATCCATAGATGGCTGAGTAATATACTCTACATTACGGCTATCCGGCTCTCGCACAAATCCATCCAAATCCGTAGTAATTTTATCTGAAAGTCCCACAATGTCACCTTGAGGCGTGCCAGTGTACATTTCAATCTCAAAGCCCTTCAATAAGACCATGTTATTCTCCTTAGCTCTCCTAATATTAATAAATTGTATCTAATTAGACGATTTTTTGGGTAAATATAAATTTAATAGATATAAAATAATTATGGCAGCAATGAAAATCATCTCTGTAAAAATTCCATAAATATACAAAAGAATCCATTACACATATTGTTTTTTCCCACCCTGTTCTCTCTCTCCAGCAATTTGCTGTAATTTCGTCTAACTACTGAGAAGCGAAATATCTTTTTTGATTCCATCTTGCTGATTATCTCCAGCTTTTATTTATCAACGCTCCAAAATTAGTATTAACTCTTAATGAAGAAAAATATTTTTTAGAGGAAGTGACAACACATGAAATAATCAGAATTATGATCTTGCAAACATGAGATACAAAATCAAAATACCCATATAATTTATTAACAATTTGTGATAATTATTGACCCATGGAAAAAGTAAGTATTCATATTTTATTAGTAGAAGATAGTCCGACTGATGTCGTCATTCTAAATCGGATATTTTCCCGTGCAGAACCCAAAAAATGGCATATTACCCATGTTGAAGAACTAGAAGCAGCAATTGAAATTAGTACAAATAACTCCCCATTAGAAAATTATATAAACAATAAATTCGATGTTGTTTTGTTAGACCTCAGTCTTCCCGACTCTATAGGACTAGAAACACTCAAAGAATATCGTGCAGCAGTACCCGATATTCCTGTAGTAGTTTTAACAGGTTTAGATAATGAAAATTTAGCACTACAAGCCATGGCAGAAGGCGCACAAGATTATATCATCAAAGATGATATTACCATGCCAAGATTAGAGCGAGCAATTCGTTATGCGATCGAACGAGGAGAAATCCTGAATAAACTGCGAGAAAGTGAAGAAAGAACCCGGAAAGCTTTAGCTAGAGAGCAGGAATTAAATGAACTCAAATCTAACTTTGTGTCCATGGTATCTCACGAATTTCGCACTCCGATGACCATTATTCGCAGTTCTGTGGAAATACTTGAATATCACGGTTCTACTCTCAATGATGAACGCAGAATAAAATACTTTTTGAGAATACAAAATGCTATTGATAAAATGCTGCAATTATTAGAAGATATATTATTTATAAATAAAACTGAATCAGCAAAAATGAAATATCAACCAGAACCGCTGAATTTAGAAAAATTTTGTCAGGAAATTATAGAAATAAATCAACTAAGTACAAAAAATCAATATAAAGTTATTTTTAATTATCAAGGAGAATGTACCCAAGCAGAAATGGATGAAGATTTACTAAACTGCATTCTTGGTAATTTACTTTCTAATGCAATCAAGTATTCTCATATCCATAGCGAAATCCACTTTGATGTCATTTGCCAGGATCATACTGCCACTTTTCGGATTCAAGATCAAGGAATTGGTATTCCTCTAAAAGACCAAGGACATTTATTCCAAAATTTCTACCGTGCTAGTAATGTCCAAAATATTCAAGGAACAGGATTAGGACTAGCTATTGTGAAAAAATGTGTAGATATGCACGGAGGCAAAATTGACATGGAAAGCCAAATAGGAATAGGGACAAAAGTAATAGTTACCCTACCCTTACAATGCAATCGTTAGTGTAATTCATGTAATTCACATTCTTGACGCTTTCCCTTCCTTTATAGGACTTTTTTTTCTTTGTTTTTTCTTCTTCTTCCTCCTGACTCCTACTATAATGCCCTCTAGCAAAATCAGCAATATTAGAAATAACTAAAAAATCAATAGTTTGAAACTGTTTATCAATAGCCGGTAAACTGCAAACTTTTGCTCCAATATTAAGATATGCCTGGAAAATATTAGGAATTGATATATGAGACTTTTCTGGATAATTGTGAATTAGTTCTATCAAGTATTGTGAATGAGGAGATACTAAAATATGAGGATGTATAAAACTGTTTTTCTTTAAATAATTAAAAGTACAAGCCGCCTCCCAATGGGATTGTGTAAGTAATGATGCACAACCAAAAAAATATTGTTTCCTAGACCAAAGGAGATAATTAGCTAATCCTTTCCATAGTAATAATAGAGTATGACTATTGCGATATTTTTTAGCTACGCAAGCACGTCCTACCTCAACAGAAGATTGAAGAATCGCATCAGGAATACTGTGCAGATCAAATATATCAGCCGCCTCAAATCCTAGATATTGAGCAGCCATTGTATAAGTTTGCATTCTATAAGTACCAATTGTTTCACCTGTATTTTTAGCAATGAGTAACAAATGATGACAAACCTCATCAAATTTATCCTGATCCATCTGGGTAATATTAGAACCAGGTAATCCTAAACCTAGTTCTAAGTTAAACACCTCAAAACGTAATCTAAAAATAGATTCTAGTTCTTGGGCATTTACAGCTAGACGGAGGATATATTTATCAGTTTGTAACCCAGGGAAATCAGGAGGATGGAGTTGATCATTATTGTAGCGATAAGAAAGTTCCATCTGTTTTCCTAAATAGATTTGTGGAATATTCTACTAATACGGATATATATCCCCGATTTCTTCAAGAAATTGGGGATCTTGTGATTACATTTTTTTATTATGAGCGTAACTGCTCAAAAAATCTGGTGATAAGATACAAATTCATCTGATTTATACTTTCAATTGTCAGTAAGAATAGATATTAAAAAACCCCCAGATATTTTTGGGGGCAAAGATGAATTAAAAATTACGGGCGCACTGGGACAAAAACATAGAAAAGATAGGCGTTGCTGATATTAGGGATGAAAATAATTTTGCATACGTTCAAGACCTTTGTAGAGACGTTCCATGGAACGTCTCTACCTCCGAAAATCATACGCCAATATGGCTACGCCACGCAGGCTATCAGCAACGCCAAAAGATACATAAAAATCAGTTGCGGTGATTATTATTGTAGCGAACTCTTGTCCCAGCCCAAAGTAACTTCTCCCGCAGTGTTTGATAATAAGAATTATTTGCCCGCAATACAATAAACTTAGCTCGACAATCAGCCATCCGCACATCAACACGGTGTCCTGGCCAAATGGAAGTAGATAGTACACCATCCATCCATAATTTAGTGCTTAAATCGTAATCTCCCAATGGCCAAATACTGACCACAGAACCAGGGGGTAAAACCAGAGGACGACTAGAAAGACTCATGGGACAAATGGGAGTGATGGTAATTGTTTCCATACCATCATGGATAATTGGTCCATTGGCAGAAACTGTATAACCAGTAGAACCTGTGGGAGTAGAGATAATTAATCCATCTCCCACATATTGATCAACAATCTCACCATCAATTTCCATTTCCAGAATTGAGGTAATCATTCTGTCAGCAGAAGCAGGTTTAACACAAAACTCATTTAAACCCAAGTAACTTTCAGTCACGGGTTCTAAATTTGATCCAGTTCCCTCATATACCGCTGCTTGTAACATCATGCGCCGTTGGATAGCATAACGATCTTCCAACAGTCTGTCCCAAACTTTTTCTGGATCTTGAAACTCATCAACTGACTCAGTTAAAAACCCCAAATGTCCGCCTACATTTACTCCGAGAATGGGGATACCTGCTGGGGCTAAATGCCTGGCACCGGTTAAGACAGTACCATCACCACCCAGTACCAAAGCTAGATCAATTGGTTGATTAGCAGAGGCCAAAAAAACCGGATAAGGGTTATCTTTTGGCCCACTAGGTCCTACCAATACTTGGCACTGACGGTTTTCTAGTTGTTTAGCACAGAGTTCAGCCCAGCGTTTACTCTGGGGATCTCGCGCTTTATAAGCAATGATTACCTGCTTGAGTTGCACGCACTATTACCACTTCAAGAGATTGAACTGCTCCATGTCGACAGTATCACGGTTGCGATAAATAGTCAGAACGATCGCTAACCCTACTGCCGCTTCTGCAGCTGCCACGGTAATCACAAAAACTGTGAAAACTTGACCCTTAATTAAAGTTGAATCAAGGAAGTTAGAAAATGCCATTAAATTCAGATTAACGGCATTCAACAACAACTCAATGGACATGAGTACCCGCACTGCGTTGCGACTGGTAATTAAACCATAAATACCAATGCAAAACAAAGCTGCTGCTAGTAATAGAAAGTATTGGAGTTGCATGATTATCAGTGGTCAGTTGTCAGTTGTCAGTTGTCAGTTGTCAGTTGTCAGTTGTTCGTTGTCAGTTGTCAATTGTCAATTGTCAATTATCAATTGTCAATTGTCAGTGTTGCTACCAGTGGTTATCAGTTCTTTGGGGCGTTCTGGTAGGGTTAAAATTGTTTGTTGTAGGTCAGAAGTTGGTACTTGGTCGGGGATATATTCACGACGCGCCAGAATAATTGCCCCTACCATTGCAATGAGCAAGAGGACTGAAGCTAACTCAAAGGGTAGCAAAAAGTCGCTAAAGAAATGCTCACCAATCAAAATAATGGAATTTTGACTAACTACGGGATTGGTCGTATAAGCCCAAGGAGTAGCTAGTACCATTGTACTTAAGAGAGCAAATAGTCCAAAACTGACTACTGCTGTAAAGATTTTCCGTAATCCAGCATTTGGTAATGGTGAAAAATCCTGTCTTTTATTTACCAACATAATGGCAAATAGAATTAAGACGTTAATTGCACCAACATAAATTAGTATTTGTGCTGCTGCGACAAAATCACCATTTAGCAATAAGTATATTCCTGCCATGCTGATAAATACACCTCCCAGCAAAAAAGCGGAATAGACAATGTTGGAGAATAGCACCACACCTAGTGCAGCCCCAATCATCATCACACCGAGAATGCCAAGTGATACAGACTGTACTCCTTCTGCTAGATTCACTGTTTTCGATCCTTAGTTAGTTGTCAGTTGTCAGTTGTCAGTTGTCAGTTGTCCGTTGTCAGTTGTCCGTTGTCAGTTGTCAGTTGTCAGTTGTCCGTTGTCCGTTGTCCGTTGTCAGTTGTCCGTTGTCAATTGTCAATTATCAATTGTCAATTATTTTTCGACTAGGTCTTCTGGACGAGAACCTGCACGAGGGGCATCAGCGGGGACTCCGTGAGGGTCCATTACGCCTTTAGGTAGGTAAACAAGTTCCCGTAGTGGTTTCACCATGGGATCGTTTGTAACTTTATAGGGTAAACGTCCTAATGCTACGCTATCGTAGTTCAGTTCATGGCGATCGTAGGTAGCTAGTTCATACTCTTCTGTCATGGATAAACAGTTAGTGGGACAATATTCCACACAGTTACCACAGAAAATACAAACTCCAAAATCAATACTGTAGTGTTTGAGTTTTTTCTTTTTGGCTACTTTGTCCATTTCCCAATCAACGACAGGGAGGTTGATGGGACAAACACGAACACAGACTTCACAAGCAATACATTTGTCGAATTCGTAGTGAATGCGACCGCGAAATCTTTCACCAGGAATTAATTTTTCGTAGGGATATTGGACAGTGACGGGTCTTCGTCTCATGTGGTCGAAGGTGACGGCTAATCCTTGACCAATATAACGACCTGCTTGTACTGCTTCTTTGGCGTAATCACCAACTTGTTTGAGGAACTTGAGCATTGTTTTTGTCTCTTTCTTTGTCAGTTGTCAGTTGTCAGTTGTCAGTTGCCAATAATTATGACATTGACCACTGACTACTGCTGTTTACCCACCGAAGGCGAAGGGAAAGGCTAATTTGAAGGCGGCAGTTAAGAGGAGATTTACCAAACCTATCGGTAAAAGGAATTTCCATCCTAAGTCTAGCAATTGGTCAATCCGTACCCGTGGTACTGTCCAACGAATGAGGATAGCGAGAAATACTAGTAAGTAGGCTTTGATTACGGTCATGGTGATGCCTATTCCCGCTGTGACTACCTGGATTACAGGGTCGCTTTCACTGACACCGAACCAATCAGTGATGATATGAATGGGGATGGGAGAATGCCAACCACCAAGGTATAAAATTGCTACGAGTAAGGCAGAAAGTACGAGGTTAACGTAGGAACTGAGGTAAAAGAGGGCGAATTTCATACCTGAGTATTCGGTCTGATACCCGGCTACTAGTTCTTCTTCGGCTTCAGGTAAGTCAAAGGGGAGGCGTTCGCATTCTGCTAGGGCGGCTATCCAGAAAATCATGAAACCTAATGGTTGTCGCCAAATGTTCCAGCCGAAAATGCCAAAGTTAGATTGCTGATTTACGATGTCAACGGTGCTGAGACTGTTGGACATCATAGCGATCGCTAGTACACTCAAGGCTAGGGGAATTTCATAACTGATGGACTGCGCTGCTGCCCGTAATCCTCCCAATAAGGCATATTTATTATTGGAGGCGTAACCTGCCATTAATAAGCCTATGGGCTGAATACTGGATAATGCAATCCACAAGAATACGCCCATGCTGACGTTAGTAATGATGATATTTTGTCCAAATGGCACGATTAAATAGGACAAAAATACTGGTAAAACGACAATAATTGGACCGATGGTAAATAACCAAGGATCTGCTTTGGCAGGGACGATATCTTCTTTAAATACCAGTTTCAGTCCATCGGCTACAGGTACTAACAATCCAAATGGTCCTTGATATTCAGGACCAATCCGTTGCTGTACAGCCGCAGAAATTTTCCGTTCTAGCCATGTGGCAACTAGAACACCTACTGTTGCCCCAATTAGCATCAGGACCATTGGTAATGGCATCCATAGGACTTTAGCTGTCCCCGGTGGTACGCCTAAGTCCTTGACAGATTGAATAAAAGTTCCTTGGAGGTCAATTCCTGGATTCATGTTTGCTGCTCTTTAAGTCAACGGTCTGATGAACTCTGAAGTATGAAATTAGTTATTCCAGTTTTCATCCTTAAGTAATAATCTCTGCTGAGATGATGCCTGATTGTAGATTTATTGCCAATTCATGAGTTTAGTATATCCTTGGATGGTTTATGCTATGAGACTCCACAGGACAACTTCTACTTATGATTGGGATTGGGAATTAGTGATTGGTGAGTGAAGACTGGAAAAAGTTTACCCATTACTTGTTCCTCAGACAAGACAAAGCGAAGAAAGCGTAACCGTTTCCATGTTGGTAACGGTTGTCTGCTTTATCTAAATTGTCTGACTTTCCCTGACTGGCTGCTGTTGTAAATGTGCCAATTTTAGCGGTTTGAGATTTTTTTGGACTAGAAGCCTGAATGGAAAGAAGATATGACAGTTATTAATCTGTCCACTACAAGGCATGAATTCAAAATCCAAAATTTATGATCCGGAAATTAACGTTGGTCAATGGGAGTATAAGCGACTTCATGACGACCGTTGTAAATCTGGGTAGGACGGAAAATCCGGTTTTCTGCAAGTTGTTCTTTCCAGTGTGCTAACCAACCTGCTACACGCGCGATCGCAAATACTGGTGTAAACAAGTCTGTAGGAATTCCCATTTTCCTATACACTAAACCGGAGTAAAAGTCAACATTAGGATAAATCCCTTTGCTACCTAGTTTTTCCGAAACTACCTTTTCCATTTCTTGGGCAATTTCGTAGTATTCGTCATACCCAAACTTCTCAAACAACTGCTCTGCTAAGTTTTGTAAGATTGTCGCGCGGGGGTCTTTGACTTTGTAAACCCGATGCCCAAAGCCCATAATTTTGGCTTTGCGTTGCATCAAATCATCTACATAAGGACGAACATTTTCGACAGAACCGATTTCTTCTAACATCTGGATGACTTCTTCGTTCGCTCCTCCATGCAATGGACCACCTAAAGTACCCACAGCACTAGCAACTACCGCATAGGGATCAGTTAATGTCGAAGCTGTGACTCTAGCACTAAAGGTGGAAGCATTCATCGTATGCTCAACATGAAGTATTAAGCAGACATCAAAGATTTTGGCTGCTAAAGGATCAGGCTCTTTCTCGTTGAGCATATACAGGAAGTTAGCAGCATAGTCTAAATCATCCCTGGGTTTAACGGGGTCATTACCTTGCCGCATCAACTGGAACGCTGCTACCATCGTGGGAATAGTCGCTATTAAACGGACAGCGGCTGTCCGAATATAGACCGGATTATGTAAATCCCGACGAGAATAGAATAAACCTAAAGCCGCTGCCGAAGCTTGGAGAGCATCCATAGGATGACCACTTTCAGGAAAACATTTCATCATGTCCCGAATGCGGTATTTAATGCGTCTATGGAAAAGAACTTCATGCTCAAACGCTTTCAGTTCATCTTGATTTGGTAACTCACCCCAGATTAAGAGATATGCAGTTTCTAGGAATGTACTTTTTTCGGCTAATTCCTCAATCCTGATACCACGATATTCTAGAATTCCTTTCTGCCCGTCTACATGACTAATACTCGACTGGGCTGCGGGAATGCCTTCTAAACCAGGCTTGTATTCGCATACCGTCATGGCAACACCATTTACTTTGTAAAATATCTGCTCACGCTAACTTACCAGAGACTATTTTCACCATAAGAATTGCCGATATCACAACTATTCTATGCGTTCATATCGAACAACTATTACAGCAGGTACTTGGGTGGTGTCAACCAGAACATTTGACTACGACCCAAACAAGAACCATCATCTGGTAGTTTTATTCCAATCATACCTGCTTTTTTGAGGATGAGGCGGTCTTTTGCTTCTCTCCACAGGAGAATTTCTGCCCAATGGCTTAAATTAGGCTCATGGCCTACCAATGCTAGTTGGGTTTGATGAGGATAATTTCTGGGTTCTAGCCATTCTTGCAGCCAACGCTGAATATCACCCTCCGGGCTAAGATGCTCAGATACTTCCAACTGAGAACTAAGTCCAGTCGCAATCAGTATTTCTGCTGTTTGGTAAGCACGGACTAGAGGACTGGTGAGAATTAAATCAAAATGAAATCCTAGTTTTATTAATTTTTGGGCTACTTTCTCGGTTTTTTGTCGTCCTTCTGCGGTAAGTTGCCGTTCTTCATCTTTTATATCTGGTTGATGTTCTTCAGCAATGCCATGACGAATTAAATATAAGTCCATAGGTTTAATGTTGAGTTAGATATTTTTAGGCTGACAGCGGGAGTCAGGAATCGTAGGGAGGTATCCATGACGGGAGATTGAAGCATAAGCATTTGATGTAAGGGCGAAGCATTTGGTGTAAGGGCGAAGCATTCGGAAAATAAACTTGGGAAAAACCGATAATTTATCGTCCGAATGCTTCGCCCCTACTTGGGAAAAACCGATAAATTATCGCCCGAATAATGCTTCGCCCCTACTTGGAAAAAACCGAGTTAAAGGTGATTTCAAGTATATATACTCATTAAATAATTTTGGTAACAATCTTATATTTCCTTTATAATTAATAGTTAATCGGGCTAAATATTAGCCGTAAGAAGTGAGGCTTACGGCAGATATCACATTTTACAAGATTTCTTTGGATGAGAAATATTATAACTGGTATAGACACTTAACTGTGTTCTATCAATAGAATAATTTTGTCGCTATTTTTTGTGAATAATTCGATTCTATATCCATGGTTACATGAGTTATTATTTTCCAATCAAAAATAGTCTAGAAGACCTTAAAAAAATCTGGTTCAGTTAAGAATGATTGTAGATGTTGAATTTTGGATATAGCTGTAAATAGGTAGGCGTTAAAAATTGTCGTTATGGCAAGGCAAGAGGCAAAAGGCAAGAGTAAAGAGGTTTTTGGCGATTTTACTTTTCTTCACATACCTTTAAATTTTTCTGTTCACCTACTTAAATAGGTTTTACTGATAGCGTTGCAGAGGCCATATTAAGTTGTTCATGAAGGATTTTAAATACTATTTGATGACGACAAAAGCAATAAACATAAAAGCACCAGATAACATTAATTTTTTATTCATAAAAAAGTTATACCTATGTTAGAAGCATGGACTAATTTATTTACCTCTAGTCCGTTTATCCCTCACGGACACTGCTATTTATGGAAAACGGATTTAGTCTGGTTACATTTAGTATCTGATTTGGTGATTGCCCTAGCTTATTATTCTATTCCCGCGACACTTTTTTGCTTTGTTCGTAAACGGCGAGATTTGCCATTTCATTGGATGTTTCTTCTGTTTAGTGGATTTATCTTAGCTTGCGGCACTACTCACATTATGGAAATTTGGACACTTTGGTATCCAACTTATTGGCTGTCGGGGTTAATTAAAGCAGTAACCGCAATGCTGTCTCTAGTCACAGCCTTAGAACTTATACCATTAGTTCCTCAAGCTCTAGCACTGAAGAGTCCATCTCAATTAGAACAAGCCAACAGAGAACTGCAAACACAAATACTCGAACGATCAAAGGTAGAGGAAGAACTCAGAAAATACCAAAATCATCTTGAGGAGTTAGTTGCTTTTCGCACCCATGAAATTACTAGGAACAATGAGCAATTACAACAAGAAATTACTGAGCGTCAGCGCATTCTCTTAATTCTCAGAAAAAGTGAGGAACGATACCGTTATTTGGCTGAATCAATTCCCCAACTTGTATGGACTGCTGATGCAGAAGGGAATTGTGATTATTTCAATCAGAATTGGTATGAATACACTGGACTTTCCAAGGAGCAGTCTGTAGGTTATGGTTGGTTAGCAGCTTTACATCCAGATGATGTAGAAAGCGCAGGTCAAGTGTGGTCAAATGCTCTAAATAAGGGGTCTTTATATGAAAATGAATACCGCTTCAAACGGATTAATGATGGTTCTTATCGTTGGCAGTTAGGGCGAGGTTTTCCACTCAAGGACGAGCAAGGTCATGTAGTAAAATGGTTTGGTACTTGCACGGATATTGACGAACACAAACAAATTCTACAAGAACGAGCGCAACTACTGAAATTAGAACAAACTGCACGAGCTAAAGCTGAAACAGCTAATCGCATTAAAGATGAATTTCTGGCTGTACTTTCTCATGAGTTACGCACTCCACTTAATGCGATTCTGGGGTGGTCTCAGTTATTGCAAACCCATAGTTTTGATCGGGAAAAGACATCACAAGCACTAGCTACTATTGAGCGCAATGCTAAATTACAGGTTCAGCTAATTGAGGATTTGTTGGATACTTCGAGAATTTTACAGGGAAAATTGACGCTAAAGATTACGAATATCAATTTAGTATCTACGGTGTTGTCTGCATTAGAAACTATGCGGTTAGCATTAGAAACCAAGTCAATTCAGGTGAAAACAATCTTTGCATCGAATGTGGGCATAATCCTGGGTGATTCTACTCGCTTGCAGCAAGTCGTTTGGAATATCCTTTCTAATGCTGTCAAATTTACACCCAAGGGGGGAAAGATAGAGGTGCAATTAAGGCAAGCTGATGGTTATGTTCAAATTATCGTGACTGATACAGGTAAGGGCATTCACCCTGAGTTTTTACCTTATGCGTTTGATTACTTCCAACAGGCTGATAGCAGTTCTGTGAGAAAATTTGGAGGATTAGGACTAGGATTAGCAATTGTCCGTAATATCGTAGAGATACATGGCGGATTCGTTAAAGCAGAAAGTCCTGGTGAAGGGAAAGGGGCAACATTCACTGTCAGTTTACCGCTGCGTCAAGATCACAGCCCAAGTATGCCAGATGGAGAAAATCACGTATCATTGTTGACAACTAAATCTTTGCCTTTAGCTGGTGTGCAAGTTTTAATTGTTGAGGATGATACTGATTCGCGGGATTTTGTGGTTTTTGTCTTAGAGCAAGAGGGGGCTGAAGCGATCGCGGTATCTTCGGCTTTTGAAGCATTGCAAGTCTTAAAACAGACCAAGCCAGATGTTTTAGTCAGTGATATTAGTATGCCTGATATGGATGGCTATATGTTAATTCGTCAAGTGAGAACTTTGACTCCAGAAGCTAGTGGAAAAATTCCCGCGATCGCCTTAACGGCTTATGCTAGAGATTATGACCAGCAACAAGCAATAAAAGCAGGGTATCAAATACATTTATCTAAACCCTTGAACGCAGAAAAATTAGTTGCAACCGTTGTGCAACTTGTGGAAGGAGGAGGATAATGTCATCAGGACACGCAGTATGCAAGAAACGAGCTTGTTTGTAGACCTGAAAGGTAAGGGACACAAGTGATCAAAATCGTTGTGTTCTTTTGTCTTATTCAGCGACCAACCTATGATAGATCGCTCTCATTTGTAGAAATATTTTGTTCAGCCTCTGATTCGGTTTCATAAATCAGTGGATATAGTGAAAGTCTATCTCTCATATCTCTAGCTAATTGATCAAATGTTATGCAAATTACTTTGCGTGAGTCTACTAAAACTTTATTTAAACGCCAATTCAATCTTGCTTTATCAATAGGAGAGATAAAAGCATCTCTACCTATAACAAGAATGCCGTAAAATTCTATATTCTCACTTCCAAAAATAGAACGAGCTAAAGAAGTATTCTTAAAATCATCAATTTTCCAAAACCAATCAATAATTTGACTGAATCCATGTTCAAATCTAGGCGACCAATCTGATGTACTTCTTCCTTTTTCTATAAAAATACTATCTTCCGTAGCATCTTCAAATTCAATGAAACAGTAAGTATTATTTACAGAATCACCAACGGCCAAATCAGCACGAAAATCTCCAAAAAATGTAAATTCATGTTTGATTTGGTTGAATCTAATGATCTGAGGAACGTAAAAACCAATAAATGCAGACAAATGTAGTCTCTGTTTGAAAAAAGGAAGTATATCCTTACTTTCTTTTAATTCCTTATTATTGAGAAGTAAATTTTCAAATTCTTCAAGCTCAAATAAGCACTTTTAATGTCTAAATTGAATGAGTCTAGTCCTTTCATTTTCTATGCCTCTTTCAATGAGCCATAGAATTTTTCAAGTCGGTCATGATTAACTATATCAACAATAGTTACTTCCCTAT
>NZ_VILD01000002.1:676665-681109 GCF_009712085.1 Anabaena sp. UHCC 0253
ATTTTTCTAAATAATATCTACATCATACCACTATTGAAACCTTGACCACTTGTTAATTAGCGATAGCGAAGCACTGCTGCAAGCAAATCGCACTCATCACCATAAAAGTAACTCATCAGATGGTGGAAATATACCCTTAACTATCAGTTGACCTTCTGGGTGTAAAGAAACAATATGTCTGAAAATACCTGATGCTTGTTTTTCAAGCTGACCATACTGTGTGCCATCCTCTTTTATCTGAGCTAACAAGTAGTGATGGCCTTGCTGGTAACAATAATGGTCATCTATCGGGATAGAAATATCATCATTCTGTAGAGTAAGTGGTATCGGCTCATCAGAAACTGTTCCAATAAAGATAGTTGTAGAAATAGGTGGACTACTTGGATTGTAGAGTTTAAGCCATCGCTCACACTCAGGACTATCAATAAGGAATACACAATGATTTATAAATGTTGAACCTTTCTGACCATCTGTTACAACAGTTGGTTGATAAAAAATAACTAAACCAATAGGTGAATTCTCTCTTTCTTGAAAGTATTGTGTAGCCCATTCTTTGCATAATTTAATAGAAGCTGAACTTGGTATGTCAATAAATACCATTCTTGTTGTTAGTGGATGAATACTTCTAGAGTGTTTTGTGAAATTTGTATAAGCATCATCTAGCTTGTCATAAAGGTTTTTATATTCATTTTTGTGGTATGGAGAGCATACTATAAATGTATATGATCGGTGTGTTTCACTAAACTGATAATTCTCAAACGGTAAATTCTGGATTTTAATACTCCAACAACTCTTTTCAAGGTCTTCAAATGAATCATCAGTTCCATTCTGAACAGAGTTCAGTATTTCTGGTAATCTTTGTTTCAAAATTTCCCAGTCAGATTGAGTTGGATAATTTTTTGCAAATACATAGAACCCAACTGCGTTTAGTTGGTGTTCAGAAAGAGCTTTTACAAGTTGAGCCTCAACTATACTACATTGATTATTAAATTCTTGCTGGTGGCTAGACATACCATAGCTTTTAACAGAAATCTGAATTGAGGCATTTCTTGGTAGAAAAACTGTTCCATCATAACCAGGGTTGGAATTAGCAGCAGGTTTTATAGAAACACCTTCTCCATCAAACAGACTTAGAGCAAGTAACTCAAATAATGCTCCACGTCTATTATTTTTATCTTCTTGTTTAATGAGTTTTACCTGTTCAGATACCCAATTAGGAGCAACTGTTTTTAATATTTTGAGAGAATTTCCTAATAGTAGCAACTCACACGTAGAGAGCCAATCTTGTCTTTGCCACAATTGTTGAACTGGGTTACTATTTCCTGTATTTAACCACTCTTCACCAAATTCCGATACTAATATGGCAAGCATTTTATTTAATTTATCAATAGGAACTTCATAAATAGGATTTTGTCTACCAACCAAGTAATTCATTTTTTTATCAATCCTTTGAGAAAAAGTTATTAGACACACATCGTTTTTTAGTTAATCGCTCACCAGATAAGATGACAATTATTCCTCACTATAAGGATAAAATTTAAAATCTCATCAACAGTAAAAAGACAAATTTCCAGTTAAGATTTTACTGCCAAGAAATTCATTTGCATGGGTTCAGCACGGCTAAACCCTAAATCACTAAAGTTTTTGCATCTGTTTTAAGACTGAATGGGATTATCTCTAGGATTTACCAATCTCAACAATTTCTGCTTAATTTGTGCGTCATAAACTTCCCATTTCATTTTCGCATAAGCCGAATTTTCGTTACCACCAGATAAGAAACCCATGGGAATTTCAAAGCCTCCCGCACCTGTTCTTCCACCACCAAAAAATCGCCCGCTGCTATCTTGTCCAAAGGCTTCTTTGATAAATTCATCAGGATCTAAGGTAAGTTTTGTAGTTCTCAGAGAACCTATGACTACTTCTAGTTCGTCATCTTCATCATGAACAATGCCATAAACTACTGCTGTATGCACATTTTCTTCAGTGACGAGAAAATCAGCGGCTTGGGGAATTGCGTCCCGGTCATCATAGCGCAAGTAACCAACACCAGCTATGGAAAAGTTATTTTGAACGATGCGGTTTTTAAGCGATCGCTCGATCACATCCATTACCCGTTTAGAACGATTTGCTTGTAAAATAGCATTTAGTAACTGAGCATCATAGAATCTGCTCAGATACCCAGCAGCCATAAAATCTTCTTCTTGGGCTTGCATTAACCGATTTGTATCTGAGCGTAAACCGTGCATTAAAGCTGTAGCACATTTGACGTGCTGGCTAATGCTGTTGTCTAAAGTCAGCAACCCTGCTTGTAAGTATTGAGTAAAAATTGTGGCAGTTGCTCGCACATAAGGACGAACATCAACAAATTCTGATTTGAGTTCCCCTTGTAAACTATGATGATCCACTAACACGACTAGAGGAATTCCGGCTTGTTGTATTGCGGGTAATAACTGAGAAGTAGTTCCCTGGTTGTCAATTAACACAAATCCTTGATAAGATGACAAATCTTTATTTTTTAAGGTTTGCATTGTCCAGCGTTGAGCCGGTAAATTAGTGAGCTTAACTAGAGCAATATTTTCTTGGTGGCTTAAAGTTCCTGCATAAATAATGTCACACTTGATATCATACTGTTGAGCAATTAATTGGTAAGTCCAAGCACAGGAAAGCGCATCAGGGTCAGGAAAATCTTGTAAAATCACTAACTGGCGCTCATGGCGATGTCCAAGTAGGGTTTTTTGTAACTCTTCGGATTTCTGAGCCGCTAGGGAATTGCCACGTTGGGCTAAATAGATACTACCATCACCATTAGAGGATGATAAGGTAGCTCTGGTTAAAGGAGGAAGTTCAATTAGCTCTTTCTCTATTTCTACTTCCTCCTGTTTTGGATCTGTGGCTAATGATAAACTTTCAAGTTGAGAAGGCGGATAATTCACGTACATAAGGAACTGTATTTCTAAATGTGAAAGGTTGTGTTATCCATTTAGATATAATCCAAGTGATCATGCGCTTGTTTAGCTACAGGAGACTTGGTAAAAATCTAAAATTAATTTTGGCACTGTGTAGGGGGTTTATTTTCTGTCAATAGCATGAGTCAAGGATCTATTACATCCACCTACAGTGCATAGAGATGCTGGAAATCAAGTATGTCGTAAGACTTGGAAGTATATTCGACCTCAAATTTTGTGCTTTTGTCGAAACAAATATGCAGATTTTTACGAAAATTGAATAATCATCTTGAATATTTATTTGACTTGTGGTAAAATCTCTATTCTGTATGCAAATTTATTTTTCAATTTCTCAGTGGCGAATCGTGTAATTATAATTGTAACAAATTATCAGTTAAGAACAAAAGCTATCTATATATCGTTGTTTGGAAACAAGACAGAGATTCCCTAAGATCAAGATATTCAAAATGTCAAGTTCTGTGGACATAAAAATATCAGCTTAGTGGAAATTGACCATAAGCTGTTGTTAGCCCTAACTTAAAACAAGTAAAAACCGTACTTGTAGCTACTGCTAATGACTTTAGTCAGGCAGATTTTGTACAGGTGAAGTCTTCCCTGAATTTTTGTAGTTGATTGGGTGTAATATCAAAGACCTATGACATATTTTTGCCACTCTTGATGAAGTCCACTTTTCAGATGCTTTGTTACCTCAAAGTAGAGACTACTGTAAGGTTGACGGGGTAAATGACGCAAAGGCATCCGGGCTTCATGCGGTGTCCGACAACCTTTTTTGACATTGCAGCGGACACAAGCAGTGACGATATTTTCCCAAGTATCACCTCCTCCACGCGATCGCGGCATCACATGATCTAAGGTCAAACCATCCCCTGTGTAACCACAATATTGACAAGTATGGCTATCACGATGCAATATATTTCGACGGGTGAGAGGAATTTCCTTATAAGGAACGCGGACATAGTGGCGCAACCGGATAACGGTTGGTAGCGGGAAATCCGAGTAAAGGAATTTGCCGTTGTATTCTAAGCGTTCAGCCTTGCCTTTAATCAACAAAACCGTGGCCCGTCGCCAACTGGTAATGTTGAGCGGTTCGTAAGAGGCGTTCAGGACTAAAACCTTCCCCATGAATCTGCGCTCAAGGTATTAGTTTTAAATATACTAACACACATATCCTCTTCTTGGGATATGAGAATAATTTATACATAAGGGATAAATTGACTTTTAGCTGGTTGGCTTATGCTTTGCTAACTTCAGGGCGGATAAGAAGAGGATTGTACCTAAGATTAAATATAGCTGAGAACTCGATACATATTTCAACAAATTACTACCTACAAAAGCACCAAGAATTGAACCAGCAGCCATAAAAACAATAAATTTTTGATCTGATTTAATTTCCTCTAATCTTTGCTGACTTCTAAATTTAAACAAACCCATCATAATAGTGGGAATGCTGATTGCTAGGCTCAAACTTCCTGCTAATT
>NZ_VILD01000002.1:681134-701963 GCF_009712085.1 Anabaena sp. UHCC 0253
CCTGCTAATTTGATATCAAACTGCAAATAGCAAAATCACTGTAGGGATAATTAATTCACCACCTGCGACACCAAGCATACTACTAAATATGCCAATCACAATACCCGCCACAAATCCCAGGCTGATTCTCAACAAACTCGGCAATTGCAAACTACCAAAACTGAAGATAAAATTATGCCCAATCAGTACAATACTAAGAAAAACTAGAAAAACAACAACGACACGATTTAAAAGTCGTTCATTGACTCGCGTAGCGTAATGAACTCCAATGTAAGAACCAATTAGAGATCCTGCCAAAATGTTGATGATTACTGCAAAGTTAGCAACAACATTTTCAATACCAATAATACCACTACGAAAAACAAAAGAGCAGGTAACAGTAACTAAACTAACAATGAGATTGATGATAATTGCTGGAAGAGTGCGATAATTAAAAATACTAATTAGTACAGGTAGTCGAAACTCTGCACCACCTAAACCTATTAGTCCACCAAGAACTGCCACTAAAGCACCCCAAACAAACGCCCAAATATTTCGCATCTCAATCTCCAAACTCACATTGCAACAGCGACATAATGAACACATCCACCACATTACCAACTCGCCTGGATTTTTACTATCAGCAAATCAAGACAATAATTCTATCACGTCAAAATCCCCTCACTGGTTTGTTACCAGCAAGTACCGCTATTACTGCTCATGGAGATTATACAGATGCGTGGGTGCGAGATAATGTTTATAGTATCTTGGCTGTTTGGGGTTTAGCTTTAGCTTACCGGAAATTAGATCATGATGATGGGCGGACTTATGAACTTGAACATAGTGTTGTCAAGTTAATGCGTGGTTTGCTGTTTGCAATGATGCGACAATCTCATAAAGTAGAAACATTTAAACATACACAATCTTTATTAGACGGACTTCATGCCAAATACAATACAGCTACAGGTGATATTGTTGTCGGTGATGATGAATGGGGACATTTGCAACTTGACGCTACATCTATATTTTTATTGATGTTGGCACAAATGACCGCCGGCGGATTATCAATTATTTTTACATTGGATGAAGTTAACTTTGTCCAAAACCTTGTTTATTATATTGGACGGGCTTACCGAACACCAGATTTTGGCATTTGGGAACGGGGTAATAAAATTAATCATGGTAGTGCAGAATTAAACGCTAGTTCTTTGGGAATGGCTAAAGCAGCATTAGAATCCATGAATGGTTTGAATTTATTTGGTGTACATGGTAGTCAAGCATCAGTCATTCATGTTTTACCAGATGAAATTGCCAGAGCGAGAATTACTTTAGAATCTTTATTACCTAGAGAATCAGGTTCTAAAGAAGTTGATGCGGCGTTATTAAGTATTATTAGTTATCCCGCTTTTGCTGTCAAAAATGAGCAATTAAGAGAACGTACTTTTAACGAAATTATTCAGAAATTGGCCGGAAGATATGGTTGTAAACGGTTTTTACGAGATGGACATCAAACCGTTTTAGAAGATACAGAACGCTTACATTATGAACCTAGTGAACTAAAACAATTTGAGCATATTGAATGTGAATGGCCATTATTTTTCACTTATTTAGTTCTTGACGGATTATTTCGTGGTGAAAAAGCACAAGTTGAGAAATATCAAGAACTTTTACAATCATTATTAGTAGAACAAGGTGGTTTACAGCTATTACCAGAAGTTTATTATGTTCCCGCAGAAAATATAGAAGCGGAAAAATTAGATCCCCAATCTCAATTACGCCTACCTAACGAAAACGTTCCTTTAGTATGGGCGCAAAGTTTATATTATCTTGGTCAAATGTTAAGTGAAAACTTAATTTCCCTGGGAGATATTGATCCTTTAGGTAGACATTTAAACGTAGGAAAAAGGCGAAGTGCGTTAGTGCAAATTGCTTTAATAGCAGAAGATGAAGAACTACAAACCCAGTTAGAAGTATATGGAATTGAAACCCAAACACCGACCCAAGTAGCACCAATTCAAGTGAGAAAATCTGAGGAACTTTCCCGAATTTATACACAAATTGGCAGAAATGATCAACTTGGTTTAACAGGCCGTCCATTACGAAGACTCAGAAGTTTAACTATATCGAAATTTTTTCGGATTCGAGATCAAACAGTTGTCTTTTTACCATCATTTCTAGATTCACAGCAATTTTATTTAACCCTTGATTATCACTTTTTAGTAGATCAAATTAGAGGTGAATTAGCTTATATCCAAAAATATTGGAGTGATTTAGGTCGTCCGACTTTAACTTTAATGATTACTCGGACAATGCTAGAAACTGGTTCGGAAGCATTATTAGAATTAATGCAAGAACTTAAAGATGGTATTTGTAACGGAGTCAAGGTAAAATTAGGAAAACTAAATCAATTAATGCTGACAGCAGCAATGCAAAGAATTGATTTTTTATCAGATACAATATTGTCTCAGTCTCCAGTCATAAATCGGGGAATTCGTTGTTATTACCTGACTTCTCATTTAGAAAAAAGTTGGTCTTTGGGACATACCCAAGAATTCCAAATGGAATGCGAAACTAACTTAGATTTATTATTAGAACATTTACGTTCATCAGAAAATATTTATGAACAAATTGAATTACTGCAAACATTAACTCGGTTACAGAGTTTAGAATTTGATACAGGATATGCTGGTCCAAGTCATCCTGTCACCGTAGCTGATTTACTCGATGAAGTCTATACCAAAGCTGGAGATTTAGGAATTTGGGCGGTAGTGCGACGGGCTGCGGGTTTACGCCAAATGCTTGATATTGGCTTATCAGACGCGGTAACGAGTATTTTGGTTCAAGGAAAGCAAATTGCAGTTGGAAGGGCTTACAGTCAAGCTTCCTTGATGGTTGTTCCTATGTCTGGTGGTGAGATTGCTGAGAAAATTAATAACTTTTGTCGTGAGGATATCCGCGATCGCGTTTTAACCCAAGAAATATTAATTTATCTCGGTGTTTTAATCAAATCAGAACCAGAATTATTTCGCGGATTTCTGACATTAAGAGTCGGTTATCTGATTCTTTTAATTACTAGCGAAATAGCCAGAGAATTCATCCTTACTCAAGATGAAGCTTATGAACAATTAATGCAATTATCACCTTTTGAAGTAAAAATGCGGTTGCGTCAAGTGTTAACTGGATATAGTGGTGTGAGTAGTTTATTACGTCAACAGGAATCATTGCACGTCAAACAAAAAGAAAGTGATATTGCATGGGTTTTGTTACCTGTAATTAGAGAAGAAACGGAAGTTCCTCCTGATGGTTGGCGGAGATTTCGTCAAGCAGAGGGCGCACTGAACCGTGTACCCAAAGACTTTTTTAAAGAAGTTTGGCTATTAATGCAGCATTGCAAAGGTTTAGTAATTGGTGATAAATTAGAACGGCGAAATCGCTTAGAAAGTGAAATCATGCTTTCAGAAATGACAGCAGGAGAAAGAAATTTTGCTTTATTAGTTGAACATTTACTGAATAAAATTGAAGCCCCAGAATATCGCCAGGTCAATGTAGAAGCCTTGATGGAATTGGCTACAATCGTGGCTAATAACCCGAACTTGCAAATTGAAGAATATATAGTTTTAGATGTGTTAATCGGTCACGCGGTGCGGTTAGCGTGGTTAGAAAATCATCCCCATCGTAATGATTATTATGATGAAGATAAAGCTCGTGCCTGGCCATCATTTTATAATAGCTCTCCTCAAGATTGTGCTAATTATATTTTGAAAGCGTTTAGGTTCTTGACGGAGTTTGTTCAGGATGTTTAGTTTGAGTATAAAGTGACGGAATATTGAAGGTTTAAATAATAAATTACTTGTCAGAATCAGGATGTCCAGGATTTAAGGATTTACAGGATGATCATTCAAATATTGTAAAACTGAGGAGGTTTTCGGTTTTATCTGTGGACAAATTTGAGGGTGTGTTCAGGTTCGTAGGGGAGTCTCGAAGATATAGGTTAAGGGTATAATTTGTGATCTAGATTAGTGCTTTTCGCTGCTTGATAGGGAATACTAGAATAAATATTCTTTGTCAGATAAAGGCAAATTTTGACAAATGGACTGGACAACTATACTCAAAGCACAACAGACTGATTTTATTCAAAGACTGAAATCTGGTGACTTACTGCATTGTGAGAAGGAAGGCCAGCATAGTGAGTTGACGGTTATCTCTGGAGAGAGGTTAAAGCAATTACGGGATTTTCGCTGGGATATGGCTGAAAAATATAGACATACTTCTTCAACTCCTATTCGTGATGTTGTTATCAATAATTTTAAGGGAAAGCTGGGTGAGGAAGTTGTTAAAAGTCGTTTAGGTGACTTTGTCACTGAAGTTGATTATGAAAAACGAAAAGGAGGAGATGGTAAGGTTGATTTTACCTTAACTTCTGATTCATCAATTGGTATTCAGGTTAAAACCCGTTATGGAAATTTTGATAAGGTTCAATGGTCAATTGATAGAGAAGAAATTGAAAAAAATGCTGTTTTAGTTTGTATTTTATGTCAAGAAGAATTTAGTGAAACGGAAAAAGAATATAGTCTTATTGTAGCTGGGTTTTTACCAACCAATATAATTAAATCAAGTGGTGATAAAACTTTAGTCAGAATAGATGAATTACTTTATCCCGGTGGTTTGCGTGGTTATTTAGAGAGTTTAGTATCTTACGATGCTGACAAATATATCAGTTTGGGTGATGAATGCTTTAATAAAAATGACTATGAGAGGGCGATTGATAATTATACTCAAGCTATAAAAGTTAATCCCAATGATGTCCGTGCTTACTGCAAGCGTGGGGCTGCTCTCTATGAATTGGGAGATAAGCATAAGCAGAGTGCAATTGATGATTTCACTCAAGCTATAGAAATTAATCCCAATGATGCCTATGGCTACTACTATCAGGGCGTTGCTCATTCCAAATCAGGAAATAATCAGGATGCAATTAATTATTTTACTAAAGCTATAAAAATCAATCCCAATTATGCCAAGTCCTACTACAATCGGGGGGTTATTCATAAAACATTAGGAAATCATAAGGATGCAATTAATGATTATCAAAAAGCAGCAGATATATATAAAAAAGAAGGGAATGAAACTGAATATCAAGATGCTATGGAGCAAATTCAAAATATTACAAATGCCTGATATAAATATTACCAAATTCACTCATCTTCATACCAGCAGATATTAAAGACAAAGGTTAAACCATTCATTGAGTAATCATTATGCGTTCACAGTTTCTTGATTTCCATTATGGGAAAAAAATCATGTAAATCCTTAAATCCTGGACATCCTGATTCAGACAAATAAAACATCATATAATAGAGGATAAATATTTACCTTAATTAACTATGCAAACCACAGAATCACACTTACAATTGCGGCTGTGGACTGTTGATGAATACCACAGAATGGCTGAAGCAGGAATATTTGAGCCGAGTGAACGGGTAGAATTATTAGAGGGGAAAATAATTTGGATGGTTGCTAAAGGAACAGCCCACCGTTCAGCAGTGGGTAGAACATATAAGTTGTTGGAAAACAGAGTTGGTCATAAAGCTTGCATAGCTATTCAAGACCCTGTAAAATTAAATGAAAGGTCTGAACCAGAACCAGATATTGCTGTGGTGAAAATAGATCCCCTAGACTATGCAGATCATCATCCTACCCCAGCAGAAATTTATTTAATTATCGAAGTTGCAGATAGTAGTTTAAAACTAGATACAGAAATCAAAGCTAAAGCTTATTCTCAAGCAGGAATTAAGGATTATTGGGTGTTAGATGTAGTGAAACGCGAATTAATTGTATTTAGAAATCCCACAACCGAAGGTTATCAAAATCAAGAAATCCTCATAGAATATCAAAAAATATCTCCTTTAGATTTTCCTGATTTAGAAATTGTAGTAGCTGAAATGCTACCACTTGTCTATTAAATATCCGGTTCAATACCAAGCGCCTTTAACTGTTCTATCAACCTTTCTTTGAGTTTTCTTTCCTGTTCCGTCGGAGTCAAAACCCAATTACCAGAAACATCATACCAACGTAACCAAGGCTGCTGAATGTTATTATAAATTCCTTCCCAAACACCCAAACCTAATTCTATTTCTGGTATCCAAAAACGAGAATCTGATAATGATAAATCTATTTCTGCATAACGACCACCATCTAATTTAAACATTCTAAATGTATAACTATAACGGTCAAAAATAGCATAATAAGGAATCCTTAAAATCTGTTCATAAACTTCCCACTTTGTTGGCGGTTTTTCCACATCTCGCAAAGTCTGTCCTAAATCTTCCCTCTCTGTTCCTGGTGATAGCAGTTCGACGATAATAAAAGGAGTAATTCCTTCTTGCCAAATTACATAACTTAAACGTAAATCACCATTTTTATAAAGAGGAGAAACACCCACAGATACAAACCAATCTGGTCTTTTGTACCAATTTGGATGATTTGGATCATAATATAAATTCATATCACTAGCAGTAAATATTTTGTCGCTAGGATAGGTAGGAGAATTAAAAGTTTCGTCTAATAAACGAGGTTGTAATAAATGAAATTGATCAGGCAAACCTTTCTCCTCTGGATCTTCACTTTTGAGATCATACATTGTCGGTAACACTTCTTGAGGAGAACGAGGTGGATCAGTTTGATACATAGCAACATTCCTGTTAAAAAATATCCTTCTCTATTCTATTAGAGACTTCCAAAAAAAATCCTGAAAATCCTCAAATACTGGATATCCTGATTTAGACAATCATACAATTATGATTGAATGAGAAGTAAAAACTTCACTTCTACTTCTCAGTAGTAGTCTATAAATTTTGCAACCAAACAACTAAATCATCTAAACTTGTAAAATCTAACAACACCTCAGTTAAACCTTCCAATTGTTCCAGAGATAACTTCTCAATCTGCATTTTTAGCTGACTAGGAACTTCCCCGAATTTTTTAGATAATAACCGCAGGATAAGAGTTACTTCTCCCTCCTGTTTACCTCTTTGTATACCCTGTTGCATACCTTGTTGCATACCTATTTCCGTCGCTTCTTCTCTTAATTCTTGATACAAGCGAGTTTGCTCAAAAGTTATACCTAACATTGCTTCTATCTCCACACGACTTAAACGAGTAAACCGATAAGACATAATCGTGGTAATTATTTCCATTATTGCACGACTATCTGCTGGTGCTTGTAACTCCTGCTGACAACGGTTGACTAAATATCGCGCTGCTGCTGGTGCTTTGTCTTGGTTTAGAGTTGTCAATACCAACAAACTGACATCAAGGGGTAATTGCTCAATTTCTCCCAACTCAATTTACTGGAGGATTTGCCAATAACTCAAACAGTAGCGTCGGATATTTTTGAAATAAATAATAAAAAATAGAGTCACGCCGCATATAAAAGTAGAAATCACCTTTTCATATACATTATCAGAAATAGCGATCGCCAATCTAACCAAAGGCGATCGCATTCCTTTTTATGCTCACAAACTACTTAACCGAAACCGAATCAATATCCACAGTCTCTCCAGAGGAGGGCGCAGGATTAGCCGTATTGCTGGTACTATTTTCTACAGTTCCTTTTTTTGCCTTCCAACCATCAATAACTAATCCAGAAACTTCAGTAACGAATAAAGTTAAAAGTAAAACATCATCAATTTGCCCAATAATAGGAATAAAATCTGGAGAAATATCCAAAGGGCTAATTAAATAAGCTACTGTACCGATAATTACCCACCAACGGTATTTAGGATTGCGTAGTGTGTTCCGATACCATGTATATAGGGATTGGATTGAGAAGTTCATATTCTTAACCTCCAGTTATTTTTTTATTTTGGCAAATAATCATCTAAACTCCCGGTGGGAATAACCGTCATATTGTGTATAGAAGATGTTACTCCTGAGTAATTAATGAGAAAAGTTTGAGAGGAATGCAAAACTCTCTAAAATGAAAATGCTTTGACTACTAGAAATGGAGGGAGGAAACCTACATAGTGGATATTTTAGATTTGTTTAAGAAGGGCGGGCCAGCCATGTGGCCTTTGCTAGTTTTATCAGTCCTATCATTAAGCGTGATTTTTGAACGTCTGTGGTTCTGGCTACGAATTATCACCCAAGAAAAAGAAATAGTGAATCGTGTTCTTGATGCTGCGGGTGAGAATTGGGAAATAGCCCAGACAATTGCCCAACAAGCAACTGATCAGCCCATTGGCAGATTCTTATACGCACCTTTACGCTTACAAAAAAATGATCCAGAAACCTTTAGATTAGCTCTAGAATCAACCGCAGCAGATGAGATAGCGTCAATGCGACGGGGAGAAAAACTTTTAGAAGCTGTCATTGCCCTTTCGCCACTGTTAGGATTATTGGGTACAGTTCTAGGATTGATTCAGTCTTTGCGTTCAATTCGTATTGGTGATTTAGGTACTGAATCTACAGCCGGTGTCACCACTGGGATTGGGGAATCTCTGATTAGTACAGCAGCAGGATTAATAGTAGCGATCGCCAGTTTGGTATTTTATCGCCTATTCCAAAGTTTTGTTGTTAACCAAGTTAAAGTTTTCAACAAAGCCGGCAATGAACTGGAATTGCTATATCGTCAATATCCTCCCGATCCTCACAAAATTCCGACAGAAATAGTTGCTAAATCTACTTCTGATAGTTTTCGTTCACCCCCTGGGTTAGATAAAAAATCATTTACCAAAAATTGCCATTGGTGTCTTAGAGAGTGGCAAACTCTCAGTCAACATCTATCAATCTGCTGCTCATTAAAGAGTTGGACTACGTTTTAGCTGGCTCTATTAATGGATTCTGCGGGTAAGCAGATCAAATTATCGCCTTGGGTAAGGATTAAGCCGCGTTGACGTAATTTACCCATTAAACGAGTGACAGTAACACGGGTTGAACCAATGGCGCTGCCAATTTGGGCATGGGTAAGAGGGAAGGGTAGGCAATAACCACGAATGACATCTGGATCAGTTTCGCTCATTGATGGCTCTCCATATTCCTCAATTAGGAGGGTGAGGAATCCTAAGAGTCTGTCAATTGTGCGGCGTTGTCCCAAAGCACTTAACCAGAGCAACTTGCGCTGATGTTGGTATCTAAAGGCATCCATAACTTCGCGGCGGAAGTGAGGCCAATTGTCTAAATCATGCCAGTACATCCACAGGACGGCTGTTTGATCAACGTGGGCATAGGATTGGAGTGTGAATGGAGACTGAGCGACAATTTCAAAGGGTTGTCCTGCTCCGACAAAACCTAAGAAAGCCTCTTCTGGGGTTCTGTTAATTCGTCTAGATGTTAATTGACTTGCGGTAGCACTTACTTGGGCAGTTCCTACCATGCGGATAGCACCTCTTTGGACTAAATAGAGCAAACCAGGTCTGGCGGGAATGCGCTCATCTTTACTGAAGGTGCGGCAGCGGTAGTGTTCTTGGGCCCAGTCGAGAATGCGTTGCCAAGTCAGGAAAGGACGTGAAGCTTCGGAAAAGGAGGATTGAGATTGCATAGGTAACAAAGAGTGTTTGGCTGAAAACAAAGACGTTATAAGAAAAGTGCAAGGAGTGTCTTTGTGTTAACGGGGTAGGCTTAACGCCTAACAGCGCCAGCCCTCCAATGAGATAGAAAGCTTAATTGCTCTCTATTTTTTTCTTATACTTCCTACTGTACAATGAAGGTAGTAAAGTTTACCCATCATTTATAGATTATTCATCAAATTTTATCCTACTCTCATTTTTCTTTACCTATAACAAACTTCTATCTCAAGGTAGATGGAACAGGATAAAATGATGCACTCCATAATTTTTTTACAAAAAAATACGTGTATTTTAAACTACTTTTTGCCGAAAATATAGCAGTTAAACAGTTAATAAATAGATATTTAACATCTTCATTCAGTGTTTGTACTAATCATAGGGAAATTACACGCATAGAAGGTAAAAAAGTTCCTCTCTATCAAGGTGGATATAATCAAAAAATTTTATATATCTCTGGTGTGGCAATGGGGAGATCAAAATCTCAGAATTCATTGGCAGTTGCCGGAGCGATCGCTCTGCATTTATCCCAGAACAGTGATAATTTATTTAGGGTTAATGTAGTTCCTCCTGGTTGGATTCATATAGAACTCGTTGACTCTACCTTAGCGGCTTGGTTACAAAATCTGATAGTTGTCAAAAAAAGTGGCAACTTGCTAAATAATGTTTTTCTTCAGCAATCACCAAGTTCATTAAATTCATTAAGAATTTTTACAATACAATATGCTCATTCACGCTGTTGCTCTCTATTACGATTGGGATACCAGGAAGGACTAATTGCATGGGGAGAAACTATACCTTGGCTAAATAGTGATCAAAAACTACGTCTCAATCACCCTGATGAAAGTTTTCTCATTCACCAATTAGTCAAGGTGGTAGACGATTTAGTTTGTGCTGATGGTAATAATTCAATTAATTGGGAAACAGTAGGTTGGAACTTGAGTCAAGCTTTTGAGAAGTTCTGGTGTAGTTGTCGAATTTGGGGTGAAGTGAAAATTCATGATCCAGAATTAGCCCAAGCTAGATTAGGCTTGCTGATAGTGACTCAGTTAGTTTTAAAGTCTGTGTTAGAAGACGAATTAGGGATTGTTGCACCTGAAGAACTCTAATTGATCAGTTTTCAGACAAAATTATTTTTACAGATATATATAGTCCTGCTAGGGCTATTTCATTCTAAATAGGGCTTACGCAAAATACCTTTCAAACCCTTTTTTCTTCATGTTCTATCTCTTCGAGACGCTCCGCGTGCCTTCGTGGTTCGTTTTTCCGTTGCTTGTGCGTAAGTCCTAGTTACATTTTGTGAAAGCGATCGCTCACCAAAACCCCAACCCTTAATCCTCTGTTGTTTATTCTCAATAAAATGAGGTTCTTGTCAATAGGTGGGTAATTTTAAAATCTTGTATTCCTTATACAACAAGGATTTCAAGAATCTTAAGAAAGATGTGGCTAAATTAAACCACCTCATTCAAAGGTAAAACATCGTGAAAATGAGTATAGTCAAAGTAACGATGTCCATCGGGTGTATGGTGCATAATATCCACAAACTGATAGTTCCACAAAATCTCATTAGCACTATAACTATGACGAGCATGGACAATCTGTGCCACCGTGTCATCAATACCACTAACAGAAATAATTAGTAAAGCTTGAGTTAATTTGAGTGATTCCGATGTCATTCCATACAGAGGACTAGACTCATCAATAATGTGCATCACTGTCCAAGATAAAGAAAAGCTAGGTGTCTGATTTCTGATCAATTTAAGATCATATATTTTCCGCATCAATTCACCCTCTACGGTGATATCATCTCGCATCAAATACACCCCCATCTGTGCCTCTAGAATCATATTGCGGCGCTGGTTAGCCGTGCGAAACATCAAAGTTGGCATCCCTTGATGTTGTGTAACAACTGCCACACGACTAAATATTACACGGGCTGTTGAACGAGAAAACCGCGCAAATGCTAATCCCGTCATTAAAGCAACTCCCATTACACCAATCATCGCTTCAATCGTCACGATTACATTTGCATAAATTGTTTTGGGATACATTGCCCCGTATCCTATAGATGCTAAGGTTTGTACACTAAAGAAAAAAGCATCTAAAAAAGAACCTGCTTTAGCATTAGCAATACAATCACCACCTAGCCAATAAGCAAAAGCAAATAAAGTATTAATAGCCACATATAAACTACAAATTAGCAGAAAAAAGCCAGTCCAAGGAATAGTTAGCAATAAATGGTAAGGATCACCCCAATAGGAATACCATGCACCCATACCCATAATCTCAAATTGTCCATTACGGATCTGAATATGAACTCGTAGAGGCAAATGTTTTCCTTGCTTCTTGAAAAATCTCTGTAATTTAAATTTCATGAGCAGTAGGTAAAAGTCTAGTAAATGGTAGGATGACTAAAGATAAATATGTTTAATTAACAATGAATCGAATTTTTTGGATTACTGCTTTAATTGCCTTTATTAACTCCCTTAGTTTTACAATTTTAATTCCTATTATCTATCTTTATGGTAAACAATTTGGTTTAAACGATTTCCAAACTAGTTTATTATTTTCTACCTATTCTCTTGCTCAGTTTTTTGCCACTCCAGTGATTGGCAAACTTTCTGATAGATTTGGGCGGAAACCATTATTAATAATCAGTTTGGCCGGAACAGTTATTGCTAACACTATAGCGGGAACAGCCACAACAGCAACTTTACTATTTTTAGCCAGATTTTTAGATGGTATCACAGGTGGAAATGCTTCTGTTGCTCAAGCTGTTATTTCTGATGTTACCAGTCAAAAAAATCGCGCTCAGGCATTTGGGATTTATGGTGCAGCAATGGGATTAGGCTTTATCCTTGGACCAGCAATCAGTTTAGTAGCCCAGCAAGTATCCTTGGGAGCGGCATTTTTAGTTTCCGGTGTAGTTGCTTTAATAGCAATGTTCATGACCATATTCTTCTTACCAGAAACTTTAGAAAAAAAATCTCCAAAAGCTACCAATATCTTTGATTTAGGGTTAGAAAATTTAATCAAAGGTTTTGCCATGCCGGGAATTGGCATATTACTATTAATTAACTTTTGTACAGGGACAACATTTACTATGTTTACCTATGCTTTTCAACCCTATTTTATTAAAGTTTTAGATCAAAATAGTAAATCTTTAACACTTTTATTTCTAGTATTTGGCACATTAGGAGTAATTATGCAAACATGGGGAGTATCTGTTCTCAGTCGTAAATTTAATGTCGTCAAAATATTATTTTTAGGTTTATTTGTTCGCAGTTTATCATTTGTGCTGATGCCTGTTTGGCCTAGTATCACTTATTTTGTCACAGTTAGTATATTATTCGCTTTATTTAATGCTCTAGTCCAACCGATGATTAGTACCTTAATTTCTCTCAATGCTCAACCACAAGATCAGGGAACTGTCTTAGGGTTAAACGCATCTTATTTAAGTATTTCTAATGGTATTGGACCTGTAATTGCCGGCATGATAGTTCAACAGTCCAAACCTGTCACTTATGGCTATCCTTTATATCTGGCAGGTATTTTGACGTTTTTAGTTTTAATGTTGGCAATAACTACTCGTCAACAATATACACCAAAAAGATAAGTAGGATTTGCTGAAGTTAGAAGAAACAAGAATAAGCATAAAATTACTATTTTGATCAAAAGTTTTAACTAAACGTAAACTTTTCAGGAGGATGTGTCTACTAACGATATTGAATCTCATATTGATTATCTGGAGCAACGTCTTCAACAACTCAATCAAGAAATTGAGACATTGACCCAAAAAAATCAACAATGGATTGATAAAGTCAATTTACTCAAAACTACTCCTGGTATTGGTCAAGTTATTTCTACCACTTTAGTTTCTGACTTAAGTAGGTAGGTGGGAAAACTTATAACTATGTCATTGCGAGTGGAACGGAGTGGAACGCAGCAATCCCAAGAGTTTTGGGTAATTTACAGTTCGTTACATAGTTGGGTTGATTAGCATCTACCTACTTACCAGAATTAGGTCAATTAACTGCCAAGCAAATCTCTCACCTAATCAAGACAGTCGCTACTTATTTATTACTACTGGTGTGCCGATATCAGCCCACTCAAATATCCACTTAGCATGATTAGGTGCGAGATTTACACAGCCATGACTTACAGGTGTACCAAATCTTTTATGCCAATATGCGCCATGAATAGCATATCCACCTTGATAATACATAGTATGGGGGACATTGGGAACGTCATAGCCTCTACCCCGCATTCGAGTTTTTTTGAGTTTGGTTTGGATTTTAAAAGTACCAATGCGAGTAGGTGTGGATTTTTTCCCAGAAGAAATGGTAATTGCATAAACTGGTTTACCACCTTCCCATGCAGTTAGATTTTGCTTGGAGAGATTGATTTGAATCCAACGATTATTAGATTGTTTGAGTGTTTGAATAGCTGTGGCAATTTTTTGTGGTTGAGAATTGGCTGGAACTTGACTAGATACAGGATTAATCATACTCGCAGAGATGACTGCACCCGCGAGAAATATTTTGAGGGGATTTCCCCAGTGAGTATAAATTAAGTTTTGCATGGTAAACACACTCCTCTTCTGTCTGTTGGTATAGCAGCTGAATTTCCTGGTAATAGCGGTCTTCTGTCGAGTGAAGTATCAAAACCCCAACTCCCTCCTAGTAAGTGGGGAGGGAACTATTATATACCTCGATTTGCATCTGCTTTTTTAATTTTAAATTTTATCCGGCGATACTATTGTAACCTCCGTATGAGAGTTTTTGCTTGCTGTGTTATGCTAGTCCAATTTTCCTGTAACACTGATTCTGGCGGGAATAATTCACCACTCAAGCCCACGGCCACTGCACCAACTTGTAAAAAATCTTTAGCATTTTTTAATGTCACTCCGCCTGTAGGTATTAGGGGAATATGTCCAAGAGGCGCTTGTAAACTTTTGATATAATTAGTTCCTCCTAGTGATTGGACAGGAAAAACTTTTACACAACTAGCCCCATAATGCCAAGCTGTAATAATTTCTGTAGGTGTCAACGCACCAGGAATAATGGGGATATTTTTGGCTACTGCGGCTTGAATCATGGCTGGATCTGTATGGGGACTGAAGAGAAATTGCGCCCCACAGGCGATCGCATCTTGCAATTGTTGGACATTAAATAAGGTCCCTGTACCAATGAGACAATCAGGTAATTCGGCGCGGAGTTGGGAGATTAATTCAGGTGCGCGATCGCCATTCCAGGTAATTTCAATTAGTCTCATCCCCCCAGATGCTACCGCTAACGCCATTTGCTCACCTAATACCATTTTGGGAGCGCGAATAACAGCGATCGCTCGGTGTTTTTTTAACTGTGATAACCAAACTTGATTAAACATTTTTACTGTGATTTAGGAATAGCAGCATCCCCACGCCTCACTCCAGGGGAAACGCATCTAAATTATCTTGACAAAATACCATGTTATGTCCAATTAAATCAAATTTTAATGATTGTAGTTAATCTTGAAAAAGAGGAGATATTACAATGGATAAACTAGAACAATATCAAATAACAATTAAACAAGTTCTCAAATAGGATTGCTATATATTTGGTATGCTTTGAAAAGTAATTTGCGCGTGTTAATTATGCACGTGCTAAAATACAAATTCCAACCTCAAAATAGATCCAATAGCTGGTTATATACAATCTATGAACATCGTCAAAGAATACAGGAAACGTTTTTAGATAGTCCTAGTTTAAAAAGCTATTATCTGGAAGTTTTGGATAATTGTTATCAACACGCTCGCAAAGAAGCATCTATTGAAACAGGACTTCCTTTGTCTATTTTTCCTCAAGAGAGTCCTTTTTCATCTGATGAAATCTTAGATGCTGATTTCTTTCCTATTTAATTAGGTTTTGCTTTTCTGTTTTACGCGATCGCAAACCACTCAGCAGCGATTACTAGGACGCGCTATCTCTTCGAGTCCCGACAGGGATACGCTATCGCACCCCTTCAACTTCCCGAACAGCGATCAAGTTACAAATTTTTATAAACTTCATCATCATTGCGTTTACCAACTCGAAAAACATCAACTAATTTATGATCATCATCAATGGTGTACAAAATTCTATATTCACCCTGAGCAATACGATAACCACCTTGATAACCTTTTAAAGCTGCATAGTCTTGAGGACGAGGATTACCCTGAAGTGATAGTATTTTAGAAACAACTTGTTTATATTGTTTTGGTTGCAAATCTAATAAGTCTTTTTCCGCAGTTTTCGCAATCCTCAATGTATATCGTTCACTCATTGGGATGTTTTGCTATTATTTCTTCTATGGTGGTAAATCCTGTGTTTTCTTCTATTGCACGTCGCAATTTAGCAGAATCTATTGCATCTTCTATTGCTTCTAGTAGTTTTAAATCTTCAATACTAATCATCGCTACAGCAGGTTTACCATGACGTTGAATTAATATTCTTTCTCCACGATATTCTGCACGGTTCATAATATCAGGAAAATTAGCACGCGCTTCACTTGCACTGATGACGGACATAGCGCCTCTCAACATTTATAGGGTTACATAAGATTATAAATTATTTGTATGTTTTTTGCAAATTGTACAAAATTATGGTATGATTATTCAGTAAGGTAAATAAGTAATACCTATGATGAAAGTCACAATTACTTTAGAAGAAGACATTCTCAGATTTATTGACCAACAGGCAAAAGGTAATCGTAGTGCCTATATTAACGCACTATTAGCAGAACAAAGACGCAAAATTTTAGAAGCAGAAATAATAGCTGCTCTCCAAGAAGATGCAAAAGATTTAGAATATCAAAATGAGATTTCTGCTTGGGATAATGTAGCTGGAGATGGTATTAATGCCAGAGGGTAATTTAACTTATAAACGAGGTGAAATTCGCTGGGTAAATCTTGATCCAACTGTGGGAGCAGAAGCACAAAAAATCCGTGCTTGTTTAATAGTTCAAAATGATATTATGAATCAATATGGATTATTAACTATTGTGATGCCGTTTCGACCAGGAAGTAAGCAAGCTCCCTATATTGTCAATGTCAAAGCAACAGCAACTAATGGATTAGATAAAGATCGTTTTATTGATATTGCTCAGATTCGTTCTGTAGATTATCGTCGAGTTTTGGGGTTGGTGGGGATTTTAGAAGCTGAATATTGGGAAGAAATTCGGACTGCTTTGGATGTGGTTTTGGGTTTTGGGGTTTAAGTTGAGAGATAGCTAACGCGAACGCGATCGCACCCCCTCCACTTCCCAAAAGCGAACTGACAAGTCAGCGCTTGCGCTATCGCACTTCCTCACTCTCCTAACAGAGATAGCACCCCCTCAACTTCCCAAACAGTATATAATGACTTATTATAAATTAATATGGCAACAAAATTTGTAGGGTTAGAGTAATGCAATTAGAAGGTTATTTTGACTTTATCTCAGAAAGAGATATTCGACTGAAAGGACACCGTATTGGTATTGATAATGTACTTGATTATTATTTAGAAGGATATACACCCGAAGAAATCGGTGCTAATTTTCCTGATTTGAGTTTGGAGCAAATTTACGCGACTATTACTTATTATTTACATAATCGTCCTCAAGTTGATTCTTATCTTTCTAATTTGGCAAAATATAGAGAACAACGTTATCAAGAATCAATTACTCATCCTTCACCTTTGTTACAAAGATTGAGAAAATTGAAAAGTGCAAAATTTCAACAGCAGGTAAGTGTATTGTGAAGGTGCGTTTTTTACTTGATGAAAATTTGCCACCCCGTCTGAAATTAGCTATTTTAAGGTTAAATTCCGAAATAGATATTTTGCGTGTGGGTGAAGATAATGCACCACCAACAGGTACTTTAGATCCTGACATTTTGCGTTATTTACAATTATCTCAAAGGGTTTTAGTAACAGATAATCGTGCTAGTATGCCAGGACATTTGGAAGCACATTGGGGAGAAGGTGGCCATATTTGGGGTTTATTTTGGTTGCGTCCCCGAACACCAATAGCAAAAATAGCACAGGAGCTTGTGTTTGTCTGGGAAGCTACAGAAGCGGAAGAATGGATTGATAAGTTGGAATGGATTCCATTTTAAGGTATTAGTCGAGATAGTATTTATACCAGAGAAGATGAAATGTTATGAAATATCTGGTAGATACTAATATTTTATTAAGTTTTTGATATACCGAAATAATCAAATCTAGGATTTTATGATTAACAATCACCAATCCATTACATCTAAATCATCAGCAAAACCCCGCAATGATTTATTACTAGAAATTGAACATACTCCAGAAGAATATATACCCGAATTACTACAAATTGTCCGGTTATTTCGTCAAAGTGTCACGCTGAAACAGACATCTTTGAAAAATTGGGAAAATGCCATTAATGAAATTAATGAAAGTGACGCAATTAAAAAAGAACACAGAAAAACTAATATTAAAAGATTGTTCGAGTCATGGAATGAATCAGATGATCAACAAGAACAACAAGAAACTTTGGAAATTATTGAATCCATGAATGGTATTTTAATTTAAAATAAAATGAGTAAGGTTATTGTTTTAGATTCTGCACCTGTGGGATTAATTACTAATCCTAAAGCGAATCCTCTAGCTGTGCAATGTCAAGAATGGTTTTATAGTCTTTTTGAAAGAGGTTATGAAGTCATTTTACCAGAAATTATAGATTATGAAATTAGACGGGAATTATTAAGAGCCAATAAGTTATCAGGAATTAGAAAACTTAATCAACTTAAATCAGAAATTATTTATCTTCCTATTACCACAGAAGTAATGTTAAAAGCAGCAGAATTATGGGCTGAAGTGAGAAATCAAGGTAAATCTACTGATCCAATTATTCTGGATAATTTAGGCATTGATGATAGTTTAGAAGAAATGATTAATTGTTAGGAATACAAACTGATAAAATATTTATTAGATAATAATGTTTGTATTCAATATTTGAATCAAAGATCAGAAAAGATTATTCAGCGTCTTTAGATATAGAGATTTTCATAAATTTATGATACAATCAAAAATATTACAAATAAGTAATTCTATGTTAAATCTAGAAAGGATTACATTTGATCCGCAAATAATGGCAGGACAAGCTTGTATTCGGGGGATGCGAATACCTGTTTCTTTAGTGGTAAATTTAGTAGCTAATGGAACACCACTAGAGGAGATTTTAGAAGAATATCCTGATTTAGAAGCTGATGATATTCGTCAATCTTTGCTTTATGCAGCGTGGTTGACTCAAGAACGGGTTTATTCTTTTAAAACTGCGTAATATTAAAATGAAGTTTTTAGCTGATATGGGAATGTCACTACGAACTGTATCTTGGTTGCGTAGTGGTGGTTATGATGTGGTGCATTTGCGAGAACAGGGGTTGCAAAAACTACCAGATTATGAAATTTTAATCAAGGCTTGTGCCGAAGAGCGAATTATATTAACTATAGATTTAGACTTTGCTCAACTTTTAGCTGTCAGTGGAGATAGCTTACCCAGTGTAATTTTATTTCGATTAGGTAATGAAAATTATCATGTAATTAATCAATGTTTAACAGAAATTTTGAGCCAATGTCAGGAAGATTTGGTAGCGGGAGCAATTATTTCTGTAAATAATGAAACTTTTCGTGTTAAAAGATTACCCATATAGAAGAGCGATCGCACCCCCTTACTCCCCAAACAGCGAACTGACAAGTCAGCGCTTGCGCTATCGCACTCCCTCCAACTTCCCAATATCCTTTTTTAACGAACCACGAAGACACGAAGAACACGAAGGAAGAAGAGAGAGCGAATTTTGCATTTTCCAGTCAAGTATCCCTTTTTGCCATTAAATATGTAATACTATTAGGAAATTTATTAAATGTAACAAAACTAGAAAATGAACCAACAAGATAATATTGAATTTGCTATATATATTGATGAATCTGGTAGTGCAAAACCAAATCCTAAAGATGAATGTCCTGTTTTTGCTATGGGTGGAGTTTTAATTAAAAGAAGTGATGAACAAATTATTAATCAATTGGTAATAGATTTTAAAAGTCGTTGGAATATTAGTCAAGAACAACCTTTACATGGTAACGAAATACGCTCTAAGAAAAAAGGATTTGCTTGGTTAGGTAAATTATCTAAAGTTCAACAGGAGCAATTTTTTGAAGATTTGACACAAACTATAATTAATTGTCCTATAGTTGTTCATGCTTGTGTTATTTCTCGTCAAGGATATCTCAATCGTTACTTAGAAAAGTATGGTGAAAATACTTGGGAAATGATGAAAAGTGCCTTTTCTATTTTAATAGAACGTAGTGCTAAATATGCAGCTATTAATAATGGTAGTTTAATGGTTTATTTTGAAGCAGCAGGTAAAAATGAAGATAATCTACTAAAACAATATTTTTACGATTTAAGAGCTAAAGGTCAACCTTTTAATGTTACAACATCTGATAAATATTCACCTTTATCTGCTGATGATTTATCAAAATTATTAAGAGGAATAGACAGCAAAACAAAAGCTAGTTCTGTTATGCAAATTGCTGATTTATGTTTGTATCCAGTTGTGCGTAGTAAAGATAGTCCTGATAATCAAGCGTTTTTAGCTCTTAAAAATGCTAACTTGCTTGTGGATTGTAGGTTACGACAGGATCAAGTTACTACTTTAGGAATTAAGTATTATTGCTTTGATAGCCCCTAAAAACAACAAAACCGCTACGTGAGCGGTTTATGATGCGGCAGTCATACGACTACCCCCAGGCTATGCCTACCTTTATATTATCTTCTGATTTGTTAATTGTCAATGTCTGATTGAGGTTTTTATTGTTTTGGTAAAGCGATCGCACCCCCTCAACTCCCCAAATAGCGAACTGACAAGTCAGCGCTTGCGCTATCGCATCTCTCCAACTCCCCCAAAGTATCGTTATTTGGGTAAGTTACACCTGCTGATTCTGATCTGATATACTGATAATATGTAAAAATAATCAAATCTAATATTTTATGATTAATAATCACCAACTCATCACAGAAACATCCTCAACTACACCCTGGAATGATTTATTATTAGAAATTGCTCAAANCTCCCGAAGAATATATACCGGAGATATTGGAAATTGTCCGTTTATTTCGTCAAAACTTGATCAATAAACCAACAACTTTGATAACGACAGAAAAACACAAATTAGAGTGGCAAGAATTTATTAATAAAACAGCAGGAAGTTGTGCAGATGATCCAATTATTCTGGATAATTTAGGTATTGATGATACTTTAGAT
>NZ_VILD01000002.1:701988-703137 GCF_009712085.1 Anabaena sp. UHCC 0253
CTATTGCTATAGCTAATAATTTAACTTTAATTACTCACAATACTAGAGAATTTAGTAGAATTGATAATTTAAAATTAGAAGATTGGGAGATTTAGTAAACAGCGATCGCACCCCCTTCAACACCCCCAAAAGCGATCGCACTCCCCTCCAACCCCAAAAGCGAACTGACAAGTCAGCGCTTGCGCTATCGCACCCCCTCAACTTCCCAACAGCGATCGCACCCCCTCAACTCCCCAAAAGCGAACTGACAAGTCAGCGCTTGCGCTATCGCATCTCTCCAACTCCCCCAAAGTATCGTTATTTGGGTAAGTTACACCTGCTGATTCTGATCTGATATACTGATAATATGTAAAAATAATCAAATCTAATATTTTATGATTAATAATCACCAACTCATCACAGAAACATCCTCAACTACACCCTGGAATGATTTATTATTAGAAATTGCTCAAACTCCCGAAGAATATATACCGGAGATATTGGAAATTGTCCGTTTATTTCGTCAAAACTTGATCAATAAACCAACAACTTTGATAACGACAGAAAAACACAAATTAGAGTGGCAAGAATTTATTAATAAAACAGCAGGAAGTTGTGCAGATGATCCAATTATTCTGGATAATTTAGGTATTGATGATACTTTAGATGATAGCTTAGAAGAAATGATTAATTGTTAGGAATACAAACTGATGAAATATTTATTAGATAGTAATGTTTGTATTCAATATCTTAATCAAAGATCAGAAAAGATTATTCAGCGTCTTCAAGATTTATCCGATATAGATATAGTAGTTTGTTCTATTGTCAAAGCGGAATTATTTTATGGTGCAATGAGAACTCATAATCCTGCGAAAACTCTGCAAAAGCAGCAGGAATTTTTAGACCGATTTGTTTCTTTGCATTTTGATGATAAATGTGCTTTTATTTATGGTGAAATTCGTAGTAAATTGGCTGCTAAAGGTACTCCTATAGGAAATAATGATTTACATATTGCTGCTATTGCTATAGCTAATAATTTAACTTTAATTACTCACAATACTAGAGAATTTAGTAGAATTGATAATTTAAAATTAGAAGATTGGGAGATTTAGTAAACAGCGATCGCACCCCTTCAACACCCCAAAAGCGATCGCACTCCCTCCAACCCCC
>NZ_VILD01000002.1:703323-723608 GCF_009712085.1 Anabaena sp. UHCC 0253
CACCCCTCAACTCCCCAACATCTTTTTAACGAACCACAGAGACACAGAGAACACAGAGTAAGAGCGATCGCACCCTTCAACTTACCCAAAAAGCGATTCCTACGGAGCGCTTCGCTATCGCACCCTTCAACCCCCCAAACAGCGAACTGACAAGTCAGCGCTTGCGCTATCGCACCCTTCAACCCCCCAAACAGCGATTATTCATCTTTATTAAACTGGTACATCTGACTGCCTCTGCGTTAAAATATCCCTAGTTCAAGGAATTGGCTATGAAAATAAAAGCAATTATTTGGGAAGAAGACGGTGTCTGGTGTGGTTCTGTACCAGCTTTACCAGGATGTCATACCTGGGGTGAAAGCTACGAACATTTATTAGAAATGTTGAAAGATGCTGTTCAAGGTTGGTTAGAAGTTGCTAGTCAGCAAGAAGAAGTTGAACCACAAAAACAGTTGATTGAGTTATCTTTATGAAATCGGTTTCTGGTAAGTCTCTGTGTAAGATTGTTGAACGCTATGGATGGAATCTAAAAAGGATTACAGGTAGTCATCATATCTATGTTAAGGAAGGTATGAGTGTGATTCTTTCTATACCTGTTCATGGTAATCGTGATTTACCTACTGGTACACTCAGAAGTATTTTGAAAGATGCTGGTTTGACTGAGGAAGATTTAGATTAATTTCGCTGATCGCACCCCTTCAATTTCCCCAAACAGCGAACTGACAAGTCAGCGCTTGCGCTATCGCATCCCCTCAACTCCCAAACATCCTTTTTTAACGAACCACAGAGACACAGAGAAAGAGAGATCGCACTCCCTCCAACTTCCCAAAAGCGATTCCTACGGAGCGCTTCGCTATCGCACCCTTCAACCCCCCAAATAGCGATCGCTATCCAGTGACAAAAGAAAAACGATACATTACGGGACGACTTGAAAAATACCAAATTGACGAAAATGATAATCAAATGAAAATGCTTGGATAATATCTAACTTTTCCATGATAACTTTACTACTACAATCTGTGAAACTCCATTCTTTATCAGAATAATCACAAAAAATCTGCCAAGTTAGGCGAATATCTTCTTGTGTTAAATAATATATAGTTGCTAATTGACCTGAGAAGAAAGCTTCACCTAAAATAATTGCTCTTTTGGTTTCTCCTCTTGCTCTTAATAAAGTTAATGTTTCATCAATTACATAATCAGTTGTTACTAAAGAATATGTATTATTAGTTAACCATAAAATAGCGTTTTTATGGTTGGAATCTGAAGGAACAACACTAGCAAACCAAGCACCCGTATCTACAAAAATCATAAACTATTGACAATATAAAACTTGATCATGATCTTTGCCATCAAAAGGATCTGTTTTTCCCTCTAAAGGAAGTTCAGCAATCTCTTGTAAAATTTCTAATGTTTTTTTCTGTTGATAATTAGATTCTAGAGGAATGATAATTACTTGTACTTTACTTCCTTCTGCTAGTTTTATCGGTTGTGATAATCTCAATGTTCCTTGTTCATAAATGGCTTCTACTGGCATAGAATTTATCCTGGAATTTGATTATTTGAATTATAGCACTATCTCCTAAATCCCATCATCCTCAAACAGCGATCGCACCCCCTCAACTCCCCAAACAGCGATCGCATCCCTCCAACTTCCCAAACAGCGATCGCACCCCCTCAACTTCCCAACATCCTTTTTTAACGAACCACGAAGACACGAAGAGCGCGAAGGAAGAAGAGAAGAAAGAGCGATCGCAAACGTTACCAAAAGTTTACCCTCAATACTACGTAACCAAGTAAATTTCATGTTATAAATAGACAATTATATCTATAAACAATGCAAGGGTAAAAACTATGTGTAATGCTTGGAATCACCCACCAGGATGTGATTGTGGCTGGGGCGGTGGGGATTATGGAGGTGGCAGCGGAGCTAGTACAGTTTCAAATAATACTACAATAGCTGATAAAGTCTTAGCTAACAAAATAGCTAACGAAATTAAAGATGCTGAGACTTATCCTACACAATGCTGGTGGTGTGGAGAAGAAGTTTTTTATCACACTAATGGTTTTGGTGATTCAGTTTTATTTGATAGCTTAGGATCTCCGTGGAGAGTACATTCTTGTTGGAAAAATTATTGGAATGAACAAAGAAGAGATAAAAATAGTAACTCTGTGGAAAAGTCTCTGATTCTCCGAACTTTGGACGGAAAACAATTTAAACGGTTACTTTTGGCAGGAGCTATTCAATCTCTTAATAAAGAAAAAAATTATGCTAGAGAGGAAGACGTAGCAAATCGTTTAGGAATTTCTTTGGAAGAACTCAGAGCAAGATATTCTCACCTTTACTACTATTCAGGAAATTTGGGTAATTCAAATTTAATAAGAATTAAACTAGGTAATATTAATGGATAGTAATTTTAATAAAAAATAAGGGTATACAAATAAAGTACACCCCTAGTTATTGATTAATTTTTTTGGATGTTATATTTTTCAAAAATCTTATTGAAAAAATCAATAACCAAATTTTTTCCTAATTCTCCTCTTAACTCATATCCTCCAAATCTATAAATTTCATAACCAGCTAGTTTGAGCTTTCTATCTTCCGCGACCATTTCAGAATATTTTTGAGTGCTTGCGATCTCATCATTAGCATAATGCTGTTTACCGTCAACCTCTATTACTACTCTTTCTTGAGTAGAAAATAGGATTAAAAAATCCATTCTTTGTCTTGCTATTCTTTTGTTTGGCAATTCTTTTAAGGTGTATGGATCATAGTGTAGATAGACTTGAGGAATTAGTGCTGGCAAATTGTCACCATACATATTTCCAAAAGTTTCATAATATGTCTCAAATAATAATTTTTCTGGTGGTGAGCTTGGAGATAAAGAAAGTGATAAACGCTCATAAAGTGAATCTTCTGTTTCTTTAGTGATAGTTTCATGATTGACTTTTTTTGCCCACCAAGACACTAAATCTTTCCATAATAATCCTGTGCTGGGAATTATCTGATCGTAAACAAGACATTTATCTTCATTTTTAACAATCCGAATATGATTATTGATAGCATCTTCAAGCACCAGTTCTGGTTTTTCACCATTTGAAGCAAATATTAATTGTTTTATGTTACCGCTAACACCTGAACTAATTTTAACTACTTGGTAAATTGGAAGTCCTAACATTTGTTCTTTTGATTCTAAGCGAAAACCATCTTTAAATAAATGATTGTTTATGAGATCAACAAAGAACCTTTGTATCTGTGGTTCTTGAACTACTGGATGAGTCACTTGCTCAAGAAATTTAAAAAAAATATCATCAGGTTCATTCTTTAAACCTAAATAATTAAATAAACGAATATAGTCCCAGTCTGGGAAATTAACCATGTGTTGTTCGATGTCCTTTGTAGCTGTGTCAAAACGACCATCTTCAGAAGGCATATCATCTAATTCATATATACGTTTGAGAAACATTATTAAATCTAGTTTTCCGTATATATTTCTACCTGATTCTATATTTAGAAGTAGTTCATCTATTAAATTTCGTCTATTTTCTAGGGAAAACTGAAGTTGATTATCTTGATATTTACTCAACATTTTAGAAAGCTCTACTGATGGATATTTTTTTAAAATTTTCTGTGCCAAATTAATTATAAAATCTTCAGATTTTTCTAAAACAAAATCTTGTAAAAACACTATTTCACTGGACAAATTATCACTTTGATTAGTAGGCTCTATACCTAATTCTTTAGAAAATTCTGGCACAGAATAGAAGTTTTCGTTAGCTAATTTAACTATAGTGAAAATAATCAATTTACGCAGTTCATTTAGAGTTGGTTTATCATTGCTCATACTTTCTAACCAGAATACGAAAATAAATATACAATGTAAAAAAACAGTAAGGGTATAGCAAAAAAACTACACCCCTAAAATTAACCTAAAGTTGCTTCACCTCACTCACCAACTTAGCCACCATATCCTTAGCACTACCAAACAACATCGTCGTTTTAGCCTTATAAAACAACTCATTATCAACACCAGCAAAACCAGCACTCATACCGCGCTTAATCACAATAGTCTGCTTTGCCCGATCAACCTCCAAAATCGGCATCCCATAAATAGGACTACTCGCATCACTACGCGCCGCCGGATTGACCACATCATTAGCACCAATAACTAACGCCACATCAGCTTGTTCAAACTGGGGATTAATATCCTCCATATCGTACAACTGCGTATAGGGTACATTAGCTTCCGCCAATAATACATTCATGTGTCCCGGCATTCTCCCCGCAACCGGATGTATCGCATATTTCACATCCACACCCATGCGTTCTAGTTGATCTGCCAACTCGCGGACGCTATGCTGTGCTTGAGCAACCGCCATACCGTATCCTGGGACAATTACCACAGAACGAGCATAACCCAACATCATCGCCCCTTCTTCAGCATCAATACTGCGAACGGGTTGACTACTTGCACCACCACTAGCAGTAGCAGCAGCAGTAGAAACTGAACCAAAAGCACTAAATAAGACACTGAACAAAGAACGGTTCATAGCCTTACACATAATTTCTGTAAGGATTAAACCAGAAGCACCCACCAAAGCACCGGCGATGATTAACATATTGTTCATCACCACAAAACCCGCAGCCGCCGCAGCTACACCTGATAAAGAGTTTAACAGGGAGATGACAACGGGCATATCACCGCCACCAATAGGCAGTACAAACATGACACCCAACACCAAAGAAACAGCCACCACTCCCAAAAATACGGGGAGGCTATCTGGTGTAATGATTAAATAGGCACTTCCAGCTAAATAAGAACCCAACAGCAAGAGGTTAAAAGGTTGCTGCAAAGGAAAGGTAATTGGTGTACCGCTGATTAAACCTTGCAATTTGGCAAAAGCCAGAAAACTACCCGTTAAAGTCACACCACCGATCAACACATCCAATAACATAGAAATGTTGACATCCAGGGGGATAGGTTGGGAAGCATCTAATAACCGCCAAAATTCGGCAACAGCGATAAGTGCGGAAGATGCTCCCCCCAAACCATTGAGTAAACCCACCATTTGGGGCATTTCCGTCATTTGCACTTTGTAAGCTGCGATCGCTCCAATAATAGAACCAATCACTAAACCTATCAATATCATTTCGTAATTTAATACGTGCTGATCTAATAAAGTGGCAACAACAGCCAACAGCATCCCCACCGCAGCCACAAGATTACCGTTTCTAGCTGTAGCGGGAGAACCGAGTTTTTTCAAACCGAGAATAAATAATGATGCAGCGACTAAGTAAGTTAGCTGAATCCCAGTTGGTAAAAAGTCGCTCATGCTTTAACTTCCTTTTTCTTAAACATTTGCAGCATTCTGTCAGTTACTAAAAAACCACCGACAACGTTAACCATTGCCAATATCACCGCAATTAAACCGAGAATTACTGATAAATTGCTGTTTCTTTCCCCCGCAGCCAGGATTGCACCAATTACGGAAATCCCGGAAATGGCGTTTGAACCGGACATTAAAGGAGTGTGAAGTGTGGGGGGAACTTTGTTAATCACCTCAAAGCCGATGAAAGAGGCTAAAACGAGTACGAATAAGGCTGGAAGTAATGCTTGTGTCATGTGATTTTTGGATTTAAGAATAAGGCTCACGCAAAGGCGCAAAGGCGCAAAGGAAAGAAAGATAGGACTTACGCAAGAACTCTCTTAAACTCTTCTTCCTTCGTGTTCTTCGCTCCTTCGTGGTTCATTCAATCTATGTTGAATTACACCGCTACTGTCTGCAAAGCGTCTTTTACTCGTTGGTTTCTAATTTCTCCACCATGAGTAACACAAGCAGCATCAACGATATCATCACTAAAGTTGATTTCTAAGGCTTTGTCTTTAATCAACAGTTGCATTAATGAAGTGACATTTTTTGCATACAGTTGGCTGGCGTGTACTGGCATTGATGAGGGTAAATTAATTGGACCGATAATTGTGACACCGTTCCAAATAATATCTTTACCTGCTTCAGTACAGGCGCAGTTTCCACCTTGTTCTGCGGCTAAATCTACTATGACTGAACCGGGTTTCATCTGCGCTACCATTTCTTCTGTCACCAGTCTGGGGGCTTGTCTTCCTGGTACTTGGGCAGTAGTAATTACAACATCGGAGTTTTTGACGTGGCTGGCTACTAGTTCTTGGGTACGCTTTTTACTGTCTTCAGAGATTTCTTTGGCGTAACCACCCGCAGCAACGGTTTCTTCTTCGAGTTTGACTTCGACGAATTTCGCGCCTAAGCTTTGGACTTCTTCTTTAACGGCTGGGCGGATGTCAAAGGCTTCTACTACTGCTCCTAGCCTTCTAGCAGTGGCGATCGCTTGCAATCCTGCCACACCTGCTCCCATAATAAATACTTTGGCGGGAGGAATTGTCCCCGCAGCGGTGGTTAACATCGGGAAATATTTCGGTAATGCTGCCGCTGCAATTAATACCGCTTTATATCCAGCTAGTGAAGCTTGGGAGGATAAAGCATCCATGCTTTGCGCCCTGGTGGTACGGGGGATTAATTCCATACTCAAAGCTGTAATTTGCCGATTTGCCAATTGTTGAGCGACTACGGGATTACCTAAGGGATTGAGGAAGCTAATTAATACAGATCCTGATTTGAGTAAATCAATTTCTGATTGTCCATCTTCTCTAGTTTGCGGTGGGCTAACTTTGAGCAAAACATCTGCTTCTCCCCATAATTGAGCAGTGTCGCTGATAATTTTAGCCCCTGCTGCTTCATAATCACTATCGCTGAAAAATGCTTTTTCTCCCGCACCCGCTTCTATAAAAACCTCTAAGCCTTGTTTGACTAATCTGGCTACGGTGTCGGGAATTAAGGCTACACGCCGTTCACAAACTTCTATTTCTTTAGCTACTGCTATTTTCATGAAATCTCCTGGAAATAAATACTTAACATCACCCGTTAACTATTAATACTTTCTATGTCAACTTAGTATCATCAAGCTGATGGGATGATCAACCATGAATTACCCTTGTAGATAGAATTTTCAACTTTTGTTTTTACAATCTTCGTTTTCTAATCACAACCTCAACTTGACGGTATGCAGATATCATCTTGACAAAATAGCTACAGCTAAAATTAGATATTGCACATCCTATGCCGATCCCCATATTTTGTATATTATTCTTCAGATTATTTTATATTTTAAAAAAATCTCAGTCTTTGTGAAATTCACTCCAGAATTAGCAACAAAAATTATCTTTTGGGTAATATAATTAACAACATTTACTATAAATAACCATAATTTGACTAGATGAATGGAGTTTTTCGGAAAATGGCACTTTTACTTCTAACTTCCGTCTATTGTCAAGCATATAGTAGTAAAGTTTAGTTACAAATACTAACGCTAAGTTACAAAACTATCAACTAAAGGAAACTTAATTTATGAAACGTGTACTTTCTAGTTTGGCCATGACAGGCTGTTTACTAACTGCTTTCCCCGCTCTTACTTGGGCCGGTGGACAGGGATTTACCCTCTTTAGCGGAGTGAGAACTGAAAACCGCCTCCCCTTTAGCTTAGACTTTAATGGACAAGCTAACGCTACAGACCGTTACAGACTCAAAATTCCTCGTGGAAAGATGCAATTGGCAGTAGCTCAATTTGCGATCAGCTATCCTAATTATTACGATGGTAGCTTTGATACCAAAAAAGTAGAAATCAGAGTTAAGGGCAAAAGTTTACCTGTATCAGAAGTTAAATGGGATAAAGAAGCCCGTGTACTAGAAATTTTTCCCGAAGAACCTGTTCCCGCAGGACAAGAGGTAACATTAGTCTTATCTAACGTTCTGAACCCAGCTTTTGGTGGAATGTACAATTTTAGATGTCTGGTTCTTTCACCTGGTGATGTCCCCATTCTCCGTCCATTAGGTTATTGGATTTTGAGCATTAATTAATCTAGGGAATAGAATTTAAACTAGTTTAGGACTTACGCAAAATATCTCTGAAACCTTCTTTTCTTCGTGTCCTTCGTTCCTTCGTGGTTCGTTCTTTCGTGACTTGTGCGTAAGTCCTGTAGTTATCAACCTCCCTAAATTGCTGGAACTACTTTATGCTGAAGCTGAATATTATCGCCTGTAAAGTGATAAGATAGCAGATTGTGACTTTTTATGAAAATCGCCTAAAAGGAGAAAGGTATGAAAAGAACCCTGGGAGGAACTTGTCGGAAGCGGAAAAGAACATCTGGATTTCGTGCCAGAATGCGGACACCAGACGGTAGAAACGTCATTACTGCTAGAAGAAAAAAAGGACGGCATCGTTTGAGCGTGTAGGGTAAATTCAGCGATTAATTACAGTTGTGGCTTTACCAAAAGCATATCGACTTAAATCCCGCCAGGATTTTCAGGCAGTTTTCCGGGAAGGAATTCGGCGACAGAGTTCTCATTTCACATTGAGAGCTTTAAAACCTGCTTTTTCCACAGAACCTTCTTTGGATACTGCCCCCCTTGCTACAAAAATTGGTATTTCCATTAGTACAAAAGTCAGTAAACGCGCCGTAGTTCGCAATAAAATTAAAAGGCAAATTACAGCCGCATTACATCAGTTGTTGCCAGAATTAGTCCCAGGATGGCGATTAGTGTTAATTGTGAAACCAACAACCATAGAATCTGCGTGCGGAAGTCATAAATTTCTGCAAGAATTAGAGCAGTTGTTGGCACAAACTGAGGTATTAAATGGGCATTCGTGAAGAAGTCTATTATGAAGGTGGCCCTCACATTGGGGATTTAATTCTCAATTTGCTGATTGGGTTAACAGTGGTGGGGATACCATTAGCTGTTGGAGCAATTGTTAGGGCTATATGGCTACGCTTCCGGATCACAGATCGGCGGGTTTGTGTAACTGGGGGTTGGATGGGACGCGATCGCTATGATGTCATTTATTCAGAAATCGTGAAAGTTGTCAAAGTTCCCCGTGGTATTGGCCTCTGGGGCGATATGGCCATCACCCTCAAAAATGGAACGCTCATAGAAATGCGGGCTATTCCTAATTTTCGGGAAGTATATGACTACATTAACGAAAAAGTCGCTGCTAAAAATCCCCAATATAGCAGTGCTAAATAAGTCATTTGTTCTGAGTTTTATAATTTTTTCTACTCAGCACAATTCCTAAAAGATGATTTTATCATTCACCTTTTGAGATCATGTGCGGCTATTCGTAGCTTCCCTAGCTTGTGGATAGTCGCCGCAATGCTTAACAAAAACCTCTACAATATAGAGCAAAAGCTTGGGATAGAACCACCTCTACCATAGCAAGGCAACTTTAACTATGATCAGAGGACAGGATCAACCAAGAATGCCACTCCTAAAAGGGGTGGAAGTGTCAAAGTACCGCAGGTTTAATTCAGAATAATGGATTTTGGTATCGGGTTTCTCTCGAACAACGTGATGTTGCCAATCATAGACCTTTTCTATGGTTTTGTCCCTAGCTATGGATTGGCGATAGTAGCACTAACATTGATTATCCGCTTTGCACTCTATCCCCTGAGTGCTGGCTCTATTCGCAGTATGCGACGGATGCGAGTTGTGCAACCTCTGATGCAAAAGCGCATGGCAGAAGTCAAAGAACGCTTTAAAAACGATCCGCAAAAGCAACAAGAGGAAATGCTCAATGTTCAAAAGGAATTTGGTAATCCCTTAGCAGGATGTTTACCTTTGTTGTTGCAAATGCCAGTATTACTAGCCCTATTTGCAACCTTGCGAGGTTCACCTTTTTCCGGTGTTAACTACTCTGTGAACCTAGAAGTATTCCCCTCTGAACAGATTGAACGCATTCAACCCCAAGCTTTTGCTACTTCCCCGCAAAACATCTACATTGCTGATGGAGAACATACAAAAGTTACCGCTATCCTCCCTGCTGGTAACAAATTAGCGGTGGGAGAAAAGACGAAGATTCAATATCAAACCATAGAAGGGAAACCTTTTGATGCGCTTTTAGTAGAACATCCAGAAACCAAGTTAACACCAGAATGGAAAATCACTAAAGGCGAAGAAAGAATCAAAATTGATGCCCAAGGCAATATAGAAGCCTTAGAGCCTGGAGAAGTAACCATTCAAGGGACAATTCCCGGACTAGCGGCAGACAAAGGATTTCTTTTTATTGATGCCTTGGGAAGAGTAGGTGCTATTGATCCCGATAACACAGTCCATTGGGATATTGTGGCGATGATCGTGTTCTTTGGTATCAGTCTCTATGTCAGTCAAATGCTTTCTGGGCAAAATTCCAGTGGCGGCAACCCTCAACAAGATACGGTAAATAAAATTACTCCTGTCATCTTTTCTGGGATGTTCTTATTCTTTCCCCTACCAGCAGGGGTATTAATGTATATGGTAATTGGTAATATTTTCCAAACCATACAAACCTATATTCTCTCCCGCGAACCTCTACCAGAAGAAATACAAAAAATCGTAGACTCACAGGAGAAAGAAGCGCAAACCGTAGATGTGAAAGCGTTGCCATTTGAACCCAAAAGTTCTAAGAAAAAGGCTACTGGTTGATTATGAGCGACATTTTTATGCAGAGTGGTGAACAATGGCTACAAAATTTGCTACTCCTGACGGGTGTATCTACTCAAGTGCGGGCTAAGGTGCAAACTATCCCATCTTTTGAACAAGATATACCAGCAGGAGAAAGCTACTGGTTGACAATAGATGAAACCAATTTAACGCCGGAACAAATTAGGGTTTTAATTGGTTCTGGTGGTGCGGTGTTAGATGGAATTCAATATCTAGCAAATTCCGTTCTCAACTTGAATCAACCAGAAGAAAATCAGACATCTTACACTATTGAATTAAATGGTTATCGTGTGAAACGAGAAGCCGAAATTCGTACTTTAGCCGAAACTGCTGCCGCCGAAGTGCGATTTTCTGGGAGAGAAGTAGAACTTAAATCTCTCAGTGCGGCTGAACGGCGACAGGTTCATACATTATTGAAGGAATTTCCTGATTTAGAAACCTTCAGTTCTGGGAAAGAACCTCATCGTCATTTAGTGGTTCGTCAAGCAGTTGAACCATCATTAGGGGATAGAGAATAGGTGATGTTTTCATCACCATTTACCACCCATTAATTTCTTCTTGAGGGTATCTCAAAAAATCCTATGGACGCTATTTTGATTCCGCAGCTAACTAAAGCCCCGGAGCGGACAGAGGAAATTCAAGTGCAAGAGTTTCTGCCTGGTTTAGAAACATTGACACCAGTTCGCGGAGTTATCCAAGTTAAACATCAGGGTAATTATCTGGAAGTTTCATGTCAGGCAGAAGCAATTGTTACTTGCACCTGCAACCGCTGTTTGCAGCAATATAACCATCGTGTGGTTCTCAATACTCAGGAAATTATTTGGTTGGATGAAACCGCTAATCAAACTGAAGATTTGCCTTTAGAACGGGAAGTAGCTGTAGAAGATTTGCTGGAAACATTAGTACCGGATGGTTATTTTTATCCGAGTGAATGGCTATATGAGCAGATGTGTTTAACGTTGCCACAGCGTCAATTATGTAATATTAATTGTCCAGGGATTTTAAATACTGCTCCTAGTCTTTCTGACCAACCTATTGATAGCCGTTGGGCTTCATTAGAGGCTTTGAAGAAACAAATCCCGGATAATTAATAGATAGCTGGTGAAAAAATGTAGAGATGTTCCATAGAACGTCTCTACAAGGATTCTAAATAACGCATATTTAAATTTTTTTGATGTCTAAATATAACACCCAGATCCCCGACCTCTTTGAGAAGTAGGGGATCTCATTATTTGTGATTAAATTTTTTAAATGACAGTATCAAAGTTTAACAGTAATAATAGATGGGAGTGAAAAATAACACATTAATTACAAGCAACTATGAAACGTCGTGAGTTTATCAATTGGGTGGGATTGGGTTGTTTAGCTAGTTCTCTACCTGTAGCGATCGCTGCTTGTTCTCCTGAAACCAGTACATCGGCTACTTCTGGATCTAATGATGCTAACAAAGGCTGGCAAAAAGTGGGTACTGTGGCCGAATTAGATAAAACTGGTCAATTATTAGCCGAGAATTCGCCGGTTGGTGCAGTGTTAGTGGTGGGAACTTCTCAAGCAGCAAAAAAATTGATTGCTGTTAATCCTACCTGTACTCACAAAGGTTGCACAGTTGGATGGAACACAAAGAAAAATCAATTTGTCTGTCCCTGTCATGATGCAGAATTTGCTGGTGATGGTAAGGTGAAAGCAGGTCCAGCGGAAAAACCTCTGAAAACTTATCAAGCTAAAATTGAAGCTGGTTCTGTTTTTGTGAAGACAGCTTAAGACCCTAAAACTTGGTAGATGTGAGTTAATTCATCCCGTCCTTTTAGCTGACAACTGCCGATAAATTTGGTAGGAAACTTATCTTTGATATGTTGATAAGTTTCTTCACTAATGAGAATTCGGCAAAGTCCACTGTTTAAAGATTTATCATAACTTTCTAGACGAGAGGCTACGTTTACCGTGTCTCCCAGGGCTGTATATTCGGCTCTTTGGGCATTGCCTAGCATACCAGTGACGACCGTTCCTGTGGCAATACCAATACGAATAGCGACGGTGGGATTACCTGATAACTGCCATTGTTGATTGAGCGATCGCAATTTATCGGCCATTGCTAAAGCACAACCAACGGCATTTTGAGCATCAACGGCAATTTCGGCTAATCTTGTCCGTTCAATTGGTACACCAAAAAGCGCCATTACGGCATCACCAATAAATTTATTTACCATCCCGTTATATTCCAAAACGATATCAGCCATTGCTTGCATATATTCATTCAGCCAAGACATTAAAGCCGTAGGACTGATAGTTGTGGCAATTGAGGTAAAACCTTCCAAATCTGAAAATAGTACGGTTGCAGTCATTTCTCGCCCGACAATTGACCCTTTTTGGAGTAGATTGTGGCGAGAAGTCCAGATTTCATCGGCGACTTGAGATGTAACCTGCTGTTTGAATAGTGCCATGAGAGTGTATCGGTCTTGACGTTCTAAACTGGTAGTGTAGATAGCAATAGCGATCGCCGATCCTCCTAAACCTAGCAAAGGTGGGACAACAGGAATCCACCAACCTTGCAGAAAAACCCAGTAAGAACCGAACATTAAACTACTTCCAGCCACTATTAAACTTAATATCGTTTCTTTATAAGAAATATTTCTATGAATAAATTTTTGAGAACGCAAAGTCCAACCGAGAATAGCACCAATAAAAGACCATAAAATAATCCATAACCATTGTATTGCTTGGGAACTACCCCGCATCATGGGTCTATTATCTAGTGCAGCACTCAAAATTTGACTAACAACATTAGCATGAATAACTACCCCAGGCATTCTTTCTGGAAAAGCACTAACAGAACTACTATAAGGAGTGAAGAAATCATCATGTAAACTTGCCGCAGTTGCCCCAATTAAAATAATGCGATCGCGTCCCCAATCTTTTGGTACTTTGTCATTGATCACATCCATAATTGAATATGTTGGAAACTGGTCTTCCCTACCACGAAAATTCAATAAAATCTGATAACCTTGATCATCAGTGCGAATATAACCACCATCATTTTTTTCAAACGGAATAAATGTAGCTTTTCCTAATTGATAATGACGTTTATCTGCATCTAATTCTTGTAACTGAATATTCTTATTTTCCAAATACATTAAAGATAGTGTGGTTGCCAAACTCATCACTTGCTCATCCGATTTAGACTCAAGAGAAATTAGACCCCGACGGACTTTCCCATCAGCATCTAGTAATAAATCGGAAGCCGCTATTTGATTAAGTTTATTCAAGATAGGATGAGGATTTACTTCCGGTCCTAATCCATCTCCTACTACCTTTTTTACGCCAATTAGATTTGGTGTAGATTTGAGAATCTCAATTAGTTTGTCATTACCAGGTTGTACAGGTAAATCTCGATATAAATCCAACCCAATTGCTATAGGTTTTTGTTGGCGGATTTTATCCAACATTTTTGCAAGTACAGCATCAGGGATAGGCCATGTTCCAACTTTTCTAATGGTGTCTTCATCAATAGTAACTATCACAATGCGGGAGTCGGGAGGCTCTGGGGGACGCAGTTTAAAAAACTGATCAAGTGCTGCCCAATCTATCATTTGAAACAGCCCCAGAACCCGCATGAGAATGATGAAACCCGCTACTGATGGAGAGATTACCAATACTGCTCGCCAGCTATTGAGGAACTGTTTGAGTTTAATCACATCAGCGGAAGTTTAATTTTTGGGCTGTTGACAACAATCAACTAGAGGAACTTGACTAAGTTCAGTTAGTCCAACCGACTGAAGTAGTTCTTGCCATTCAGCACCAATTTGAGTATTTTGGGGAAGCGATCGCTTTAAATCAGCCATTGTGGCTACAGTGTCATACCATAACCCATTTTGAGCATAGAGTTTAGCTTTTTCTAACGGACTGGCAGTGGCGAGACTACTATTCAGAGTAGAACTGAGTTCGACTCGTTCTAAAGTTCCTTCCAAAACAATATCCCGTTGTCGTTCTTCAGGATCACAAATCAAAGCCAGATTCCATTTATATTGCTTACCAACTGCCAATGGTCCAGCCGCTTTCGGAATTTTAAAGCTAGTAATACCAGGGGTAGAAGCCAAATCAACGACAGTTTGGTAAATGCCGTTTCCTTCTCCATCCCATAAAGTTAACTCAGCCTTGCGAGTTGCTGGTTCAGATATTTTTACTAAAACTGTGGGATAAGCCGCAGTCGTTAATTCCTTATCTGTAGCTGGTATTAATGCCGTTAAAATTGGTTGGGAAGATACCGTTCCCAGTTGCTGACAAATGCCTCTACTTGCTCCCCCTGCGGTTTTATTGGGACTACCTTTAGCGCGAAAAGTCACAGCTTCGGCTGGTGCTAAGGGCAGTAAAACCAGTCCGGTAAAGAGCAGAGATAATAAAGAACGAGATAATTTTTGCATATTCATAATTTAGGAGTGAAAGTTACTAATTATATAAACAAGGTATATCTACGACATTTCCGCCATGATGATTGTTAATTTCTAAGTATTTTTCCATGGACGGATATTATCGGTATTTACTGAGAAAGGATTTATTAGCTAGGCGTAGCAGGAGTTCAGAAACAACTCCTTTTTTTAGTTTATACAGCTTACGGAGATAAATTAATTTTCATTTTTATCAGAACTAATGTGATTATACTGAAAACTCAGAGAAAATAAAATACCCTTGTGGAAAATTCATCATAACTTTAAAACTACATTTCACACTACAATCTGTAGCACAAAAAACAATGGAACAGAGTTTCTCCTCATTTGCGTACACATCTGGCGAAAATTATCTGATCTCCTTCTCATTCTTCCTCAGTGACTTCTGAACAATTGACAACTAAGAACTAGGACTTACGCCAAATATCTCTCAAACTCTCTTTCCTTCGTGTCCTTCGTTCCTATCCCTAACGGGACGCTTCGCGAACGTGGTTCATTCCTTCTTTCCTGTCACCTGTCACCTTCTCCAAGCCCTACTTATGAACAGGTTGCAAACGCTGGCGAATTTTGCCAATAATGATATAAAGAATTGGCACAATAAACAAACTTAGAAAAGTCGCCACAAACATTCCCCCAAACACAGCCGTACCAAGAGATTGACGACTTGCTGCACCTGCACCTGTGGCAGTTGCTAGGGGAAAAATACCCAGCAAAGTGGAAAAAGCCGTCATGAGAATTGGACGTAAACGACCTTGTGCTGCTTCTACCGCTGCTTTCGTAATTGATAAACCTTGTTGTTCTTGTAATTGATTAGCAAACTCTACAATCAAAATTGCGTTTTTACTTGCTAAACCAATTAACATCACTAACCCTACTTGGCAAAACACATCATTACTTAAACCCCGTAATGATTGTGATGCTAAAGCTCCCATAATAGCTAAGGGAACTGACAACAGAATAATCACAGGATCAACATAATTTTCATACTGAGCAGCTAAGACTAAAAAGACGAAAACTAAGCCTAAACCAAAAATGATTGGTGCTTGTCCACCAGATTCTTTTTCCTCAGCAACAATACCTGACCATTCATATCCCATACTTGTGGGTAAAATCTTTTTAGCTAGTTGTTCCATAGCCAAAGTTGCTTGTCCAGAACTAGTTCCAGGAGCAGGAGAACCATTAATTTCAATAGAACGAAACAAGTTATAGTGATTAATAGTTTGCGCTCCAGTTGTTGGAGTTAATTTTACTAAACTACTCAAAGGAATCATTTGATTAGTTTCAGAACGGACATTTAATAAACCGATATCATCAGGATTTGATCGAAATTGAGCATCGGCTTGGATATATACCCGATATGTGCGAGAAAGGAAATTAAAATCATTCACATATCGTGAACCCAAATAAGTTTGGAGGGTTTTAAAAATATCGTCAATGGAAACTTGCAGAGATTTAGCTTTATTGCGGTCAACTTCAATTAAGATTTGCGGTGTATTGGCTTTAAAAGTGCTAAATACAGCTTGCAGTTCTGGGGTTTGATTTCCCTCTCTCATGAACTGACCCACCGTTTGCAGCATAGAATTTAAGCTGTTAGTGCCGGCTATGTCTTGTAACTGAAATTGGAAACCACTAAAACTACCTAAACCGCGAATTGCGGGGGGATTGACTGGAAAAACGTTGGCTTCGGTAATTCCTGAGAAGCTTTGTCTTAATTGACTAATCAGGGCTTGGACTGACTGATTTGGTTTGGTGCGTTCGTCCCAGGATTTGAGAGTAGTGAAAATTATGCCACTGTTAGCCGTATTTCCACTAAAACTAAAGCCACCAACGGCGAAAGTACCTACAACTTCTGGTAATTTGAGGATTTGTGCTTCTACCTCACTCATGACTTTACTGGTGTATTTGAGTGAAGAACCTTCTGGACCTTGGATAATTGTAATGAAATAACCTTGGTCTTCGTCCGGTAAAAATGATGTGGGTACAGTTATGTAAAGCCAAGCTGTGACACCTAATAAACCAATAAATGCGATCGCCACAATGGCTTTGATTTTTGTTAAAAACCTTAAAGATCGCTCATATCCCCGACGCATGGCTTCTAAAAACCAGTTAATGCGACCGAATACCCAGCCGAAAATACCTTTGGGTTGGGGTCTAGGTCGCAACAGTAAAGCCGAAAGAGCAGGGGTAAGGGTCAGAGCTAAAAATGTAGAAATGGTGATGGAAAAGGCAATTGTTAGGGCGAATTGTTTGTAAATTTGTCCAGTTGAACCAGGGAAAAAGGCTACCGGGACAAATACAGCCATTAATACCAAAGAAGTCGCAATTACAGCCCCCGTTAATTGGGACATAGCCAAAGAAGCGGCTTTGCGGGGTGGTATTCCTTCTTCTTGAATTAAACGGGAGATATCTTCAACTACGATAATTGCGTCATCAACTACCATTCCCGTGGCGAGAGTTAAACCAAACATGGTTAAGATGTTGATGGAAAAATCAAAAGCTTTAACAAACGCAAAAGTCCCAATTAAAGCCAGGGGAATAGTGATAACGGGAATTAGAGTAATGCGCCAATCTTGTAAGAAAATAAAGATGACAAGAACAACCAGAGCGATCGCTTCTAATAATGTTTTTATCACTTCTGCTAGTGATTCTTCTATAATCGTAGTGGTATCAAATGCCACTTGATATTTCATCCCCGGTGGAAAACTTTGGGACAATCGCTCCATTTCTTTTTTGACTGAATTAGCAACGTTCAAGACATTACTTCCCGGTGTCGGAAAAATCCCAATCCCTACACCTTCATTCGCCTTAAAGCGGAGAAATGAGCTATAGTTTTGAGCGCCAAGTTCCGCTCTCCCCACATCTTTCAACTTAATCAAACTACCGTCAGCCGCAGTTTTAATAACTAAATTATCAAATTCCTCTACTTCCGTCAGCCGACTAACTGCCCTCAAGTCAATTTGATACATCTGACCATCTGGGGCTGGCTGCTGTCCAATTTGCCCCGCACCTACCTGTAAGTTTTGTTCATTTAGGGCATTAATCACATCGTCTGTAGTTAAATTCCGCGTAGCCAGTTTATTCGGATTCAGCCACAGACGCATCGCATAGCGGCGTTCACCAAAAATCCGCGCCTCACTGACACCTTTAATCCGTTTCAGGGCATCTGTTATATATAAATCAGCATAATTACTTAAAAAGACATTATCTAAGCCTTTATTATCACTGTACAAACCCATCCCTAGCAGAATATTATTAGACTGTTTGCTCACAGTCACTCCTGTTTGCTTCACTGCTTCTGGTAACTGAGGTTCAGCCGAGGTAACACGGTTCTGCACATCAACCGCAGCAATATCTTTATCCCGTGAAGCATCAAATGTCACGGTAATTGTACTAGTGCCGTCATTACTACTACTCGAAGTCATATATTTAATGCCTTCGATACCGTTAATCTGCCGTTCTAAAATTGTCGTTACGGTACTTTCAACAATTTCCGCAGTAGCACCGACATAATTAGAACTGACAATAATCTGCGTTGGACTAATATCTGGATATTGGGCAGTGGGTAATGTCGGAATACTGATTGCACCAACCAGCAAAATGATAATAGCGCAGACACTGGTAAATACAGGTCGCTTAATAAAAAAGTCAACAAACATAAATTGGTAATTAGTAATTTGTAATTGTCAATTGTCAATTGTCAATTGTCAATTATTTGTACTCCGTCTCTGAGATTTTGCACACCTGAAATTATCAATTTTTCATCTTGTTGTAATCCTGAAATTACTTGGTAATCATTACCTTTGATATTGCCTAACTTCACCTGTTTTTGTCTGGCTATTAATTGGGAAACACCTTCAGGAGACTTTTGGGTTTCGGCTACAAATACAAAGTTTTCTCCCGCTATTCGAGATATAGCTGTCGTGGGAATTATAACTCCAGAACGCTGATTCCAAATTATTTTAGCCCGAATTAATTGATCTGCTCGCAGTTGTCCATTAGTATTGTTATAAAGGGCTTTAACTAAAATTGATTGAGAATTATTAGTGATATTGGGAGATATAAAAAATACGCGACTATTGCCGATGATTTGACCTTGAGCATTAATTAATTCCACTGGTAATCCTTGACGCAATTGCGGACCTTTTTCTAGGGGGACAGGAATTTTAACTTCTAAAGGTCCGTTTTGGGTGATTGTCGCTAAGGGTGTGGAAGTATTCACAAAATCCCCTACTTTTACGGGAATATCGCCAACAGTACCGGTAAAGGGGGCAGTAATTTTGTAATATTGAAGTTCTACTTGTTGTTGTCTAATATTGGCATCAGCTTGTAATAAAGACTTTTCTACCTGGGATATAGTGGCTAGTTGGGCTTGAATGCGGGAATCTATCGCCCCAAGTTGAGCTTTAGCTGTCGCCAGTTTATTTGCATATAAATCTTGCGTTTGGCGAGATACAGCCCCTTGTGCAGCTAATTCAGAATAGCGATTATAATCTAGTTGATTTAAGCGCACATCAGCAACATTAGCTAACCGTTCTGCTTGCAAAGATTTGAGGGTAGCGCGAGCGTTTTCTAGTTGTGCTTGCGAACCCTGACCAGCAGCAGATAAACTACTAACTGCGGCTTGTTGTTGTCTGGAATCTATTTGCAGAATAGCAGTCCCAGCGGAAACTGGATCTCCTGATTTCACGAATATTTGAGCAACTTGTCCTTGAATTCTAGGTTGCAGATTAATTGAACGCCGAGATTCTAGACTGGCTATATATTCTGTACTCTCTTCAATTGTGCCTGTTTGCACTGCTGATAGTTTAACTTTTACCTCTGGAGGTCGGGCATTAGCCGTTGCTGGAGTGGGATTTTCAGGAGTTAGCAATTTCCAAGCAATTCCCATTCCACCCCCAATCAATAATAGTGCAGCTAAAAATAACCGTGGCCAACGGCTTGATTTGGCAGGTGTCTGGGTAATTTCTGGAATATCAGTTTGAGGCTCAGGTAATGTCATAGATAATAGAAAGTTAAAGTAACGAATAGTTAAAACTTGATTTGTATCTGTCTGATGTTGATTTTGAAATTCCTGATTTCAGACAAGAAACTAGCAAAGATAAATTATGTATTAACTTCTTTAAATATACAAGGTTTACAATTTTTTACAATCCATAAGAAATTAATTATAAATCATTATTTTTATAGCGGTTAATATCAAGTTTATAGCCACATTTCTTGAGATAAACCTCTTTAACCCAGATTTCTCACCGAAAGCAGAGAGCAAACGTGACAGAGTAA
>NZ_VILD01000002.1:723668-730107 GCF_009712085.1 Anabaena sp. UHCC 0253
AAACGTGACAGAGTAATTAATGACTATTGCCAATTTCCTACCAACACAAAAGGAGACCAAAAATAGGGATTTTGGAATTGGCGATTTTTTAAAAGCAATAGTTGAGCATTACGCAGAGCTTCGGCTTTACTAACTTTAGATTTAGCCAATTGCCGATAAAACTCACTCATGAGAAGAGATGTAGATTCGTCATTAACTTGCCAAAGAGTCCCCACAGTGCTACGAGCGCCCGAACGAATTGCTATACCTGCCAAGCCTAACGCCGCACGTTCATCACCAGAAGCCGTTTCACAGGCACTGAGAACTAACAACTCAATGGGAAGTTTTTTGTTATCGTTGCGCGATTCTCGCAATAATTGGTCTAATTCATTGACATTTAGCCGCTGATTCCAAGTCAAAATAAAGGTGTCTGCGGCATTAGAGCTAAATTGACCATGTGTAGCTAAATGCACAATGGGAAAAGATCCGGCTTTAATTTGCTTTTCTAGGGACTCAACTATAAACTGCTGATTTAAAAGTGTATTTGTGGGTATCGCCGATGAAATCTGCTGAACTTCAGTAGCCACTTCTGGTAAAGCGGGAAAACCCTGACGTGCTTCTGTGAGTGCTGCAATTAAAGCTTTGAGTTTAACTTGGGTGAGGGGTTTAGGTTCAAGAAGTTGGAGTCCAGAAGTCAGAGCAATGTTATATTTTTCCAAGAGATATTGTTGACCATCATGAAGCGTGGCCATTGGTAAACTCTGCAAAGAACCATCCAAGACAAATACCAAAGTTTTGATACCATTGGCGGTTAAATCAGCCTCAGCGGGACGAATTAACCAATTATAGAGTTTTTGAACTATGGGTAATCGCTCTTGGGGAAAAGCCGTCCTTCTCAGGGAAATTCGGGCTTGCTTAATGGTAGTTTTTAATTCTGCTTGGGGTTGATTAGTTGTGTATTTACGTAAAGGTTTACCAGGAATAGAGAGAATAACTTCTAGTCTGTCATTTAAAATGATCGGATAAATAACAGCCGCAGTTGGATCAATTTGATCAATTAATTTCGGTTTAGCATCTGCACAAGCATCACGGAAAAAGTTATCTAATTCTGCTAATTGCAAAGATTCAATTATCTGCCGCGCTTGTTGTAATTTAGCCTGACTGGGAGATTCTTCTTTTAATAATAATCCCACTAACTCCCGATAAATTGGTTCGACACTTTCCCGAAAAGAAAATTGGACATCAGGGTTAACTGTCACCAAATCACCGCGCAAAGAACCCAGGATTTTAATAGATTGGGTATATTGAGAAATTGCCCCTTCAGGATTTTTTTGTAATTGTTGAATCCGTCCTAATTGCCAGAATAATTGATAAGCAATATCAGGATATTCAAAAGACGGTACTAAATTCAATGCTTGAGTTGTATAATTTTCGGCTTTTGTCCATTGTTTTTGCAGTTCCGATAATCTACCTTGTGTGAGTAATATATAAGCTTGGGTGCGAGGAGTTCCTAATTTTTGGGCTTGTTGATAAGCACGGTTGAGAATTTTCTCAATTTCTGTAAATGATTCAGAAGAATGTATTGCTAATTTGATTAAACTTTCAACTAAATTAATTTGGGCATAGATTCCAGTTTGATTATTAGAGATTTGGCTAGTTTGCGGTTGTATAGTTAACCATAAAGTTTTTGCTTCTTGCCATTTTTGCAAATCTACCAATAAACTGAGACGATTTAATAAAGCTTGAATTTGAGTATTTTGACGAGTTGCTAATTGAGCAGAATTAATATAAGCCGCAATTGCAGTTTCTTGATATTGGCTTTTTTGTTGTTTATTTAAACCGGGTTGATTAGCAAAAGCACGGGCTGTATTCCCAATATTTAAATAAACTTCTGCTGGGATTTGAGGAAGATTTAATTTTTCAGCAGCTTGTAAACCCAAATTTAAAACTTGTTGGGATTCATGCAACTGTCCTAAAACTCGCAGAACATGACCTAAAGCATTTAGAGATTGTATATTCTGTAAAGAGAATGATTGGTTTTTCCAAGTTGCTAATGTTGCAGAATCAACTTCACAGGTTGATGTTTCTAAATTTAAAGATAGTAATAGTATTTGGCAAGCTCTGGGATATAATCCTAATGATTGTAAAGCTAGACTTTGGTTAATTTGATTTTGGATAATTCGGTCTTTTTCTCCTAGCTGTTGATAGATTTTAGCTGATATAATCCAAGTATCTAAAGCATCTTGAATTTTACCCCGTTCTAGTTGTAATTGTCCTTGAATATCGAGAGTTTGGGCAAGTATGCGCTGTTGTTCGGAAGTCGGAGTTTGAGATTTGAGGAGGAAAAGACTAGAATTGATATTTTCTTCTGCTTGTTTCCATTGTCCTAATTGTCCGAAGGTTGCAGCGAGATTACTTAATACCATACCTTGATTTAAGAAGTCTCGCTGATTTTTAAATCCGGTTGCAGCTTGTTGTAATAAAGGGATAACTTCTGGAAATTTTCCCGCATTATAAAGAATCCGAGCTTGTTGAATAATTGTCTGTGGTTGTTGGATTTGAGCCATTACAGGAGTAACGCTAATTATCAACAACAGAGAGAGGAAAAACAATAAAATTGATTTTAAAAGCGATTGAGTAAATTTCATTAATATATCTAAATTACCATATTTATATTATTTGTAAAATCTGAGAAATAGTTAAGTTTAAATCTGGAAAAAGTGGAGATATGATTTGATCATCACCTCTAAATTGATTAACTTCATATTCTTCATTAATTAAGGAATAAACTGAAATAGTGGGTTGTTTAGGATTACCGATAAATCTTCTCCCACCAAAAGCAGCATAATCAACTATCCAATATTCAGGAATACCCATTGATTCATAATCATTTGTTTTAGTGGAATAATCGGTTTTCCAATTACTGCTAACAATTTCTATGACTAAAGGAACAGAATCCGCTTGAGTAATGGTTGATTCTTTTTTCCACAAGGGTTCATTAGCTAAGTTTTCAGGATTTAGTAATAAAATATCAGGTGAATAAGCAGATTGAGAGTTTGATGGTTTGATAAATGTTGTTTTTGGTATTAGGTAAGGAAGGTTAAGTTTATCTAATTGTGCTGATAATTTACGGACTAACCAACCAATAACTAATTCATGATCTCCTAGTGGTGGGTTAATTTCAATAATTACTCCATTATGTAATTCATAGCGTAATCCTGTTTTTGGATACCATTGGATAAATTCGTCAAAGGTTACTGGTTTAGTTAAGGTTTGAACCATGATTCACCTCTTGAATGATTATGATTATTTTACACTGACGATAGGGCATTTTACATAATTATTTGGCTAAATCATAGTATTTGTTATCAAACTAGGACTTACGCATTGACAGGAACAACCAAATATGAGGTATGGGTTTCTGGCAATTGTTGATTAACCTTTCCTTCGGTAGATGAGAGCCAATTTATAAAAAAGCTAAACTTGGTATTAGCAAAACATCAGCATATTTATCAATCTAGACAATAGAGGCAAAACTCCGCTTTTCGTTAACTAAATTTGCGATCGCCCATAGCTTACGTTTCTCCTATCGTTGTTTAAATATTTTTGGTTTATTTTTGATAAAAATCGTTGTCCTTAATCACGCCCCTGCTGGAGAAGATGGAGAAAATTTTCACTTTGTCCGCGGATTTGGACAATACTGGACTCATGTAGGTCAAGAAACTGTACCACCTCAAGGCACAGGTGTGGAAGAGGCAGGCTTTGATTATTTTGACTCATTTATTATTGTTGAGTCACTAAAGGTATAAAACTATGAGCCAGTTAACTCCAAGTGAGATAAACATAGTCCTATTGACCCTTGGTGGGCTAGTGCTAGTGCTAGGGCTGTTTTCCGGCTGGCTCAAAGAGCGGTTGTTTCTCTCAGATCCTCTCATAGCTTTGGTAGTTGGGGTATTATTAAGTCCATCTGTGTTTGGCTTAATTGACCTCACGCACTGGGGTCCACCAGAGAAGATTTTAGAGCAAGGAGCAAGATTAGCGATCGCTATCCAAGTGATGGGAGTGGCGTTACGTCTACCAAAGGCTTACCCGTTTCAACATTGGCGCATCCTAGCCGTACTGTTAGGACTGTTAATGCCCTTGATGTGGTTGATTAGTGGACTGTTGGTATATCTAATATTAGGTTTACCCTTTTGGGTAGCCATGCTGGTTGGGGCTGTGATTACTCCTACCGATCCAGTTGTTTCTACTTCTGTTGTCACAGGGAAAGTCGCCGAGCAGAACTTACCCGAACTCATTCGCCATAGCATTTCTGCTGAGTCTGCTGCTAATGATGGACTCGCTTACCCTTTTATCCTCCTACCGATTCTAATATTGACCAAACCACCAGGAGAAGCTCTACTTCATTGGCTCACGAAAACTTTACTGTGGGAAGTAGGAGCAGCAGTGGTAATGGGAGGGCTGATCGGTTTCCTAGCAGGACGATTATTGCAGTGGTCTGAAGCTAAACAAACTCTAGAGAAGCAGTCTTTTCTGGCTTATACCGTCGCTCTTTCATTAGCTGTATTAGGATTTGTAAAGCTACTTGGTAGTGATGGCATCCTGGCAGTATTTGCAGCGGGAATTACCTTTGATATGGTTGTGGGTGGTCGTGAAAGAGCAGAAGAAGAAAGCGTACAGGAGGCAGTAGACCGCTTTTTTACTCTGTATATTTTTGTGATATTGGGTTTATATCTACCTTGGCAGCAATGGATAGAGTTAGGGTGGAAGGGTCTGCTGTTGGCGGTAGGAATTCTATTGCTGCGCCGACTACCAGCAGTAATCTTACTGCGTCCCCTTCTTGGTCGGCTGGGCGGTATAAAGGATGCCCTGTTTTTAGGTTGGTTCGGACCTATAGGTGTAGCCGCACTCTTTTATGCTTTCCTCTCACTGCGTCAGACAGGTGTGGAAGACCCCTGGGTTGTAGGTAGTCTGGTCATTTGTACTTCAATTGTTGCCCACGGATTCACGGCTGTACCCTTGGTTAAACTCTATAGCAAGCCCTAATTATTGAGGACGCTACAAAAACCTAAGTATTTATGAAACTATGGAATACTCTTGGCAAGAATGTATTAAAGAATCAGGACTTACTCGTTGCGTAAGTCCTAAATAACTAAAATCAAAGATTAGGCATGAACCATTAAATATTGTCCATTACCATTATATTCACCGTTGCAACTTGTGAAATTAGAGATAAACCAAATCAAATAAAACCGCCAGATACGGCGAAATTTAGCATATTCAATACCGTAGTCTAAATCTTTAACTATTGCCTGAGAATCATCAAAATTTTTCAGCCAATCAGTAATAGTTCGGGAGTAATTAGAGCCATTGAGATACCATTGATTAATAGTTTTTAGGTCTTGATTATGGCTGGGAACTGCATCATATTGCCAGTAACGTCCATGGGGAAAAATGTATTTATGAGTAAAAACACTGGAGATATTATTAGGAGTGCGGACTGTGATAATGTGAATAAAAACCCGGCCGTTATCCTTGAGAAAAGATGCCAGCTTTCGGAAAGCTTTTGTTAAATTACCTACATGACAAAAAACACCAAGTGAGAGAATTTTATCAAATTTTGTTGCAAATTGGGCATCGTTTAAATCTCCTTCATAGAGAGTAAAACGACCAGAACTAAGGTAACTTTCAGGATCTTGCATTTTCTGACGCATATATTCACATTGCTCATGACTCAAGTTAATTCCTGTAAACTTGACATTAGGGAATTTGGCAAGAATATAATTTGCTACGCAGCCCCAACCACAGCCAAAATCTAAAATATTATCGCCATCTTTTATTTCTAACTTATCAATGACATCATCAATCATGTGCATTTGCGATTCTTCAAGATTAGCTGCTCCTTTTTCCCACAATCCCATACTATATTTAGGATAAATGAGTTTTCCATCACCTAACATGGTATTCAGCATAGCTTGAGGTAAATCGTACTGAATTTTCATTAAATCTGGCGCACCTTCAGCAGTATGCTCTGTTTCTGTTAATACCCATTCGTAGGGTACAAGCAGAGATGGAAAATACTTAAAAAAGACAGGCATACAACTATCAAACAGCGATCGCAATACAGAATCAGGTACTTCTAATCCGTTGATATAAGACTCTGCTACTGCCATTTGCATAGTGTTCACTGCACTGACGGAGAGACGAGTTGCTCGGTAAGCCACTGGACTTTTTTTAGAAATATCTCCCACAATGGGAATATGTTTTTCAAAGTTTTGTAAAATTGTTGATGAAGTCATATTATCTTCCAAACTTTATTGAAAAAAATTTCGGACAAGGGAAAAGAATATTTAGTTTAATTTGATTGCTGATTTATTAAGAGATGATTATTAAGCTTAATAGTTCTTTTTCCTCAATAGCAATCTATCCACAGAGTGAGATTCAGGTATGTATTACTCAT
>NZ_VILD01000002.1:730132-753628 GCF_009712085.1 Anabaena sp. UHCC 0253
TTAATACCCATTCGTAGGGTACAAGCAGAGATGGAAAATACTTAAAAAAGACAGGCATACAACTATCAAACAGCGATCGCAATACAGAATCAGGTACTTCTAATCCGTTGATATAAGACTCTGCTACTGCCATTTGCATAGTGTTCACTGCACTGACGGAGAGACGAGTTGCTCGGTAAGCCACTGGACTTTTTTTAGAAATATCTCCCACAATGGGAATATGTTTTTCAAAGTTTTGTAAAATTGTTGATGAAGTCATATTATCTTCCAAACTTTATTGAAAAAAATTTCGGACAAGGGAAAAGAATATTTAGTTTAATTTGATTGCTGATTTATTAAGAGATGATTATTAAGCTTAATAGTTCTTTTTCCTCAATAGCAATCTATCCACAGAGTGAGATTCAGGTATGTATTACTCATAGGACAAGTCCTATCAGAGGATAGAAAACTTATGAGAAACTAAAAGCTAGTGTTATGGAATCACTTCTTCAAAAGGTACAAATCCATGACATCGAAGACATCAAAAACATCAAAAACATCAAAGGGATCAAAAACTCCTCCAGATCAGCGAGAAAATCAGGCTCGAAATGAACCACAAGATAACCCAGGAATGGAGACGACTGTACCAACTACAGAAGAGGGTGATACTCCTATGGATGAAAGATATCGCATGACTGGTCAAGAATCGGGTAGTGATGTTCGTCCTGGTGCTGAAGCGGAATCGGCAGGGGCTGCTGTGACAAGACCTGGACTTCCCAACCAAGGAACAGAGTCTCGTTAATGCGGCTGACAATGAGATAAAGGTCGCCAATCACGTTGAGAAAATTGCCCGGTCGGTTCATAAGCCAAAAGCGTTACTTCTTCTTGAGCATTTATCATCCAACCTTTTGCGGGGATTGGTAATTGGTGATTGGTGACTTGCCCTGAGCGTAGCCGAAGGGTTGGTGATTGGTTATGGGTAATTATTTCTCTCTTCCTGCTGTCACCTGTTACCTGTTCCCTGTCACCTTCTGCTTCTATCCAAGCAAACTGCTGAGAATTACTGCTGAGAGCGTCATTTGGACTTGGTGGTACTCCTCCGCGACCAGTGATAGAAAACTCACTTCCTGCTCCTCTTGTGCAGGGATTAGCAGCAATTAAAGTGTTAGGATCAACTACATTTTGCGGTATTTCTACCAAACCCTGGGCGGGATTTACCCCAGAAGTGCTAAAGGTAACAGTCCCTTGTAAAGACGGTCCTGATACTTGGGAAAAAGCGGCGATATCACTGGTAATCAGCAAGGATGTGGGACTTACTTGTAACGCTGTAAATTCGGCATCTGTTAGCCCTAGACGCTCTCTGACTTGTTCTCGACTAACGGCTGTAAAACCAAAGATATAGGGGACATTGACTGTAACTTTGCCACCTTGGGCTGTCCGCGCATTGGCTGTGATGTCGCTATTTTCTTGGGGAAATGCTAAAAGAATCTCGCTATTGATATTTATGTTACCACCGTCAGAACTACCCGCATCAGTGGTAATTGTACTGGCTCGACGTAACTGTACATCTTTGGCTGTGATATTAATGTTTCCCCCACCACCTGCATCCGTACTACCATTAATACTACCTTGATTATTGAGAGCGATCGCCTCAGCAATAATATTAATACTCCCAGCAGTCCCTGTTCCTAAAGCCTGAACATTGATTGTAGATTCATTTTGGACAAGCAATTGTTGAATATTCAAATTTAATGAACCTGCATTTGCTGTAGCTTGGGGATTAATAAACTCACCCACAATCCCCACAGAAGCTTGAATTCTACTATTTAATCCCTCTCCATTCTCACTCCCTAAAAGTTGTACACGCCCAGCATCAATGGTAATATTTCCGGCATCACCTGTACCGAAAGAAGCCGCCGAAATTATCCCCCCATTCTCCAGAGTCAACATCGGTGTAGAAAGGTAAATATCACCTCCTCTACTGTTGGTGTAAGTATCTGTACTGAGGAAACTAATACTCCGGCCTCCATTAGCCAAAACCCCAGACACACCCGCTAATTCTACTAATTCTGTCGCCCTAATTGTTAAATTACCTCCAGGTCCCCCCGTCGGATTGAGCAGAATATTACCGATAGCCACACCACTACTTAAGGTAATTCCCGCGCCATCAGATACCAGTAATCGTTTAGTATCAATGGTAATATCTCCAGCTTTGCTAGTTGCACCAAAGGAAGTTGTTCCAATCAGGGTTTGTGATACACTTCCAGCCGGAGTACGCAGTATTTCCACTGATTCAGAGGATTGAATATTGATATTTCCTGATGCTCCTTCACCCCGATTTAAGCTGGCCAAACTAGAACCATCACGCACTATTAACTGTTCTGAATTAATGAAAATATCTCCTCCTGTGCCGGTACTTCCCTGAAAAGTACCACTGTTAATTCCTGAACGGACTAATTCGACAACTTTGGCATTGATATTGAGTTTTCCGCCATTTTCAGGTCCATAAGTTCCACCTCCTATGACTGCTCCATTTTCTAAAAATAGATGACCAGTATCAATTGTGATGTCTCCAGCAGTTCCGCTACTAAAAGTATTATTACTTAAAACAACTGGGGAATCAAAAGGGTTTACTGTTCCCGTAATTAGAAACGTAGCTATCAAGGTTTGCAGACTAGAGAAGCCGACACCGCTGAGTTCCACAGCATCTTGAGCGCGGATGTTTACAGCCCCTCCAGCGCCACCAGCAAAGGTTGTAGTGGATATTTGTGATCCTGTCTGGGCGCGGAATTTTTGAGCATTGATATTTATGCCTTTTCCATCTAAATTTCCTAAAGTTAAAGCCAAAAGACGAGAACTATTTAAAAGAATATTATTACTTTTTAAATCTATTTTTCCACCACCAATACCGCTAGTATTAATCAGTGAATTATTGGTTATTTCAATATTGCCAAAATCCTGAATATTGTCATAATTGAAAGTTGAATTTTCTGGGGTTAATGTCAAATTAACTAAACCTGGACTTGTCGCACTACCTAAAATAATTTGTCCGTTATTAGCAGTTAAATTACCATGATCAAGTTGAACATTCCCACCAATTAAAGCCAAAGTTTTACCGTTGTCTACTGCTAAACCGAGATGATCTGATATGGGAATAGGTTGGGATACTGTTGGTAAATTTAATATTCCTGTTGCTTGTGATTGATTGATAATTGTCCCCGGATTTTCTCGAAATCTTAATCCAATAGGAATATTGACAGTTAATAAAGGTAGTTGAGGATTATGACTACTAAATTCAAAACCATTACTAAATACCAGACTATCGGCTGTAGAAGCAAAAAACGAACCACGCAAATCTAATCGAGCATTTTTTCCAAAAACAATTCCGTTGGGATTTAAGAAAATAAATTTGCATTTCCTAAAACTCCTAATGTTCCAAAAATATTACTAGGATTGCTACCTGTAACGCGGGTAAAGATATTTGTGATATTATTGGGATTTGTGAAATATGCTCCTCTACCTTCACCAATATTAAATTCTTGAAAACTATGAAATAGGCTAGAATCACGAATTGCTCCCCCTTCAATATGATCAGATAGTGAATTATTGATAATCCGGGAATTTTCTGAACCTAGAGTATTATCTGGGATAATTTGTGATAAGGCTGGGAAAGGAATAAGTAAATAAATAGAAATGAGTCTCACGCAAAGGCGCAAAGGCGCAAAGGAAGATTTCCACCTAAACTCTTGAATTCTCTCTGTGTCTCTGCGTCTCTGCGTGAAAAAAAATCTTTTCATAATTTAAAATAGAAAATAATTAATAGTGAAATAAAAACCTTGATCTTGTAAAGATTGATTATTTGCTTTTACGTCAATCAAAGGAATACCATAATCTAAACGAGCATTTAAGGTATCGCTCATTTGCCATATTATCCCTAAACCTGTACCCAGTAAACTATTTGATTGGGAATTTGCTTTTTCTCCAGTATGATTCCACCCGACTCCAAAATCAATAAAAGGAGCTATTTGGAAAATGCTGTTGATTTCTGGTAAACGTAAAATAGGCAAACGTATTTCGGCAGATGCGATCGCACTATTATCTGTTAAAATTAGATCTTGACGATATCCTCGCACACTTTTTGCACCACCAATTCCGATCTGTTCTAAGGATAATAATGAATCTGTAGATAGCTGAATATCAGAACGCAGAATTAACAAGGTTTCTGGTGCTAATAAACGCACATATTGTCCTTGTCCTCTCCAGGCGAAAAAACGACTGTCTGGGGCATTATTATTAACTGTAGCATTGAAAATATCTGTTCCTAGTGAAAATTGCGATCGCGCTGCGAAAACTTGACGCGGATTCCGTTGCACATATTCTTGAAAAAAGCGGAAAGCGGAAATACTGGTTTCTCCCTGATTATTCGCTCCTGGAGATAGGGGAAACCGTTCGTTTAATAGGGAAGTTTGGCTTTTTTGGCGGGAAAAAGTCAACCCTAAAGCTAGTTCTTGATTTGGTTTTTGAACAACAGGTTGACGATATGTAAGTTGGTATGTGCGTGATTTTCCGGTAATATCCAAGCGATTAAATGGCTGTTCAATAATGTTAGTATTGGTCAAATCTGCGGTAAATTCAATTGTGCCATTACGGGCATTGATAGGTAATGTATAACTACCATCAAAGGCATTACTACCATCACTGTTAGTATAAGATAAATTTAATCCATCTCCTAAACCTAGTAAATTGCTTTGATTAATCTTTATCCCTCGGCGTAAACTACCAACGCTGGGTGAACGATTGTTATCAGTAAATATTTCACTACTAAATGTATCCGCTTCTTTAACTCGCACTTGTAAGCGACTTTGCTGGGGACGAGTTCCTGGTTGGAGTTCGGCTGATATATTGGCAATTAAAGGGTTTAGTTGCAGTATTTGTAATGCTGCTAATAATCGGTTACGGTTGAGGGGTTTTTTTGTGGCAATTTCTAAGCGCGATCGCACATAATTGGAATTGAGGCGACGATTGCCAATGATCTGAATTTCGGTTAATTCTCCTTCAATAATCTGAATTTTTACCACTCCTCCAACTTTGGGAAAGGTTTGGTTAGCGGAAATTACCGCACCAGAATTAATGTATCCAGCTTCTATATATTTTTGCGCTATCGCTGTCTCTACCGCTATGAGTTCAGCAAAGGTGATTTCCCGGTCTGTAAAGGGCTTGGTGACTTCTGTAAGTTGGCGATCGCTAAAAGCAGTATTTCCCTGAAATTCAAAGCCTTCTACGCGAATTGTCCCCGGAATTTGTGGTGATATTTCCCCCGGTTGCAGTGTGGGTGGATTTGTATCCAGGGGAGACAGTGGAGACTGTTGGGGATTAACAGGAGTTAATTCTGGTGTTGTGGGAATAATTGGGTTAGGTAGTTGAGCGATATAATCAATAACTGCTGTTTTCGCTGGTTTACCCCATAACGTCAGCAGCGATACCACCGTTACCCCAAATAGTATTTTTACTCCATAGGTCATGTTTAGACGCTCTGCGGAACTTAAAATTAAAGAAAACTCTGAGCAAGTATTTTTGCTAATGTGATGATGTAAATTAAATACTGGATGAAAAATTAAATTAAATTCAAATTATACCGAGAAACCGTTAAATTAATAAAAGTTATAAATTTATACTTAGGCTATATCAAAATGCGTTTAGAGCAGTTGCAAGCCTTTTTGGCGATCGCTCAAAGTGGTAGTTTTCAACAAGCCGCAATAAAATGTGGTGTGACTCAATCTACTATCAGTAGGCAAATTCAGGGATTAGAAGCAGATTTAGGCATAGAACTATTTCATCGCAGCACCCATGCTAAATTAACTTTAGGGGGTGAACGTTTGCTGCCCCGTGTGCGTAAAATTTGCCAAGAATGGGAATCTGCTACACAAGAATTGACAGATTTAATGGGGGGAAAACAACCAGAATTATGTATTGCAGCTATTCATTCTGTCTGTGCTTCCTACTTACCACCAGTGTTACAAAAATTTTGCCATGATTATCCAGAAGTACAATTGAGAGTAACATCATTAGGAAGCGATCGCTCTCTGAAAGTTCTCAAAGATGGATTAGTAGATTTAGCAATTGTTATGCACAATCGCTTCTTAATGTCTGGCAAAGAAATGGCCGTAGAAGTCCTATATGATGAACCCATAGAAGTCCTCACCGCAGCAAATCATCCCCTAGCTGAATATGAATCTATCCCTTGGTTGGAGTTAATTCGTTATCCCCAAGTAGTATTTAAAGATGGCTATGGAATGCAACGTCTGATTCAAGATCGATTTGAACAGATGGAAGCTACCTTAAAAGCAGCCTTAGAAGTCAATACTCTCGATGCTTTTCGGGGAGTAGTTCGTCAAGGAGAACTGATTGCTTTACTCCCCCAGTCAGCATTAATAGAAGCTAGATATGATCCCACCCTTGCAGTTCGTCCCCTAGCCAATAATAGTAATTTAACTGATCATTCCAGTTTAACCCGTCGGGTAGTCATGGTAACAACTCAAGATCGTCTTCAGATTCCTCCTATTCAACATTTTTGGCAACTTGTTAAGGATAATATTCCTGCAATTCAAAATTAAAGAAATACGCGCTATTAACTAAGTAACTAGACAAAAATAAATCAAACTAGATTAAGTAATGTAAAAAAATATTGAGATGACTTGGTAGTAAGGGCTTCAGCCCTTAAATGAGGACTAAAGTCCTCACTACAAGGAATTATTCAGTCCGTTCTACTTATTGCCTTTTTCCACTGACAACTGACAACTGACAAATGACACATAAATTTAGAGAATTTATTCAAAAAGTAGGTAGTGGTAGTCATACTTCCGAAAATTTAACTCGCGCTGAATCTGGTATTGCTACAAAAATGATGTTATTAGGTGAAGCGACACCCGCCCAAATTGGTGCGTTTTTAATCGCTCATCGTATTAAACGTCCGACTGGGGAAGAGTTAGCGGGGATGTTAGATGCTTATGATGAACTTGGTCCCAAATTGCAACCAATCGCACAACCTGTGATCGTTTTAGGGATACCCTATGATGGCAGAACCCGCACCGCACCAATTAATGTAATTACGTCTTTGTTATTAGCTGCTGCGGGACAACCTGTAATTATGCACGGGAGCGATCGCTTACCAACAAAGTATGGTTTACCTATAATCGAGATTTGGCAAGGTTTAGGAGCAGATTGGACTAGTTTAACACTGACAAAAACTCAACAGGTTTTTGAAGAAACAGGAATTGGCTTTATTTACACACCAAAGCATTTTCCTTTAAATCAAACTTTATGGGAATATCGGGAGCAATTGGGAAAACGTCCACCATTAGCAACAATGGAGTTAATTTGGTGTCCCTATATGGGTGATGCTCATATTATTGCTGGTTTTGTTCACCCCCCAACCGAAGCCATGTTTCAGGAGGCTCTAGGGTTACGTGGGGTTACGAAATTTGCCTTTGTGAAGGGATTAGAAGGCAGTTGTGATTTACCACGCGATCGCACTGCTATTATCGGCTTATCTTCACCAAATCCAGCAGAATTAACTCGGCTACAACTTTCACCCCGTGAATATGGCTTTACAACTAAAAATGTTCCTCTTACTACCACAGAAGAACTTATCAAGGATATGCAAGGGGTTCTCAGGGGAACAGAAAGCGAATTGACGCAAACAGCCCTATGGAATGGTGGTTTTTATCTATGGCGGAGTGGAATCTGTCCCAATATGCAAGCTGGTATCAATCAAGCATCTGCATTAATTAGCAGTGGTTTAATAGCTGCTAAACTCCAACAAATCAAGATGTTGCTGGGTTAAATACATTACCCATTTGTTCTTAATTAAGGATTGCTAATCAATTAACACTTAATATCAGTCCTTCCCGTGCTAGTAATGCTTTGGGAAATACTGACTGAATTTCCGATTGAACATGATCAAGAAAATCATCATCATCATCAGGGTGGTGATGGGAAATTACTAACCGTTTTACTCCAGCCTCTTGAGCCATATTCACGGCTATTTTCCAAAATGATTCAGTAGCTTCATGCTTATTATTTGTAGGCGGAGTATAGTTGGCATTAGTAATCCATAAATCAGCATCTTCAATTATTTGTAAGATTCGTTTTTGCTCGTCTGAATCAATAATTTTGTGCAAATCCGTCGCATAAGCTACGTTGTAATCCCCCCAGTTCACTCGATAGCCAATGGAACGTTGAGTTTTATTAATTAATGCTGTTGTAATCTTGATATCTTTATTTAACTCAACTAATTTACCTGGAGTCAGATTATAAAATTCTAATGCTGACTGCATCACCTGTAAGGGATACGGAAAGTGAGGCTGGAGCATTTGATCACACAGGCATTGTTTAATTGATGCACCATTGGAGGCTGCTGTTCCATAGATATGAAAACAATTGCCGGAGATAAATGCCGGTGCGAAAAAAGGAAATCCCTGGATGCGATTAGATTGAGAATTAGTAAAAAATAAATGTGCTTCTAGAGGTTGCTCTAGTTCCTGCCAAATTCCTCCCAAAATGCGTAACCCAGTCCCGCCATCGAAAATTAAGCGTTTTCCGGCTACAGATATCTCCACACAGGCAGTATTACCACCATAGCGGCTGTTATGGGTGCTAGGAGTAGGAATTAATCCTCGTACACCCCAAAATTGCACCTGAAATGGTTCAGATTGACTGCTGGGCATGGGTCTTAGTTGTTCAGCAACATATATTTGAGAATCGGACAACTCAAAATTTGACATCTTCTTGAAAATTAGAGCTTACTAAGCAGATCATCGTAGTGCCGCACTTCTAATAACTGATTTTTTTCATCAACAATTACTACAGTAGGAGAGTAACATTTTAACTCTTCTATAGTAAACTGCCCGTAAGTCATTATGATCAAGCGATCGCCAATAATACCCAAACGTGCCGCCGCTCCATTCAATTCAATAGCTCCTGAATTAGCGGGAGCAGGGATAGCATAAGTAATAAAACGCTCACCATTGGCAATGTTCACTACTTGTACTTGCTCGTAGGGGAATATACCAGCTTTTTTCAAGAGGATCTCGTCAATGCTGATACTACCCACATAGTTGATATTGGCTGCTGTGAGAGTACAGTTATGAATTTTTGCCAACAAAAGAGTGCGCTGCATTTTGTTTTGTTTTGTTTTGCAACCTGGGAAAGTTTGTGGAATTATAGCAATTGCTAAGAGGGTTATGACATCAACTGATGATTGATTAAACCTAAATATCAAAGGACTGTTATACTTCTGTCGCTGGCTATAAATCCGTAAGTTTCTACTGATTGTTACATAGTAATTAGTTTTATGGGTAATGGTCATGATCCATTACCCATATCTATTATGCTTTAGCAGCAGCTTTGATGAACTTTTCTACTAAGGGTGCTACCTTGTCCACATCTTGCCAACCGAGAATTTGCGTCACCTTTTTTTCCAAATTTTTATAACTACGGAAAAATTCGGCAATTTCCTCTAATCGGTGAGGAGATATGTCTTTGAGCGATTTTACATGAGCATAGCGGGGATCTTTATCGGGAACACAAAGAATTTTTTCGTCGCGATCGCCACCATCAATCATTTCCAGAAAACCAACTGGTCTGGCGGCGATGACGCAACCGGGAAAGGTTGGTTCATCCATTATTACCATACCATCCAACGGATCGCCATCATCTGCTAAGGTATTAGGGATAAAACCATAGTCATAAGGATACTTGACAGAAGAATAGAGTACGCGATCTAGGGCAAATGCTTGTAAATCCTTATCGTATTCATATTTATTTTTACTTCCACCAGCAATTTCAATTAGGACATTAATCACGCCCGGTTTCGGTTGGGCAGGAATCAAAGATAAATCCACAATAAAACTCCTCTACTAAAACTGAATCAGCGGTAGCACACATTTTCGCTCCCAGTCTAAGATTTTAGGACAATTGTGGACTTCTTCCTCAAGAATCCTTTGTCAGATGATGTTGCTTAAACTATGTTAAGTTTTGTTTTTTAATCTATCATAAGTATTATTACTGGTTAAATAGCTAACATCTCAATTTAATCTCTATTGCTAGACAGATTATAGATTAGGGATGGCTGATTGATTTCCACATTGGGCGCAGAATAGTAGGCAATGATAAATACGGGTAAAGTCAGGGTGATAAGAGCGATCGCTGTTCCCACAATGTCTGCCAAGCGTTGGGAATATGTATCGGGAGAATTGGCAGACTGGCTGTTTAAATTCATACAAAGTTGCGGTTAAGTCAAATCACTAGTAGACAGGACTCTCCTAAAAAGAGTCTCTATTCTATTTTAACTATTTTTTGGCTATAAACCGGAATGTCAGTTATCCCTGACATTTTGGATTACTCTTAGCATTCGTAGGGGCGCAGGGTTTGCGCCCAAAATTTCCGCTATGCGGCTACTTTTTCTTCTTTTTCTTCTTTTTCTATTTTTTCTCCTTTTACTTCTTTGCTGGATTCTTCAGGTTTTGGAGTCTCTTGTTTTTCCTGCTCTGAATCCGTACTTTGTTGTACTTGTTGGAGGTGAATATTATTCACGTGATTAATAAATAGTTCGATAGCTTGACTTACCCTTTGTTGCTGTTTACCTTCCTCGGAAATATCATAACAACGATAAGCTGGGCTAATTCCCAAAATAAACTTTTCTTGTTCAGCTTCTAACAATTCCACTGCTTTATTAGCAGCCATCCAATTTTTTTCAAAAGGAAATGATGTCACTATACTAGCAACAATAGAAGCAATGGCTGGGCAAATTACAGGCAGCCATTTTAACCATGTTTGTCCCGCTTCCAACTTATCCACAAGCACTAAAATAGGTGTAATACCCGATAAAATTACTGTGGAAATTTGTAGAACATAGTAAAGAGTTCTAGCCAAGTCTCTAGAGCCTTTATAATCATCAATCAGTTCTTGACAATATTCTAAAGCCTTTGCTCTTGCTGGTAAAACTGTATTGTAATCCAAGGTAGTTCCATTACTTAACAAAGAAGTATAGAGTTCAGCCTTTTTAGATATCTCAGCTTTTTGTCCTTCCTTTTGAGCATTCTTTACTGATTGTCTATTGAAGAGAAACAACCCAATAGAAACAGTTAAAGCAACAGCCGCAGCAATTACATATTGTTGATTACTAGAATCAACATAAATGACCAGAACAGATGTCAGAGCAACTGCCACTAATAAATAATCAATTAATTTGAAAACAGACAACATTTTTCTCCTAGTGTATAACGTGAACTGGACTTGTCAAAAATTGAAAATCAGCGTTCAGATAATTAATTATTACCTGATATAGTCATCTAATTTGAGTCGTGAGAGCTTGCACAAACTCATGACATTGACTGGTGCTAGAAAAGAAGATGATTTTGGACAAATATTTTTTACAAACAACTCCGTATCTTACATGAAACTATGATTACTTACAAGTTGCTTAAATGGCAGTATCGCAGATCACGTAAGTATGTGATTAAATACCAATAATTGTCGGTTAAGCTAAAAACATTAAATTATAGGACTCCTATTTGATTCTTGAACGGAACTCGGTACACCTTTATATTCTCGAATCCTTTTGCTTCTTGCCTTCCTACGTAGGAAAATTCAGGAATCAAACCGGATTCCTAGAGGTAGGTTGGCGTTAAAAATTGTCGTTGGGGCAAGGCGGGGAGCAGGGGGAAAAAGAGTTTCAGTCGTATTTACTTTTCTTCACACATTTTGATTAGAGACTTCCACTTACTTAATTGACAAAATTCAATTCATTTGTGAATTTTCTGGCGATGATAAATCACCACTACACAAACAAGGTTTCCAAACCCACCTGCGTGGGTTTTGTCTGTTTAGCTGCGACTTATAGTCGCCCAAACTTAATTATTAATTTTTAATTCCGCCCTGCTAGATGGTTCAATCCGCATCTTTCTAGTTTCTTCCAGAATTTTATCTATATCCTCTTGAGATAAACGTTGAATGTAGTTAATTTTGATTTCTTCTAAAAGATCATTCAGCAAACTTTGAATTTCTACCAACACTTGTTTTTGCAAAATTTCCGAAGAGAATGCAGTTGTAAATTTTTCTATTAGCTGATTAGAAAGTTTTGCTGCCACAGGATCTTTAATGGTACTAACTAAAGCACTATAAATATTAGTAGTAATTTGTGTAGCTAGTTGTTCACTAATTTGTGTTTGTGCTTTTCCTACACCTGGTAACATGAGAATATTTTTATAGCCTGGTAATTGCTGACAAGCAACTTCAATATTATGGCACAAAATCGCATTTACTTCTGGTTGAATTTTTGGTAATACTTGATTAACAACAGTTTTAATTAACAATCCAGTAATTGCTTCTACTTCATTGATATTATTAATGTCTATATAAGAACGCACATTATCTGACTGTAATAGCCAGCGTGTAATTTCACCTCGTTTAATTGAGCCTTGAACTTGGTTAATTACTTGAACAACGACAATTTCTGTAATTTCTTCTGCAAAATTAGCAAGAATACCCTGATGAATTTGCCGTCTAACTACATAAAGATCAATTAACTTTGCCTGATCAAGTCGTATTGTAACTGGGATGATTCTTAACCATCGCCAAATGGGTATTAGTAAGAATAGATCATACCAACGCCACATAACTGCTTCTAACCAACTTAAGTGACTATATCTACGTTTGATTAAAAACGTCCTTACTAATAATTCTGTAGCGAATAGAAGTACAAATGGTAAATCAATTATCCAAAAATCATCGAACAATTCACCATTTTCACCAATTTTACGATAATAGTTTTTAGCAATTCCTGGGCGAATTTTTTGATTGAAAAAATATTTTTCCTGATCCCAATTGCGTTCAGATAAATATTCCTGACTCCAAAAAGTATTAAATGCACCTTTTGCAGATTCTTCTCCTATGTGTTCCCCCATTCGGTTTTTGATTTTTTCCAGAGTTCCACTCTTTCCCGCACTTGCAAAAGGATTAGTTTCAATCATCTCCGTGCTAAGACGGCGAAGTTCCGCCAACTTAGTTTTGACTTGAGGTGAGGTTAAACCTGTTTGGATTATCTGAGTTTCTAGTTCGTCTACTGCTTCTAGATATTGTTTTGTATCACGATGAGGTTCAATACCTTTAATTGGATCGTACAATTTAGTAATTTCAGGAACTCTGCGGAAGTAAAAATCTCGCCCTGGTATGTAACTTAAATCAAATAAAACTAACACTAGGTTGACGGTAGCAGTAATGGCCATTACTCTTTCAAACCATAGGTTTTTCCCCTGAAAAGTTTTTAATTTACTCATCATTTCTTATAAGTACCTACGTCGAAATATTTAGTTATTTTTGAACAGGAATAAAATTTCTGCGGGATTTATTTTTTGAACAGGTTTATTGATAACTACGATTTGAATCAGCAGCTATAGATTTCTGGTTAATCTCTAATAGAAATCTCCATAAATTAAATATGCGTCATCGAGTAGAGACGTTCCATGGAACGTCTCTACATTCTTTTTTACCAGATGTCTAATATTCCCACAAAGTTGAACATAGAAACCATCAGCACGTTTAACGATTTTAACCCTTTTCATTGATTTAATAGATCAATAAGTAGTCGTGCAAAATAAATTTTATATTTGGGAGAGGGAACAGGGAACACTTCGACAAGCTCAGTGCATCGCAGGGAACAGGGAACAGATAAGGAATACAGAGATTTTTGTTTGTTCCAAAAATGTTAAATTAATTTTGTCCAGGTACTTATGTTTGCCAAATTTAACAAATGGCGCAGGTTTGAATATCTCATTTATGCAAACATCAAAAGCCGCAAATACTTTTTTAAGTGTAAAAGTTATGTGCGGCTTTGTTATGTGTAATATTTACAAATGGGCAGGAGGAGAATCGAACTCCTATGACCTCACGGCCGCCGCATTTTGAGTGCGGTGCGTCTACCAATTCCGCCACCCGCCCTTGGGTGCAACTTTCTTATTATAGCCTATTTTTCTATTTTGGCAATAGGTATTTAGATTATTTTTGCCAAAAACAATATTTCGCTGCACCCTACTCTATTTACTTACCAATTGCGCCATCCACCGTTGGATAAAGTTGCACTCCCAGATTTTAATCCCTGATTTTGTAGTAAATTTTGGTACTCTGTGCTACTTGCCCAACGGTCAATTTCTCGCGCTCTTAGCACGGGGACAGGATGGGTTAGTTGGGCTGTTCGGGCGGATTTGACCATTTCCCCTAATTCTGTTTTGCTAATGTCATCATAGGCATGAGCTTGGGCAACAAAGGCCTCTAAATTAAGTTGGGGTGCTAAGGTGGGAGAACCGCCAGCTAATTTCATTAACACTGACATGACAACTTTAGGGTCTTGGGTAGCTAGTAAAGCGGCGCGATCGCAGGTAAACTCAGCACAACGTACCCATTCTAATAACTGTGACTGGATTGCTTGAGCCAAAATAGTACCGACATTTGGCACAATTGCCGCTGCGAGAATTAATAAATTCACTGGTGTTAAATACACACTATGATCACACTTGAGATGACCCAATTCATGGGCAATCACAGCTTGTATTTCTTCTGGGGTGAGGATATCAATTAAGGATGTGTGTATAACTACAAAAGGCTGTTTACCTCGCATGGCAAAGGTATAAGCGTTAGGGGCTGGATGTTGACGGACATACAACTGAGGCGGATCAACGTCTAAAATTTGACAGGCTTCTAATAATAATTTATGTAAGTGGGGTAGTTGTTTTTCTCCTACCAAAATACTAGAAGCGATATTTTCTACATAAAAAACCTGTTCTGCCATTGGACCTAGTAAATTTCGCACCATCATATCCAAACCAGGAATTTGCTTAAGAGTTTTAGTAGCTTCCAAGTCTAGGGTATGGCGAAATGAGTCAGCTTTTAAACCAATTAGCGGCGTTTTAACTAAAGACATAATTATGGTCATCAATAAAAAATATAATTCCCATAGCTAGTATAGCGATTGCACAAGGCAATAGTGGACAAAGATTATTTGGCGTTGCTGATTAAGAGTATGATTTTGTTTCACGCAGAGGCGCAGAGTCTACAGAGAGTAAGAGTTTGAAATCATTGATTTTTGAATTTCATACCCTAATTCAGCAACGCCGATTATTTAATACCGGGATTACCTTGGAAACTCACTTCTTCAAGATTAGTAAGTTTTGATAGGGGAGTGACATCTGTGATTTTGTTATAGTCAAGTTTCAGCCGAGTCAGGTTAGTTAGGTTTAATAAAGCACTAATATCTGTGATTTCGTTGTCTTCAAGTACAAGCTCAGTTAAATTTGTCAGTTTTGCTAAAGGGCTGACATCTTTGATTTTATTCAAACGCAATACTAGCAACGTCAAATTATTCAGTTTTCCTAAAGGGCTAACATCTGTAATTTGGTTGTAAGTAAGAATCAGACGATTTAAATTTTTTATGTTTCCTAAAGGGTTAACATCTTTAATTTTATTATCTTCTAAAAACAGAAGATTTAAGTTTGTTAATCTTGCCAAAGGACTTATATCCTCAATTTGATTACCTTCCAAATTCAGCCTTTTTAAATTTGTTAGATTTGCCAAAGGGCTTATATCTTTAATTTGATTGTAATTTAGCTGTAACCGAGTTAGTTTTGTCAGTCTCGCTAGAGAAGTAATATTTTTAATTTGGTTATCTTCCAAAAAAACTCCAGTCAAATTAATCAGATTCTGGAGAGAACTAATATCTGTAATTGAATTTTTACTGAGAATCAGCCAATTAAGATTAGTAAGTTTTGCTAGAGGGTTAATATCAATAACTTCATTATTATCTATAGATAAAGATTCTAGAGTTTTCAGTTCAGTTATGGCGCTAATATCTTTGATTTGGTTTCTACCCATAGTCAGAGACTTGAGGTTTTTAAGTTCTGCCAAGGGACTAATATCAATAAGTTTGTTATTGCCAATATTCAGCGATTTGAGCTTTTTTAATCCTGCTAAGGGGCTGAGGTCAAAAATTTCATTACTATTAAGATTTAAAGATTCTAAATTTGTTAATCCTGCTAAAGGACTTAAATCAACAATTTGCTGATTTCTCAGGTCAAGCTGAGTTAGATTTAACAATTTTTTAGCAGCAATATCACAATCATTAGTTGCTGCTTTTGCTAATAATAATTCTACTGTAATTCTGCCATCTGCTGATAAACTCGCTTGTTGACGACACAATTCAGTAAAAGAACTCCCCCGCTGAGGTTCAGAAGCTTGAGTAACGCCCCATGCACTGCATACCCACACACTCATCATCAGACCAACCGCACTGCTTAATTTCATAGTTAATATACTCATCTTTTGTATAGATTTTTTTCAAAATTTACCCTGTGTCTTACATCACCTGTTATGGTACTTATTATAGAACTATTAACTATGGATTTAGTTAATTTTTTAACATTCATTCATTAATTGATTCTCATGCGTAATCTATTCAGCCTCAGTTTTGTGACTCTGCTGTTTTCGGTAACTACTGCTGTTTTAACACATACCTGTAATTTTGCTCCTGTAGTTGCCCAGGAATTTAACAAACAAGATGAAAAAGCTCAAGCTGATAGGCTGTTTAGAGAAGCTTTTTATCTCTTTATTAATGGCAATAGATATAGAAATAATCATCAGAGAATTATCAGTAGTTTTGAAAAGGCTTTATTGGTTTATCAAAAGATAGGTGATCAAGCAGGTATTGCTAAAAGTCTTGACTATATAGCCTGGATTTATTATCTCAAAAAAGAATATCAACAAGCCTTGAATTATTATCAGCAAGTTTTACCAATTCAAAGACAATTAGGAGATGGTGATGGGGAAAAACAAACTCTCATTAAAATCATGAATATTTATAGTGAACAAAGTCGCCAACTTTTTGAACAAGGTGAATATGAAACAGCTTTAAATAAATTCCAAGAAGTTCTCAGTTTGAATAAAAAATTGGAACTGAAAATCGAAGAGGGTTTTACTCTCAACCAAATTGGCATGATTTACCATACCTTGGGAAAATATGAATCTGCTTTAGAATATTATCAAAAATCTTTATCAGTCCTGCAACAAGTTTCATCATACCCAGTAGAAAAAACTCCTTGGGTATGGACAGTTTTTTTCAACATGGGTGATATTTATCAATCATTAGGAGAATATGACCGAGCTTTAAGCACTTATCAACAAGCATTGAAATTAGCTCAAAAACACAGAATTGGCTCAGAAGTAAAAAATATTAATGCTATTGGGAATATTCATTATCGGTTGAAGAAATACGATTTAGCATTGGAATTTTATGAACAAGCTTTGTCAAAAGTCAAAGGAATTAAAAACAAAAAAGATAAAAAATTCCTGGAAGCATGGACTTTTCATAATATGGGGATTGTTTATTTAGATCAAGGTAAGTATGAATTATCTCTAAAATTTTTGCAGCAAGGTTTAACTATTGTCAAATCTTTAGGTGATAAGCTTTCCCAAGGTGTAATGTTAGATAGTGTTGGTAAAGTTTATTTTCAACAAGGCAAATATGAATCAGCATGGAATTCATATCAGCAATCTTTGATTATTGTGCAGGAAATCGGCCATAAAGCAGGTGAAGCTAAGGTACTAAATAATATTGGTTATTTACTAGAGAAACAAAATCAGCCAGAGTTAGCCATTGTGTTTTTTAAACAATCTGTGAATGTAAGAGAAGCAATTAGAAATAATATCAAAGGACTGCCACAAGAACAGCAACAATCATATACTGAAACTATTGCCGAAGATTATCGCCATTTAGCTGATTTATTTTTACAAAATAATCGAGTTTTAGAAGCACAACAGGTTCTAGATTTACTCAAAGTTCAGGAACTAGCAGATTATCTCAAAGACGTGCGGGGAAGTAATAATAATATTCAAGGTATAACAGAACGAACCCAAGAGCAGGAAATTAGAAAAGGTATTGCGGTAAAAATAGATCAAGCCATTTCTCAAGGTAAAGAACTCGCTCTGCTGGAAAATATTACTATCAATAAAAGAACAGAACAACAAAAACAGCGAATCATTGAATTAAGAAAAAGCGAACAAGAAATTACTAAACAGTTCGAGACATTTCTAAAAAGCCCACAAGTTCAAGAATGGATAGCTCAACTTCAGCAAACTTCCCAAGGACAAAGTTTTAATTTAAATGCTGATGCGACTACTTTGCAAGACAACCTCAGAAAAATTCAGCAAGATGCTGTAATTATCTATCCATTAGTGCTGGGCGATCGCTTGGAACTCATTTTAATTTCTCCTTACACTCCTCCATTACGTCGCACTGTTCCTGTAAAACGAGAAGAATTTAACCGAGTTATTGCTGAATTTCGTTCGACTGTCACAACGCCAACCCGCAATCCTAAAATTCCTGCTCAAAAGCTCTATAATTGGCTGATAAAGCCCTTGGAAGCTGACTTAGCTCAAGCAAAAACCAAAACCATTATTTACGCCCCTGATGGACAATTGCGTTATATTCCTTTAGCAGCACTGCATGATGGTAAGCAATGGCTAGTCGAACGCTTTCGCATCAATAATATAACTGCGATAAGTTTGACTGACCTCAACACTAAACCCCAAAATCAGTTAAATGTGTTAGCGGCTGCTTTTACCAAAGGCAACTATAGTTTTAAGGCAGGAGATCAGGAGTTTAACTTCTCTGGGTTGCCCTTTGCCGGTCGTGAAGTGGAAACTCTGGCTCAAACTATTCCTAACACGACAAAATTACTAGATGAGCAATTCACGAAAGATATTGTGTTCCAGATGAATGATTACTCTATCGTCCATCTAGCGACACACGCAGCATTTACCCTGGGACAACCGGAAGAATCGTTTATTTTGTTTGGTAATGGCGATCGCATTACCCTCCAAGATATCAAAAATTGGCGGTTGCCGAATGTTGATTTAGTCGTACTTTCAGCTTGTGCAACCGGATTAGGTGAGCGATTAGGAGACGGTAGGGAAATTCTCGGTTTTGGCTATCAGATGCAGCAAACAGGTGCAAGAGCGGCGATCGCTTCTTTATGGTCTGTAGATGATGGGGGTACACAAGTTTTGATGAATGCCTTTTATGCAGTTTTGAAACAGGGAAACATTACTAAAGCCGAAGCTTTGCGTCAAGCTCAAATAGCTCTGATTACTGGAAATTATGCAAATATAGGTCAGCAACGAGGTATCTCTGATAATTTACCGTCACAGATGAGTAATGAGCTAAGTCATCCTTTTTACTGGTCTCCATTTATTTTAGTTGGGAATGGATTGTGAAGCGATCGCACTCACCAAAAACAGCAAAAAAAGTAAATTAATAACGAAAGTTACCAACTTGATATTTCATTAACTGGTAAAATCCGCTATTACAAAAAAAAGGGAACAGATTATTTCCATTTCATGTTTTTAAACATGAGTTTTTTCTGTTTCCTGTTCCCTCTGAAACAATATCCTAACTCTAGATAGATACAGAAGCTGGTGGATTACTGTTGTTAGCCAGTAAATTTCCATCCTTTGATGCTTCATTTACACGGAGAATTTTTGCTCCTAGTTGCTGTAACTTCATATCTAGGCGATCATAGCCCCGATCTAAATGATGTAATCCTTGAATTGTGGTTGTTCCTGATGCAGCTAATCCTGCTAAAACTAAAGCTGCGGACGCTCTTAAATCTGTGCCTATGACTGGCGCACCCGACAACATGGATACTCCCCGAACAAAAGCAGTGTTACCTTTAACACGGATATCTGCCCCTAAACGGTTTAACTCGGAAGCATGACGCAGGCGATTTTCAAAGACTGATTCATTAATGATGCTATCACCTTCAGCCAATGTCAGTAAAGACATGAAAGGTGCTTGCATATCCGTGGGAAACCCTGGATGAGGTAAGGTATCAATATTAATGGCCTTGAGGGTTTTAGCTGGTAAGATGCGTAAACAGTCTTTTCCTTCCTCAACAATTGATACGCCAATCTCTTGTAACTTGGCAATGACTGGGATTAAATGATCAGGTATGACTGGGGATAGCAGCAGTTCAGAACGGGTTATTGCTCCAGCGATTAACAATGTCCCGGCCTCAATGCGATCAGGAATAATGGTATAATCAGTAGAGTGTAATTTAGGAACGCCGACTATAGTAATTGTACTTGTTCCTGCACCTTGAATTTTTGCTCCCATTGAGTTACAAAAGTTAGCTAAATCTACTACTTCTGGCTCTCTGGCAGAATTTTCCAGGATTGTTTCCCCGTCTGCTAGGGTAGCAGCCATCATTAAGGTTTCCGTCGCGCCGACACTGGGAGTATCTAAGTAGATTTTTGCTCCTTTTAATCTGCCATTGTTTCCGGGAACATAAGCATTACAAATACCATGTTCAATTTGCACTTCTGCGCCCATTGCTTGCAGTCCTCTGACGTGCAAATCTACTGGTCTAGCACCAATGGCACAACCCCCTGGTAAGGGCATCTGCGCTACTCCTAACCGTGCTAAAATTGGACCAATGGCAAAGAAACTTGCTCTTAATTGGGTAACAAGTTCATAAGGAGCTTTAGATGTGGTGATTTCCCTAGCATCAACATCTAATATATCCCCTTCTCTTTTTAGACGTAAGCCCAAAGCAGATAAAACTTGTCCCATCCGCTCTACGTCCGCTAATAAGGGAACGTTACGAATCCGACAATCACCGGAACACAGGAAAGTTCCTGCCATGATGACGAGGGCGGAATTTTTAGCCCCGCTAATTTTTACATGACCTCCCAAAGGATGCCCACCATAGATTTGCAAGACTGAGGAGTCTGCTTCTAATGAAGACTTGGCATCTGGTAAGCTGCTAGAAGAATTAATAAGCCTACCTCCAAAAAAATACGTAATTATAAAGTTTGATGTTGGTTTTGATTCTGCATTGACTATCATCTAGCTTGACGCTGGACGATTTTTCTCTAAGTTATCAAATCCCATAAAGTCGTTAGATTCTATCATGCAGTATGGCTGCTTGGATGGGAAACATGGGGATTGTTCAGATGTGAGAAAAATTTAAATCTAGCTTGTTATCTCGGTTGATAAGTTTTATCTTGACAATTTGAAACAGTTAGGTAATAATGATAAACTGTGAATAGAATTCGATGCCAGCGGAACTGGCGGAATTGGCAGACGCGCTAGATTCAGGTTCTAGTGCCGCAAGGCTTCCGGGTTCAAGTCCCGGGTTCCGCATATCAATATAACAATTTTGGATTAATGTCAAATCCGAAATTTAACATTTAAGATTGTGTTAACAAGTTTACAAAATTCCCTAGTTAAACAAATCCGGAAGTTGCACTCCGCTAAGGAGAGAAACAAGCAACAGCTATTTTTATTGGAAGGAACGCATTTGCTGGAGGAAGCTTGTGCGCTTGGTTATCCTTTAGATACGGTATGTTGTACTCTTCAATGGCAAATAACACATCCCCAATTGTGGGAAGTTGTTTGTAGTCAGTGCGATCGCGTAGAGGTTGTCAGTCCAGAAGTTTTAACAGCGATCGCTACCACTGTCAATCCTGATGGTATAGTAGCCATGGCTCAACGAGATGCACAACCAATCCAAATTCCTTTTTCTGGTTTAGTTCTGGCTTTAGAAACTGTCCAAGATCCTGGTAACTTGGGAACTATGATTCGCACAGCAGCCGCAGCAGGTGCATCAGGTTTGTGGTTGAGTGAAGATAGTGTAGATTTAGATAATCCTAAAGTTTTACGTGCTTCTGCTGGCCAATGGTTTCGATTGAATATGGCTGTCAGCGAGGATCTAAAAGCGACTGTTCAACAAAGTCAGCAAGCAGGAATGCAGGTAATAGCTACCTTACCAACCGCCGATTTAACTTATTGGCAAGTGGATTGGCGTAAACCTAGTTTAATATTATTGGGTAATGAAGGGGCGGGATTATCAGCAGATTTAGCCGCGTTAGCAGATATCCAAGTCAAAATTCCCCTGAATCCTGGGGTAGAATCATTAAATGTGGGAATAACTGCTGCTTTGATGTTATATGAAGCTCAAAGACAGAAAATGTCTAAATAATTTAAGTTAGTTATGGATTTTTGCTTTTATTTGTTTTTTGCTGTAAATACTGTTCAATATCAGCAACTGCATCCTCCCACGCATCCAAATCAATAATATCAGTATGTTTGCTGATGACTTGATGGAGAGAATCACTAGTATTTGATTCTGTCACCTCTTCATTATTAGCTTGAACAATATCTTTTAACTGATTTAGGGATTGCTGAAAATCTTGATCAGCAAAAGTACGTTGATGGTGCTGAATAGGTTTCATAATCTTTAGAGGAGAATCATGATTTAGATAGCTTGAGAAATTTAATACTATTATACGTATTGGCTGACAATTATTTAATCTGTATCAATTGTAAACATTAATAGGCTAAATTGCAAACTTAGTGAATTATGAATAAATTAATGCAACGAGGGTTAATTTGGCTAGGTATTGCTGCGATTTCTGTGAGTTTAATTGCGTGCGATAGCGAAAGCGCTGACCGAAGGTATCGCTTGTTTGCTCCTCAAGGGGATCTAGTTGAACGAATCAGTGATGGTGATACATTAGTATTAAGAAATGCAGATGGTCAAAAATTCACGGTGCGGTTTGCTTGTGTTGATGCACCAGAAATACCTCATTCTCAGAAAGAAAAGAACAGTAAAATTACTAAAGATGTAAATCAGTTTGCTTGGGGTGTGAAAGCACAAACACGGATAGAGCAACTAATTCAAGCCACAAATAATCGTGTAAAATTGAATATTACAGATAGCGATCGCTATGGTAGAAAAGTTGCAGAAGTCCGTTTACCAAATGGTACGTTTTTACAGCAAGTTTTGTTAGAAGAAGGGTTAGCTAAAGTATATCGTCCCTATTTAAGCAAATGTCCCAGTAAAGATATTATACAACAAGCCGAAACGCAAGCGAAACAGCAAAAAATTGGGATTTGGAGCGATCGCAAATTTGTTGATCCTTGGGATTATCGGAAAGCAAGTAAACGATAACTTTTCTGTTCAATACTTGTCAGTTAAGCTAAAAATATTAAATCAGGTTTGTTGGGTTTCCTTGCGTCAACCCAACCTACGACTCCTGTTGTATCCCACATTCCGCAGATGTAACTCAGATTATTGATATTTTTGAAAAATCCCAGCCAGGAAAATTTTATTTACCTAATTTTTCTGGTTGAGTTTAACTTTATCTACCAAAAAATAGAGAATATTACCGAAATTAATTTCGCTAGGTTTTAAAATAGATTCTCTCTCTCAATTAAAATAGTCATTTCGGCTTAAATAAACATGACAATTACAGCAAAAAATATTTTCACTCTTTTGCTAAAAAATTTCTATTTACTAAATTTTATCGATCACTATCTACATCTTTTTTGGTCTAATAAACATCTCATCAAAATAATTAGATAATATTTACTACAACTCCTTCCTAAATACCTGACAATCTTTTCACGTT
>NZ_VILD01000002.1:754300-759020 GCF_009712085.1 Anabaena sp. UHCC 0253
TAAAAAAGCCTAATCCATTTAAAAATCATTGCTTTTATTACTTGTCCTGGTGTTAGGGTTTCTTTTATTTTTATTCCCACTATTTTATTCACTTCTTCTACCAATTCCATCTCGTCTATTATTCCTGCTACTATTCCCAAATGGTCTATATTTAGGATTTTCATGCCAACTTGAGACTCTTTCATGGTTTTTCCCATCTCTATTTGATTTGATTATTTTAACAAATAAAAGCCTGAAATCTTTGCTAGGCAATCTTTTCAGGCTTTTATTTATGAAAATTTTTAATTCCTAAATTTGCTTTAGTATCTGCGGAATGTGGGTTGTATATTTTCCCTTTTGTATCTTCTTTACCGATTGGATTCATCCATATTTCTAAGCGGCTAAAAAGTTGAGAAGAAATCAGAGTTAAACATAAATAAATTATAGCTACAGCCGCGTAAACTTCAAAAGCGCGATAATTTTCCGCAACAATTAATTGTCCTTTTCTAAATAATTCCTCAAACCCGATTACCGCAACCAAGCTAGTATCTTTTAATAAACTAATAAACTCATTTCCTAAAGGTGGAATCATGCGCCGAAATGCTTGAGGAAAAATTACATAAGTCATTGTTTGCAGAGGATTTAAACCTAGTGATTTTGCTGCTTCTGATTGTCCAATTTCAATAGATTGAATGCCCCCACGGACAATTTCGGCAATATAGGCTGCACTATTTAAACTTAAAGCAATTACCCCAGCGAGAAGACGGTTTAAAGTAAAAGTAAAACCTAACTCTTGAGAAATTGCCGGTAAGCCAAAATAAATCATAAATATCTGCACTAATAACGGTGTTCCTCGCCAAAAATCTATATAAGCCCTGGATAAAAAACGCAAAGGTTTAATATGAGAAAGGCGAATTATGCCAATTAGAGAACCAATTGTTAAACCGAATAAACCTGAGATAAATGCTAATTGCAATGTTCCTAATGCACCCTTTAATAGAGTGGGTAAGGATTGCCAAAATATACTCAGAGAATTTAATCTAGCGGTATTTTTATTTATAAATGGTAATGTTTCTGGTAATATGGGCGGTGCAGATTTAAACCATTTTTCGTAAATTTGCTGATATTTGCCATTTTCTAATATCTTCGTTAAACCTTGATTAATCAAAGATAAATAAGGAGAATTTTTAGCAGTAGCAATTCCGTAAAATTCCTCAGTTAGTAGTTGTTCTATAACTTTGATTCCTTGCAAATTACCTGTATTGATAGCGTATAATGTGACAGGCGCATCATTAATAACTGCATCAACATTACCATTTTGTAATTCTTGCAGGGCTAATGGTGCAGAGTCAAAACTGCGAATTTGCGCCCCAGTTAAACTTTTAGCTTTTTCTGCGCCGGTTGTGCCAATTTGGACGGCAATTTTTTTATTTTGGAGACTGTCAAATCCGGTAATATTTTGATGATCTGCACGAATAGCGATCGCCAAACCTGCTTTAAAATAAGGACGAGAAAAAGTTACCGTCTTGGATCTTTCTTCAGTTATCGTCATGGAACTAATCGCCGCGTCTATGGTTTTGGCTTGTAGTGCGGGAATAATGCCATCAAAAGGCAAACTCTGAAATTCTACCTGGAAATTTGACCCATCGGCGATCGCCCTCATCAAATCAATAGAAAACCCTACTAATTCCCCACCTTTACCTTGAAACTCAAAAGGTGGAAACGCCGGTTCAGTCGCTACTCGGAGAATTTGATTTCCGCGAGAATTTTCACTACAACCAGCCAATAAGCAACAAATTAAACCAATGATCACCCACAAACGACCAAATCTAAATTTCACCATCTCCCCCTCTTTGTGTATTTTGTGTTCAGAGTAGTTTATTGCCAACACTACAACAAAGTCATGGAGAATGGGAAAAGCGATATAACGGCGATACAGAAGGGAACTGTGTCACCTGGTTGTTTTTTGTGGTTGTAAGAACAGCGTTAAAGAAACTCACGCAAGAACTCGAAAGGGTTATCTTCCCAACAAGGTTCGGGAACTAACCACACCAATTTACTTTTAATTTCGGCTTCAATTTCATCACTATCATCTCTGTCAAATAGTGAAGTTAAAGCTTCCCAATCGCGTTCTCTCAAGGAGTTCAACGAGGAAAAACTTACCTGTAGATTATTTGAGTAATTCACAAGCACGGTTTTGGTTACTTTTACAAAAAGTGAGCATGATCAACGACAAACAAACTAATTTTAGTCTGTTTGGTTAAACACCAAAGTGATATTGATCATGATCATTATAATAATATTTACGCCATATTATGTAACTTTACTAAGACTACATAATTTTTTCATACTTACAATCCACTATATCTACACCAAATACCTCGGCAAAGCAATGGTTTACGGAGTAACGTACTTGGTTACAAGTAATGCCAGGAATCCATGCGGCTAAACTGCTAACAGGTTTATCAACAATGCCACAGGGAACAATTTGTTTAAATCCTGTCATGTCAGGACAAACATTTAAGGAAAATCCGTGCATTGTAATCCATTTACTAACTTTTATGCCTATAGCAGCAACTTTGTATCCTTCTAGCCAAACACCAGTAAAACCAGGCAGACGTTCTCCCTGCAAATCATAATTTGCTAAAACGCGAATTAATACTTCCTCAAGTTGGCGTAAGTACCAATGCAAGTCTTGACGATAACGACGCAAGTTTAAAATTGGATAACCGACTAATTGACCAGGACAATGATATGTAACTTCGCCGCCTCTTTCAATGCGATGCACATCATAGTTACTTTTGTCAATATTAAATTTAATAAATTCTGAGTTTGCTCCTGTGCCTAAAGTATAGACGGGGGGGTGTTCTAGTAAAATTAGGACATCATCTAATTCTGGGTTGTTAATGCGTTCTGTTACTAGCGATCGCTGCCACTGATGAGCCGTTAAGTACGGCATCAACTCAACATCATATAGTAAACAACGGTACGGATGAAATAAAGTGTTAGACATCATTCCTTATAAATATTTTCCGCGTCTTTGCGTCTTTAAATAGTTGTAATCTCACAAAATTTTACAAAATGTCACAAAAAAATAGCTAACAAATGTCAAGCTATGCAAAGGATTTTAAAGGAACGTCAAGGGAATATACTTTGGACTCTACAAAGTGCTAGTTTGAATATATAACTCAATGGTGTTGGGAGGAGTTCTCTGTAATAAACATTAAGCCAAGACAATAGAAACCAATACACTGACTGATCACATCTCAAAAATTTGTTTGTATCAATCAGGATCAAACTTCCCAAAAAGGTCGCGTCTTCTATACAATAGGGAACAAGACTAGGGAACAACAACAAGAGCAAACACTCCTATTTTTGTAAAGTTCCATAGAAATAGGCAGTTAAAAGAACCATATCTCAAAATTGCCTAATTCCATAGTTTTGCTTTAATAGCCAATTGTTTGGCAACCAGTTGGGAATCATCGTAGAGAATAAAAACTAAAATCGAGACGATGAATAGCACAAACTTTAAGATGCTTAAGATGCAAGAAGCGTTGAGAATACTAAAGAGCAGTGTGTTAAGAATAGGTTACGATTTGTGTTGGCGGCAATTATAGACCTTACCGCAATCTCTATTCCTACCCAAAAACATCATTTATAATATTGAGCGGGAGAGTTTACATGAAGCTTGTCATCCACGGTAAAAATATTGAAATCACTGATGCAATCAGGGAATACGTGCATCAGAAGATTGAAAAAGCAGTTAGTCACTTTCAGAACATCACCAATGAAGTGGATGTCCATTTGAGCGTAGCTCGCAATCCCCGAATAAATACTAAACAAGCGGCGGAAGTAACTATTTATGCTAATGGTAGCATCATCCGTGCCGAGGAAAGCAGCGAAAGCTTATATGCAAGTATTGACTTAGTTGCAGATAAGATTGCTCGGCAATTACGGAAATATAAAGAAAGAAGGCAGGATCACAAAACCCAACCGATAGCAACTAATGAAGTAGTAGCGCCAGAACCTGTAGCAGCAGATTTAATAGGCGATCGCACCCCTGAATTACCCCAAGAGGTTGTTCGCACCAAATACTTCTCCATGCCCCCCCATGACATTGGCAGAAGCCCAAGAACAACTACAACTTGTGGGACACGACTTTTATATGTTCCATAACGCAGAAACCGGAGATATTAACGTCATTTATGAACGTAATCACGGTGGTTATGGAGTAATTCAACCCCGCAATAACGGCAACGGCAAAAACGGCAAATCAGCTAACTCCAACGTTGCTGTTCCCGAAAAGTCTAAAGCCTAATTTCAGGTGACAATTGAGAATTGACAATTGACAATTGACAATTCTCAATTACTTATTTGGTCTTAAGAATCCCCGTCTCTTTAGATCGGGGAGTGTCAACCATTACTTTTTTGCTAGTTGTTGCAGTGTTTTCAGTGCTTCTTCAACGTGACCTTTAAAGTTCAACATAGAATCAAATACGTATTGAACTACGCCGTTTTGGTCAATCACATAAGTCACCCGGCCGGGGATAAAACCAAAAGCGGTAGTTGCACCATATTGTTTTCGCACTTGGTCGCCTTTATCACTTAAAAGTGTGAAAGGTAAATTGTACTTAGCTGCGAACTTTTGGTGAGAGTCACTAGAGTCACCACTGACACCAATCACTTCAGCCCCAGCGGCTTTAAACACTTCATATTGATCTCGAAAAGCGCAAGATTCCAC
>NZ_VILD01000002.1:759561-772786 GCF_009712085.1 Anabaena sp. UHCC 0253
GTACCATCCCGGTGTATCGTCCTTGGGATAAAAATAGAGGACAACAGATTTTTGACCACGAAATTCCGCCAGGCTGATATTTGCACCATTTTGGGCGGGTAGATTAAAATCAGGTGCGGTATCTCCAACTTTGATAGCCATATTAAAAAATTCCCAATTCAAACATTACTTAATAAAAGTTTACCTTGTAACTTAGGTTATCAATTTTTCTTGAGAAGGTGCATCAAGCGGGGTAAGGTAAATAGTCATCAAAAAAACTATTCCGTCTATGCGTCTGACTTCGCTTGATGTTTTTCGTGGTATTACTATTGCCGCCATGATTCTTGCTAACATGGCCGGAGTCGTAGATAATGTTTATCCTCCCCTCAGTCATGCTCAATGGCACGGTTGTACACCCACTGACTTAATATTTCCCTTCTTTTTATTCATTGTTGGTGTAGCAATGACTTATTCTCTGTCAAAGTATACCTCAGAGAATAAACCTACCACAACAGTTTACTTACTGCTGTTGCGCCGTGCTGCTATATTATTTGCTTTGGGTTTACTATTAAATGGTTTTTGGAATAAAGGAGTTTGGACTTTTGACTTTAGTAGTTTGCGAATCATGGGAGTATTGCAACGAATTAGTTTAACTTACCTGTTTACATCTTTGATAGTTTTAAAATTACCCCGTAAAAGTCAATGGTTAGTAGCAGGAGGATTACTAATTGGTTATTGGTTGACAATGATGTATATTCCAGTTCCTGATTATGGTGCAGGAGTGCTAACAAGGGAAGGTAATTTTGGCGCATTTATTGATAGATTAATTATTCCCAAAGCACATTTATATAAAGGTGATGGCTTTAATTTGCTGGGAGATCCTGAAGGACTTTTTAGCACCATTCCAGCGATAGTTAACGTTTTAGCTGGTTATTTTACCGGAGAATGGATTAAAGATAAAAAACAGGCTAATTCGCAAACAAGTATGGATTTAGTTTTATTGGGTTTGTGTTGCTTAGTAATTGCAATTATTTGGGATGTAGCATTTCCCATGAATAAGAAACTATGGACCAGTTCCTATGTTGTGTTTACTACTGGTTGGGCGTTAATGTTATTAGCAGCTTGTTATGAATTGATAGAAGTGAGGTTAATAAAACGCTGGAGTAAACCATTTGAGATTATGGGCTTAAATGCGATCGCTCTTTTTGTTGCATCTGTACTGTTAATTAAAATCACAGCAAGAACCCAAATAGGGACAGGTGAAACCGCCATTAGTATCTATAATTGGATTTACCAAAATATCTTTGCATCTTGGGCGGGAAATTTCAACGGCTCATTTTTGTTTGCACTTGTTACCTTATTCTTTTGGTACGGTGTTGCTGTCTTGATGTATCAGAAACGCTGGTTTCTTAAAGTGTAAATTTAGATAATTAAGGCGTAAAGATACTAATAAAAACTTTGCGCCTTAGCGTCTTGGCGTGAGATTTATTATTTAACTTCAAAATCTACCTTATCATAAATATCTGCAAGCAAAATTTGACAAGCAACAGAAGCTAAATTTAAAGAATCATCACTATCTGAATATTCCGAAAAAATCCATTTGTTATTATCAGCTTTATAATATTGTTCAACGTGCATTGTATATTGGTCAACTAAGTACCTGGACAGAATTAATTACATATTAGTTATTTATCAATCCTTTGCCAATCAAGGATTTTAGTCCAAATGTTTGTGTAATTAATTTTGTCTCATTACTTAATCTAACTTTATCGCCTACTGTGAGTTCATAAGTCTCCGCATAAGCGGAACGATTCATTTTATAACTTATACAATCACCTACTTACTACTTTCTAAGTTTGTCATATTTTTATTTCTCTTAACTCTTTTCTAAAATTTTGGAGATTGTTATAAAAATAAAAAGATTATCATTACTAGCAAGAATTGAAATTTATAAAAATACGTAACATATTGTCCCAATTAGAAAACAAGTATGCTATTTAATAAAATTAGCTAAGTTTAACTTTTTTTACCAAATACACTAAATAATTATGTCTAGTCGCTTTTCCATATTTAGAAGAACCACAAATGCTCAACATCTACAAAAAAGTACTACATCTGAAAACCAGACAGAAGAGATAAGAGATACAGAAACAACGGAGGAAACAAACACTAGGATATCACCCCAAGAACAAGCTGAAATCTTTGAGTTGGAAGGAGTTATCCGAAATTTAGAGACTAGCTTCCAAGAAATTGCTACTATTGAAGATCCAGTCAAACGGGAGTACAAAATACTTCAGGAAGCGAAAAGACTGGATATGCCACATGAAACCTATCGGCGAATGTGGGCAGGTTACTCTTTAGAATTGGAAAAAGAACCGGCAAAAGCAAAACATTCCTGGTTCAACCCCCTGACGTTTTTAGATCAGCGACTGGGAGATTTTGTTAAATGGTGTGAAAATGTTTCTCTGTATAGCTTGGCAACCGTTATTGGTCAATTTACACTGTTAGCAGCAATGGGAGCTTACTTTGTGGAAGCACCGCAGAGAGAGAAAGAGGCTCTTGATAATGCTAGACAAGAAATTAGAAATCAGAAGGAAGTTGAATATTCTGAATCAAGAATTGAGGCTATGGAATATCTGAATCAGTCCTGTGAAAGTCTATTAGGAGAACAAGCTTCCAAGGCCAACTTAGAAGGAATTGAACTAAATAAGTGTTATAAATTTGAATGGAATTGGCGGAGGATTGCCCAGTGGCCACCGCAGTTTTACAGGTATGAGGGATTTGATCTTTCCCGAATGGATTTATCTGGCGTGAATTTAAGCGGAGCAAACCTTGAGGGTGCAAACCTGGAAAAAGCTAATCTAGAGGGTGCAAACCTGGAAAGAGCAAATCTCAAGGGGGCAAATTTGAAGGGTGCGAACCTCAAAGGGGCAATTCTTCGAGCGGCTTATTTAGAAAAAGCCAATTTAGAGCAAGCGAATCTTGATAGTAGTCGCATGAGCCGGATTTATTTAAGAGATGCAAATTTGACGAAAGCATCAGTAATTAACTCCCGGTTGCTATGGGCTGATTTACAAGGGGCAAATCTCAATCAAACCAATTTCCAAGGTTCTAATCTCAGCCGTGCTAATATTCAAAGTGCTGATCTCTACAAAGCTAACTTTAGGGGAGCTTCCCTTCGCTATGTGGATATGCGTAAGGAAACAATTACAATTGGGACTGAATTCGAGCGTGCTAACCTGAAAAGAGGTAAGTTTTGGTCAGTAGATCAACTGAAACGATCTTATAACTGGGAACAAGCCGCTAAAGATAAAGATTGGGAAGCAAAAATTATTAAAGAAACTCCAGAAAAGTATAAAGTTGGGTTTCTTCTTCCTAACGATAACTTAACTTATAAATTATACCAACAAGGTTTAGAAAAACTGGCTAAGGAAAATAAGCAAGTTGAAATTATCCCCATTAAAACCGGAGAAAGTGTTCAGGAGGAGACTCACGGAATCAAACAGCTACTCACCCAAGATGTAGATATAATCATCATGAGACCATTAGATCCTGAGAAATCTGTACCAAGTATTCTCCAGGCTTATGTTGCTGGTGTGGTGGTGGTTAATATCGGTGATTGCTTACCCAAAGAATCCCAGAAAGTAGTATTTGCTTGTTATGAAAGCGATTCTTTAGCTATGGGTTACGACCTTGGCAGATACATGGGGAAAGGGGTATTAAATAGTAGAAATAAACAGATTAAAGAGTTAAATGTGGGTTTAGTAGATGGGGCAGATTCAACTCGTCTTTATCCTTATTTACAGGGATTTATCAAAGGTATAGAAGATTCTGGTGCAAAATGGACCGAAACGGGAACGACAGATGGCAGAACACCGGAAGATGTAGATAAGGTCAAAGCGATGCTCAAGCGTCACCCAAAGATTAATGTTTTGTGGGGTGGTTCAGAAATGACCACAGAAATTGCGCTCCAAGCTGTTAGGGAGTTGGGGTTGAGCAAAAAGGTAAGTGTGTATGGAATTGTTCCTTTAACTCGTAAGTTGGCAAATATGCTGCTCGATCCTAATCAACCTCTGCAATCAATTGTGGATGAAGCACCCAGCTATGCGGCTAATGAAGCTGCTAAACACGCAATTAATGTAATTGAAGGGAAAATTTCTAAGGAATATAAGCACGTAGTATTCCAACATCGGTTATTGACTGTGAGCGATCGCACAAAAGTTAATGCTTTAATTGGTGACGCGCTAGATTTGGAGAAAAACACTCTCAAAAAACCAATTCCCCTGCAAGCTGGAGCTAGTCTGATACCTACTGAAATTCCCTCTAGTTTAGATCCTTCCGTTGCTGATTCTCTCAGAGCTATTACTGATGAGAAAAAGATCCAGAAATTACAAGAAGATTTACAAAAAATCATTGTCAAGAATTGGCAAATATCTAACAACAAAGAAGCTGATGAAACATCTGTTAATTTTGATCGAGATTTGGTTTATCGGGTACTGATAGATTCTGAAGGAGCAGTTGTTTCCTATGAACCAATTGATAAATTAGCGATTGATTTACTGCAAACCACACCTTTACCTAAATTGTTATCTAAACCTGATGACGGTAAAGCAAAAGATGAAACTCTCATCTTACCTACTAAACTAGTAATCAATAATTCTGTGACTGAATTTAAGGTTGTATTTAGTCCTAGCGGTAAAGTTGAAGTCAAATGGGGAGAAAGTTTCTTAGCAGATGAATAAAAGTTAAAACAGATATAATTTCTGCTCTAATTATGCAATTGAAACTTATTTTTTTTACAGTTTTCCATTAATTTTGCCGTTGAATCCATAAATTTGACGGCTATCAACTACAGGAACTAGAGTAACTTCTTTTTCATCTCCCGGTTCAAATTTCACTGCTGTACCTGCGGGGATATCTAATCTCATTCCTCTGGCTTTTTCTCTATCAAATAATAAGGCATTATTAACTTCGTAAAAGTGAAAATGTGAACCAAAGTTATCGCTGGACTTGTAGTTAAAGCGATGATACTCATATCCTCTATTTTTTGGCAGATAAAGTTAAACTTAACCAAAAAAATTAGGTAGATAAAATTTTTCTGGCTGGGATTTTTCAAAAATATCAATAATCTGAGTCACATCTGCGGAATGTGGGATATAAATGCCTTCCTGCTGCTTGTGGAAAAGAATCTTCTGACAAAATCACTTCTTAATTATTGTTTTCAAAAAATTTAAAAAATGCTAAAAATGAGTCCGCAAACGCGGACTTTTACTCAACAAAATCAACCCATCAATTAAACCGCTACCTCCGCAGCTTCCAAAGCTTCCAACGCATTAACTTCATCCAAAATCCGCCAAATTTCTTGCATCATTGGATCTAATCCAGTGCGAGTTACCGCCGAAATTATGAAAACAGGTGCTAAAGCCAGATGATTTAATTGTTTAGCTAAAGCTTCTAAATCTACAGATTCCCTATCAACAGCATCTATTTTATTTAATGCTAAAATTTGTGGACGTTTTGCTAAACCCCTTCCATAGGCTTTTAATTCTTCTTGAATAGTATGGAAATCAGCAATGACATCTTCACTTGTCGCATCAATTAAGTGTAATAAAATCCTTGTGCGTTCAATGTGACGGAGGAAATCATAACCTAAACCTGCACCATGAGAAGCACCTTCAATTAAACCGGGAATATCGGCGAAAACTGTACCATCACCTGTGGGTTTTTTAACTACGCCCAAATTAGGAATTAACGTAGTAAACGGATAATCAGCGATTTTTGGACGTGCAGCAGATAAAGAAGAAATTAAAGTTGATTTACCTGCATTTGGTAAACCAATAATTCCTACTTCTGCTAACAATTTCAACTCTAAACGTAATACCTTCTTTTCTCCTTCTAACCCAGGAAGTGCATATTCTGGAACACGATTACGGTTACTTAAAAAATGTTGATTTCCTAGTCCACCTTTGCCACCTTCAGCGACTCGAAAAACTTGTCCAGGTTCAACTAAATCACAGAGTAAAGCACTCGTTTCTCCATCATAAACAGCAGTACCACAAGGAACTTCGACAATTAAATCTTTTCCACCTGCACCGGTGCAATTATTTGGTCCGCCACGTTCCCCATTTTGGGCTTTAAACAAATGCTTGTATCGAAAATCTAGCAAGGTTTGGAGGTTGCTATCAGCCACAAAAATGATTGAACCACCTTTTCCGCCATTTCCACCAGAAGGACCACCTGCTGGTACATATTTCTCTCTGCGGAAAGCGACAATACCATCGCCTCCGTTACCTGCTTCTACTTCAATTATTGATTGGTCTATAAATTGCATAATTAGTCAGTTGTCAGTAGTTAGTAGTTAGTAGTTAGTTGTCATTAGTCATTCTTTTTTTGAAAGATTACCAATATATTTTGCGCTAATGACTCTTCGTTAACGATTTTCCAAATATTAGCAGCCAATTTTTTGATTGCTAATATATTCGTGATTCCGGAAATCTTCTACTTCTTATTATGTCACCTAACTACTGACTACTGGCTACTGACGAATGACTATATATAAGGTGTAATATCCTCACCACAGTCGTCTGCTAGGTAGGAGAGGGCGCGGAAACGTAAACCTACCATTTGTTCATAGAGGGGGTTAATTTTACATAATGGCGGAATATGAACTATTTTCCGGCCAAATAGGGTGACATCTCTTTCAAAGGGACACTGGGAAGGAATCATCTTACACAAAAATTTGGCAACTCTGGGATCTTGAATATCTAACCCGTCTAACCAGTGACGCAAGGGATTTAAAGCGTCTGGATGTGGAGGTACAAGTTCAGCCGATGGAAAATCTTCAGTTTGTGCGGTATCTTCTAGAGTATGACGCAGGGCTGTGAGTAAATTCTCTTGCAGTTCTAATTTTTGACAGAATTGGTGTAAAACTTCATCTTCACTAGGAGAGTATATACCATCAGCGATCGCTACCATGACCGCTGTCCGCAAGAAATTTTCCGCTACAGGTGTACCTTTACCTAATATAGCCGCTAATTCATCGGGTTCGATGATCTCTAGAGAATCCCAGTCAATGGAAGGAGCTAATTCATCTTTGGTAAGATTAGTAATTACTTCCTGTTCTTGAGCATCAAAGTTACCATCAGCCCAAGCAATAGTCAAAAGTCCTCGTAACCAAGCCGAAATTTGTTCGCTACTGTAAGGGGTTTGAGCAGCACTTGTCATAAAAACTCACGCCTTGTAATTTTTCTTATTTAATATTAAGCTACCTTGAAAAGGACTGAACTTCTGTACATTGAACTGGCAAAAATATATGTTCTGTATAGCTAATAATTACAAATCAGGTATCTATAGTCTGTCCAATGTTTAAATAATTAACTCCTATTTCTCGTCCCATATTATTCACAATAGGATCAATTATGGATATAATTGATTATATTTCTCATTAACTGGGTATTGCGTATGTTTTCATTTGGTGTTGAACATGAAGTTGCTTTTCTCAATCATCAAGGAAAGTTTGCAGATTTTCATAATACAAAATTTGCAGATTTCAATCAAATCATTGATAAATTACCCGTATATCCTGATGATTACCCACAATTAAGAGTTGGTGATGCAGGGATTAAAAAAAAGCGTTGGTATATTGAAGGATTTGAAAGATTTAGTGACTCTGAAGAAGTAATTGATTGTGTAGCTAAAGGTATCGAAATTAGAACAACTATCCACTCTACTATTCAAGGAGCAATTGATGAATTAACAACAAGTTTTGGTTTACTAAGTGATGTTGCTGCTAGTTTTGGTTTTTCACCTGTTTTAGCCAGTTTTAATCCCTATACTTGTGTTTTTAAACCACAACCTCCATTAAATGATTTTGAAATTAAACAATTACAAGCTTATCCAGATGAACAAACTGCTCATATTTACATGGTTTCCTATGGACCAGATTTAAATATTTCTCTGGCAAACTTGTCTACGGAAAAGTTAATTGATATTGGTAAAAAGTTAACTTATTACAGTCCTTATATCATTCCTTTTAGTTATAGTTCTCCTTTTTACAATGGTGGTTTATGGGAAGGTTTATCAGTAAGGACTTTTATTAGAACAGGAAAAAGATCAGCGACATTAGTTTTTGTAAAAACAGCAGCAGAACTAATCCAAAGTGTCCCCTCATTAACAAAAATTGCCCGTATTCCCTCTGAGGTAGGGCGAATAGAATTTAAAGCTTGTGATAGTTGTGATAATTTCGCTATTTATGCAGGCTTATTAGCTTTATTAAAAGGTTTAATCTTAGATGAAACTTTATCAGGTAGAGCTATTATACCTGATGCTAGTTTACACCAAATTTCGGCAAAATCTGGTTTTGAAAATACAGATATTTTTGCTAATACCACCAAAATATTACAAGCTGCTGAAATTGCCCTATTAGATGATCCTGATATTCAATTTTTAACACCACTGAAAGGAATTTTATTAGAGCAAAAAACTAAATCTCATGACTTAATTAAGTTATTCCAAAATTTAGGCTCAATCGAAGCCACTCTCCAGCAAACCTATAATGGATAATTGGTAATTGGTGATTGGTAATTGGTGATTGGTGATTGGTGATTGGTCATTGAGAGAATTGTCAATTGTCAATTGTCAATTTACTAGGTGGAATTTGCTCAATCGGAATTAGTGCTTCAATTACATTTTTGACAATTGGTGCAGCTACAGTAGAACCATAGGCATTTTCTCCCTTTGGTTCATCCACAACTGCAAACACGACATAACGGGGAGATTCCACTGGCAAAATAGCCACAAAGCTGGTAATTCTTGCACCTTTAATATATCCACCATTAGGACTAGCTTTTTGGGCTGTTCCCGTTTTTCCACCAATCCGATATCCTGAAATTCTTGAGGCTTTACCACTACCTTGACTAACTACTGTTTCCATCATTTCCACTACTTTTTGAGTAGTTGTGGCTGAGAAAATTTGCCGTGGTTCTGGGAGGGGAATTGAATAGTGTATTCGTTCTTTAGCATCAATCAATCCTCGGACTACATGGGGTGTAACTAATTTGCCCCCATTAGCTAATGCTGCGTGTATTTGTACCAGTTGTAATGGAGTGAGAGAAAAGCCTTGTCCAAAAGATGTAGTAGCTGGTTCAATGTTTGAAGTGATAAATTTTTCTTGACTTTTGAGTTGACCACTTACTTCAAAAGGTAAATCCGTGTCAACTTTTTGTCCTAGTCCTAAACGTTCTAACCAGTTGTAGTATATGGAAGGTTTTAATCGTTGCATGATTCTGACCATACCAATATTACTAGAAGTTTGTAAAATCTCCGCAATAGTCAGTCTTCTATAACCAGTTCTTTCCGCATTTTTGATGGTATGTTTACCGATTTGGATAGAACCAGGATCTTCAAATGAATCATCTGGCTTGATTGCGCCATTTTCGAGAGCGATCGCCACATTCACAGGTTTAAAAGTTGATCCCGGTTCATAAAGATCAGCTACAGTCCAATTTTTAAACAGGGAAATATCGGCTTGGGAATATCTATTGGGGTTGTAAGTAGGTTGAGAAACCAACGCCAGTAAAGAACCATCAACTGCATCCATGACAATCACTGCACCACGTTTAGCACTGAATTTAGTCATCTGTTCTTTCAAAGCTGCGCGAGCTAATCTTTGCAGGCGATTATCAATAGTTAATTGCAGTTTCAAATCATCAGAATTTAGAAATCCTTCTGGAGCATGATCGGGCATTAATGCCCCATTACCAGCCCTACTCATCCGCACCGTTTGTCCAGAACGTTCCAGAAGCTTCTCTTGACTGTATTCCACACCGGCTTGGCCACGACGATCAAGATTAACATAGCCCACCACGTCCGCCACCAAATCATCTTGGGGATAAAATCGAGAGTATTTTTGAATAAACTCGAATCCATTTAAACGCAGTGATATTAACTTATCAGCAATAGCTTCTGATACATTAGAAGCTAATAAAATTCCACTACGTTTACTTTGAAATATGTTAATTAAATCGGCTTTTTCTTTACCGATAATCGGACCAATTTTCTCAGCAATTTCCTCCTGGGATTGATCAAATAATTTGGGGTGAGTATATAAGTTATAAACAGGACGGTCAATGGCTAACATATTATTACCCCGATCCACCACCGGACGACGGGGCATATAAGGACGTACATTGACCATTTGCTGGTTTCGCGCCCGTTCAGCCAGCTTTTTTCCCTGAAGAATTTGGAGATTATATAAGTTGAATGCCAACCCTAGCAAAGAAACCATTAAAACACCCCATACTAACAACAGTCGGGATTTAATGTTGGGTGGGTTTTCTGGTATTTTCGGATCAATATTTCCCGGTTGAGGTTGTTTAGAGAATTTTCGTTCTCTTTTAAATTCTAAATTACGTAAGTTTCTGAATTTTGTTTTACTTAATGGCTTCGGCATTGGAGAAACATAGGTGAAATGTGATAAGTAAGAATTTTATCAATGACCGGAAATTGTAGATTTTAGATTTTAGATTAATTAAAAAATTTGGTATATGTTCCTCGTCCTCTACTGACGGAAAAATACTCGCTGCGCTGCGTACGCTTCGCTAACGTAAATCCCAAATCCAAAATTTTCAAGCTCTACACTTGTTTGGTGGAGTCAATCCAAAATCGTTCAACTGAGCGAAGTCGAAGTCCAAAATCGTAAATCCAAAATCGAGTGACCAATAACTGATGAACAATCACCTATTAGATTTTAATATCCAAGTGGAGAAGGCGATTCTGGTTTTGGTTCTGGTTGAGAAGTTGAAAATGACGATTTAGGACTACTTTGAGATGTTGGCGGTAAAAAAATTGCCCCTTCAGAAGTTGGTGATACTAGCCCCATACTAGGATTTTCTGCTTCTTGTGCCATCTTGCTAGTCAGTGTTGCATTGGTAGTGTTTAACTGCCGTTCATGACGTTGTAAGCTTTTTACTTTTCCATAAGATTCGCTCCAAAGCTCCTGGGCATATACAGTCCAACCATAAACTATTAACGTTGATATTACTAATAAAAATGCTAAAACTGACGAGTAGCGATTTACTGTATACAGACGTAGTAACCATGTGGGTATAGTTCCTGTATTGCCCATCTTGTATACACTAGTAGTTGGTTTTTTCCCTGGTTCTGGGGTTGAAGTGCGGATTGCTGTGTTACTTCTCCGAGAACCCAAAAAATTTATCCAAGCGTTCCGGGGACTGGACGATTTGACTGCTATCGGTTCACTACCAAGCCGGGATGACTTCTGTGTTTTTGTATCCAGATTCCGAGAACGTCGCCTATTGAATGACAGTGGAGATTTGCGCCAAAACCAAGTATTTTTTGCGAAAACTGCTGATTTACGTTCAAAAACCATAATTTTTCTGATATTAAATACTGTATTTTCGTTCAAGAAGCAATAGAGAAGGGATTATTGTCCATGATTGGATAACTAGCAACTTGGGTTAAAGTTACTTTCTTGCCTCCAATCTTATACTACTTCTCACAGTATATTTGATAGTAGATGACTGAAGGTGTTTAAAAACGCCCGTGTCTCTTGTCTCTCAGCACGCTTTGTGACTGAACTTTGCAATTGCTGAATATTTATGTAACCGTCAAAAAAGGTTGAATCGCCATTATTTGTATTACATATAGATTACAAAAATGTTTCAAAGAGGGATAGTTGAAAATCTGTAATCAGAAAGCCGTGAAAAAAAATCAATAAATGAGGTATGTTATTCAACAGGTGAAAGATTTTATTGCCACAATTGGTGAAAGAGGAGTTATGAAGACAAAGATTTTTGGTTTGGCTTTAATGTTGAGTTTGGGTACTTTGCTTGGAGCTTGTGATGGTGGCACTCAGCCTCCTGCTGATACTACTAGTTCTCCAGCAGCTACAACAGGTGGAGAACCAGCAGATACAGGTGCTACACCAGCAACGACAGCATCTCCCGCAGCCACTCCCAAAACACCCTAGTATGGGTTAGTACATCAATCTAGATAAGTAGTTGATATCTTTGAATACAAAACTCTGTTGACAAAGTTGGCGATTTTGTAGATAAAAACTCAAGATACAACTGCCTTATAATGTCAAGTTGGGTTAAAAGCAGGGAAATTCATCAGGTTAGACTACTGGGCTAGATTCAGTTCTTGCCCAGTTGGAGTTTTTTAATTGATTTTGTCAGTAACCAAAATAATATTGATATATATATGTTGTTACTGCAATTTAGTACATCTCACTATTGTCGTAAAGCCCGATTAGCATTGGGTTATAAAGGAATTTGTTATCAGACTGAAAATCTAACTCCAGGGCTGCATATCTTCAAGGTAAAGTCACTAACTGGGTTAACTACACTACCAGTATTATTGCCACAAGTTGTCGGACAACCCCAAGCTATCGCTGACTCTACAGAAATCATCAAATTTCTAGAAAGTTATCAGCCTGAACCTGCTTTATTTTTACCTGATTCAGAACTGCAAATCCAAGCGGCAATGTTAGAAGATTGGTTAGATGAAAGTATCGGGACGGCTACCAGGTTTGTATATTATCAATTCCGGGCTGGTGCAGGGAAAGCAATTGACCCATCACTGTTTAGCCAAATGGTAATTCAGGTAGTCAGACAACAATATGGTATTAATGATACTACCGTTGAATTAGCTCAGAAAAGACTAGCCAATGCTTTATCAGTATTATCTATATATTGGCAAAAAAGTGATTATTTAGTGGGTGGGCGCTTGAGTGTAGCTGATATTGCAGCCGCGGCTTTGTTGAGTCCTCTGGCACTGATTCCTGATTATCGCCAGAAATATCCACAGGTTTTTGCCCGAATTATGAATATTCACCAACTATGTGGAGAACCATTACCACCAGGACTTTAGAAATTAGAAATAAAAAAATTGATGAAACGCATACTGCTGATTGTTTTAAGCGTTACTACTAGCATTTTAGTGGGGTTAACTGGTCATCATGGTCAAGCAGTGATAGCATTACCGCCACCAGAGGATATACCAGAGGAAATATTGCGGACACAGATTATACTAGAAGCGCGATCGCCTATTAATGGCAATCAGATCACAGCCGCAGAATATAGCCACCTACAAGCAAAATTACAAACAAGCCCTCCATCAAAACTAAATACTAACCTCCGTGAGCAAATATTCTTGTTACAACTACGCAAAGGCTTATTACAACTTTTCCCGTTTTTAAACATTTAGTCAGGCGATCGCCAATCAC
>NZ_VILD01000002.1:772811-786211 GCF_009712085.1 Anabaena sp. UHCC 0253
GTACGATAACGGTGGCGAAAAAAATGCAAATAAATGTAAAGAATATATATAAACCGCGTCTACCTTGAGAACCGTAGTTTTTTGTAATTTAGAGTACATCTGACAACTCAAGCGAGAACAGAACCGAATAATATTCCCTTTGGAAAAACTATAGGTTTTAACTTAGACGGGGTTTAGATTTTAAAAAAGTAGATTTAGTCAATCACCATATTTCACATAGGTAGCTTCATGTCCATAACCACGGTCGCCCCTGAACAGGTTCAAAGTATTGTTGGGAATCAACATCACAATCCGTTTGAAATTCTGGGTTCTCATATCATCGAGCAAAATGGTAAAACTGTTTGGGCTGTGCGAGCATACCTCCCAAATGCGATCGCTGCCTGGGTAGTAGTTCCAGAAGAACGCAAAGAATACCCCATGGACACAGTTCATGATCCTCACTTTTTTGAATGCACCATTGAAACAGCAGAACTGAAAAACTATCAGTTACGCATTAAAGAAGGAGAACATGAGCTAGTCATTTATGATCCTTATGCCTTCCGCTCTGCCCACTTAACAGAATTTGACCTCCATCTATTTAGTGAAGGCAACCACCACCGCATTTATGAGAAACTAGGAGCGCACACCACAGAAGTAGATGGTGTTAAAGGGGTTTATTTTGCCGTTTGGGCCCCCAATGCCCGCAACGTTTCCTTATTGGGAGATTTTAACCTGTGGGATGGACGCAAACACCAAATGCGGAAAGGACATACAGGCATTTGGGAATTGTTTATTCCGGAAATAGGTGTAGGAGAACATTACAAATACGAAATCAAAAATTTTGAAGGACATATTTACGAAAAATCTGATCCCTATGGTTTCCAACAAGAACCACGTCCGAAAACAGCATCTATTGTTACCGACTTAAATTCCTACACCTGGAAAGACGAAAACTGGATGGAAAAGCGGCGACATACGGACCCCTTGACTCAACCCATTTCCGTCTACGAAGTCCATTTAGGCTCTTGGTTACACGCCGCTAGTGCTGAACCTGCCAAATTACCGAATGGAGAAACTGAAGCTGTAGTTGTCGTTTCCGAACTAAAAACCGGCGCACGGTTTCTGACTTATCGAGAATTAGCCGATAAACTCATTCCCTATGTTAAGAGATTAGGATATACCCATCTCGAATTACTACCAATTGCAGAGCATCCCTTTGATGGTTCTTGGGGTTATCAAGTAACTGGTTACTTTGCTCCTACATCCCGCTTTGGTACTCCAGAAGATTTCATGTATTTTGTGGACGAATGTCATAAAAATGGCATTGGTGTAATTGTAGACTGGGTTCCTGGTCACTTCCCCAAAGATGGTCACGGTTTAGCTTTCTTCGATGGTAGTCACTTGTATGAACACGCTGACTCCCGTAAAGGTGAACATAAAGAATGGGGAACTTTAGTATTTAACTACAATCGCCATGAAGTTCGGAATTTCTTGGTGGCTAATGCCCTGTTCTGGTTTGATAAATACCACATTGACGGAATTCGCGTTGATGCTGTCGCTTCTATGCTCTACCTTGACTATTGTCGAGAACCAGGAGAATGGTTGCCTAACGAATACGGTGGGAGAGAAAATTTAGAAGCTGCGGATTTTCTTCGTCAAGTTAATCACCTGCTATTCAGCTATTTTCCCGGTGTGCTTTCTATCGCGGAAGAATCCACCTCTTGGCCAATGGTATCTTGGCCTACTTACACAGGAGGATTGGGTTTTAACTTAAAGTGGAATATGGGCTGGATGCACGATATGCTGGACTACTTCAGCATGGACCCTTGGTTTCGTCAGTTCCATCAAAATAACATCACTTTTAGTATGTGGTATAACCACAGCGAGAATTTCATGTTAGCTCTGTCCCATGATGAAGTGGTGCATGGTAAGAGTAATATGATCGGCAAAATGCCGGGTGATGAATGGCAGAAGTTAGCTAATATCCGTTGTTTGTTTACTTATATGTTCGCTCACCCCGGCAAAAAAACCATGTTTATGAGCATGGAATTTGGACAGTGGAGTGAGTGGAATGTTTGGGCTGATTTGGAATGGCATCTATTACAACATGAACCACACGGAAAGTTAAAAGATTTTTTCCAGTCTCTTAACCATCTTTACCGTTCTGAACCTGCTTTATACACTCAAGATTTTGAGCAAGAAGGGTTTGATTGGATTGACTGTAGCGATAACCGTCATAGTGTCGTTTCTTTTATCCGTCGTGACAAAAATTCTGATAATTTCCTGATTGTTGTTTGTAATTTTACACCCCAACCCCATTCCCACTATCGTATCGGTGTTCCTGAGCAGGGCTTCTATACGGAGTTGTTCAATAGTGATGCCCGTCAATATGGCGGTAGTAATATGGGCAATTTAGGTGGTAAGTGGACTGATGATTGGTCTTTGCACAATCGTCCTTATTCTTTGGATTTATGTTTACCACCTTTGGGAGTATTAATGCTCAAGTTGGATAAACAAAAGTCAGCACAAGTGATGGAATAATACGGTGAGTAACACCTAGACCATAAATGCCCGATTTCTTAGGAACATCGGGTATTTTCGGTTTGGTGTTGAGGTTTAGAAGGATTGAACCACGAAGACACGAAGGACACGAAGGAAGAGAAGAAGAAGAGAGAATTTATTGTTTTCAACTAAAATTAGTATTTTGCATTTCTACAAGCTTTGTCCATCATTTCTTTTGCTAATGGATGATATCCATTATTATTGAAAAATGCTAAAATAGACTCTTTCACTTGATAACTAATTGCTTCATTGGTTGTGACCAATCTAGCAAAGTGTTCACAGTTCCATCCTAATATACCATAGTCCCAATTTTTGAATAATTCATAAGCTATTAAACATCTATCAAGAACTTCTTTTCTGGGTAATAATTTTATATCTCTTGCTCTTTTAGCTTTTCTCGGAATCGGGAAAATAGCAAATCCATTTCCACCAAAGTTAAAGGCGTGAGTATCAGATCTAGTTATGTGATAATGCAGTGTAGGATCTTTGCGATGTTCTCTATGATGTATCAGATATCCTGCATTAGAACTATTATAATTAACATGAATTTGAAATTCACCGACGATATCATCTATTGATTGAGACTGGACTATTTCAAAAGATGACAAATTGATATTTGTAGTTGGAATGCTTGTAATATTCAGAATAGATAACCACTCAATTATTGACTGAGGACGATTTTCCGGCTTGATTTCCATTCCTTTAATTATGGCATGATTCACTCTGTCACTAATCTTTGAATTTATCTCTTTCGCTTCTTCCAATTCTGTACCAATTGCTCTCATTGGTGATATAGTTGGTAATTCTCCAGTTAACAAAGAATACAAAGTTGCAGCTAAAGCATAAACATCTGTAAATGCTCCCCTTTTTGCTCTTTTATCATATTGTTCAATTGGTGCAAAACCATCAGCTAACATTTGCGTATGTGTTTGAATCAAATTATGGGAAAATTCCCTTGCAATCCCAAAATCAATTAATACCGCTGCTGATTTTCCCGAACGTATCATTATATTTTGCGGTTTTACATCTCGATGTAATAAACCATTATTATGAACTACAGTTAACGCTTCTCCTATTTGTTGAATATATTTTAAGGCTATATCTTCAGACAAAACACCATGATTTTCTACTAAAGTTCCTAAATCTTCACCATCAATATATTCCATCACCATACACCAAAGATCATTTTCATTAATGACTTCGTAAATTTGGACAATATGGGGATGAGTGCATTTAGCTAATTTAATCGCTTCGTTAATAAAATCTTGTTGAAATTTAGCAAAATCAGCACGTCGTTGTATTGCATCATTCAACGTTTTGATAACCACGAAATTTCCATTATTATCTCTAGCAAGATATGTGATACCAAAACCACCTTCACCTAATTCTTTTTCTATGGTGTATTTACCATTTTGTAATTGCTGTCCTGATAACCAAGCCATAACCTGTAAATTTATAGATTTATAAGTTAATTTTGGCACAATTTCAGTTGTAAGTGCTAATTACAGATTGTTCTCTGTTTAAAATAGTAGAAAACACTAACTTCTATCAAAAACTCCTATGGCTGCAATCACTATCAATATTCCAGAGGAACAATTACAACAATTGCAAGTAATGGCACAAGCAAACGGTATCTCTCCTGAAGAATTATTACGTGCTACTATAGAAGACTGGCTCAATTATCCAAAAACTGATTTTGAGCAAGCTGCAAATTATGTACTCAAGAAAAATTCTGAATTGTACCGTCGTCTCGCATGATACGTTACCTCACATTACTTGAAGTCCTGTATCTGCACCGTCAAGTAATCAACCAGTCTGGTGGAGCTTTGGGTATCCGCGATTTAGGTTTATTAGAATCTGCTGTAGCTCAACCCAAAATGACTTTTGGGGGACAAGATTTATATCCTACAGTTATTGATAAGGCTTCTGCGTTGGGTTTCTCTCTCATCAAGAATCATGCCTTAGTTGACGGTAACAAGCGCACTGCTCATGCAGCCATGGAAACTTTTCTGGTTTTGAACGGGTTAGAAATCGTTGCTACGCTTGATGAGCAAGAACAAATGGTACTGATGTTAGCAGATAGCCAGTTAGGGCGTGAAGATTGGACTGGTTGGTTGCAGGAAAAAGTTAGACCAATCTAAACCGTACTTTTGATATTTATTATCAAAATAACAATATTTGTGACAATTGAGGTAGAATTATTAAAGGTTCGTTACAGAATGGAAAAATCATCCCCAACTCTGTTAAAAGAGCCAAAAATTAGCTACTAATCTAAAAACACTAAAGTTTACCGAAACCCTCTATGACGCTCCCAATTCGTAACGTCGCCATCATCGCTCACGTTGACCATGGTAAGACCACCTTGGTTGATGCTCTCCTCAAACAGTCCGGCATTTTCCGTGAAGGTGAAGACGTTCCGGATTGTGTCATGGACTCCAACGATTTGGAGAGAGAAAGAGGAATTACGATTCTTTCTAAAAATACAGCAGTTCATTACAAAGAAACGCTGATCAATATTGTTGATACTCCTGGACACGCTGACTTCGGCGGAGAAGTAGAACGGGTACTCGGCATGGTAGACGGTTGTTTGCTGATTGTTGATGCCAATGAAGGACCAATGCCCCAAACCCGCTTTGTACTTAAAAAGGCTTTGGAAAAAGGTCTACGTCCTATCGTTGTTATTAACAAGATTGATCGTGGACAAGCTGACCCCCACATTGCTGTTGATAAGGTGTTGGATCTGTTCTTAGAATTAGGCGCAGATGAAGACCAATGCGACTTTAAGTATCTGTTTGCTTCCGGTATGGCTGGTTTCGCTAAAGAAACTTTGGAAGAAGAAGGGGTAGATATGCAGCCCCTATTTGATGCGATTCTTCGCCATGTCCCTGCACCCGTGGGAGATCCTAACAAACCGCTGCAATTGCAAGTTACCACCCTAGATTATTCTGAATATTTAGGACGGATTATCATTGGTAAAATTCACAATGGAACTATCCGCGCCGGACAACAAGCCGCTCTAGTAGTAGAAGATGGTAGCATTGTCAAGGGCAAAATTACCAAGTTGATGGGTTTTGATGGTTTGAAGCGGATAGAAATGCAAGAAGCTACCGCAGGTTATATTGTGGCTGTGGCTGGTTTTGCTGATGCTTACATTGGCGAAACTATTACAGATCCTAATGAACCACTGGCTCTACCATTAATTAAGGTGGATGAACCAACTTTACAAATGACTTTCTGGGTGAATGATTCGCCTTTTGCTGGTCAAGAAGGTAAATTGGTAACATCTCGCCAAATCCGCGATCGCTTGTACCGCGAATTAGAAACAAACGTAGCATTGCGCGTTGAAGATACCGACTCTCCCGATAAATTCCTGGTTTCTGGTCGTGGTGAATTACACTTAGGCATATTAATCGAAACCATGCGCCGTGAAGGTTTTGAGTTCCAAGTATCTCAACCTCAAGTAATTTACCGCACAGTTAACGGTCAACCTTGCGAACCTTATGAACTCCTAGCTTTAGACGTTCCCGCTGATGCAGTTGGTAGCTGTATTGAACGGTTGGGACAACGGAAAGCGGAAATGCAAGATATGCAGCCTGGTGGCGGCGATCGCACCCAACTAGAGTTTATCGTCGCAGCCCGTGGTTTAATCGGCTTCCGGGGTGAATTCATGCGAATGACTCGTGGTGAAGGCATCATGAACCACAGTTTCCTTGATTATCGTCCCCTTTGCGGTGATATTGAAGCCCGCAACAAAGGCGTTCTCATCTCCTTTGAAGAAGGTGTTTCTACTGCCTACGCGATGAAAAACTGTGAAGATAGAGGCGCATTCTTTATCAGTGAAGGAACTAAGGTTTACAAGGGTATGATTATTGGTGAACATAATCGTCCCCAAGATTTGGAATTGAACGTTTGTAAAACTAAGCAGTTAACTAACCATAGATCCTCTGGTGGTGAAGAACTTACTCAGTTACAAACACCCATAGACATGAATTTGGAACGGGCTTTGGAATACATTGCTCAAGATGAATTGGTGGAAGTTACACCTGAATCTATTCGTCTTCGCAAGATGTCCAAGAAATTAGCTAAACGCTAATCTGTATGGGTGGGGGAAACCCCATCCTTTTTTATTTGTGATTCATAATTAGGGCTTATATCAATTTTAGGAAAATTTGTTTTTTTGCAATAAGCAGCCTCTATTCTCGATATTATTGATAATATTCTCAAGTATTTGACGAAGTTTGGTTTTTTCAGCGATTGATATTGACATGAGATTTTTTTTCTGGTATTTTTAGTTAAAATTACAAGGCGTTGCTATAGGGTTTAAGATTATTTTTTCTCACGCAGAGACGCAGAGACGCGGAGAGAAACAAGAGAGATTTATACTTCTCCGAGATGTTGAATGTGTAGAATAACTTCATTCACCATTACCGATTTCTCGATACAAGGTATCCCTTTGTTTGTAAGGTCTTTTCAGGGAAGCGATCGCACTTTGTAAAGTTTCCACTTCCATGCAAGTCCCACCTACAGCCCCGGCCATTGTGGTAATGTGTTCTTCCATTAATGTACCACCTATATCATTACAACCCCATTTTAAGGCTTCTGTCGCACCATCTAGCCCTAATTTAACCCAACTTGGTTGATGATTGGGTATGTAATTTCCTAAATAAATTCTGGCTACGGCTGTTAATAACAGGGCATCAGCTAGTACAGGTTGATCTCGTCCTACCCGTCGTCGTAAGGATTTAGGTGCTTCTTGTCCGACAAATGGTAAAACAATAAATTCGGTAATTCTCGCCGGGTATCCTGTTTCTATCGCCGTTTGTTGGAGCGATCGCAATTTTTCTAAATGGCCAATTTGTTGTTCTGGGGTTTCAATATGCCCCGATAACATGGTGCTAGTAGTGGGGACACCTAATTTATGGGCTGTACTGACAATTTCTAGCCAAGTGGCTGTATCAATCTTTTCTGGACATAATACCCGTCGTACCTCATCATCTAACACTTCGGCGGCTGTTCCCGGCATTGAACCGACACCAGCATCTCGCAAAGCGATAATGACATCAGTGTAGGAAATTTCATCTAATCTGGCGATAAATTGGATTTCTTGGGGAGAAAAAGCGTGTAAATGTAGATGAGGAAATTCGCTTTTGATGGTTTCTACTAACTTGAGATAGTAAGGTAATGACTTACCATTGATTTGTGCTTGGGGGTGTAATCCCCCTTGCATACAGATTTCCGTTGCGCCTCGATGCACTGCATCTGTAGATTTTTCCAAAATTTGCGCCCAATTTAACCAATAAGCATCAGCATCACCATCATCCCGGCGGAATGCACAAAAACTACAATGCTGTTCACAAATGTTGGTAAAATTAATATTGCGATTAATTACGTAAGTAACCGTATTACCAGCTTGTTTTTGCCGGAGTTTATCTGCTGTAGATTGAATTTGAGCGATCGCTTCTGGGTCACTCTGTTTTAATAATACTACTGCTTCCGATTGTGATATATTAAACCCTAGCAAGGAATGATCCAGAATACTATCCAAAGTTATATTAGTCACAGGTCATTAAAATTTTATTAACGTATGAATAAATTAAAAGCCACAGCGCCCTTGTTGATAATTCTATCAGGTGTGATTTTTTCTTTATACCTGGTATGGCAAGTACCAGATGATATTTATTTTAGTGGTGATGGTGGACTCAAAGCATTGTTAGCTAAACAACTTAGTTCTGGTAATCTACGCTTTGATTTAGACTTACAAGTACCCCAATGGGTGCATAATCTATGGAATGATGGGTTATATCCTTTTGAAGCCCCATTTAGCTATAAAATTAATAACCTTTATTATATCACATTTCCTTTTACATTTCCCCTAGTTACTGCCCCATTTCATGCCATTTTTGGTTATAGAGGATTTTACATAATTCCCTTAGTTTCCACATGGATCATCTGGGTTAATTTTTATCGTCTCTGTCAATCTTTTAAATTTAATCAGCTAATTATATCCATTGGTTTAATTACCCTAATTTTTGCATCTCCCCTAACTATGTATAGTTCCATGTATTGGGAACATACACTTGCAGTATCTCTGGCATTTACTGGCTTAGTTATTATTTTTGCCAACAGAGAAAAAGAATTTACCAACAAAGAAGCTATCCTCAGTGGTATATTCATTGGTTTATCAGTTTGGTTTAGACCAGAATTTTTAGCCTTAGTAGTTATTTTAGTGGTATTAGTAGTTGCTTCCTATTTAACAAAGCTCAATTTTATCACTATTATCCAATATAAAGAAATAATATTTCTTGTTAGTTTAATATCTACTATTTTGTGCTTTTTTGCCATGAACGCAATGATTTATGGTCATCCTTTAGGCGCTCACGCTTTCCAAGTTGTCGAAAATTTTTCTCTACAAAAAAGAATATTGAAATCAATCAAGTTTTTTAATATTCTCAAAAACGAACTCCTAAAATATTTCCCTATTACATACTTTGCTGGGGTAGTTTTCATCATTTCCTTATTCAGACGCGATTTCAAATTAAAACCTGCGGTTAATCAAATATTATTAATATCAGGTTTATTTCTGTTGATAGTTCCTATTCTGATTCCTAGTGATGGCGGTAAACAATGGGGTCCAAGATTTTTATTAATCCTTGTACCACTAATAAATTTTATAGTAATTTCTGGTTTAGATAAAACTTGGAAAATCAAAGATTTGGGAATAAAATATATTAGTTTAGGAATTTTATTTGTCCCATTAATATTGGGATTTAATCTCAATACAATTACAGCAGCTTCTCCTGGAAAATTTAGAAAAGACAATATTGAAGTTCTTAATTTTTTGCAAAAAGATAGTAATAAAATCGTAGCTGTAGCCAACCAGTATGTTGGACAAAGTTTTGAAACTGCTTTTAAACAAAAAATATTTTTTCTCACTAAAACACCTGATGATATACGTAAATTAGGTTTGGCATTACATGAACAAGGTTATAAAAAATTTATCTATATATGTCCTGGTTATGATCAATGCTTTTCCTCTCCCCAAATACCGGAGAAATTAGAATTGGCTGCAAATCAGAACAATCTAACTATTCAGATCAAAAAAATTCAAGAAAATCAAAGATACAGAATAGAAGAAGCTACGATTACTGCACAATAAAGTCAATAAAATCAAATTCAGAAAAATATAAAAATAATGAAGACAAATTTACCAAATAATAACCTGAAACAGTTTTTATCCATAGAGACATTAGCCCTAATAGCGATCGCTTTAGGCGTAATTCTACGAATCATTAATCTAGGAAGTAGAGAATTTTGGTATGACGAAGTTTTATCATTACTTCTATCTACCAGTAAAAACAGTCTCTACAAAACCCCAGGGGATTTACCAGTAGTTTTATCACAATACACATCCTTATTAAATTTACCCAATGAAGGAAGTATCCGCGACTTCTTATTAACTATCGTAGATTTAATTAAAAGTTTGTTACGGGGAGAACCTCATCCTCCCATATTCTTTTTGAGTCAACATTTTTGGTTACGTCTTTTTGGTAATAGTGAAGCCGGAATGCGGAGTTTAAACACATTATTTAGCATTGGGGCAATAGCAGGATCTTATGGTTTAGGAAAATTCGTTTTAGGACATCGGGGTGGACTATTATTTACAGCTTTGTTGGCGCTTAATCCATTTTATTTATTTCATTCTCTCAATGTCAGAATGTATGCACCTCTAGTATTATGGGTAATTCTGAGTACATGGGCATTACTCCATCTGATTGCACAACAAAATTCTGACATTAGCCCCAGTCGTCGCAGTCAGTTGTTATGGAACGGACTCCTGATTATTTCTATTGCTGCTGGTTTAATGACTTTTTATTTATATGCCTATTGGATAATAGTTTTAGGAGTATTGGTACTTTATTTAGATAGACGACATTGGTTTCAACATGGTTTACGCTTAGGTGCTGGAGTCTTAATCACCACGCCTTGGATACTATGGGGGACAATCAAACAACTTCGTAATGCTGACTTAGATCGTTTTGGTAAAGCCCAATCTACATCACCTCCCTTGTTAAGACATTTACAGGATTTGGCTAACACTTTAGGTACTGATATACTGATAGGAGACTGGGCAACTAGTTTAGATCCTATTGTCATTACTTTAGCTGGTTGTTTAGTAATATTGGCATTTGTTAGTTTTAGTATCCATCTGTGGAAACAAGATGAAAAAAGGAATTTAGGTATAGTTTTAATATTGGGTATTGTGCCGATATTACTGGCTTTATGCGTAGACATAGCTAGTAAAAAGTTTACCTTGGGTTTTGGTTTTGGAAGAACAATGATCATTATTCTCCCTGGCTGTTTATTATTAATAGCTTTGTGGGTAGAAAAGGCAATTGCTAAACAATGGCGTACCCTGATAGCGTCTGGTTTATTGCTGATATATCTAACTATTAGTATCGGCGATTTGAGTTTGCGAAATCGCACAGTTTTTCGTTCAATTGCCGAATTAGTTGCAAAAGACGTAAATCAACCCACTTTAATTGCTATGAACTCTAAAGCTTGGGGTCATGTCAATCGTCTTGCTTATTACATACCCACAGACTCTTCTGTGATGCTTCTATCTCAAACTCCAGCCAAACTAGCTACTTCTTTAGAACAAGTTCTCAAAGAAAAACCAGAAAAATATTTTCGGGTTCTTTGGTTAGATAGTGAATATCCTCTCTGGTCTAAACTGAAAACACAAGCAGAAGTTGAAATTGAACAACAAAAAATTCAACAAATTTTATCGTCCCAATTTCAGTTAAAAGCAACTCAAAATTTGGCAGGGACGATGAATCTTGACAAATTTACCGCCAAACTTTATACACACTCACCTGGAACTTAACACAGATTACAGATTAATCAGGCACAAAATCTAAGATTCAAGCCATATACCCAGAAACATTCAATCCTGTTTTCTGCTGTAAAATTTACCAATTGTTCGTATTATACCAAGAGTATTGTACCCTATTGATAGTTAACCTTTATACAGACGATTTGGCAAGTTAAAATTTACTACTTATTTTATGAATACAAACTCATCTAATTCCCTGTTAGTAGTCCCTACTGGTGCATTAAAAATTTCTGAATTTAAGCCAGAGGATATGAATGGAGATCATCATATTCTTCTATCTTTAGTTATTCCTACTTATAAAGAGCGTGACAATATCGAAAATGTCGTTAATATCTTAAGTGGGTTACTAGATGCGGCTATTCCTGGTAATTATGAACTAATTGTAGTGGATGATGATAGCCCAGACCGGACATGGGAAGTAGCACAATCTCTGATTCCAGATTATCCCCAGTTACGGGTAATGCGTCGTCAAGATGAACGGGGATTGTCTTCGGCTGTGATTCGTGGTTGGCAAGCGGCTACAGGCAGTATTTTAGGTGTGATTGATGGAGACCTACAGCATCCCCCAGAGGTGTTGACACAACTATTAGAGAAGATAGAACAAGGCGCAGATTTAGCTTTAGCCAGTCGTCACGTAGACGGTGGTGGTGTGAGTAGTTGGAGTATAATTAGGCGCTTTTTATCACGGGGGGCGCAGATTTTGGGCTTAGTAATTTTACCTGGAGTATTAGGTAGAGTTTCTGACCCAATGAGTGGTTATTTCATGGTAAAACGGAGTGCGATCGCTGGGGCAACACTTAATCCAGTTGGGTATAAAATTCTCTTGGAAGTTATTGGCCGGGGACGAGTAGGAGAAATTGCTGAAGCTGGTTATGTATTCCGGGAACGCACAGAAGGCGAAAGCAAGGTAACATGGAAGCAATATTTAGAATACATCCATCACCTAGTCCGGTTACGGGTATCTACGGGACGCATAGGAAAAATTCGCAGAAAAGTTAACTTTCCCATTGGCAGATTTCTTCGTTTCGGGGCGGTGGGATTTAGTGGGGTATTTGTTGATTTAACAATATTTCACGTCATGCGGACTGTGATTAATTTGGGCTTAACTCGTAGTACAATTGTGTCTGCTGAAATCGCAATTCTCAATAATTTCCTTTGGAATGATTTGTGGACTTTTGGTGATATTTCCCGCAAACAGATAGGAAATCGTCAGCGGTTCAAAAGATTTTTGAAGTTCAATATGGTTTGTTTAGCTGGGATAGTCATTCAAACTTTAGTAGTTAATTTCCTTTTTAATAGCTTGGGTATGAATCAATATTTAGCTAAGTTAATAGCGATCGCAGTTGCCACAATTTGGAATTTCTGGGTTAACTTAAAACTAAGCTGGCGAGTAACTGAAGTGAAATAATTGGCAAAAACCAGAAGTCAGGAGTCACCGAGGAAGAATTAGAAAAACAGAAGAATAGTTTTGAATCTGGTCAAGTGATAGGTTTTTGCTAGTTTCAACGCTTATTCCTTGCACCTGATTCACCTTTTCAACCTTCAAACTCTTGATATATCTAAGTTTTAGCTTGATTCAGCCAGCCCTACTTAGGGCTTGCTGAATAAACATAAAACCGGGACAAATAGATGACTTGATGGGGATAGAAAGTGAAAAAGGTGCAAGAAAAAGAGTTAAAATGAGTAAAATCCCTTGCATTAAGGCGCATTAAGATGTATAGAAAAGCGCAAGAACAGGAAACAGCACCGGAAAAGTTTCAACTACCCTTCGAGGAGAAATTGGCATTAGACAACCGATGGGTAATTATGGCAAAAATGATCCCTTGGTCGGAATTTGATGGCGAATACGCAGCAATATTTTCAGAAAAAATAGGCGCACCAGCCAAAACATTTAGGATGGCACTGGGGGCATTAATAATCAAAGAAAAGTTAGGAATAAGTGATAGAGAAACAGTAGAACAGATCA
>NZ_VILD01000002.1:787442-801647 GCF_009712085.1 Anabaena sp. UHCC 0253
GTCAAGAAAGAGGAATTAGAATTAGTGGTCCGCCGTTGGGAAGACCACCTAAAAATGTCAGTAAAGAAAATAAGAAACAGGCTGCTTATGACGAAGGTATTCGTAACTGTATTGAAGGTAAATTTGGGCAGGGTAAACGAAGATTTAGTTTGGGTAGAGTCATGGCTAAACTTCCTCATACCTCTCTAACTGCTATTGCTATTACTTTTTTAGTTATGAATCTTTCTACCTTACTATCAAGGGTTTTTTGGGGATTTTTATGGCAATTTTTCCAAATAATCTCTTTTTTCTTTAATTCAATTAGAAAAAGTGATGTTTTGCCTAATTTTAAACAACAAAAACTTATCTTTGCTTTTGCCTAACTACCTAGTTAATTTTTTTTTGCCTTTTTCTACTTTTTCAGCAAGCCCTAATTGGTATTCTTTAGGTGTCATAGACAATAGTTTATCTTGATAAGTAACAGTACAATTTGCTGGATCAAGTTGGAGTTCTCCCCACTCTAAAAAAGTCGATAATGCAGTATTTCCCCGGCGCAATAAAGCCCGAATCCGTGCCAGTAATTCTTTTAAATCAAAAGGCTTGATCACATAATCATCAGCACCGGCATCTAAGCCTTGGACTTTATCTGTACTACTATCTTTTGCGGTTAACATCAATACTGGCACTGTATAACCACGCCGCCTCAGTTTTTGGCACAATTCTATACCGTTGAAGATTGGGAGCATGACATCCAGAAGGATTAAATCATAGCTGAATGCGGTAATAAATTCCCATCCTTCCTCACCGTCACTAGCTATATCAACCGCGTAATTATGATCAGTTAAGGCTTCTGTTAGAGATGAAGCTATTCGTTCATCATCTTCTACTAATAAAACTTTCATAAAGCCCTCACCAGGATAAATGTGTAATGTTTACAATACCAATGTGAATTATCACCGTCAAAAAATTGGTCATTAATTAATCAGGTCTGATTTTCAAGTTTTGGTAAGATAGTTTTGAATTCATCTTGATTTAGAGTCGCTAAATAAAGTTCGATATCAATATGAGGATAACGGTTGCGAATTAACCAATAAGCTCGATTTAAATAATCTGTATGTACTTGTAACTCTTTTTCTGGATCTTTGCTTAAATTAGAATCAATCATGATTGCATAAGCCCCACAATCTTGATGATCTATGATAATTACTTTGTTAATATGATGGAGTCTATAGGATATATCTAACTGATCCCAAAATGCTTCAGCATCAGCTGGGTGGGGAAAACCTGTTATAGCTAAAGAAGCACCTGCTAAAGCTGTCCAATCATACTCACCCAGTAAATGTTTATTTCTTAAAAAATAGCGTTCTGCTGTCAAAAATCGAAAGTCTATACAACTCAGAATTAAAGCTTTTGCTTGATATGTTACGGCTCTAGCAGGTGCTGCTGATTGTAGAACAGAAAAAGCTACTGCTCCAGGAAGGAGTGATTTGAGAAAATAACGACGACTAGCCAAGGGATGACAACAAGGACATGGATGATTATGCAATTGATTGATGATATTCTTCATTTTTGATAAGTAGATTTTTTGATGATCATTGAAGTTTAAACCTAGCACTAAAATTATTTTCAATAATTTGCCAGTTGTTTTTAGAAATAAAAACCTTCATCTTTGTTTAATTGAAGTTTAATTACTTCTAAAAGTCTACTGAATCCTACTGTCTTTTTTAGCAAAATGTCTGCACCCAGTTGATGAATCTGATTAAGGGAAGATGAAACATCTGGTTTATTTGTTAATAGTATCAAAGGAACTTTGGTAGTTATTGAACTATCCTGGATTTTTTGTAATGTTTGATAGCCAATTTCTTCAACTATTTCCAGGGAGCAGATAATTAAGTCAGGATACTGTTCTTTTGCTAAATACGAACCTATAAAAAAGTTCCTGGCTTCAATAACATGAAAATTATTGTTTCTGAGAAATTGAGATAATAAATAGCAAAACTTTTGGTGAGACTCAACAACTAAAATGTTCTTCATGATATTTGAGTGTTTGGTTTGTTTATTAATCCTCGAAAAACGTAATGAATAATATGTATATAAGGTTGATCATTAGTTAATGTCCTAATCACCTTGTCCTTTGCTAGATCTATAGAAATCTTAAATCGTTTATGAAAAATCTTAGGTAGAAAACCCTGATATGTAAGAGATAGTCAGACCTGCATATATTTCAAAAATAAAATAGGATTTCTATATTTTGCTTTATTTATGACAAGGTAGTTTTAGTCATTTAATTCCATTAACTCTTTTGATTTTAAATTATTTACTTCAGGTTGATAACATCCGGCGATTTGGGGACTAATCGAGCAAATTGCATCTGTGGTTGTTTCAAAACAATTTGATAAACCAATTATTTTCAACAATCCTGAACGTTCTAGTAATCGTTTAACTTCGGGTTGTAAACCTGTAAGAATTAAACGACAATTATGGCGTTCCAAATTGTGGTAAATATCTTCTAGAGCTACTAATCCAGTCGTATCCATATTGGGTACAAATCGCAACCGCAGAATTAAATATTTCACTTCTGGTTCATCTCTGAGGAAGGTAGCAAACCTCTCAGCAGCCCCAAAAAATACGGGACCATCTACCCGATAAACAGCTATTTCTTTACCTAATTCCAGCGGAGTACCGGGGGGAAATACTTCAGTTTCCGGAATCTTCACCAAGCTCAAATCGCTCATCCGTTTGATGAATAAAGCACCGGCGGCAATTAATCCTACTTCGACGGCAAGAACTAAGTCAAACAAAATTGTTACCAACTAAGTGAGAATCATCACTGCAAAGTCGGAATAGGTAGCACGCATTAATAAACCAATGGCTTCCCACTCAATCATCCGCACGCTAACTACCATCAAAATACCAGCCAATGCTGCTAGAGGAATTTGGGCTGCTAAGGGTGCTAAAGTGAGGACAATAATGGCTAAAGCCACGCCGTGAATTACCCCAGAAAGTCGGGTTTTACCGCCAGAACGGACATTCACAGCAGTGCGGGCGATCGCTCCTGTGGCGGGAATACCTCCAAAAAATGGGACAATAATATTTGCTAATCCTTGACCAATTAATTCGCGATCGCTATTATGTTTCTCACTTACAGTCATACCATCAGCCACTACCGCTGATAGCAAAGATTCAATACTTCCTAGTGCAGCCAAGGCCAAAGCCGGATTAATCAATTCTCGAATTACAGTAAAATCATGACCGTGGGGAATCCCTTGGAGCATCGGTAAAGATTGCGGAATTGTCCCAATTGTGGGGACATTCAAATGGAAATAAGTAGCTATTCCCGTCGCTAACACTAATCCCACTAAAGAACCCGGGATGGTAGTATTGATTTTCGGCCACAAAACCTTGCTGGCAATCACAACCGTTGCTAACCCAACAGCAGCCCAATTCAAAGCTTCTACATGAGTTAGAGTATTCCCAACTCCTGGCAGAAAATGTTCACTACGCGGTAGTTGTAAGCCAAAGAAATTATTTAATTGACCGCAAAAAATAATAACAGCAATACCATTAGTAAAACCTGCCGTGACTGGATAAGGTATAAACTTCACTAATTGTCCAAGTTTGGCCACCCCTAAAGCCACCTGGATAATTCCAGCCATCACCCCAGCAATCCAAACTTTCTCAATGCCGTATTTGGCGACAATTCCCACTAAAACCACAGCCATTGCACCTGTAGGTCCTGTAATCTGTACCGGCGAACCCCCAAAAATTGCTGCGACAATTCCCGCCACAATAGCAGTGTAAAGTCCTGCTTTTGGTTCAACTCCACTGGCTACAGCAAAGGCTAAAGCCAAGGGTAATGCGACTATAGCCGCTGTCAGCCCTCCTGTTAGATCACCACGCAGTTCACCAAACAATCGCTTCAGACGGAAAAACTGTGGTTCTTCGAGGATATTAGAGATTCCCATATTATCATTTTCAACTCTCATACATAATTTGTTGATGCACACAGTATGTGTTATTCCATCTTTTCCAGTGCCTCACGCACATTAACAAGATGGTTGTTAAACACTTCCAGTGCAGCATCTAGCACTTTGAAAATAGCTGGATCACGAATCGAGTAAAAGACGTAGTTGCCTTGTTTGCGACTCGTTACCAGATTGAGCCGACGTAGCACTCCCAACTGCTGAGATATTGATGAAGCATCTACCTCTAACCACTGGGCAATATAATTCACGTTTTGTTCTCCCTGTCGCAGTGTATCCAGGATTTGAATCCGCACAGGATTAGACAGAACTTTGGAAAAGTCTGCCTTGAAGTAACTAGGCTCAAAGGGCATCTTGATATCTCTCTATCTTCAAAGTCTTGCAGATAGTTTAACACAATTTTTTAATTTAGAAGGTAGTATGACAATTTTCACTGCCCGTTGGCTATAAGTTTTGTCAAGACTTACTATACCTAGCTTATATAAGAATTTTTAACTTGGTGATACATCTTTCCGAGTTCTTTACCTTTACTGTTTTATCCTCAAAAGTAATATGGGTTTCATGCCAAATTAAGATGAAACTGCATCAAATAAAATTCCCAAAATAATTAAGGCAAATAAACGCAGGTATAGACAACTTAATTAATGGAATTGATTATTTTTTGCCAGTTTATCTTTAATTTTAAAAACCAGCATATTTATAGCATATCGCAAGTGAATAAGGTAAAAAATTTAATAACAAAGCTATATACCAAAAGACCTTCAACCTTGTTCTCTGCTGTATCAAACAGATCATATTTGTATTCATTGTTTGAGGTTCTCATGGTTAATATCAATCAGTCTCGTGAATTTCGCAAACTCCATCGTCAGATTGCACCAATTTTGTTTATTCCTCTACTTCTGAGTGCGTTAACTGGTATTGGTTATCGCTTGGGAAGAAGTTGGTTTGGGATGCCGAAAGACACTGGCAAAATTTTCATGAACATTCACCAGGGTACTTTTTTAGGTAAACCACTAGAACCAATTTATGTATCTTTGGTAGGATTGGGATTGATTGGATTAGTGATTACTGGATTGGTGATGATTAAAAAATCTCAGCAGTCTCGTTCAAGTAAAGCACAATCTAAACTGACTGTCCGCAGCATTCACAGCATTATTGCACCTATTGTTTTTCTCCCCTTGTTCGCTAGTGCAATTACGGGTATTGCTTTCCGAGTGGGTGAAAGCTGGTTGGGATTATCAGAAGAACAAATTAAATTTTTGATGACAATTCATCAAGGTAGCTATTTCGGTAGTTTTGGTAAACCTATTTACGTTTTGCTGGTTGGGTTAGGATTGATTGCTATGCTATTTACAGGTATTAGTATGACGGGAATTTTTCGTCAACGTCGTTCTCAAGTTACAAAAAGTGAACAAATAGATGATTAAGAATTGAAAAATTTCTGGTTTTTAAGTCATCCAAGTGTATGTGTTTGCCGATACTGGGGGTATATTCACTTTGGTTGAGGATAAAAATCTCTACAAATGCTAAGACTATTAAGTAGGCAGGCAAAATTAATTATATAAAAGATTTGGATTTAATGTAGGGGTAGCGCCCCCGTGCCTACCCCGGTATTTGGGGCAACCACAGGGGGTTTACCCCTACAAAATTGATTGATTTAGGGATTTTTAAAATGTTCAATTTATTTTGCATTACTACTTAAAACACCAATCCAATAACACCATTGAATCTAAGTTGAAGGAAACTTTTTTGGTAATCTGATTGGTGTGAGTATTTACACTCTCATTGATTTACCAGTAGATGGGGCTGAATTTCTGCCAAATCCCAGTCATTTTGTTTTTTGGGCGATTTCTAAACCATTAACTTTTTTTAGTGGTTTGCATATAACGGTAAATAGCAGCAATATTCCGAGCATCATCAATTCCTCGATGATGTGTACCTTGTAATTCCATGCCTAAATGTTTAAGGGCTTGTGCCATACCAAATTTATGAGATACACCTAAATATTCAGAAAATTCCTGTTTAATATTTCTGTGTTCTGCACCAAAAGGATAAGCAATATGATGGAATTTACAATCTTGTAAAAATTGCGATTTATCGTAATTACCCCAAGAACAAAATATATTATGAGGACATAAATTCATCCAATCTGTTAATTTTGACATTGCTTCTGGGAAATTTGGTGCTGTGTCAACTTGTTGCTGAGAAATACTGGTTAGTTCTGTACAAAAAGGTGTAAGTTGGGGATTTCTGACAGGTTTAATAAACTGTTGAAACTCAGAATCAATTTCCCATGTTTGGCGATTGAGCATTACCGCACCAATTTCGATGATTTCCATCTCATGACGGGGAACAGTTTTTTTGTCACAACAAGTAGCTTCAAGATCAATGATTAAAAAATAGTGATTCATTGGTAATTTGTAAATTGAATATTAAACATTAGATATTAACTCAAGTTGCTAGTTATCTAATTGAGTCCGGTAATTGGTAATAGGTGATAAAATCCCTGTTTTCATCCTTCCATCCTGGATATCCTAGTTCTGACAATAAATTCATGAAAAAGGTTTTAGCCATTTTAGTAAAATAGCAGTATCTAGAGCAAAAGCAGCAAGAGCAAACCATAATATACTTTCTCCAGCTAAGATTAAAAAAGGCCAAACCGAATTATTGATATCCCAGCCAACTTCTATTTGTGTTAAACCCCGCACCAACCCAAAAGCCCAAACTCCACCAGTTTTGAGGTGAGGATTTACATCTATGCGGATAATATAGCGGTAGGTGACACCAAAGAGAAAACCCGAAAAACCTGCTATGACACCATTTAATAACATCTGTAAATTTACTGGATCAATTTTATAATAATCAACCAAGGGAAAATACTTATCCAGCCATAAAACATTAATAAAGCTGGTGCTAAGGAAAGCTAAACTTAAAGATATACTGCCAATTACTCCCGCTTTTAGCGATTCTAACCGTTCTGCCATTAATTCCATAATTTTTCTCAACTTCCTATCAATATAGTTAATGAATCAACCGTGATATAATCCTAATAGATAGGTGTAGCTCAATTAAATGCTAAAAAGCAGCCTATCAAAAAAGTTAAAAATTATCTCCAAAAGTCCCTAGGACATAGGGCTTTAAAGCTCAGTTAATGTTCTCATAGAGGAGTCGCTGAGAAGCCCACACTTACCTGTTAGCGCAAGCGTGCCGCAAGGCATAAGGGATTGTGTGGAGTGTGTCACAGACCTTTTGCAATTATTTGAAAAGTAAAACTATGATTTTGACACTGGGTTGGGTATCGCTGTTGGTTGTGTTTACATGGTCGATTTCTATGGTAGTTTGGGGACGCAACGGACTATAGAGGAATCGTGGAAAGTCCATTTTTGAGTATTTTGGCTTTATTTGCCATAGTGCTGCTAGTAGGAGTCACTGGTGGTGTTGTTTATTTAACATTAGCAGATTGGCGCGATCGCCGTCGTCTCGAAGACGAAACCCGCGAAGCCAGACGCAGCACTAGTAAGCGAAAATGATTCAATTACAGCACATATTGGGCTGTATTTTGCGTAAAACACTGTTTATGTAGGGGCAAGAATAGCTTGTTTCCCTACATAATCTATATTTATCACCTCACCAATACCAAGATTTATTGCTACATTAAAATAAGACCAACAATATAAAAATCCGCTTGGGAACGGAGAATAATTTTCATATGGAACTCAAACAACCAACTTCCCAACCAATATATCAAACAAATATGACATTTTCTCTAGATCGTAGAGAAAGACAAAAAGCTTTGTCTAGAGTAATTGCTCGAATTCGGGAGTCTCTAGATATAGATATTATTTTTACAGTCACAGTAACTGAAGTTCGTCAGTTACTAAATACTGACAGAGTGGGAGTATTTCGGTTTGACAAGGAATTAGATTGTCAAGGTGAATTTATATATGAAGACGTAGATCAAAAATGGGTTTCTGCATTATCAACCAAACTGCATGAACACTATTGTGCAGAAGATTTTACCCAACTCTATCAAGAAGGCAGAATTAAAGTTATATCTGATATTTATCAAGACATTAATTGTGATTGTCAGGTTAAAAGTTTAGAAAAATTTCAAGTCCGTGCCAATATAGCTGTCCCCTTAATGAAAGGCAAAGATTTATGGGGATTATTATGTATTCATCAATGTAGTCAACCCCGGCAATGGGAAGAATCAGAAATTGAATTTGTACAATTAATTTCTGAACATTTGGGAGTAGCTTTACAACAAGCTGATTATATAGAACAAGTTAAATTACAATCAGCCCAACTTGCACAAGCAAAAGCTAGAGAAAAATCGGCAGAACATCAAAAAACCATTGCCAAAACGATTGAAAAAATTCGTCAATCATTAGACTTAGAGAGTATTTTTCGCACAACTACGGACGAACTCAGACATTTACTAAATGTTGATCGTGCAGCCATTTATCGTTTTAATCCTGATTGGAGTGGTGAATTTGTCTTTGAATCTGTAGCTGAAGGTTGGGTAAAGCTGATGGACGAACAGCTACAGCGTCCAGAGATAGGTGATAATATTAGTGAATGTAAATTAAAAGATTTAGTAGAACCACCAACTGACACCTACTTACAAGATACAGGTGGTGGTCGGTTTGCTAAAGGTGAAGTATATCGTGTTTGTGATGATATTTACAATTGCGGATTTAACAATTGTTACATCCAAGTTTTAGAAAGCTATCAAGCAAAAGCTTATGTAATTATTGCTATTCTCTATAATCACAAAATTTGGGGATTATTAGCAGTTTACCAAAATACACAATCCCGTGATTGGCAACAAGATGAAGTCTACTTACTCACACAAGTTAGTTCACAATTGGGTGTAGCTTTACAGCAAGCTGAATATTTACAAACATTGCGGAAACAAGCATCCGAAATTAGCAAAGCAGCCGAAAGACAAAGAGCATTAGTAAATACTGTTGATAAAATTAGGCAGTCTTTAGATATTGATATTATCTTTAAAACTACTACTCAAGAAGTCGGGAGATTATTGGAAGTAGAACGAGTAGCAATTTATCGTTTTCATGCTGATTGGAGTGGTGAATTTGTCGCTGATTCTATTTTGGATAATTGGACAACAGTTGCTAAACCTCAACCTATAACTGAACTGGTGCTTCTACAAGAAACAAAAGCGGGAAAATATGCCAGAAATGAAGTTTTTGTTCCCATTTCTCAAGGTGAAAAGCTATGGGGATTGTTAGTAGCTTATCAAAATTCCCAACCTCGTTATTGGCAAGAGGAAGAAATCAATTTATTAGCACAAGTTGGTGTGCAATTGGGTGTAGCAATACAACAAGCTGAATCTTTAAAACAGATGCAGATACAAAAGGAAGAAATTGCCCAAACTTTGAAGGAATTACAGCGCACTCAAAGCAAGTTAATTCAAAGTGAAAAAATGGCGGGTTTAGGTCAGTTAATTGCTGGGTTAGCACACGAAATTAATAACCCGATTAGTTTCATTTACGGTAATATTCCTTATGTGACTGACCATGTAAAAGATTTATTAAATTTAGTGCGTCTTTACCAGAATAACTATCCCCAAGCGATAGGAGAAATTCAAGATCAGTTAGCAGCAATAGATTTAGATTTCATTAATGATGATTTGCCCAAAATGCTCAATTCTATGATGGGTGGAGCAGATCGTATTCGTCAATTGGTGATTTCATTAAGAACTTTTTCTCGTCTTGATGAAGCTGAAATGAAGCCTGTTAATTTACATGAAGGAATTGATAGCACTCTCTCAATTTTACAACATCGGTTTCAACAACATAATAATACCCTAAAAATTGCAGTCATTAAAGAATATGGTGAATTACCGCCGATAGTTTGTTATGCTGCTCAAATGAATCAGGTATTTATGAATCTTCTCACTAATGCCCTTGATGGTTTAAAAGAATCATTTACAGAAAGTCCAACAATTTGGATTCGGACAAAAGTTATAGATAATATTCATCTGCAAATTTGTATTGCTGATAATGGTTGTGGGATTGCGGAAAATGTACGCGATCGCATTTTTGAACCTTTCTTTACGACGAAAGAACCTGGACAAGGTAGCGGTTTAGGATTATCTGTGAGTTATCAAATCATTGTCGAAAAACACGGTGGACAAATTAAGTGCATTTCTGAATTAGGGAAAGGATGTGAGTTTATAATTGAAATGCCAATTCAGCAGAATTTAGTCTAACTATTGAAGAAGAAATTACCAATCACCTAATTGAGTGCTAAGAAAATAGCGGACATGATCAACAAAAGTTAGTCCCCATTCTCTTGTCCCATGTCCCATTCCCGGAACTACATAACATTCACCATCAGGGAATTGTTGAGCGCAATTTTTAGCATCTTGAGAACCAACTACAGGATCATTACCCCCTACCAAAAATCTTACCTGACGCGGTAATTGAACCTGATCTACATAAGTCATCGGGTTACAAGCTAAAGCAAACTCATCAGGATGTTTAATATTTTTCACAAGTTGTAAAAGATTAATAATTGTTTTTGTTTCGGGTTGTAGTTTTCCCGCTAGATTTCCAGCCATTTTCCCTAGAGGTGAAGCAGCTAAATTTGGTAAAATACAACCGCCCCAAGTTTTAGCAAAATACTCAAGGTCTGCATGGCCGATTACTCCCAATAATCTTTCTCCAATCCCATGAGCAGTAAAACAATATGCTGTTTCTAATACTCCCATGCTGACCCCAAATAATGCCAATTTAGTATTACCTATTCCATACCGTTGACGACAAAATTCATGAACTTTATTGACATCATCTACATTTTTGCGAAATAGGTGTAAAAGTAGTTTTGTATCAAAGGGAATACCTCTTTCTATTAATGGTTGAATTTCTTTTTCTACCTTCGCTGTAAATGTTCTAATTAAACTCCTCTCCCCAGCAAAAGGAGTATCAAATAAAGCTACAGCAATACCCATCTGTGTGAGTGTGGGGATGATAAAAGCATTTAAGCCATAGGGCGCACACATCCCTTGCAAACCAATCACTAGAGGTACATCTTGTCCAGTGCGATGGGGGGGCAAAAAAACCACTACTGGAAAGCCGCTGAGTCTTTCATCAATATCAGCTACTCCAATGTAAGGGTAAGGTTCATAGAACCAATAGCGATCGCCATTTACACCTTCTAAATTAATCGTTTCGGGTCCGTAGATAGGCATATTTAGTTAGATAAATAATAATTACTGTATTTTATACACAAAATGCAGTTTTTAGATCCCCGACTTCTCAAAAAATCGGGGGATCTTGTTTTTCAAAATATTAAACTTTATTTCGTTTCCATCCAATTATCCCCCGCGTGAATATCAACAACTAAAGGCACAGATAAAGAAACAGCATTTTCCATTACTGACTTAATTTGTGGTTTTAATTCTTCCCATTCTTGAGGAGGAACTTCAAAAACTAATTCATCATGAACTTGCAATAATAAACGCGCTTGATATTTCTTTAAAACCTCATGTAATTGAATCATGGCAATTTTGATAATATCCGCACTAGAACCTTGAATTGGTGCATTTGCAGCAGAACGAAGTAATCCGGCATCATAAGCACCTAAATTCTTTAACTTCTGTAGATTAATATCTTCTAAATTGCTACCTTTTAGTTGACGTAAACTATTACTTGTAAATTCAAAATAACGTCGTCTACCGAGAATTGTTTCCACATAACCAAGAGCGATCGCTTGTTTTTTAACTTCCTCTAAATATTTAAACACTTGAGGATATCGTTCATTAAATCGCTTAATAAACTCATTCGCATTAGCTTTATCTATACCAGTTGAACGGGCAAATTTAAGAGAACCCATGCCATAAATTACACCAAAATTAATCGTCTTCGCAAAACGCCGTTCATCTGATGTTACTTCTTCTTTCTCAAAAACTAATTTTGCCGTCACAGTATGAATATCTTCATTTTGTTGATATGCTTGAATTAATATCGGTTCTTGACTCAAATGTGCCAAAATCCTTAACTCAATTTGCGAGTAATCAGCAGCTACCATTAACCAACCAGATTCCGGTAAAAACGCCTTTCTAATTTGCCGACTAAAAGCGGTACGAATAGGGATATTTTGTAAATTTGGATTAGAAGAAGATAACCTACCTGTAGAAGTTGCAGTTTGGTTAAAATCAGTATGTAATCTTTGGCTTTTGGGATGTACTAAAACTGGTAGCGCATCTACATAGGTAGACTTTAATTTTGATAAAGTCCGATATTCAATAATCGCTTCCACAAATCCCGTATTATCAACTTCTTGGAGTTTTTCTAAAGTTGCTGCATCTGTAGAATAACCAGTTTGAATTTTACGAGAATATTTGGTACTTAAACCTAATTTATCAAAAAGAATTTGACTTAATTGCTTAGGAGAACCTAAATTAAATTTCTCTCCCACAATTTCAGTAGCTGTTATTTCTAATTTTGCTAATTCTGTTTCTAACTGCTGTGAAAGTTCTTTGAGATAATCTGAATTAATACGAACTCCTGTATATTCAACTTCTGCTAAAACTGCTTCTAACGGTAGTTCAACTTCATTCAAAAGTTTATATAAAGCTGGAGTTCCTGCTAACTTCTCCCGTAATTTTGGTACTAATCCAAATGTAGAATAAACGTCCATTCCGCAATAATCAGCAACCGCAGAAATACTAATATCAGCGATAGTTTGCCCTTTAGGAACTAAATCTCCATAACTTTTGCCACTGAATCCCAAATATCGCAGAGATAAATCACTTAAATTATGGCTACTATCTGGATTAATCAAATAACTAGCCAGCATCGTATCAAATACCACTCCAGCTAAATTAATACCTTGACACCGCAGAATTAACCGATCAAATTTAGCATTTTGTAAGGATTTGGGATAATCAGCACTTTCCAAAATTGGCCGCAGTGTTTCTAATACCAAATCTCGACTTAAATTATCACCATTTTTATGTCCAATGGGAATATAAGCAACTTGATCAGGTTCTATTCCCCAACAGCAACCAATCCCGACTAAATCTGCATCTCGTGGTTCTAATGCAGTAGTTTCTGTATCCCAAGCAACGGGTATTTCTGGATTTGTGAATTTTCTTAAACCTGCGACTAATTCCGTTAATTTAGCTGTTGTATTAATGATGCGTGGTTGAATAGGTGAAGCATTTTGTTTGATTTCTTTGGCTGTATCTTCTGCACTAAAAAACCATAGATCATCATCTGTTTCTGTAGAAGGTGTTTCTATAGTTTTAGATACTGGAGTTTCTACAATCTCTCCGCCAAATTTTTGCTGTATTTCATTGATTTTATCTAAAAATCTTTTAAATTCTAATTTCTCTAAAATCGGGATTAGTTGAGTATTATCAAAACCTTTTAATTGACAATCTTCTAAATCAATTTCTAAAGGCACATCACAAACTATCTTTGCTAAATAGCGCGATTTTTCAGCGTCTTCTTTACCCGTAGCTAGTTTTTTCTGAGTTGCACCTTTAATTTCATCTAAAGCAGCATAAATTTGTTCAATAGAATTATAAGTATTTAATAGTTGAACTGCTGTTTTTTCGCCAATTCCTTTGACTCCGGGAATATTATCTGATTTATCACCACAGAGGGCTTTAAAATCAACAATTTGTGTAGGTAATACGCCTAATTTTTCTTTTACCTCTTCAGCTTTGAATTCAGCAATACTATTTGTAGAACGTTTTAATGCTTCTGGTGTGAAATTTAAAACTGTAATTTCTTTATCAGCATCAATTAGTTGAAATAAATCTCTATCACCGGAAAGTATCTTAACCCGATACCCAGCCGCAGCGGCTTTTTGTGCTAATGTTCCCAATACGTCATCTGCTTCATATCCAGGTGCAGTTATGATGGGTAAATTCAGACTGGTGAGTAACTCATAAAGGTTTTCTAAGTCGGGAATAAAGTCTTCTGGTGTTTCTGCACGTCCAGCTTTGTATGTATCATCAGCTTCATGACGGAAAGTGGGTAAAGCCAAATCAAAAGCTACAGCTATGGCTTGCGGCTGTTGTGTGGCTATTACCTCTAGCAAACATTTAAGAAAACCAAAACACACACTAGTAGGAATACCAGTGTGTGTGCGAAGTCCTCCATCTCTACCTTTAGCAAAAGCGAAGTAGGAACGAAAAGCGAGGGAGTGTCCATCAACAAGGATGAATGTAGGCTTGTTTATAAATGGAGAATTAAAAGTCAATTGA
>NZ_VILD01000002.1:801742-870156 GCF_009712085.1 Anabaena sp. UHCC 0253
GCAAACATTTAAGAAACCAAACACACACTAGTAGGAATACCAGTGTGTGTGCGAAGTCCTCCATCTCTACCTTTAGCAAAAGCGAAGTAGGAACGAAAAGCGAGGGAGTGTCCATCAACAAGGATGAATGTAGGCTTGTTTATAAATGGAGAATTAAAAGTCAATTGATTAACCGAATTAGGGAACTATTCTATTGTAAACAGACACTCCCATTAACTATTAGTTAGCAGCTTGATTTTGTTGACGACGACGCAAGAAAGCGAGTGTAGCCACTGCACCTAAGCCCATCATTGCACCAGGTTCAGGAGTAGTTTTTCTAGCAACAACTTTGAAGTCAGGACCATCAAAGCTGTCATTTGCTGTTAATTTTAAACCGCTTAATTGGGTTACTCCTAACTGCGCTAGGCTAACTCCCCATGAACCAACATTTTGAGAACCGCCAATTTCTTTTGTGTTAATTTGATATCCAGCGTCTGATTGATCCCCTCTTAATAATTTCAAAGCATTACCAATCGTATTTCCAGACGCATCTAAAGCTCGAATTCGCAAGTCACTATTTTTACCCCGTTCCCAAAAGAACAGACTATCTAATCCAGAATCATCTGCTTTAATCAGGCTATCGAAGAATATTTTAATGTTAAAAGCACCATTATCTTCGGTGTCAATGATATTGTTTAAGTTCTTGTTACCCAAGTATGCAGCAATTTCAGCGTTTGTTGGATTTTCATTGGTAGCATAACTACCAGTACCGAAAAGCTTAATAGCATTAGATGCGTTATCTCCTTTGTCTGTACTTGCTGCACCAGTATTATTATGCGTCCATGTGTCATTGCTAATTATATTAGCACTATTAACTAAGGAAAAGTTGCTGATTGTCTTGCCATTCTGTGTCACAGAATTTAACCAAGTATCACCCTTAGCACCATTGTTTTGGGTGAACTGGGTTGTAAATGTTGCAGCTTGAGCAGATGCGGACATTGCCAATACTGAGCTAACTACTAAAACAGCGGGTACTAATAAGTTCTTGACTTTCATGATGTTTGTCCTTGATCTATGATTTGCTTGAACTGTATAGTTAGTTTTGTTTTGGAAAACATCACTTAACTTATTTAGTAATAGATCGGTATGCCTATTGATGTCTATAAGTGAATCCACTAATTCACAAACTCTTTAAACAAGTAAGTTATTGGTAATATCTACAGAATACTCATGGAAAAACCTAACCGTATAGGTTCTAGTTGTATCTTGACCAACAATCCCTCTTTGGCAAATATATTGTTTTAGTAAAGTATAAACAAACAACTTAGTTGATTAGTTTTGACATTTCATCAGGTAAAGTTATTCAAAAAGAATAAACTGTGTAACGTTCTTATGGCTCTGGAATCGAGAAAACTTATGACACCATTAGAGAATTTTTTAACATCAACCGCTCATCTGACTAAAAATGGCAAAGAGATTAAATTGTTGGTTTTAGATATAGATGGGACTATTGCTGGTGATTCCAATACTGTCAGTGTCACTGTCAAACAAGCTATTGCTGCGGTACAAGCCCAAGGAATTCAAGTAGCGATCGCCACAGGAAGAATGTATCGTTCTGCTGTGCGGTTTCATCGGGAAATTGGCTCTACTCTGCCTTTAGTCGCTTATCAAGGTGCTTGGATTCAAGATCCAAATACGCAGAAAATTCACCGTCATTTACCTGTATCTAGGGAAATTTCCCACCAACTACTAGAATATTTTGAACAGTCACAATGGCGATCGCTCCTCTCGGTCCATTTTTATATCAACGATCAACTGTATGTCCGAGAAATCACTAAAGAAACGGCAATTTATGCAGAACGCTCTGGTGTTACTCCGATTCCTGTCGGTGATTTACGTAAAGTATTAAATGATGAACCTACAAAAGTTTTAGCTTTGTGTAACGACGCAAATTTAATTCAACAACTTTTAGGTAATTTACGTCGTCAATATACACCGGCAGAATTATATATGACAACATCTGTGGCTACCTTCTTAGAAGCAGCTAATACCTGTGTTAATAAAGGCAATGCTGTCCGTTACCTAGCAGAAGAGATGCTAGGACTAGAAAGCCATAACGTCATGACTATTGGTGATAATTTCAATGATGTAGAAATGCTAGATTATGCGGGAATTGGTGTAGCAATGGGTGACGCACCAGCAGAAGTTCAAGCGATCGCTCATTGGGTAGCACCCAGTGTAGAAGCAGATGGAGCAGCAGTAGCAATGGAAAAATTCTTACTTTCCTAGCTAAATTTTACCATACACATCAAAAAAGACACCGACGACTGGCCGTGTTTCGTCTCGGTGTCTTTTTTGGTTCGCTCCTCACACATTTGCACAGTTTAGCCAGAGATATTTATTTTGTCAATAGTGGTTAGTCAGACAAAATTAAATTCATAACTGGGAAAGAGGACGACAGCCGATGTTATCAATACTGCTTGTTTCACAACTGAGATCAATAGATGCTTCTTTACAAGCGTTCAATAGTAAGAATATATGTCTATGCGATGCTTGGCGTAAGTTCAAAAAGCAATAGTTGAGATTCCCAAAGAGCTAAAAACATAAATTTTGTATAATTTGCATAAAATAGACAAAAAATCTATAATTATAATCTCAACCTATAAATCTTTTAAACCAGATGTCTGTAATAAGATAGTAAACAGACTTGATATACATTACTAATTAAGCGTAATTCCTAATGACCACTAACCGCCATTACCACATCATTACCTTCGGCTGTCAAATGAACAAGGCCGACTCTGAGCGCATGGCTGGTATTTTAGAAGACATGGGCTTTGAGTGGACAGAAGACCCAAACCAAGCAGATGTAATCCTTTACAATACTTGCACCATTCGGGATAATGCAGAACAAAAAGTATATTCTTATTTAGGTAGGCAAGCTAAACGCAAGCATGAACAACCTGATTTAACACTGATTGTTGCTGGTTGTGTTGCCCAACAAGAAGGAGAAGCTTTACTGCGGCGTGTACCAGAATTGGATTTGGTGATGGGTCCTCAACACGCTAACCGTCTCAAGGACTTACTAGAGTCTGTTTTTGAGGGTAATCAAGTTGTTGCTACTGAAGAAGTTCACATTTTTGAAGATATCACCCAACCCCGTCGAGATAGTCAAGTCACAGCGTGGGTAAATATCATTTATGGCTGCAACGAACGTTGTACTTATTGCGTAGTTCCTAACGTCCGTGGTGTGGAACAGTCCCGCACACCAGAATCTATTCGTGCGGAAATCGAACAGCTAGGAAAACAAGGCTACAAAGAAATTACGCTTCTGGGTCAAAATATTGACGCTTACGGGCGAGATTTACCTGGTTCTACCCCAGAAGGTCGTCACCTGCACACATTGACAGATTTACTTTATTATGTTCATGATGTGCCAGGGATTGAGAGAATTAGATTTGCTACCAGTCATCCCCGTTATTTTACGGAAAGATTGATTAAAGCTTGTGCCGAGTTACCAAAGGTTTGTGAACATTTCCATATTCCCTTTCAATCTGGCGATAATGAGCTTTTAAAAGCCATGTCAAGAGGTTATACTCACGAAAAATATCGCCGGATTATTGATACTATTAGGCGATATATGCCGGATGCTTCTATTAGTGCGGATGCGATTGTGGGGTTTCCTGGTGAGACAGAGGCACAATTTGAAAATACTTTGAAATTAGTAGAAGATATCGGTTTTGATTTGTTGAATACTGCTGCTTATTCACCCCGTCCTGGAACACCTGCGGCTTTGTGGGATCATCAATTAAGTGAAGAAGTCAAAAGCGACAGATTGCAAAGATTAAATCATTTAGTTAATATCAAAGCAGCCGAGCGATCGCAGCGTTACTTGGGACGCACTGAAAAAGTATTAGTAGAAGATCAAAACAGCAAAGATAAAACTCAGGTCATGGGACGCACTGGTGGTAATCGTCTCACTTTCTTTACTGGTGATATTCATCAACTAAAAGGGCAAATAGTCGAAGTGAAAATTACCGAAGTTCGTGCTTTTAGCTTAACTGGAGAAGCAGTGGAAGTTCGTCAACCAGTGACTGTTTAATGACTCCTAGCTGGGCGCAGACCCTGCGCCCCTACTGCTGTGACTCCTTCTTAATTTTTCTTAATTGGATTGGTGTTTTGAGAAGCTTGTTTACCTAACAATTCCACAGCTTTGGCAAATTGGGGATCTTCAAGAGTACCTAGCTTATCCCGTTCACGCAGCCATAAATCTTGTCGTTGGGCATCAGTCAATTCCACTTTTATATCTGGGTCAATACCATGTTTATTAATATCTTTACCACTAGGAGTATGATATTTAGCGATCGTTACAGCCAAACCGGCACCAGATTTTAGAGGTTGCACCGATTGTACTAAACCCTTCCCAAAAGTCTGATCTCCAATTAAAGTCGCACGTTTATTATCTTGTAACGCACCCGAAAGAATTTCACTAGCACTAGCTGAACCTTTATCCACTAAGATCATCAACGGTTTATTAGTCAAAGCTGAACCATTGGCAACTTGTTTATCTTGACTACCTTGACGATCAATCGTAAAGACAATCGTTCCTTTATCCATCCACATTTGGGCAATTTCTATACTTGAGTATAGTAGTCCGCCAGGATTACCACGCAAATCTAAAACATATCCAGAAACCTTCTTAGCTTCTAACTTTTTAATAGCATCTTTCATTTCCTTACTAGCATTAGCACTGAATTGATTTAAACGAATATAGCCAATATTACCCGCTGGGGTGTTCTTTTCCGAATAGCGGACAGGATGGATTTCAATTCGCGCTCGTTGGATATTAAAGAGTTTTTTCTGCCCATTCCGCAGAATTGTCAGCTTCACCCGACTTCCTGCTTCACCACGAATGAGGGATACTGCATCATTAGTATCCATGCCTTTGGTACTTTTGCCATCAATTTCGATAATGGCATCTTTAGCTAAAATACCTGCTTTAAATGCAGGTGTATCTTCAATGGGGGCAATAACAACCAATTGTTTGGTTTTTTCATCCTGACTGATAGTGATACCAATACCTGTAAGTTCTCCAGAAGTATCAACTTGCATATTCTTGAATTCATCTGGGTCCATGAAGCGGGTGTAAGGATCTTCCAGCTTTTTGAGCATTTCCCGAATGGACGTATAAGCTTCTTTTTTATCAGTATAAGACTTGCTTAAATATTCTTTACGAACAGCTTGCCAATCTACTTGATTAAAAGTGCCATCTACATATCGGTAGTAAATAATTTGCCAAACTTCATCAACTAAATCCTTGTGACTATCTTGAAATAAAGCTTGACCACTTGAGTGAATACCAAGACTAGTAACAGCGATCGTCGAAAGCGTTACTACCGTAGCACTTAAAACCAGCTTACTTTTTGTAATTACCATAATGACGGTTATGTTAATGAAAAAATATATATCAAGTATGCTCAATCTAACACAGGGATTGGTGATTGGTAATGGGTAATTAGTAATGGGTAATTTGTCAGTTGTCAGTTGTTAGTCGTCAGTTGTCCGTTGTCAGTCGTCAGTTGTCCGTTGTCATTAGGAAATTCTTTCCCCTACTCCCTGTCACCTGTCACCTGTCACCTATCACCAATCACCTGATTTATGGATCAACCCAACGTCCGTCGGCTTTAATGAGGTTGATTAATTCCTCTACACCTTGTGTTTCTGGGACTTTTTTAATTTCTTCCCGTCCACGATACAAGGAAATATAACCAGGGGTTTTACCAACATAGCCATAGTCAGCATCTGCCATTTCTCCTGGACCATTGACGATACAACCCATGACAGCGATATCTAAACCAGTCAAGTGTTTAGTGGCTTCTCGGACTACGTGCAGCACTTCCTCTAGATTAAATAAAGTCCGTCCACAAGAAGGACACGCAACATACTCAACCATTGTTTTCCGCAAACCCAAAGCTTGGAGAATGCTGTAACAAACCGGAATTTCCTTTTCTGGTGCTTCTGTCAAAGATACGCGGATTGTATCACCAATGCCGTCAGCTAGTAATGTGGCAATACCGGCAGTAGATTTGATTCTGCCATATTCACCATCACCTGCTTCTGTTACGCCTAAATGTAGAGGATAATCCATACCCAAATCATCCATGCGTTTGGCCATGAGACGATATGCAGCCACCATAACCGGAACTCGTGAGGCTTTCATGGAAATTACCACATTGTGAAAATCCAAAGATTCACAAATACGAATAAATTCTATAGCTGATTCCACCATTCCTTCTGGAGTATCACCATAGGTAAATAGCATTCTTTCGGCTAAAGAACCATGATTGACGCCAATTCGCATGGCTTTACCTTGATCACGCAAGGAAATTACCAGCGGTGCTAAGGTTTCGCGGATTTTTTCGCCAATTTCATCAAATTCAGCTTTTGTATATTCGGTGCGGCTGGTATTTGGTTTTTCAAATACATACAATCCTGGATTAATTCGGACTTTTTCGATATGTTTGGCAACTTCTAAGGCAATTTTCATCCCGTTGTGATGGACATCGGCGACAATTGGCACATCACGGTAAGTTTTGATTAATTTTTGTTTGATTTCCGCTAAAGCTTTAGCGTGTCCAAGACTGGGGACTGTAACGCGGACAATTTCGCAGCCTATTTCATGGAGACGACGAATACCCGCAACTGAACCATCTATATCTAGGGTGTCTTCATTAATCATTGACTGTACCACTACTGGGTATCCTCCCCCAATGGTGACATCTCCGATTTTTACAGGACGGGTTTTGCGACGTTTGATGGTGGTGTCAAAGGCTGGTTGACTAGATGTGGTCTTATTAGTTTCAAGAGTTGGCAGAGTTTGCATAATCTAAACTGGTAGATTTTCTGTAGCTAAAATATCAAATTGCAAGGGTTCTGCTTCTCAGATTGCCACAATTGAGATGTTTTTGGTCAATAAAATCGAAAATTAATAAAATCGGAGCGGCGGGATTCGAACCCACGACCTCCACTACCCCAAAGTGGCGCGCTACCAAGCTGCGCTACGCCCCGTAAATGCAAACTGGTAACTTTAGAATTCTGGAGTTGGGGATTTTCCAAATTTGTGCATCTAAAATTAATTCAGTCACTCTTACAAAGATATCACAAGTTTCGGGAAAATAGCAAGGGGTTTTTCAAAAAACTTTGAGCATTCTTGTTGCTTGCAATAACTCAGTTACAGCAGCGGCTGCCCATGCACCTTCTGTTCCACGTCCTGTATTGAGAATGAAGCGCAGATTGTAGGCATGGGGATAACCTTCTACTTCCATCCATAGTAAGTTGCTTTCGGCTTCACAGGCAATTTTTTCCTCTGCCATTAATTCTGTCGCTAGGTGCTTCATTGTATCTGCAAGCTGATGAAGAAGGCGACAAAATTCGTTTAATTCAGCTTCTGTCAATTCTATTGCCCAATCTTCTGTACCAATTAGTCCTTTAAATTCTGGTGCGTCTGGATTCCAACCTATTCGCCAGCCAATTCCACTTTTGATCACTCGTTCCATAGTTTAGTAACTAGACAAAAATAAATCAACTTAGATTAAGTAATGTAAAAAATATTGAGATAATTTGGTAGTAAGGGCTTCAGCCTTTAAATGAGGACTAAAGTCCTCACTACAAACCTGTTTAGGGTTAAATAATAAAAAATAGGGACACATCAAAAGTTTGACAGTATCCCTATTCTGATTATTTAAAAGTAGCTTAAGTTTTACGAAGTCAATACCTACCAAGCTGCTCTACCTCTTTTATATAGATTACCTGTAAAAGGTTGCACCCCAATCACAGGATAGGCATCATTAGTAGGGGTGAAAATCCGCATAAAGCCTTCAGAAATAAATTGAGCCATATTAGCAACCATTCTGTAAATAGCCATAATCTTAAAGCCCCTTTTTTCAGGTTTTTAATCGGTGATATCTATACTTTAATACGATGATTAGCTATCTGCTCATATTCTCCATATATCTATACTCAACACAATATTTTTTAGATAACTTTGCAATACTTTATAATCAAGATTTTTCTAACTTTTCTCTTTAATTCTAATTGTAACTGAAAAATTATAATCGGGTTTTTGAGAACAAAATTATAGGTTTTACTATTAAGAAATGTAAAATAATTAAAAAAATATCTTAATACCCTTGTCAATATAGGCTTTTGGGGAATTTACCACTATTTATTAACTAAGACTTGACATTATTTATGGTAAGATTTACCATAAATGAAGAAGCATTTTTGGTAGGGGGAATCTCAGATGACAACTTTCCCAGATATAAACTATGAAAAGAAAAGCTCTCAAAATCCCGAACTAAATCTCAGTTCTGAGGACTATAGCTTGCTAACGGATTTGTATCAACTCACAATGACAGCTTGTTATGTGGGTGAAGGTATAGAACAAAAGCCATCCAGTTTTGAGTTATTTGTCAGACGCTTACCTGATGGTTTTGGCTATTTAATAGCAATGGGTTTAGCGCAAGCTTTGGAATATTTGACTAAATTCAGATTTAATGAATTGCAAATTGTAGCTTTGCAAAAAACGGGCATTTTTTCCCATGCAAATCCGGGTTTTTGGCAACTTTTGCGGGAAGGTTGTTTTACTGGAGATGTATGGGCTATTCCTGAAGGAACAGCGGTATTTGCAAATGAACCCCTGTTGAGAATAGAAGCACCATTATGGCAAGCGCAGATAGTAGAAACATATCTTTTAAATACTCTTAATTATCAAACATTAATTGCCACTAGAGCCGCAAGATTACGGGATATAGCGGGTGAAAAAGCTACTCTTTTAGAATTTGGGACGCGAAGAGCTTTTAGCCCCCAAGCCTCTCTTTGGGCGGCACGGGCGGCTTTAGCTGGTGGTTTAGATGCCACCTCTAATGTGTTAGCTGCGCTACAGCTAGGACAAAAACCAAGTGGTACAATGGCACACGCTTTAGTCATGGCTTTATCAGCTTTAGAAGGGAGCGAAGAACAAGCTTTTACAGCATTTCATCAATATTTTCCCGGTGCGCCCTTATTAATTGATACTTATGACACGGTTGCGGCTGCGGAGAAATTAGCAGAAAAGGTGAATTCTGGCAAAATGGAATTATCTGGAGTCAGGTTAGATTCTGGAGATTTAGTCAGTTTATCAAAACAAGTGCGATCGCTCTTACCGAATATTTCAATATTTGCTAGTGGCGATTTAGATGAATGGGAAATTAGTAGAATGAGAAAAGAAGGAGCAGAAATTGATAGTTATGGATTAGGAACAAAATTAGTTACAGGTTCACCAGTAAATGGAGTTTATAAACTTGTGGATATTGATGGAATCCCCGTCATGAAAGAGTCAAGTGGTAAATTCACTTATCCAGGTAAAAAACAAATTTTTCGCTCATTTACAGCAGGTAAATTAGAGAAAGATAGATTGGGCTTAATAGCTGAAAATTCTGAAAATGAAAAACCATTATTACAGTTAGTAATGAAAGATGGTAAACAATTACAATCTCCAGAAACTTTAACAATGATTCGTCAACGCACTAAGGCTTCAGTTGCTAGTTTATCTGAAGAAACACGCAGATTAGAAAATCCCATTTCTGTCAAAATTGAAATTTCCGAATCATTACAGAAATTGACAGAAAAAACGAAAAGAAAATAAACCACGTTCGCGAAGCGTGCCGAAGGCATAGGAACGAAGTAAACGTTCGCGAAGCGTCCCGTTAGGGATAGATAAGAGAGTTTTAAAGATATTTTGCGTTAGTTATGTAAATCAAATTAATGAGCAAATAAGCCTCAAAAATCATGAAAATTGCTTTGTTTGGGACAAGTGCAGATCCTCCAACTGCTGGACATTTAATAATTCTCAAGTGGTTATCTAAACATTATGATTGGGTGGCTGTGTGGGCTGCGGATAATCCTTTAAAATCCCAGCAAACGCCTTTACCACATCGGGCAGCAATGTTAGAACTGTTAATTAAAGATATCAATGTCGCCAACCAAAATATTGCCTTAGAACAGGATTTAAGTAGTTGGAAAACTCTAGAAACTGTAGGTAAAGCCAAATTTAAATGGGGTGAAAATATTGAATATACTTTAGTAATTGGTGCTGATTTAGTCAATCAATTACCGCGTTGGTATCACGTTCAACATTTATTACAACAAGTGCAATTACTGGTCATTCCCAGACCAGGATATGTAATAGATAATGCTAGTTTAGAAAAAGTTAAACAAATAGGAGGAAAAATTGCCATTGCTAATTTAATTGGTTTAGATGTTTCCTCGACCGCTTTTCGTGAACAAGGAGATACTAATACTCTCACACCTCCTGTACTTGATTATATTCATCAACAGCATTTGTACGAATGCCAATACGTAACCCAAAAAAGATTCTAAATTCCATAAATCAACAACCTTTAGCTGACTTTAAAGTTGGTGTTGATAATGTAATTTTTTCTGTAGATACTGCCCAAAATCGGCTGTTAGTTCTCTTAGTCATGCGACAGCAAGAACCATTTTTAAATTATTGGAGTCTTCCCGGTACTTTAGTCCGTCAAGGAGAATCTTTAGAAGATGCTGCTTATCGGATTATGGCTGAGAAAATAAAGGTGAATAATCTTTATTTAGAACAACTTTATACTTTTGGTGGTCCAAATCGTGATCCTAGAGAAGAAATTGATAGTTATGGAGTCCGTTATTTATCAGTTAGTTATTTTGCTTTAGTCAGGTTTGAAGAAGCAGAATTAATTGCTGATAAAGTCGCTGGTATTGCTTGGTATCCTGTTAAACAATTACCCCAATTAGCATTTGACCACAATGAAATTATCACCTATGGACATAGAAGATTAAAAAACAAATTAGAGTATAGTCCTGTAGCTTTTGAAGTCTTACCAGAAACTTTTACTTTAAACGATTTGTATCAACTATATACCACCGTTTTAGGCGAAAATTTTGCAGATTATTCTAATTTTCGAGCGCGGTTACTCAAGTTAGGTTTTCTGTCAGATACTGGAATTAAAGTATCACGAGGTGCAGGTCGTCCTGCGAGTTTGTATAAGTTTGATAAGGAAGCTTTTGCACCATTTAAAGATAAACCGTTGGTGTTTATTTAAGGAAGAATAATTAAACGCAGATGAACGCAAATAAACGCAGATAAATTATGAAAATCGCGATCGCTCAAATTAATCCTATTATTGGTGATTTAACAGGAAATGCCCAAAAAATCCTGGAAATGGCACAAGCAGCAGCGTCAACGGGTGTGCGTTTATTATTAACACCTGAGTTATCTATTTGTGGTTATCCACCCAGAGATTTATTACTAAATCCTAGTTTTATAAATGCAATAGATCAGACATTGCAAAAATTAGCCAAAGATTTACCAGAAGATTTAGCTGTATTAGTGGGAACGGTTGCTAAAAATTCCCAAGCACATATTACTGGAGAGAAAAATTTATTTAATAGTATTGCTTTATTAACATCAGGAAACATTCAACAAATTTTCCATAAAAGGTTATTACCAACTTACGATGTTTTTGATGAAAAACGCTATTTTGAACCAGGACTAGAAGCCAATTATTTTAAATTAGATGATCTCAATATTGGTGTGACAATTTGCGAAGATTTATGGAATGATGAGGAATTTTGGGGTAAGCGGAGTTACGCAGTTAATCCTATTGCTGATTTAGCAAATTTGGGTGTAGATTTAATTGTGAATTTATCCGCTTCACCCTATACCGTTGGTAAGCAACATCTGCGAGAAGCGATGTTAAAACATACTGCTGCTAATTTCCAACAGCCTCTTATTTATACTAATCAAGTTGGTGGAAATGATGATTTGATTTTTGATGGACGGAGTTTTGCTTTAAATAAACAAGGTGAAATTGTTTGTCGGGCTAAGGGTTTTGTTTCTGATTTTCTGACTGTTGAATTTAATACCGATAAACAAGATTTAGAATTAGCTGATATTTCTCCTGCTAATGAATCTGAAGATGAGGAAATTTGGAATGCTTTAGTTTTGGGAGTAAAAGATTATGTTGGTAAATGTCGCTTTTCTAAAGTATTGTTGGGTTTAAGTGGGGGAGTAGATTCTGCTTTGGTTGCGGCTATTGCGACTGCCGCATTAGGGAAAGAAAATGTGATTGGTGTGTTAATGCCTTCTCCCTATAGTTCTGAACATTCTATTAGTGATGCTTTAGCATTAGCAGCAAATTTAGATATTCAAACCCAGATTTTACCCATTGGGGAATTAATGCAAAGTTTTGATAACTCTCTTGGTGAGTTATTTGCCGGCACAGAATTTGGGATTGCGGAAGAAAATCTGCAATCTCGCATTCGTGGTAATTTATTAATGGCAATTTCTAATAAGTTCGGTTATTTGCTTTTATCTACTGGCAATAAATCAGAAGTTGCAGTTGGTTATTGTACTCTTTATGGTGATATGAATGGTGGTTTAGCGGTTATTGCTGATGTTCCGAAAACCCGCGTTTATTCTATCTGTAAATGGTTAAATTCTCATCAACAAAAAGAAGTTATTCCCGAAAATATTCTCACTAAAGCGCCTAGTGCGGAACTTAAACCTGGTCAAGTTGACCAAGATTCTTTACCACCTTATGAAATTTTAGATGATATTCTCGACCGTTTGATTCATCAACATCAATCAGCAGCACAAATTATTAGCGCAGGTCATGAACCGGCAATTGTGGATAGGGTATTACAATTATTATCTCGTGCGGAATTTAAACGCAGACAAGCTGCACCGGGATTAAAAATTACTGACCGCGCTTTTGGGACTGGTTGGAGAATGCCTATTGCTAGTAGTTGGTCTGCGTTGAGGAATATAGGTAGCTAGTAGAGAGGGGTGAAAATCCCCATTTTGGCAACTATTTGGCTAAATGAGAAAAATGATTTGGTTTAGCCAAAGCTAGGAGATCAAATTGCTATAAAATAAATAGGATATGTCCTTGTCCAAAATACTCTTATGTGATAATATCCGTACAAAATAATCAACCTGGTGAACTGCAAAGCAGGATTCTTGATGACAACCACCAGTTTCAAATCGAGACAATTAAACTAATAAAATTAGCAATTTTAAGTTAACATTAATACTCCGCGCTGATTCATACAACTGCTATGCTAAATCCCAATCTGGATGAAATCCAGTTGACAAAAGACGACTACGAACGTTATTCCCGCCACTTAATTTTGCCAGAAGTGGGAGTGGAAGGACAAAAACGCCTAAAAGCCGCCAGTGTATTGTGTATTGGTACAGGTGGACTAGGTTCACCATTACTGTTATATCTTGCAGCCGCAGGTATAGGCAGAATTGGTATTGTTGATTTTGATATTGTGGATACCTCCAACCTGCAACGTCAAGTTATTCATGGAACATCTTGGGTAGGTAAACCGAAAATCGAATCAGCAAAAAACCGGATTCATGAAATTAACCCCCATTGTCAGGTTGATTTGCATGAAACTCGTCTGAGTTCAGAAAACGCCCTCGATATTATTCGTCCTTACGATATCGTTGTTGATGGAACTGATAACTTCCCAACTCGGTATTTAGTCAATGACGCTTGCGTATTGTTAGATAAACCTAACGTTTACGGTTCTATCTTCCGTTTTGAAGGACAAGCAACCGTCTTTAATTATGAAGGTGGTCCCAACTATCGGGATTTATATCCAGAACCCCCACCACCAGGAATGGTTCCTTCTTGTGCAGAAGGTGGTGTGCTGGGAATTTTACCAGGGATGATTGGGATTATTCAAGCCACAGAAACCGTGAAAATTATCCTGGGTAATGGTACTACCCTCAGTGGTAGACTGGTGCTTTACAATGCCTTGGATATGAAATTCCGGGAGTTGAAACTGCGTCCTAATCCTATCCGTCCAATTATTGACAAGCTCATAGATTACGAACAATTCTGTGGTATTCCCCAAGCTCAAGCAGAAGAAGCGAAACAGCAGATGGAAATTCAAGAAATGACCGTGAAGGAATTGAAGACATTATTAGATAGTGGTGCAAAGGACTTTGTGCTGCTAGATGTGCGTAATCCTCATGAGTATGAAATTGCTAAAATTCCGGGTTCAGTGTTAGTACCATTGCCAGATATTGAAAATGGTGATGGTGTGGCTAAGGTAAAAGAATTACTCAACGGACACCGTTTAATTGCTCATTGTAAAATGGGTGGACGTTCTGCAAAAGCCTTGGGTATTCTCAAGGAAGCGGGAATTACTGGCACAAATGTAAAAGGGGGAATTAATGCTTGGAGTCAAGAAGTAGATGCTTCTGTTCCTCAGTATTAATACTTAGGTGTAGGATTGTTGTAGCAATCCTCAATTTAATTTACACAACAACATACCCGATTTTTTAGAGAAGTCGGGTATTTCCTGATATTAAAAATATATCAACCCCTGAGAAACTCCGAACGCAGAAAAAAGCCAAAAAATTCTTCTTTCTCAATCATCACATTTCCAGAGTAAGGTAATTAATTGTCAATTGTCAATTATTGAAATTCTACTGGTAGTGTAGTGCCAAGAAGAACACAAAAAACTTTTTTACCTTATTTTCGGTTATATATCTGAATTTATACTAAAAAATCTTGAAAAAATACCAAAATTGTACATTACTTATACTCTTTTTAAAGAGTAAAATATCTAAAGTTTGCATAAACTTCATGGAAAATTTAGTGTACATACATACGACACATATCTTCAAAACGAGTCAGGGTCATAGTCAATCTCAGTGGATACAGTTAATTAGTTTATTTTCTTTAAATCACACAAGTAAATACACTACAAGTACCTTTTTTCCTACATTCTGCCTGAAATAGCTAATTGACAAGGAATGGAGAGTAAATTCACCTTTAAGAACCTAACTTAACCAGCATCTATCGCTACAGCAAATTGCCAAAATAACAATAGATTGCATTATGGATAACCTGCCTACAACTAATCCTAAGATTCTGGTTGTTGATGACGATTTCAGTGTCCGCAACCTCATTCAGCGTTTTTTAAGTCGGAAATATCAAATAGAGTCAGCAGCGGATGGTAAAAACGCCATGGCGTTATTTGATAAAATGAATCCTGCGTTAGTGATTCTAGACTGGAATTTACCAGATGCAAATGGTTATAAACTTTGCCAAGAAATGCAGAGTCGTACCAATGTTTTAGTAATGATGCTCACTAGTCGCAATGATGAAGCGGATAAAATTAAAGTCCTGGCGGCTGGTGCGGATGATTTTTTAACTAAACCATTTAGTCTAGCCGAGGTGGAAGTCAGGGTAGAAGCCCTGTTAAGGCGTGTCCGCTATATTCAGCCCCATTCTTCTCAAAGACTCACTTTTAACCAGTTAGCGATTAACTCAGAGGCGCGAGAGGTAACGCTCAATGATAAACCTTTAGCATTAACAGCCTTAGAGTTTAATATCTTACATTTTTTGGCTAACCATCCTGGACAAGCCTGGAGTCGCGCTCAACTGATCCAAAAGATTTGGGGTTGTGACTATGTGGGAGATGGACGAGTTGTGGATGTCCATATTGGTCAGTTGCGGAAGAAAATGGAAGTTGATTCTAGTATGCCGGAGTTTATTAAAACGGTGCGGGGTTATGGTTATAAATTTGATCCACCAGAAAACACCAAAGTTTAAACTTTTGCAAACAGGATTGTGGCGATCGCTACGCCCACCGCAGGTATCGCTGCAAAAATTGGTTTAATACGTGCATTACCTAAGTGTTTATATTGGGGCTTGATTAGATGATCAGTGTGATTAATTCAGAGATGGTGAAGCTAAAGCCAGTCAGGGATTGATGTCTATTCAAGCCTCAGATAAAGGCTTTAATTTTTCTCCTTTACAAGATATTCTCAAAATATTTCCCCATCTTCAGCTTAAAACAATATCAATGCAAATTACTGTAATGACCTTTAATCTCCGCTATGACAAACCAGATTCAGGGGTGCGTCAGTGGACAAAGCGTGTAGGTGCGATCGCTTCTTTAATCCAGCACTACCAACCGGATTTAATGGGTACGCAGGAGGGAAAAACCCATCAACTGAGAGATTTACAAGCACTTTTACCAGAATATAAAATTATTGGGGGCGATCGCACGGGGACAGGACAAAGCGAACATTGTGCAATTTTCTACAAGCCTCAACGCCTGAAGCTTCAGCAAACACAAGATTTTTACCTCAGTGATACTCCAGAAATTCCTGGTAGTATTACTTGGGGAACTCGTTTACCACGTATGGCAACTTGGGGTAATTTTGAAGTTAGTAATCTTGGTATTTTTCTAACTCTTGTAAATACCCATCTAGATCATGAAAATGCCAAATCTAGAGAATTAAGTGCAGCTTTAATTAGTCAACGTTTAGCCCAATTTCCACCAGAAGATTATTTACTGTTATCAGGAGATTTTAACGCCAATCCTCACACCCCAGAACGACAAATTTTCCTATCACCTTTAGCTAATGGTAAACAATTACAAGATCCTTTAGCTACTCTTCCTCTAGAACAACAAAAAACCTTTCACGATTTTACAGGTGCTGCTTGGGATGCTATTGATACTATATATTGCGATCGCTCTTTCCAAACAGAACAAGTTATTATTGACAGTCAACAGTGGGAAGGAGTTTGGCCTTCTGACCATTTTTCGGTGATTGTAAAATTAACAATAGTTTCATGATTTGAATAATTCAAGCTGACTTCACTGTTACTGCTAACTGCAATCCCAAAGCATTAAGTACATTAGTCAAAGCATAAAACTCAATTTCTCCTTTTTCAGCAAGAATTTGTGCAAATTTATTATAGGATTGCTGTACTGTCTCTGAAAATCTATCAATTCCACCTTGAGCCTCAATTACATTTTTGAGTGCTTTATTTAACATATTAGGATCACCTTCTTCTATAACGACTTCAATATAAGCTGCTGCTTCTAGAGGATCTTGTAAGTCTTTAATTAGTTTGACGTGATAACTTGTACTTCTAGGCATTGTCTCGACTCCGATAATCTTCCCAATATTCTTTGGCTTTACGAATATCTTGGATCTGTGTGTTTTTGTCACCACCACACAAGAGCAAAATAATTTTTGATCCTTCCTGTCCAAAGTATATCCGGTAGCCTGGTCCATAGTCTATTCTCAGTTCAAATACACCTTCTCCAACGGACTTACAGTCTCCTAGATTACCATCTTCAACTCTGTCAAGTCTGGCTCTAATTTTAGCTTTTGCTCTTCTATCTCGTAGAAAATCAAACCAATTATCAAAAGGATTTGTCCCATCTACTTTTAGGTATTTTTGAATTTCTCTAGGTTGGATATTCATGTGCTTGTCTTATAAGCGACTACACTCCTAACCTATATCTTTCTGGGTTTGATTTTCAGGGGGGGTATAGCCAAAATTGCCTAATCGTTTTAGGACTTACGCAAAATATCTCTGAAACCCTCTTGTCTTCGTGTCCTTCGTTCCTTCGTGGTTCGTTCTTTCGTGACTTGTGCGTAAGTCCTACGTTTAATTCTATAGGTAAGAGTTGCGCTTTTTTTACCCCTATACATTTAAACTATACTTTCTGCTTCACCAACTCTACCGCTAATTGAATCGCTGCTTTCATACTTGTCGCATCAGCAATCCCTTTTCCCGCAATATCAAACGCTGTTCCATGATCTGGGGAAGTTCTCACAAACGGTAAACCAATGGTAGTATTTACAGCCCGATCAAAAGCCATTAACTTCACCGGAATTAAACCTTGGTCGTGATAAAGTGCTAAATAAGCATCAGCCGGATTTTTGATCACAGAATTACCATACCAAGCAATACCCGGTTTAACCCACATTGTATCAGGGGGTATAGGTCCTTCTAGCTTTAAATGGGGACGTTTTTGGCGTTCTGACTCCAACCAGGGAATTAGCCAATCAATTTCTTCTGTTCCCAATTGTCCCATTTCTCCACTATGGGGATTTAATCCAGCGATCGCAATTCTCCCATTTTTAATCCCAAAATTATTTTCTAAACACTCCACCAGCAAATCTAATTTCAAAGTTAATAATTGCGGTGTTAAAGTATCAGCTACTTGACGTAAAGGAATATGTGTGGTAGCAAGTAGAGCGCGGAGTGTCCAGCCAGTAAAAGGCGATCGCCCCACAAACAACATCCCAAAACGCTCAACACCAGCCTTTTGGGCTAAAAGTTCCGTTTGTCCTGGATAATTGTAACCCGCTGCCTTCCAAGCCGATTTAGCAATAGGTGCTGTCACAATCCCATCAAACTCACCCGCCAAAGTTTGAGCGATCGCATCTTCCATATAAGCAAAACTAGCTGCACCACTAGCCGCATTCCCTACACCATTAATAATTTCCCCAGCAGTAGGAATATCAATCATAGACAAATCAGCAGGATTCACCAAAGCTAGAGAATTGTCAGTATTTTTACTAATATGTTCATAATTTTTAGTTAATAAAGTTCTACTACCCACCACTACCAGATCACAGTTTTGAGTAACTTCTGGATCTGTTAAAGCCTTTAAAATTACTTCAGAACCAATACCTGCTGGATCTCCAAGCGTCAGTGCCAACCGTATACGTTTATTTTGATTATTCATTGGTCATTAGTCATGTTATGGGGGCGGGATTTCCCAGCCTATCCTCAATTATCACCCCTGAATTGGTTTAGAATTATTGACGAAGGTCTAACTCAATCATGCGAATAGACCAAGTTTACCTGAGTCCTCAAAGTTGAAAATGAGATTTGAGCCTTCAAATCAAGTTCAGCATTAGAGACAAGACACATAAATCAACAATCCATAAGGGAGAATTACAGCAAATGGGTGGCGAAATCTTAAATGCAGCGATGCTATCTTTCGGTCTAATCTTTGTAGGTTGGGCAATTGGTGCTTTCTTACTTAAAATTCAAGGCGCAGAAGAATAGAGGGCAGGGGCGCAGGGCGCAGGGGAAAAAATTTCTTTCTTGTTTCGTCTGACTCCTGTAAGGGCGAAGCATTCGGAAAATAGCCTTGACAAAAATGGATAATTTATCCCCCGAATGCTTCGCCCCTACGACTTCTTTCTCCTTAAAAAGATGTAAAGTTTTATTTAGATAACTAATTCTGTTAAGATTCTTTTCATAAACATTAAAATATATAACCAACCCCATGACATTATTAATAGTCGGTGCAACTGGCACCTTGGGAAGACAAGTGGCTCGTCGCGCAATTGATGAAGGTTACAAAGTCCGCTGTCTCGTTCGGAGTCCTAAAAAAGCTGCTTTTTTGAAAGAATGGGGTGCAGAACTGGTAAGGGGAGATTTATGTAATCCTCAAACCTTACCAGAGGCCTTAGTAGGTGTAACCGCAGTCATTGATGCTGCTACATCCCGTGCTACAGATTCACTGACTATTAAACAGGTTGACTGGGATGGGAAAGTAGCATTAATTCAAGCAGCTAAAACTGCTGGTGTAGAAAGATTTATTTTCTTTTCAATTCTCGATGCCGATAAATACCCGAATGTACCGCTGATGGAAATTAAGCGATGTACAGAAGCATTTTTAGCAGAATCAGGTTTAAATTATACCATTTTACGGTTAGCCGGCTTTATGCAAGGGTTAATTGGTCAGTATGGTATACCTATTCTTGAAAAACAGCCTGTGTGGGTAACAGGTACATCTTCGCCTATTGCCTATATGGACACCCAAGACATTGCTAAATTCGCTGTTCGGGCTTTGAGTGTGCCAGAAACCGAAAAACAAGCCTTCCCTGTCGTGGGAACTCGCGCTTGGAGTGCAGAGGAAATTATTAATCTTTGTGAACGGTTATCTGATAGAGATGCAAAAGTAACACGGATGCCCATAGGCTTACTGCGGACTGTGCAGAACTGTTTACGTTTCTTTCAGTGGGGATGGAATGTGGCTGATAGATTAGCTTTTACCGAAGTTTTAGCCAGTGGGAAAGCTCTAAATTCAGAAACAATGGACGAAGTATATACTGTCTTTGGGTTAGATAAAGAACAAACTACCACCCTGGAAGTTTACCTCCAAGAATACTTCAGCCGGATTATGAAGAAGCTGAAAGAGTTAGATTATGAGAAAGCTAAAACCAAAAAGCAGAAAAGTAAAAAAACTCCCTTTAAACAATCTTCCAAAATCAATAGCTAGAAAGATAGACATAGACAATAGATTTCTCACAAATGATTGAGGAATGCTATATAGTAGTCCAAAATGTGTTAAAAACATTCAATATTTGGGTATGGAATTGTAAACTGTGCCGAAAGCAGGCATCATCTATAACGACGTTAAACCGGTAGCGAGTCATGTCGCTATCGAACTGAAAGACAAACTCACCGCGGCTGGTTGGGATGTCTGTGTCACCGCGAGTATCGGTGGTATATTAGGCTATCCTCAACCAGACAGTCCTGTTTGTCACACCCCTATTGAAGGTCTTACGCCCCCTGGCTTTGACTCAGATATGAAATTTGCAGTGGTGTTAGGGGGAGATGGAACTGTGTTAGCAGCATCACGCCTAGTCGCCCCCTGTGGTATACCCATGCTGACAGTTAATACTGGTCACATGGGATTTTTGACGGAAACTTATCTCAACCAATTGCCCCAAGCCATAGAACAAGTAATGGCGGGTGAATACGAAATTGAAGATAGAGTCATGCTCACTGTCAAAGTTCTCCGGGGAGATGCAGTGACATGGGAAGCCCTTTGTTTAAATGAAATGGTGCTACATCGAGAACCTTTAACTTGTATGTGCCATTTTGAAATTGCAGTGGGGCGACATTCACCAGTGGATATTGCGGCTGATGGGATTATTGTTTCCACCCCTACGGGTTCTACAGCTTATTCATTAAGCGCAGGTGGACCAGTAATTACTCCTGGTGTCCCTGTATTACAGTTAGTACCCATTTGTCCCCATTCCCTAGCTTCTAGGGCTTTGGTGTTTCCCGATAATGAACCAGTTAATATCTATCCTGTTAATATTCCGCGATTAGTGATGGTAGTAGATGGAAATGGTGGATGTTATATTTTGCCAGAAGATCGGGTATATATGGAGCGATCGCCCTATAGCGCCCGGTTTATTCGTCTCCAGCCACCAGAGTTTTTCCGTGTTCTCCGAGAAAAATTAGGTTGGGGTTTACCGCATATTGCTAAACCCAATTCAGTAGAATTGCCTTAGTTGTCAGTGATTATTGGTAAAAACTTCAGTTTTGAGTGTTTTTCCAGAATTACTCGTCAGGTGATGGTATTGGGAATAATTCAACACGAGTCAAACAATTTTAAATTTTAGCTTGACTCCATTCTTTAATTCTGGCGCTTCGGCAAGAGAATTGGGATTTTTCCCATACTTAAAACCAGCGTATGAATTGGAGATTTTGAATCATTCAAGCCAGAATTCTCAATTTGAAATCTAAAATTCGGTCAGAAGTCAAGAGTTAGAATCTAGTAGTTACTGCATATTGCAGGTACATGAGGTACATGAGGTACAAACTGACAATTAAAACATGACTCTAGCGTTAAACATCAACTGACTTTTCATCCTGACTCGTTGAATTCTACTGTATATCATTTGAGATTTTTGATTGTCAAAGGCAGACTGCATCGGCTTTGTGTCTTTTCATTAGTTGCAATCATGATGCAAATTGGTATAAAAATTTCAAATTCCCAATCCAATCACCCAGACTGCTATGATAGCTGCTCAAAATTCCTCTGTTTTTGTGTTGGTAATTGAACCCGATGAAACTTTAGCTAATCAGTTAGCTTTTGACTTACAAGAAGCTGGCTATGATGCAATTGTGACTCATGATGCAGCCAATGGACTAGAATACTGTCGTGATGATTATGGTGGTTCTAACCATCGTCAACCCGCTCTAATTGTTGTAGATAGAATGCTAGTGGGAGAATCAGGACTATCTCTATGTAAAAATCTCAGAAACATGGGTAATCGTTCTCCTGTACTGGTTTTAATGGCTAGAGATACCGTAGATGATCGTGTAGCTTGTCTAGATGCTGGTGCTGACGATTACATCCTAAAACCTTATCGTTCAGAAGATTTTTTAAAGCTAATTCGTCTCTATCTCAAACCTGATATTGATACCACAGAACAATTACGCTTTGGCGATTTGGTATTGGATATAGGAACACGTCGCGCTATTTACAACAGCAAGGCCATTGACTTAACCATGAAAGAATTTGAACTCTTAAAATTCTTAATGGAACATCCCCGTGAAGTATTAACCCGTGAACAAATTTTAGAAAATGTTTGGGGTTATGACTTTATGGGTGAGTCTAATGTCATTGAAGTATATATTCGTTATCTTCGCCTCAAAATAGAGGAAGAAGGCCAAAAACGCCTGATTCAAACAGTGCGCGGTGTAGGTTATGTATTAAGAGACTCTTGAAATCGAGAAACGAGAAATAAAATCTAAATTTGTGGGCAATTTTGCAGAAATTAAGTAGAATAATCAAAATCTAAATTCCAGTACATAAGCTCGTGGCGATTAGGGAAGAGGTGATTTAGGAAAATTATCACTTTTTCCCTAATTCTTGTACCCTATTTCCTGTTCTTGGTATTACTTATGATTTCTTGGCTTAGTTTTTGTTCAATATTACTCAGTATTCTACTAATGGCCTGTTCACCACCCACAACAGCTAAATCTCCCTCTGTGACAATAGAATCACAAACCCAAGTACCAGTAAATGCAGGTCAAAATTTACCAATTTCGGCTGAAGCTTCTCTTCCTCAAGGGACAAAAATTCAGTTAGAAGTAGCGCAAACACAAGCACAACAAATGATGGGTTTGATGTATAGACCGGCTTTACCAGATAACCGAGGAATGCTGTTTGTTTTTCCTTCAGCACAACCCGTGCAATTTTGGATGAAAAATGTACCTGTTGCGTTAGATATGGTATTTCTCCAGAAAGGTGTAGTTAAGTATATACAAGTAGCTGCTCCTGCTTGCGATAGAGAACCTTGTCCTACCTATGGTCCGAATGTCCCCATAGATCAAGTGATTGAACTTAGATCAGGACGAGCAGGAGAATTAGGTTTAAAGAAAGGAGATAGGGTCAAAATTGATTTTTTAACCCCTCGGTAAACAGGGTATGATTATCCACTATATGAAGAGCGAAAAAAGTCCTCTGCAAGTAATAATCCCTGGAGTCGCCGAGTCATAACTTTTGTCAAATCAAGCATTGGATTGTCTAAGCATGATCTGATTTGGAGATAGCATGAGTCTTGATTCGGAATCTTTAACTGATAAATAATTATTCTGACAAAAAAAATATTACATAACCTAGCATAAATAGCAGTGAAGAGGTTAATATTTATCAGTAGTGTGAATAACATCGAATTTTAGGTTTTTTTCAGTTAAAATCACGACTTCAGAGTGAAGTAGCAAAAATCTCCCTTTTGGCGCAAGTGTAAATAGGCGCGAATAGCGGAGTATAGGCTATGAAATCTTTGTCACTTAAAAAAAAGTAAACAAGCGGATGTTAAAGCTAACGCTAACATCACGGGTAAAGTATTTCCTAATTCTTATCCTGACTAGATATAGGAGCTACTGTATTAAGGGTTTTCCCCTATTGTTATCAATAGGGTGGCGTAGTATTACCTTCAGTAAGGTTAATGCTTTACAAAAGGGTTATTGAGAAAAATACATATTTTTCTATACAACTTTTAACTCTTGAATTACTTGCAAGAGCGTAACAAATAAGATACTGGCTATAACAATACCGAGAAATGGATAAGCAAGCCCTAACTATACACTCTACCCAAGGAGGTGAGAGACAAATGACACCATCAAGATATTCACGGCTGATTAATTTTCTCCAGGAAGATTTGGCAATTTCTACGGCTTCTCTGGCTGTAGCATTACGTAATCGGGATCAAGATCCCGGTTCTTTAACAATGACTCTTTGGCAGTATGGGCTAATTACTCTAGAACAGTTAGAACAAATTTATGATTGGTTAGAAACGGCATAGGTGACAGGTGACAGGTAACAGGTGACAGTAAATAGGGAAGAAGTAGCAATTACCCATTACCCATTACCCATTACCCATTACCAGTTTAATGACTATTGGGCAAAAACTTTTGCTGCTGCTGCGATACCAGCACCGGGGGTGAAGCTTTCATGACCCACTTCTGGGAGAACAACTTCTAGGGAGGCGATACAGCTCAGGATATCGCGATCGCTCACAAAACCCAAGTGACCTATGCGGAAAATTTTATTACTCAAATGGTCTTGACCACCTGCTAAAGCAATATCAAACCGTTTTTTCATCAAAGACCGAATTTTATCTGCTTCGATTCCTGGGGTAGCTACAGCGGTAATAGCAGGACTGGCACAATTATCACCAGCAAATAATGATAAATTTAACGCTTTCATTGCTGCACGAGTAGCATTTTTTTGGCGTTCATGACGGGTAAAAATGCCTTCCAATCCTTCCTTCTTCATCATTCCCAAGGTGGTGTGTAGTGCCACCATTAAGTTAACAGGAGGAGTAAAAGGAGTGGTATTTTTAGCGGTAGCTTTGCGATATTTACCTAAATCTAAGTAATACTTGGGCAATTTCGCGGTTTTGTAGGCTTCCCAGGCTTTGGGACTGACGGAGACAAATCCTAAACCGGGAGGAATCATATAGCCTTTTTGAGAACCGGACGCGACTACATCTAGTCCCCAAGCGTCTACAGGGACGTTGTAAGCCCCTAGACTGGTGACAGCATCAACTATGATCAAAGCCTCACCATGTTCTTTAACGTGGCGGTTGATAGTTTCTAGGTCATTAATCACACCAGTTGAGGTTTCGCTGTGGGTGATAATGACAGCTTTGATTTCTTTGTTGGTATCAGCTTGGAGTTTGGCTGCAAATTGGGCTGGATCTAAGGGTTGTCCCCATTCTGCGGTGACAGTTTCCACATTTAAACCAAAAGCTTGACCGACTTCTACCCAACGTTCACCAAATTTACCATTAGAACCGACTAATATGCGATCGCCTGGAGAAAGGAAATTAATGATTCCCGCTTCTACTGCACCAGTACCGCTGACGTTTAACATCAATACATCACTTGCTGTTTGATGTAACCATTTGAGGTTTTCTGTCACCTCTCCCATCATGCTACTAAATTCACCAGTCCGGTGGCCAATGGGGTGCTTGGCCAATGCTAGTAAAGCTGCTTCTGGTACTGGGGTAGGACCAGGAATCATCAGCATCAATTTATTATCCATTTGTATTTCCTAAAATTTCAATACAATACAAAGTAACCCCTACAGGGGATAAAAACACAAAAAACAACCCACAAAATCTATTGTGGGTTTCGCTACACCGTATTTTTGGCGCTGCGCGTCGTCAATAAGCTTTTATTGTATATTACCAGGTTGAGCTTATTGAAAGTTGGATTGGGAATTTTAGATTTATGATTGATTTTTCTGGTAAGTTTGGCACAAAATCCATGGTTTTTACGACATGGTTTTGTGTTGTTGAAATATATATTCATCACGAACAATCAACTTTATTCCCAACATGATTAATAGACCAACGGTGATCAATAATTAGCGAGGAAGATTGAAAAGTTTCTTCTAGTCGCTTTTGTTGAGATGCGGCTTTTCGCAGGGTAATAATCAGTTGATTGACTTGATTGCGGAGGTCTTGGTTTTGACCGATGGAAGTCATTGTTTGCTTTTCTAAAAGTTGAAGTATAAGTTCGTAATGGATAGGAGAGGGTAAAGGAATTGGCTCCATGTAGTTTATTGTAAAATTACAACTTGGGGATTTTTAATTTACTTTTAGTTAAAGTTTAGCTAATCCCAAATTAATTGTTACACAGGAAACAAATAATTGCTGTTAGGCAAGAAACAAAAGGCAATAGTTTGTGATTAAGCAAATAGATTGGCGATCGCTAATTGAGGATCTGGTTGTTTCACCAATGATTCACCAATCAGTACAGCGGCTGCACCTGCTGTTTTAACTACACTTAAATCCTCCGGGTGATGCAATCCTGATTCACTAACTACAAGGATGTTCTTTGCTTGCAATTGTTCACTTCTGGCTGTCATTAACTGACAAGTAGTTTGCAAATCAACAGAAAAATCTTCCAAATTGCGATTATTAATCCCGACTAAAGAAACTCCATCTAAAGCTAACACCCGATCTAGTTCTTCTAAGTTATGAACTTCTATTAAAGCCACCATTTTCAAGTTTTTAGCGATTTTAATAAAGTATTGCAAATCTTGATCATTGAGAATTGCTGCTATTAATAAAACTGCATCTGCACCATGAATTCGCGCCCAATACATTTGGTAAGGATAGATAATAAAATCCTTACATAGTAAAGGTAAATCCACCGCAGAACGGACTAAAGATAGATTTTCAAAACTACCTTGAAAAAATTTGACATCTGTGAGGACAGAAAGACAACTAGCGCCACCTGCTTGATAAGATTGAGCGATCGCTACTGGATCAAAATCTGCTCTTAATACCCCTTTACTAGGAGAAGCTTTTTTCACTTCAGCAATTAAAGCCGGATTAGTTTTACCTTGACGCAAAGCAGCGACAAAATCCCGAATCGGTGGGGCTGTAAGGGCTTTTTTCTGCAATTCCCGCAAAGGCAGTTTTTCCCGCATTTGCTCAACTTCTGTTTCTTTGTGCCAAACAATTTCTTCTAAAATATTATTTGGTGCTGCCCCTTCTATAGCGGAATGATATTGAATTATAGAAACATTAATAACCGGGCTAGGTGAACGACGACGGATTTGCATATTTGTTAGTTGTCAGTTGTCAGTTGTCAGTTGTCAGTTGTCAGTTGTTAGTTGTCAGTTGTTAGTTGTCAGTTGTTAGTTGTCAGTTGTCAGAGTTTTTTTCTGAAATATTGCCAATGGAGTTAAGATAAGCGTTTAACTTAGGAGAAAGTTCATCAATGATTGGTTTGAGCCTATTTACTTCTTCATTTGTTAACAGATTTCGTCTATAAGCTCGTCGCAACCAATGTCTAGTTTCATTTAAAGAACCTCTCGCTATTCTAACGAAACGGCGATTATCCTGAAAGTTATACCTACCACAACCTTCTGCAATATTTGCGCCAATACTATCAACAGAACGGACTATTTGCTTACCAATTGTTGCTTTAGGAAATTCATCCCAATGAAGAACAATGTTCCAAATCTCATCAGCTAATTTCTCTGCTAATTGGTAAACTAGCAAATTCTCGAAGTTAGATTTCGCCATTTTTTCAACTGACCACTGACCACTGACCACTGACAATTGACTACTAACTTACCAAAGCTCGTTTATAAGCTTCATCGATAACTTCTGAAAGCGTTGGATGAGCGTGAACCAAGTAAGCGAGACTGTGGATAGATTGACGGTTAGCAACAGCGGCTGCGGCTTCATGAATTAAATCGGAAGCATGGGGTCCAAAAATATGTACTCCTAGAACTTCGCCCGTATCTTTGCGGTAAATAACCTTTGTCATCCCATCAGTATCTTTTTCCGCTAAGGCTTTGGAATTACCTTTAAAGTAACTCTTACTGGTGGCAATTTCAAAACCTTCAGTTAATCCTAAAGTTTCGGCGGCGGCTTCTGTCAAGCCCACATAACTAACTTCTGGGTGGGTAAAAGCAGCGGCAGGAATGCTGCGATAGTCAACTATTCTTTGACGACCCATAATATTTTCTACAGCAATGATACCTTGAGCAGATGCAGCATGAGCTAACATCATTTTCCCGGTAGCATCACCAATAGCCCAGAGATAGGGGATAACTTCTCCGGCTGATAATACCGCCATATTGTCATTAACTGGAATGAAATTGCGGCGGTCAAGTTCGACATTAACAGATTCTAAACCAAGATTTTGAGTAGCGGGAACACGACCTGTAGCGACTAAACAAGCATCAACTTCCAGAACTTCTAAATCTTCTTTAGTCTCAAAGTCAGCCAACTCAATGATTACTGGTGAACCAGGAATAACTTTTTTGGCATAGATACCGACTTTAGTTTCAATATCACGGGGGTTAATTAATACCCGTTCTGCCAATTTAGCAATATCCCGGTCAAATCCTGGCATTAACTCGTCTAGGGCTTCAATCAAAGTGATTTCACAACCTAAAGCCGAGTAAACATCAGAAAATTCTAACCCGATGTAACCGCTACCAATAATTGCCACCCATTGAGGGAGAGTTTCTAATTTAACGCCTTGGTCACTGGTAAACACAGTTTTGCCGTCTACTTCAATTCCTGGGGGAACGAAGGGGACAGAACCGGGAGAAAGGATGATATTTTGGGCTGTGATGGTTTTCTCACCTTGATCTGTGACAATGGTAACTTTTTGTGTACCTGCTACCTTACCCCAACCCTGGATAATATCAACTCCCAAGCGTTTGAGACTATTGGTTAAATCTCCTTGGATTTTGGAGACGAGATTGTTAGCATGATCAGCGATCGCTTGCCGCTCAAACTCGACATTACCAATTTGAATGCCCAAAGACTTGAGGTGATGGGCATTGCGTAATTCCCTCACTTTTCCCGAAGCTGCCAGTAATGCTTTAGAAGGAATACAGCCCCTGTTTACACAAGTTCCTCCCATATCCGCAGCTTCAATAATCGCTGTTTTTAGACCGCAGCTGATAGCGTGTAAGGCCGCACCATGTCCACCTACACCAGCGCCAATAATCACTAAATCGTAATCAAATCCAGCACTCACTTTTGTTTCCCCGTTTTCTTCGCCTATTGTCAATTTAACTTTTTTTTGTGAAACTTTCTGGAAGTTATCAGCCACAAGCCTAACCCATAAATAGGGATATTTTTGATAAATTCGCCATAATTATCAACATTTTCTGTAAGGATTTTACATTGTCAACTCTTCTATGATCAGTCTCTACAGATAACTGGAATTTTGCTAAATCTCACCAGGCTCGGTATGCTTACATTTATTTTGAACGCACCCTGCTTTATATAGCTATAGGGGATTACAGCATTATAAGCTAAAATTTAGCACTAAGAAAACTTTGATTTTTCCCGGAATTACGAGTATAATTTCGTATGATTTAATAGTGTATAAGTGTGAGGAGCAATACTTTGACTAAACACAAATTTTCCCAAGTAATTTCAACTAATTGGGTTCGGTTCATTAGCACACCCCTCTTGAGTTGCCTTTTATTATCTACAACCATCTCTCTTAAGCCAGCCTCTGCTGCTGAGAGCTTATTTCCTAAAAACAGCAGCTATGAATTAACTACTAATAATAAACAAACAGTCCTCACTGATTTGAACCTGAAGCCAGAAGCATTTGCTGTTGAATTTAGCAAACCACTCAAGCTAGAAAAACCAAAAATTATCGCCCAAACAGATTCCTCTAGCAGTATAGGTGATACATTTGTTCCAGCAAATAAACTGTCGGATATTCAGCAGCAAAAACCAAAAACTATCGCCCAAACAGATTCCTCTGGTAGTGTTGGTGATACTTTTGGTGAATCCAACAAACTACGTCAGGAACTACTAATTGAGCCTATTGTTGAAGGCGGCAAACCACCATTAGTTGCTGCACCTTCTTCCAGTGCTGGTACTCCCACTGCTTATGGTGCAAATTGGGGACAAGCTTTTATCGGTGGTGGACTATACTTTCCTTTTGATGGTGATGTAGATGGTTCTTTGTCCGTTGGTTTCGGGTTAGGAAATTCAGTTCAATCCGTAGGTTTGGAAGTTGCCACTAATATTATCAGTGTAGGTGGTCAAGAACCTAACTTTGGTGACTTTGGTGATAGCGGAACTATTGGATTAAAGTTACACAAATACCTGCCTAATAGTGGAACAGGAGTAGCTATCGGCTGGTCAAATGCCATTAAATGGGGAGAAGCAGATATTCCTCAAGAGACTATCTATGGAGTAGTTACCCAACAGTTTCAACAGTTAACAGCTTCTGTAGGTGTTGGTACTGGTAGCTATAGATCCAAGGGTGCAAGAAACAGCGGTGATAATGATCTTAATTTATTTGGCAGTTTAGGTTATAGACTTTCTCCAGCGGCCTCTTTGATTAGTAGTTGGACTGGAAGTAGTTTGAACTTGGGTGCGTCCTTTGTTCCCCTGAAACAAACACCTTTAGTCGTTAATGCTATTTTCACTGATGTGAGTGACAACATCAATAGTGCAGGTTTTAGTCTCAGTGCAGGTTATAGTTTCCAGTTCTAATATCCGAGTTTTTTCACTAAAATTTAAGGCAGAAGCATGATTAAGCAAAAATTGACCTTGAGCGTGGGTCTTGTTTCCTTATTATTAGGTTCTTTAGTAGCTTTTCCTCACAGAGCAAATGCCGGTCAAGTTGTTGTTCCTGGTACAACTCCAGATTCATCTACAACTTCTGGTGATACTTTCTCTATTACTACAATCACCACAACTGTAATTCAAGGATTATCTGGGGTTATTAGTTCACCCGGTCCTGTCCGGGGTTCTTTTGTTTTAACAGTTACACAGACTATTCAGATTGCGTTGAATAGTTTTGCTACTAATCTATTTAGCCAAACTACAGTTACCACTACTACCATTAGAGGTCAGGTGCGCGAACTGTTTACTCGCAGGGGAGGAAATACTCCTGCGTTGGCTAGTAGAACAACAACAAATTTACTAGGTTATGGTGTTAGCTCAATACGGGTAAGTACCTTATTTGTTGCACTATCAAATGTTTGTGTACTTACACAAGCATCTACTCCAGGTACTCCTGTAGCTCAGTTAACACCTGAATTAGTAGCAAGCACTAAGGGACTAAAAGCAGATTCTCAAGTTGCTCAAGCTGGTGATTTAGCAACTGTAGATATCAATAAGCTAAATGAAGCGATTGAGGCATACAATGCCATTGTCAAGGAAAGTGATCCTGTTACTCTTCAAAAACTCTCACAAGATGAGACTTTCGTAGAAATTGGTAGAATTCTCAAAGAATTTAGAGCAAGTTTGGTATAAATTTTTAATTGGATTAGATAGAGACTTTAATTACCATGTTTTTCTACAAAAGACATGGTAATTTTTTAATAAATAGCTGGTAAAAATTAAATATGCGTTTTCCATGGCAAATCTCTCCCAATAAATAAAAAATAATGTTTAAATAAGCGCAAGACAAGCTTGTGGCGAGGTTCACTAGATGAAATTGCGGGAATTATTAGCGGCTGTAGATGGGATTGAGTCTGTAAATATACCGGATATTGATATTCAAGGACTGAAAACGAATTCCCATGCTTGTACTATGGGAGATTTGTTTTTGGGAATGCCAGGAACTAGAGTAGATGGTGGGGAGTTTTGGCCTGGTGCTTTGGCTGCTGGTGCAGTTGCAGCCATTGTTTCCTCAGAAGCATTTGGGAAAAATCCGCCTACACCAAACTCTGTGGTAATTAGCGCCGATAATATGACAAGAGTCTGCGCTCAAATAGCCGCAACGTTTTATGGTTATCCTGGACAAAAACTGAAAATGGTGGGTGTGACAGGGACAAATGGTAAAACTACCACTACTCACTTAATTGAATATTTCTTAACTCAATCTAATTTACCAACGGCTTTAATAGGCACACTTTACACGCGCTGGCCTGGTTTTGAAGAAGTTGCTGTTAATACCACTCCTTTTGCTGTGGATTTGCAGCAGCAATTAGCTAAAGCCATAAATGCTGGTTGTGAAACTGGGGTAATGGAAGTTAGTTCTCATGCTTTAGCCCAGGGTAGGGTATTAAGTTGTGCTTTTGAAGTGGGGGTATTTACTAATCTTACTCAAGATCATTTGGACTATCACACAGATATGGAGGACTATTTTGCAGCGAAGGCGTTGTTATTTAGTGCTGATTATCTGCAAGGACAGGCAATAATTAACCTTGATGATGCTTATGGTAAAAGATTAATTGCGTCTTTAAATCCAGAACAGGTTTGGAGTTATAGCGTTAACGATCATACTGCTGATTTTTGGATGAGTGATTTAAATTACCAACCCAATGGTGTGAGTGGAATTTTACATACTCCCAAAGGAAATGTCGATTTTAGTTCGCCTTTAGTTGGTCAATATAACTTAGAAAATCTTTTAGCTGCGGTGGGGACGGTTGTCCATTTGGGGTTAGATTTGCAATTGGTAGCAAATGCTATTCCTGCATTTCCCGGCGTTCCTGGACGCATGGAACGGGTGCAAATTAACTCTGTGCAAGATATTAGCGTCATTGTGGATTATGCCCATACTCCCGACAGTTTGGAGAATTTGTTGAAAGCTGCTCGGCCGTTTATTCCTGGTAAGATGATTTGTGTATTTGGTTGTGGGGGCGATCGCGATCGCACTAAACGTCCGAAAATGGGTAAGATTGCGGCAGAACTTGCAGATGTAGCTGTGGTAACATCGGATAATCCCCGCACGGAAGATCCAGAAAAGATATTACAGGATGTATTGGCAGGTATTCCTGATATGGTACAACCATTAGTTATCAGCGATCGCTCTACTGCAATTCGGACTGCTATTTTACAAGCTCAACCCGGAGACGGTGTATTATTAGCTGGTAAAGGTCACGAAGATTATCAAATTCTCGGTACTGAGAAAATCCATTTTGACGACAGGGAACAAGCGCGGGAAGCTTTAGCACAAAGAATCAACAACCAGAATTAGATCATTAATTTTGTAGGGGTGGGGTTTCCCCACCCTTCTGAATTAGTTGTTGTATAATTTCCCTTTTTGAAAGTATAAAATCTCTATAAATTCTTACAGCAGATTGCAGATTTTGGTAGGTTGGGTTGAACAAAATACGGGCGAAGCATTCGGAAAATAAAGTTGGGAAAAACCGATAATTTATCGTCCGAATGCTTCGCCCCTACTATTCCTGCTGTATGAAATTATAAAATTATTAATTGTAGTTAACTCATGAAATATTCTCTTGTTGACGATTTATCTGTTTATAATTTGACACTGAATGTCTCAAAATCTACTACACCAATATTTTTTACTCCTGTTACACTCCTATCAATAATTAGAGCCAAAATTGATTTACTAATTGAACAGCAAATTGCTGCCACAATATTAGTCAAATTACCACCGGGAAAACTTTGGTATTCCGAAATAGAACGCTATCAAAAATGCGAGAATCTTTCTAAAAATATTTATAATTATCAAACTAATAAACAAGAATTTTCTGATCTTTATATTAATATAGAATTACTAGCAGATAATCAATTGAAAAATGAATATTTTTTATTGATTTTATCACCAGAATTTTGGAGTTTAATGGTAGCTGCAAGACAAATTCCAGAAAATCAAAGTCGGGAAAAAATTAAGTCTCAGAAAAAATCACCATTATTAACTATTAATACTTTTGAATGTGAGATTATTCAGGAAGTTGTTAATGAGATTAAACGAGTAAATCCGCCTGATGTACCTCCCATATTTACTGATTTTATTTGTCCATATCCGCCACAAGTCAGGCTGATCAATCAGTTATGGATTAAACAAATACAACGACAAGAAGAAATAAACCAACAAACCATAAATAAACAAATAATAAAAGTTCGACAAAATCATCAAAATATAGATAACAAAGAATATCTTCAAGATGAATACTTAATTAATATTTGTCAGGAATTGCGGACACCATTAACACATATAAAAACAGCATTATCATTATTGAATTCACCGCAGATAAAACCACCACAACGACAACGTTATTTACAGATGCTTAATCAAGAATGCGATCGCCAGAGTTCTCTAATTACTGGCTTATTGCATTTATTGGAATTAGAACGTAATTTAGCCGAAACCAAATTAGAAGCGGTTAATTTATCGGATATTATTCCTGGTGTAGTTAGTACATATCAATCATTAGCACAGGAAAAAGGAATTATGATTAGTTCCACAATTCCTAACGATATACCATCTGTTTATTGTGTTAACGGTGGCTTGAGAGAAATTATGATTAATCTACTACATAATAGTTTGAAATTTACTCCCACCGGTGGTCAAGTATTAGTATCTGCAAAATTACAAGGAGACTATATTCTTTTAGAAATTCGTGATACAGGAATGGGGATTCCTGAAAACGAAATTCCTAAGATTTTTGATCGTTTCTATCGAGTGAGAACAGGAATATCTGAAGATTTCAATGGTGCTGGATTAGGGTTAACAATTGTTAAACAGTTACTCCGTCATTCTCGCGGTTCAATATCTGTAAAAAGTAAGTTATATGCAGGTTCTAATTTTATAATTAAATTGGCAATTGTTAATCCAAAAACAGAATAAACAGGCTGCTTATAAATGGCAAATGTCATGCGATCGCCATTTATAAACAGCCTAGTACCGCAGGGCGGAATTAAAAATTAAAAATTAAAAAAGCAGATAACACAAGCTTTTTGAGAATTCTTAATGGTTAATTGATTTACGCCGTTGTGTACTAGTGACTGGGCGCAGACCCTGCGCCCCTACGACTATGAACCTTCTCGTAATTTATCCAAAACACTGCGGTCTTCCAAGGTTGAAGTATCTCCTGATACCTCTTGACCAGCAGCTAGATTCCGCAACAACCGCCGCATAATCTTACCAGAACGGGTTTTTGGTAAAGCATCAGTAAACCTGATTTCACCAGGACGGGCGATCGCGCCAATTTCACTAACAACGTGCTTTTTCAGTTCCTTACTCAACTCCTCACTGGCTTGATAAGTCCCTTCCAAGGTTACAAAAGCTACAACTTCTTCCCCTTTCAAATCATCCGGTTTACCGACCACCGCAGCTTCCGCCACCGCAGGATGAGATACTAACGCAGATTCTACTTCCATTGTTCCTAAGCGGTGTCCAGAGACATTCAGGACATCATCTACGCGCCCCATTACCCAGAAATAGCCATCCTCATCCTTTCTTGCACCATCACCAGCAAAGTACGTATAATTACCATCTTTGGGCGGAATATGTTCCCAGTAAGTCCGCCGAAAACGATCAGGATCACCGTATACAGTCCGCATCATTCCTGGCCAAGGATGACGAATGGCTAAATAACCACCTTCATTTTCGGGAACAGAATTGCCGTCTAAATCCACCACATCCGCAATAATACCAGGGAAAGGACGAGTTGCAGAACCTGGTTTAGTGGGAATTGCCCCAGGTAGGGGTGTAATCATAATCCCACCGGTTTCCGTTTGCCACCAAGTATCCACAATTGGACAGCGTTCACCACCAATGATTTTGTGATACCACATCCAAGCTTCGGGGTTAATGGGTTCACCGACAGTTCCCAGTAATCGCAGAGACGAAAGATTACGGGATTTGGGATGATGTTCACCCATTTTGATAAAGGCGCGAATTGCTGTAGGTGCAGTATAAAAAGTAGTTACGCCGTATTTTTCAATTACATCCCAGAAACATCCAAGATTAGAAGCACGGGGCGCACCTTCATACATGATTGTGGTTGCACCGTTAGAAAGGGGACCATAAACTATATAGCTGTGTCCCGTAATCCAACCTACATCGGCAGTACACCAGTATACATCAGTTTCTTGGAGATCGAAAATCCATTTCGTGGTGATATGGCTGTATAAGTTATAACCGCCTGTGGTATGAACAACGCCTTTCGGTTTGCCGGTACTACCAGAAGTATAAAGGACAAACAGCATATCTTCGCTGTCCATTGGTTCAGCGGGACAATCAGCGGAAACGCCTTGTTGTAAATCGTGCCACCAATGGTCACGTCCTGCTGACATCTGGGTTTTTTGATTTGTGCGTTTGACAACGAGGACATCTGTCACGCTGGGAACTGCATCATGCTCTAAAGCTTTATCTACCTGTTCTTTAAGAGGAACAATTGCATCTTTGCGCCAACCACCATCGGCAGTGATCACTAACTTAGCTTCGGCATCATTCAAGCGATCGCGTAAAGCTTCAGCACTAAATCCACCAAAAACAACGCTATGAGGTGCGCCAACTCTCGCACAGGCTAACATAGCTATGGCAGCTTCGGGAATCATCGGCATATAAATACCAATGCGATCGCCTTTTTTTGCTCCCAACTGTTTTAATACATTCGCAAACTGGCAAACTTCCCGATGCAATTGGGCATAAGTCAGCGTCCGTGAATCTCCCGGTTCTCCTTCCCAAATCAATGCTGCTTTATTTTTGCGCCAAGTAGTGAGATGTCTGTCAAGACAGTTGTAAGAAATATTAATCTTACCGTTTACAAACCACTTAGCAAAAGGTGGTTGCCAATCTAGTACAGTGTCCCATTTTTTAAACCACTCTAACTCAGTTTCTGCCAATTTTGACCAAAATAGCTGAGGATCAGCTTTGGCTTCATCATAAAGACGCTGATAGTCTTCAAGGCTTTTAATATTTGACTGTTGCGAAAAATCACTAGAAGGATAAAAGAGCCGTTTTTCCTGTAGGATAGATTCTATAGTCGGTTGAGACATGGTGATTTATGCTAATGAGATTGTGACTGAAAACTATTTTTAACTGAGTTGTGGTAAATAATCTTTAGATTTTTATGAAGTTACATCCACTGTAAAGATTATTTACTGATATGCTGATCTAGTATTACTCTAGTACGAGAATTAATTAACGCTGAATTTCTCAATGCAGCCGTCACATAAAATAATGATGATGTTTTTAACAATCCTGTTTACTGACCAATTTCAATATAAATTTTTAGCAACTGAGTTAGTAGTGTTCTACAATAGGGTATAGTTTGCAAGCAAAACAAATTAAGGATAAATTAAATCTACTGATCGAGCAAGCTTCTGGAATAGATCCCAATCTCACCGTAAAATTAAGAGAGATCAACCGTTGGATCAGACATATCAAGCTTGGTTCACTGACATCTAAACCAATCGTCGTAGCTTTTTTGCTAGAAGTAATTACGGACTCTAAGGTTTGGTTGGCTATTAAATCCTTACCTTCTGAGGAAGACCAAAAATTACAGTTTGAGCAAATGACAGCCAATGAGCGATATTGGTATGGTTGTCTATTTCCCAAATGGATAAATGCCACAGATACCAAATTTTACATTTGGAAGAAAAAAATGATGGCAGGGGAGTTTAATCAGGCTGATAGTGATATTATTAAATATATAGCTCAGGATATTGTCCATCATGAAGGGGATTTTTGGCGGCGTTATATAGCCGACCTTTCTATGGCAACAGACCTAATTGTTAGCAATCATCAAAATAAACCACTTTGTATTCAAGTCACAAGTGTTAGCGAAGAATTCCATAGCAAAAAATATCAAAATTGGCAAAATGCACTGCAATTGTGGGAAATCGAAAGAGGATTGTTTCTCAGTTACAATCCCAAAGAACATGATTTTATCAATCAGTTAGTTAATGTCGCGCTGTATAACAGTGATCATCTCGCGGCGGGGAAGTATGTGAATTTCTCCTGATTCCCAAGTATTGAAATCGAAGTCTGTGTCCTAGCCAACATCATTAATCCGCGGAAAATACCATTTATGGTTAACCAACAACAAACTAATAATAGCGCCCAACTCGAAGATTTGACCGAAGCTTTAGCAGCAGCCCGGAGAATGCAGCAAGATTGGCTAAATTATGGATTAAATTTTGTTCATATTTATGTAGAAGATGTTGAAGGTGATTGGCTAGAAACCTGGGGAGATGATGAAATATCTAATTCTTTGTTCGATGCTCTGAAAGATTTTTTAGTAAGTGATGATGATGTAGCTATCAAGATTAGAAAATATATAGGAGATACATCACTGTTCGATTTGGCAGTTAATTTAGAGGAATGTTTGAGAATTTCTAGAGAACATGACAAAACATCTGCTGTCAAAAATGTGTTAGCTAATGATCTTGATCTAATGGATGATCTAGAGTTATTAGATTTAGCTAATAATTTGGTAGATAAATTACTGTAAAAAATAATTCTTATAGGACTTACGCACCATAATAATGAGATTGGAGCGATCGCTCGTCCTGGTGAAATCAGGTTTACTGATGCTTTACTGAAAACCAGTTCTGGTAAGATTATGCGGCGTTTGTTGCGGAATTTGGCAGCAGGACAGGAAATATCGCAGTGTTTTGGATAAGTTGCAGGAAGGGTTAATTTATAATTTAGGTTAGTTTCGCGCAAAGACGCTAAGAAGCAAAGACGCAAAGTGTTTTTTGTGTCTTTGCTTTTTTTTGCTCTAAAGTAACTTAGAATTAATGAGTGTTAAGATACACTGTATAAAAGCAAGTTACTTAATAGACCCCAACTGAATTTATTTTTATGGTTAATGCAAAACAAGAGGCGATAACAATATTACATGAGGCTTTAAAAGAGTTAGAATCACCAAAGGGTAGTGTTACATCAGGTGTTCAAAAACTCTTGCGTGTTGCTCAAATACTGGATGAAGAGTCAATCGTAGTTTGGTGTGAAATCCATCTTGGTAAGCAAGATTATATATTTCCTTTAAAGGATTACTCTAATTTTGTGATACGTCAGTACAGAAATGAAAATGATCAAGATAAAAAAGAAGAAAATATAATTCAAGCCACAGAATTTCTTCAGCAAAGATATAGAATCAAAATTAACCAGGATATCGACAGAGAAGATATTGGTTTTATGGTGGATCATTATGGAGAATTTGGATGCCAAAGTATAGGTTTTTTAGAATCTAAATATGGAGAAATGGTAACAAATAAAAAAGAGAAAGATGATATTGACCACAAGTATAATTTATTAGAACGAATATCTCATGTAAAAAGAAAAGCTCATGAAAAGGCTTTGAATCTTTTTAAAAAATATGTATCTACAGATATAATTAAAACCAATTTTGATTTTCTCAAAGAGGAAGTTGATGATAAACTTCTAGATTTAAATCCTGAACTTTCCGAAAAGCTGATGATTGCTTTTAAATCTGTTTCTAGTGAGAATCCAGAAGAATGGTCACACGCTTTAACTTCTTGTAGACGACTTATTGAAGGGCTTGCAGATGAACTTTTTCCACCAATTGATAATAATGTAAATGGCAGAAAACTAGGTCAAGAGCAATATATAAACAGACTTTGGACTTTTATGGATAAAGCTATAGAAAGCGAAGCTAACAGAGAATTAGCTAAAACTCATATTGATTTTTTAGGTAGCTATTTACAAAAAACACATAAACTAATTAATAAAGGTGTTCATACTTCAATTACTAAAGTAGAAGCAGTTAAAACTGTTTTTCATACTTATTTATTAATTGCTGATCTTTTAGGTTATTTAGATAAAAGTTTTGTTAGCAGAGAAATTAAACCTAATATCTATAAAGCAACACAGCATGAATTAGAAAGTATACTAAATATTCAACGAACAACAGCAAAACAAATTATCAAATTGCGAGTAGAACATGGTACATTTACACCCGAATTACTAGGAACTATTCAGGGTATAGGGTCGAAAACAGTTGCGAAAGCTCAGGAATTATTTTCATTTGATTTAATTGAATAATTATGAACAATAAAGAACCCTGGTATATTGGCTTACGTTCAGAAGCTTTGTCAGTTGTATACTTAACTCGTCGTGATGACTTAATTGTTTCTAAAGATAAACAAAATCAAGGCTTAGATATTTTGGTTTCAATTACCAAAAATACTAAGAATGTAGATTCTATTGATAAATATTTTGGGGTGATAGTAAGAGGTACACAATCTAGTGCAAACCCTATACAAGATGATGAGATTTGTAATGTAGATTCTAAGGAATTGATATCAATAGCTAAAAAATTTAATTTTCCAATATGTCTATTTTTCTTCACCTTAGATAAAGATAATGATCATGGTTACTATAAATGGATATTAGCACCAATCATTGATAGGCAAAACAGAAAAAAATTAAACTTGAATCCAAATCTCAAATTTAGAAAATTAACGAAACAAGCAATAAATGATATTGTTTTTCTAGTTAATCAATGGTATGCAAATCAACCAAATAGTTATATAATTAATGATATTACTAGCCAAATTCCTCAAACAGAATGGGAAAAGCTACCATCTGATATGTCAAAAAATTTAGATTAGAGTATTCCAAGTAAAAAAATGCCCAATTGTCATTGCGAATGGAGCGGAGCGGAATGAAGCAATCTCTGGTTTTGGATCATTTATTGTTTGGAACACTCTTACTATTTATATGGTTCACCCAAAAGTGAAGAATGAAAAAAGTATTTAGGGATATTTTAGATATGGGTAAAAATAATAATGTTAATAATAGAAAATCTTACTATATATGCGCGGACAGATTACCACTCATAACATGAATATAGCGTATATTTTTCGTCTTGTCAAGTCTTTAACTATAAAATCCCTTAAGTTTCTTGCTCATAATAGCAAAGATAAACCCCTGGTTATACCAATTGTCAATAAACATTTATGCAGTCTGATGCACCCTACAACTATTAACTTTATTGTGAAGATACCGCCTGTACTCGCCGATTAATTTCCGTCCAGTTCACCACATTCCACCAGTTATTGAGATACTCAGCACGACGATTTTGATATCTGAGGTAATATGCGTGTTCCCACACATCATTACCCATAATAGGATACAAACCATCCATGATAGGACTATCCTGATTTGGTGTAGTCACAATTTGTAGTTGATTTTGGGGATTACGCACCAACCAAACCCAACCACTCCCAAATCTGTTTCCACCGGCTTCATTAAACTGTTTTTTAAAAGCATCAAAACTACCAAAAGTTTGATTTATCTCTTGGGCTATTTTTCCCGTTGGTTCTCCACCACCATTGGGACTCATGATTTGCCAGAAAATTGTGTGGTTAAGATGACCACCACCGTTGTTCCGTACCGTCTGCCGAATATCCTCTGGTACACTATTTAAGTCACGCAGTATTGCTTCTACACTTCTACTTTTCAACTCAGGATGCTTTTGCAATGCTTCATTTAATTTATTAACGTATGCACTATGGTGTTTGTCATGATGCAGCTTCATCGTTTGGGCATCAATAGCCTTTTCTAAAGCATTATCAGCGTAAGGTAATTTTGGTAACTCTGCGGGAGAAGCACTTAGTTCTCTGTCAGGATAAGCTACAGCGAAAAATTGAGTAGTAGCAACAACGTCTTGTACAGGTGTTGTTATGGAAGTTGATAATTCTGTTATGGGTTCAACTTGACAAGCAAATAGTAAAGATACTAGACAAACTCCTGTTATAAACAACATAACTTGTTGTTGTAAAAATTTCATGATCATATACTTCATATTTACTAGCAATGACAATGGAACACTTGTTTTTTTCTTAGGTAAGTGGTGCTATGAGTCTCAAGAGAATTGAGTTAATGATTGCTAAAGCAAGTGAGCCAAGAAAGGCACTCCAAAAACCGTATCTTAGGCGAAATCCAGGTACTAAAGCAGCGGATAAACCAAAGATAATGGAATTGATCACAAAGAAAAATAAGCCCAAAGTAATAATAATAAATGGTAAGGTGAATAAAGTTAAAATAGGCAGTAACAGTGCATTCAAAACCCCAAAAACTGCGGCGGTAATTAATGCCTTACCAAAGCCGTCTATTTCTACTCCTATCGGTAGTCGAGAAATAATTAAAAAACTGATAGATGTGACTAACCAAGTAATTATTAAACTAACCATAAGAAATAGTCCTTTGATAATTTATAATTGACAATTGACAGATAACTCCTTCCTTTCTTCTTCCTCCTTTCTCCTGACTGGGCGCAGAACCTGTCGCCCCTACCTCCTGACTCCTGACTTCTATATTTAGAATCGAAGAATTGTTGTAGGTAATCATCTATCAAAAAGATGAGTTTTTAATCTGCCTTTAACTCATCTATTTCAAATAGACTAATAATTACTCCAGCAATGGGAACAGCGAGAAAAACTCCTAGTAAACCTGCGATTCTAGCACCTATTAATAATGCGAAAAACATCACAACTGGATTAATATTTAATGAACCTTGCATAATGCGTGGCATTAGCAAATTCTCTTCTACTTGTTGAATTAAAATACAACCTATTAATACTTTTATACTGATCCAAATTCCTTGAGGTAAAACAATTAAAGCTACAATGCTAATTCCTAATGTCGCTCCAATGCCTGGAATTAAGTCAAAAATTCCAGCAATAGCTGATAAAATTAATGGATAAGGAATTTGCAAAATCAAAAAGACAATAAAGGCAGAAACTCCAAAAAATACAGATAAAATTAACCGTCCCCAAAAAAAGCCTAAAAAGTTTCGCTGGATAGAAATAGTCAAATTATTACGCAGATATTCAGGGAAAAGTTTGAGAACAAAATACCAAAGACGTTCACCATTTAGCAACATAAAGAAAGCTACCACAGCAATCAAAATTATGTCAATGAGACTGGAAAATAATCTTTGAACTGTAGCGAAACCAATACCAATTCCTTCTAAAGCTTGAGTTCGGATTTGTTCTTCAACAGCCGTTAAATTTACTTGTAAATTCCACCTAGCTAGGAAAGTTTCTAGTCTTTTTAATAAAGATATGAGAAAATCTACAAAGTCTGGAAATTGACCGAGTAAGTCTTGTCCTTGAGATAAAGCAGTAAAACCGATTGTGAATGTAAAAATAACCAGAATTGACAGACTTATTAAAAATACTAAAATAACGGCGAAACTGTGGGGCAAAAAACGCTGTATCCACTGCACAGGATAATTAAGCAAAAATGCTACAATTGCTGCTAAGATAAAAACGATAATTACTGTGGAAAAATAAGCTAAAACTTGGACTATTACCCATCCAAGGGCAAAGAGCAATAGGTAGTGAACTAATTTATTAGTACCTATTTGTTCTAATGAATTCTTTACTGAGTTGCTCATTTGTATTTGACATCTACCATAGGTTATACTAATTTATAATTTTCGTTTTTTAGGAGAAGTTGGCTATATTATCTATAATTAATATACTAATCCAAAAAATGTTTAATTAAATAAATTTTTATCATCTTAGTTAATTAACGTGATGGTTATCAATAAATGGTGGTAAACCTCGTAACCTGACAGTATAAATATCTGTTGGCATTTCCACTCCTGCTTGCATTAATGCTTCTTTAATTGATTGTGCTACATGAGAAGTCATTTCTAGAAATGGCAACCGACGAGAATCAACCCAAAATCGTACTTCAATATTTACTGTACTTGCAGCAAGTTCACGCACTAAAATATCCGGTGTTGGTTCTGATTCAACTCCTTCGACTCTCAAAACTGCATCATTAATAATTTGTTTTGCTCTACTAATATCTGAGTCATAGTCAATCCCCACCATAATTGAGCTACGGCGATGAGTACAAGCAGTATTATTAGTAATAATAGCTCTAAACACTTCCTGATTGGGAATAGAAACTACACGGCCATCATAGGTTTTTAATGTTGTTGCTCGCAACTGAATTTGAGTAACTGTACCTTCAAATTCTTTAATCACAATTTGGTCACCTAAACGAAAGGGGCGAGATGTTAATAAAACAATTCCCGAAAAATAGTTACTTAATATATCTCGTAAACTAAAACCAATTGCTACACTTGTTAATCCTAGAGTTCCTACTAAGGTAGCAAAATCAAGCCCCAAAACCCCCAAAGCAACAATTGTACCCATTACCCAAACGCTACCGTATACCAAACGACTCACAAGAATTTTAGAATTGCGGTCAACTTCCCACTGCTGGGAAGCAAATAGTGTAAAACGACGGACACTAGCAGCCATTATCCAAGTAGCAATTAAGGCTAAAAATGCACCTAAAAAGGAAGGTAGATTATCAATACTATCTCGCTGAAATTGGCGTGCAGTCCTGTATAATCTTCGCCCTATGTCAATTACTAAAGGTGGTTGTTCAAATGCTTTAGATAGTTGATTTGCCCACTTTTGTGCCAGAATTTCTACTGGTAAATTAAAGTCTTGTCCATCCTGTTTGGTAACAGTTATTAAAACCCGGTTGCCTATTTGTATGGTAGCAATACCCCGTGATTTATCAAAAACAACAGTAACATCTCTGCCTGATTGAGGTTGTGTCAAAATACCTGCAATGCGACGGTTAACTATTTGTGCGCGTTGTCTAGCACTCACATTACCCACACTACCAATTTGGAAGATAGGCTGTCCCCTCACAATAATATCAGCGAAAAATAACCCATCAATTGAAGTTGTTTTTGTTTTGTTTGGTTGAGGTGTTGCCGGATTCAGGGGAATTTCCTGTGTTAGTCCTTTGCCAAAATTTATGAGGAGTAAACAGGAAACAATAAATACGGTTGTTTTTGCAGGCAATTTGGGTTTACCAAAATTAAAGGTGTGATTCATTATGTTTTTTTTTAATAACGTAAAACTGCTATAACAGGTGTGTTGTTTTTGTCTGGGAATTTATGTGTGATTAGGTTCTTACCGTTTTAGATAAATTAACTTGACACTTAGTAATTACTCAATTACCTAAAGACATATTTTATAAATTAACAATTGATTAATTTGATTTTAATCATTGTAGAGACGTTTTTCATACAGGGATTCTTTGAAGATGTTTCATAAGTATAGGGGATTTATTCATAGGTAGAAGCGGGAAAAAATGGGAAACTCTTGTGCAAATAATTTTTATAAATACATTCCAAATTCAGCAGCATATATTTTTAAATAAGGTAAAAAAATGTGTCTTTTGTAACAAAAATCCCTAAATTGTGAGGGGATCAAGACATTAATGGTTCGGTATTCATAAAAACTTATATAAATTCAGATTGCGATATATATACTTAACGAAAACGACTGTTCAGAAATCCTGATTAAAAAATATTGCAATAACTTGATTTAGTTGCTAATGTGTGTAGGTACGACAGCACTGGTGAATGCTCGGATCATTAGAGAGGTAAAATCAATGAGCTTTATCCATCCTGCCAAAAGTCTTTTATGTTGATTGTTCCCATTATGAGGACAAATAATTTCTGCTTTCGAGAAGCAATAAAGGGGTATTGCAGATGAGCAGAAAAAGGATCTTCGATCGCAACTCGTTGAGAGTTGATTTTAGTTTACCGTTCATCCATCGTCTGACCTTGTGATTGCAAAGAACGCAAAAGGAAGACGAAGAATTTGGAGGTGAAAACCAATGAATATTCAAGGAAAAGTTGCACTAATTACCGGGGCTTCTCGTGGAATTGGCCGAGCGATCGCTTTAGAATTAGCCAAACAAGGAATGAAAAGGTTAATATTGGTAGCACGCGATCGGCAAAAGTTAGCCGAAGTAGCCCAAGAAATCGAAGCTTTGGGCGTAGAAACTACAATCATGGCCTTAGACTTAACTCACTCAATCAACGTCAACATAGCCGTAGCTCAACTTTGGCGCAGTTATGGACCAATTCATCTACTCGTAAATTGTGCCGGAGTCGCACACCAAAATTCATTTCTGCAATCAAAACTTCCCCAACTTCAAGAAGAACTATCCGTCAATTTATTGGGAATGTATACCCTCACCAGCTTGATAGCCAAACGCATGGTTAGTCAAAAAAAGGGGATCATTGTCAATGTCTCCAGTTTAATGGGGAAAGTTGCCGCACCGACAATGGCCACATATTCCGCCACTAAGTTTGCAATTGTCGGATTTACCCAAGCACTACGTCAAGAACTTGCTCAACACAATGTCCGCGTTATTGCTTTACTCCCTTCCCTCACGGAAACAGACATGGTGCGTGACTTGAATTTATTTCATGGAGTAATTCCCATGACACCGGAACAAGTCGCCCAAGCACTCGTTATCGGCATAGAAAACGATACACCAGAGATCTTAGTAGGATGGCAATCTCACTTAGCTGTATTATGCCAACGTCTCGCCCCTTGGTTACTAGAGATCATCATGCAACTAGCAACACCCAAAAAACCATTACCTGATGCTGCGGGATAAAGTTCAACCTATTTGAGTTTTGTTTTGCACCATCTCTTTTAGAGATACTAAACTCCAGTAATAAGCAAAGACACAAAAAACACTTTGCGTCTTTGCTCCCTTCCAAGTTAAAAAATGGTAGATTGGGTGAAGCGACAACGCAACCCAACTAAAAATTTGATAATGTTGATTTTTAGGCTTAACTAAACTTTATTAGCCCATAAATGATGATGAGAAGCAAAGAGAACAATATATGCAAGTAAGACAAGAAATTTTTGATACTTACTGGCGATTTGCTGCTATGCGTCAAGAAGTATTTTTTTGAAATTGATGCAGGTTTAATAACATATTAAATATGAGTAAGCTAACATCAATGGTAAAGCAATAAAAGGATCTAGATATCATGACTATTGCACAAAAAACACGCTACTACTCACCTGAAGAATACCTAGAATTTGAGGTAAATTCAGAACTACGTCACGAATATATTGATGGATTAATTATCCATAAGACAGGCGAAACACCAAATCATAATAAAATAGCTGGTAATTTATATGTTGCCATACATTTTGCCCTCAAATGCCAACCTTATGAAGTCTATGATACTGATCAACGGCTTTGGATTCCTAAACGACAGATTCATATTTATCCTGATGTAATGGTTGTCCAAACTCCCCTAGTGTTTGCAGAAGGAAGAAATGACACTATTACTAATCCAGTGATGATTGCTGAAGTCTTATCAAAATCTACCAAAGGTTGTGATAGAGATGAAAAGTTTGCAGCTTATCGGACTATTGCTAGTTTTCAAGAATATATTTTAATTGACCAATACACAATTCACGTTGAACAATATGTAAAAACTGATAATAGAAAATGGATGTTTTTAGAATATGAAAATATTAACGATACTTTAAATTTAACTTCTATTCCAGGTCAAATTTCTCTGGCTGATATTTATGAAAAAATAGACTTTACCAATGCAGAATCTTAATTATTTGTCAGAATCAGGATATCCAGGATTTTAGGATTTACAGGATGTTGTTTGAAAGTATCATGTTTTGATTTTTGATTGTCCATCTTTATCTGTGTTCATCTGCGTGCATCTGCGTTCAATTATTCTTAATCATACTGTTAAATTACCATTTTTTTAACAAACCACTCTAGACACAGAGAAAAAATATTAGTTATCTTTTAATTCACGCAATTAACTATAAGGATAAAGTTTAAATCAATCCTCTTAATTTCTCTCCGCGTCTCTGCGCCTCTGCGTGCGAAAAAGCAATTCATTTACTCATGTAAATTGCGCGGGGGGATCATTCTTCCTTGATAAAACTGCTTTTCTAATGTATTTAATTTCCACCATGCTGCACCTAATAACAGAGGAATCAATGTTTCTATCATCACTAATAAAATTGATTTTGTTTCCATCAAAAATGCAAATACAGGACTACTAGCTAAAGCGAGGATAGTCAGAACACCACACCAAAACTTTAATTGTTGAATTATCCCTAAAGCCTGGCGACAACTAGCACATTTTTCTGTGTGGGAATGATATCTTTCTAGTAGTAATTCTCTATTTAGTAACCGGGGTGGTAAAGATTCTTCTGGAAATGCTTCTCCATGATATTGATTTACCCATTTACGTAACTCGGACACAAAAGTATCTGCTTTTGTGGCTAGATAAAAGGCTTTATTAAAATTAGGACTACCACCTTTATCCGCTAAATAACGTTCTTGATAATGGAGAAAAATTTGATCATCTTCTAAAACACCATTTTGACCAATATGGACATACCAACGGGGGCGAATTTTAATAAAAAATCCGGGTATTTTAGACTTGAACTTAAAAGGAAATCTGGCAATTATTCGACATTCACCTTTGCGAATCGGGACAGCATAAACAACGGTTAAAATTCTGCCTTTTTCAGCATTAATATCATGCCACATTAAACCAGGAGCAATAAATGTTGTAGAAAGTTTTCCTGATTGTCCAGGTTTTAAACCTTGTTTCCAAATACCTTCAAAACCATATTTTCCAGATTCAACTATTTCTAATTCTAAGGGTGCAGCATTGGCGCGATTTCCAACTGTACGATGATGGGTAAAAGCAATATGGCTGGGATCAAGGATGTTTTCTAATAATGTGAGAGCATCATAAGGAACATCTCTAAAAGTGTTAATAATTACCCATCCTTCCGGTGCTGCTTCTATTGGTTCAACTAGAGGAACTTTCGTATTTACAGCCTTTTCTGGATCACCAGCATAGACAAATAATAATCCTTGTTTCTCGGTTGTTGGTAAGGATGAAACACAAGCTCTTGGAGAAGTTTCTGCTTTTCCACCTGCAACTTGTTGGGGGATTTTTTGACAAGTTCCATCTCCGGAAAATGCCCAACCATGATAAGGACATTCTAATAATCCATCTTCGTTAATTCTGCCTTCGGAAAGGGGTGCAAGACGGTGGGGACATTGATCTATAAATACTTGCCAAGATGCGATTTTTTGATCCCACCAAATGACAATATCTTTACCTAAAAGAGTGAAGGGAGTGGGTTTTGATTTATCTAAATCTTGAAGATAGTGAACTGGATACCATGCTTGGGCTAATTCAAAAGAATCTGGGTTGTTCCCTCCGGGTAATATTTCTGGTAGGGAATTTTCGTTGATAGGAGATTGTGTTTGCACCATTTTCTTTATTGATGAATTTTTCAATAGGGAGTTTTAATTATCTTAACCGCAGATAGAAGATGATGAACGCGGATAAACGCAGATAATTTTGTACTTAGGTATGTGAGTATGTTTGGAGTTATTTCAATTTCTGGTTTTCTAATAAGATGACTGGAATGGGGCTTGTTTCTAAGACTGCTTGTGATACTGAGCCAATCAGCATTTTTTCCCACGGTTGATGTCCGCGTTTTCCCATGACAATTGCAGTGACATGATACTCTTGAGCGATCCGAATAATCTCTTCGGGAACAGTTCCCGTTGTTGTCAAAAACTCATATTTAATATCCGATAGCAATTTTTTAGCTTGTGCTTCTAATTGTTTGATGGCTTGATCATTTGAGATATTAACTATATGTAAAACGATGACTTTACCATGACTACGACGGGCTAAATCTGCTACTTTTGTTAACACTTCAATTGATAAGTTAGAGGTGTCTACGGCAGCTAGGAACAGGGTATGATTGGTAATTGTGACTTTTGTGGGGTCAACTTCTCCTCTAGTTAATAATTTAGGTGCAAAAGCCATAGTTGCCCAAGCTCCTAGAGGTGCAGTGGTTAAAATAGAGAGGGCAGCGATCGCTAAAATGATCTCTCCTCCTGCTATTCCTTGCGCTAGGGGGAATCGCCCCAATGGCAGCTTGTACGGTGGCTTTAGCGGAGTTTCCTGGGAGTAAAAACAGTCTTTCACGCCAATTCCAATTACTACCTAATGTGGATAAATACCAACCGATCATCCGACCAAAAAATAAACCAATTGCTAAAATTAAAATCCCAGGTAAAAGTATTTTTCCTAATACTTGCAGTTGAATAGTTGCACCCAATAAAACAAACAGAAAAATCTCTGCTACTACCCATAAACTATCAAATCCACCGCGCAAACTTCGAGCTAAAGGTGCATCTAATTCTATTAAGAAAAATCCTAAAGCCATTGTTGCCAAATAACCAGAAAAGTAAGGTAAAATGTGAGCAACAATTACCAATAATAAAGCTATTCCAGCCGCAATAATCGTATCTTGGACGGCGTTTTGAGTCCAATTTTGTTTAGTTAATAGAGAAACTAATAACCGTGCAGCTAAGTAACCTAACAAAATTCCTAAGCATATCTGCATGATAATTTGCAGTGGGAGTAATTGCAGAGCATTTAAAGTCAAACCCCCAAACAGGGTAATTTGCTCAACTCCTCCTTTACTCAAAAAACTCAGTAAAAGGCTGAAAACTAATAACAGCAGGACATCAGATAAGGCGCTACCTGTTAAAATAGCATCGGGAATACCTTTCGTGACACCCCAACCTAAACTTTTTAGTCTCAGCATTCCTGGAACGATGACAGCGGGAGATTCGGCACCAATGATACAGCCTAAAAGTAACCCGGTGGGGAAGTCTAATTTAAAAATTACCATAGAGGCGAGGGCGATCGCGATCGCTTCTGTAGTTGCAGGTAAAAATCCCAACCGTAAGGCCACAGTCCCCTGTTGAGCCAGTTTTTCTCTATCTAACCCTAGTCCAGCTTTCATTAAAATGATCATCACTGCCACAGTTCTTAATTCATCGGCAGCATTTAATACATCTGGACTGATGACATTTCCTACTTGAGAACCTAGTATAATTCCTACTAAAATCATCCCAATTAAAGGTGGAGCGCCTAACCGACGGGCAATTTGTCCGCTAAAATAGCCCATCAATAAAATCAAAATGATACTTAATAACATTCCTAACTCCTGAAAGTGCGATTTGTAGACAGATACTTTTTACAGGGGAGTTAGGTTTTAGCCATAGCCTACTCTCCCGCAGCAAGTGGGAAAAGTAGGAACTATCAGCCTTTCAAAAGGCGGTTTTGGCGAGTTCCATCGCCGTTCATAGCTTTATTTAACTACATTACATCATTTTTATCAAATCGCTTGATGCTTAGAATCTTGCAGCACAGTAAACTTAAAGTCTAAGGATAGAAATTATATCATATATTTTGCTCCGCATAACTATATTAACGAAACAATAGGGTTTTTGATAATATAGCTCTATAAATCATATTGTGTTAACTAAACCGATAATAATGAGATATAAAGAATCTAATCCAAAATTTGATAGCTAGTTAGCACTATTTCTAAAAAGAAAATTTTGTTAAGAAAATATGACACAATTACATTGTGTAACAAATAAAAACAAACAATATTACTAGGGTGTATTGTGTATGCAAAGTTTTCTAAAAATTACCTAGTCAATCATGAAATTTAAACTTAAATTTTTCCTAGCTTTTTTCCTAACTTTAGTTTTAATAGCTTGTACACAAACCATCAACTCTAACCCAAAAGTTACTCAATCTATTTCACCAAAGGTAACATTAAATGTTTCGGCGGCTTCTGATCTCAAATATGCGTTTGAGGAAATTGGTAAAACCTTTGAAAAAGAATCGGGAAATAAAATAGTATTTAATTTTGGTTCTACAGGTCAGTTAGCTAGACAAATAGAAAATGGAGCGCCTGTAGATATATTTGCAGCAGCTAATAGAGCATTTATTGAAGAATTAGATAAAAAGGGGTTAATTATTACCGATACAAAACAAATTTATGGGATTGGGCGTATTACTTTATGGACTCGTGAAGACGCAAAACTAAAGATTCAAGATATTAAAGATTTAGTAAAACCAGAAATCAAAAAAATAGCTATTGCTAATCCTGATCATGCACCTTATGGACTTGCTGCAAAAGAAGCATTACAATCGGCGGGTTTATGGGAAAAAGTAAAACCCAAGCTAGTATTAGCGCAAAATATAAGTCAAGCTCGACAATATGGAGAAACTGGGAATGTTGATGTAACTATTTCGGCTTTATCGCTGAGTATTAATAAGCCAGGAAACTGGGTTTTAATTCCTGAAGATTTACATAAACCCCTTGAGCAAATGTTGGCTGTAATTAAAGATAGTAAACATGAATTGCAGTCTCGTAATTTTACAAATTTTATTAACAGTTCACAATCTAGAACTATTATGAAAAAATATGGTTTCATTTTACCAGGGGAAACACCTATCAAATAAAAAAAATAATTTTAGGTGCAAATGGTTTCCCCATTACCAGCGAGAAAACCGTACTTTGACGACAGGTTTTCATCACTGTACCTCAAAGTTGAACTCGATACAATTAGGGAGTGGCTAAAAAGATGCTGTTGTCCAGATAAAGTTACAAAAATTAACACAGCATTAACAGGAGAGTTATTAAGATGGGAAATCAACTGAAAACTGCTATTTTACTAGCTACTTTGAGTGGTTTATTAATAGCAATTAGTTATTGGGTAATTGGTGGTATAGGGGGTTTAGTTATCGGAATTGGGTTAGCCGCAGCAACTAACTTATTCTCTTGGTATCAATCAGATAAGATTGCTTTAGCAGTATATAAAGCCCAACCTGTCACCGCAGCAGAAGCACCGGGACTGTATCGCATCGTTCAAAAACTATCTACCCGTGCGAATATTCCCATGCCGGGAGTATACATTGTTCCTAGCCCAACAGCCAACGCTTTTGCGACAGGAAGAGATCCTGAACACTCTGCTGTAGCTGTCACCGCAGGTATTTTAGATATTCTCCCAGAAGATGAATTAGAAGGCGTAATAGCCCATGAACTTACCCACATTATTAATCGTGATACCTTAACTCAAGCAGTTGCGGCTACCGTCGCTGGGGCTGTTTCTTTCCTAGCGCAAATGCTCAGTTACAGTATGTGGTTTGGTGGCGGTTCACGGGATAATGAAAGAGGTGGAAATTTTTTGGGTGTATTAGCTACAGTTATATTTGCACCCATAGCTGCAACAGTTATTCAGTTGGCTATTTCCCGGACTAGAGAGTTTTCTGCTGATGCTGGTGCGGCCAAATTAACAGGTAATCCTCGCGCATTAGCTAGGGCTTTGCAACGGTTAGAATCTACAGCCAAACAAATGCCTTTGAATGCTAATCCAGCTTTTGAACCATTATTAATTATTAATCCCATTTCTGGGAAGTTTTTGGGAAATCTTTTCTCTAGTCACCCAGCTACTGAAGCACGAGTGGAAGCTTTACTGCAATTAGAAGGTCAAGTTATTGGTCGTTAATAATTTGTTTGTACATATCTATACAAGGTTTCTGGGGTGGGCATTTTTGCTCACCCATTTTTACTTAAGGCTTGCTGAATAAGGCTTACAGACTTTGTGTATTAGCTACTTTTAGTTGCCCAATATTTTTATTATCTCTTGCCGAGATTAACATTTCCATGATATTGTAAAAATTCATAATCAAACGCTTGTTAAACAAGTATTGTTAATATTTTCGTAATTGGTAAAATAAAGTCAGATGTTAAGACCAGAAAAGCTTTTAACCATTAATATACAAAGAAACTGTCCACCCTGAAGATTTAGTTACAACTTTGAGGGTAAAGGTAAGCGCATCAAGTTTCTAAATATGGTTTTAAGTGATTAGCCTTGTCTAAATCTGTTCAATTAAAAATTGATAATTAAAAATTAAAAAAAGCAGCTTACACAAGCTTTTTTAATTTTGCTCCTGGCTACTATTTGTGTTTGAAAATAGCCAAAAATTTCTGTGTAGGTAATTCTGTAATTGCCAAGAATTACGAATTATTAATGACGGAATTATATAGGCAAATGGGATACTTTGAGTGCAAATGATGCACTGACAATTTTAGTTTGATGAAAACGTGAGGAGGAAACTTGAACGGAACAATTTTGAAGCGGGAATGGTTTTTTAACACCCAGCGAGACATTATGGCGGGTGCTGTGGTAGGACTAGCCTTGATTCCAGAAGCGATCGCCTTTTCAATTATTGCCGGTGTCGATCCCAAAGTTGGGCTGTATGCTTCATTTATGATCGCCGTCATCACAGCCTTTTTAGGCGGCAGACCAGGCTCAATTTCCGCCGCTACAGGAGCAATGGCGCTGTTAATGATTGATTTGGTCAAAGATCATGGTTTGCAGTATTTATTCGCCGCCACCTTGTTAACAGGGGTCTTTCAAGTTGTATTTGGGTTGCTCAAACTCGGTCGCCAAATGCGATTTGTCCCCAGGGCAGTAATGATTGGCTATATCAATGCTTTAGCGGTATTAATTTTCCTTGCCCAGTTGCCTCAACTAAGTAATGTCCCACCTACCGTATATGTGTTAACTATATTGTCCTTGGCGATTATTTACATTTTGCCTCGCTTCACTAAAGCAGTTCCCTCACCCTTAGTAGCTTTAGCGGTAATGACAATAGCCGCGATCGCTCTCAAATTAGATGTTCCCACAGTTGGGGATATGGGAGAATTACCCACCGCGTTACCCAGTTTTTCTTTACCCCAAGTTCCATTCACCCTGGAAACATTAAAGATTATTCTCCCCTATTCTCTGACTTTAGCGATCGTTGGTTTGTTAGCTTCATTCCTCACCGCTTCATTAGTAGATGAACTCACAGATACCCCCAGCGATAAAAATCAAGAAGCCAAAGGACAAGGTATTGCAAACATAGTTACTGCCTTTTTTGGCGGTATGGCTGGATGTGGAATGATTGGACAATCAGTTATTAATGTCCAGTCTGGTGGTAGAGGCAGACTTTCAACTTTAGCAGCGGGTATTTTCCTATTAATTGCCATTTTATTTTTGCAAGATTGGGTAAAGCAAATGCCCATGGCTGCCTTAGTTGCTGTCATGATTATGGTGTCAATTGGTACTTTTCGTTGGTCATCGATCAAAAATCTTCCTCGCATTCCCCGCACAGAAACCGCCGTCATGTTAACGACGATGTTTGTAACAATTTTCACCCGAAATTTTGCTTTGGGTGTCGTGACAGGTATCGTCATGAGTACAGTATTTTTCTCTAACAAAATTGCCCAATTGGTATTTGTAGATAAAGTATTAAGTGAAGATGGTTTACATCGCACTTATAAAGTAGCTGGACAGATTTTCTTTTTATCAAGAGATGAATTTCTCGGATTTTTTGATTTTACAGAACTGGTTGATCGTGTCACCATTGATTTAACTCATGCTCATCTTTGGGATCAAGGAGCAGTAGAGGTACTTGATCGAGCAGTGCTGAAATTTCGCCGCAATGGAGCAGAAGTAGAACTCATTGGACTCAATGAAGCTAGTGCTACCTTGCTGAACAAATTAGCAACTTCTCAAAAATCCGGTACTTTGAAAAAGTAGTAGTTTACCTTTTACCCTTTAATTCCCAGAGAATAAAACCAGCATGAAAAATATTTTACTTTGTACCGATGGTTCAGCCTTTGCCGAAAACATTTATAAATATGGAGCTTGGTTTGCTAATCAATTCCATGCGAAAATCAATGTTTTGTTTGTCACCGATATTCGCAGCCAAAAAGTAGTTTCTACTAGTAATTTCAGCGGTAGTCTGGGACTTGGTGCTTCTGAAGAATTACTAAATGAATTAGTGAATTTAGAACATGAAAAAGCCAAACTAAACAATAAACGAGCAAGATTGATTTTACAAAATGCCGCTGAAACTCTTAAAGCAGAAGGCTTAGAAAATTTTAGTGTCACCAATAAAACTGGGTTCCTCGTGGATTGTTTTCAAGAATTTGAAGAAAATGCCGATTTGATTGTTTTAGGTAAACGGGGAGAAGCCGCAGATTTTGCATCTGCACATTTAGGAGCAAATGTAGAGCGAATTGTCCGTAGTACCAAAAAACCGTGTTTAGTTACCACCCGTGAATATAGACCCATCGAACGAATTTTAGTTGCTTATGATGGTAGTTTAACAGGGAAAAAGACACTAGAATTTTTAGTCAATTCTCCTTGTTTTCACAATTTAGAAATACATCTGTTGAAAGTAACTAAAAATGAAACATATTCCAGGGCAGAAAACAGAGTCAATGAAGCTAGACATATTTTAGAATCAGCAGGTTTGAAGATAATTTCTGATATTAGAGAAGGTGAATCAGAAGAGGTAATTAATAAATATATTTCTGAGCATAATATCAGTTTTTTACTGATGGGAGCTTACGGACATAACCGCATTCGTCATTTAGTAATTGGTAGTACAACAGCCCAATTACTGAGAAGCAGCAATATTTCTGTTTTACTGTTTCGTTAAAAGGTTATTGGCAAAGTGGTTATTGATTATCTGATGCACTTATTTATCCCCCTTAGTCCACCTTGAACAGAAAGGGAAAAAAGCAGTTATAGAGTAGGTTGGGTTGTATAGAACCAAACCCAAAATGATCAAAAATTCTGTTGGGTTTTGCTGTTGCTCAACTGGTGCAAATAAGTATTTCTTATCTGTTCCCTGTTCCCTTTTTTTGTAATCAAGCTAAAAATTCTAATTCAGAGCAATAATACAGTGTCCATCAACCTAATTAACAAAATTCATTTTCGCAATTGGCGCGGCGACCTTTTTGGTGGCTTAACTGCGGCCATTGTCGCTCTACCCTTAGCCCTAGCCTTTGGGGTTGCGTCCGGTGCTGGGGCGATCGCTGGACTCTATGGTGCTATTATTGTCGGCTTTTTTGCTGCTCTATTTGGGGGAACACCAGCCCAAGTTTCAGGACCCACCGGACCAATGACTGTAGTGGTGACAACCGTGATTGCTACTTTAGTGGCGCGTCATCCCGATACAGGGTTAGCAATGGCATTTACCGTAGTCATGTTGGGTGGGCTACTACAAATTCTATTTGGGGTGATGCGCCTGGGACAATACATCACCCTCCTGCCCTACACGGTCATTTCTGGGTTCATGTCCGGGATTGGCGTAATTATCATTTTGCTGCAATTACCCCCCTTGTTGGGTCATACAGGAACGGGTGGCGTAGTCACAACTTTGCAAGAACTACCTACCTACCTGAGTAATCCTAACTGGGTGGCTGTCGGGCTGGGATTACTAACTTTGCTGATTGTTTTTATTGTTCCTACCAAACTAAATCGGATTTTACCGTCCCCTTTATTGGCTTTGGTGGTGGTAACAATTATCTCAGTGGTGGTATTCAAAGATGCAAATGTGGCTCGCATTGGTGAAATTCCCAGGGGATTACCTACCTTCCGAATGCCCACCTTTAGTATCCGCGAGTTAGCAGATATGCTTCGGTATGGGCTGATGTTAGGGGTATTGGGAGCGATCGATTCTCTGTTAACTTCCTTGGTGGCTGATAGTATTTCCCGCACTCAGCATGATTCTGATAAAGAATTGATTGGCCAGGGGATTGGTAATATGTTGGCGGGGTTATTTGGGGGTTTACCTGGTGCTGGTGCGACTATGCGGACGGTGGTGAATGTCCAAGCTGGGGGAAAAACGCCTTTATCTGGGATAATTCACGCTTTTGTACTGCTGTTAGTCGTGTTTTGGGCAGGTCCGTTAACGGCGCAGATTCCTAATGCCGTGCTGGCAGGATTATTGTTGAAGGTAGGTATTGATATTCTTGATTGGGGGTTTATCAAACGTGCGCCCCGTATTTCTGTCAAGGGTACGGGATTGATGTATCTGGTGTTGATTTTAACGGTATTTGTGGATTTGATTACGGCGGTATTAGTAGGCGCGTTTATTGCTAATGTCCTGACTATTAAACGGTTAAGTGATGTCCAAAGTGATAATATTCAAGTCATTACTGACTCGATTGGAAATCATAATCTCACTCCCACTGAGCAGGAAATCCTCACCCAAGCAAAAGGGGATATTCTATTACTGAAATTGGGGGGACCAATGAGTTTTGGTGCGGCTAAAAGTATCTCTCGGCGGATGACGTTGGTGCAGAACTATCAAGCCCTGGTGTTAGATTTGAGTGAAGTTCCCAATATTGGCATTACGGCGGCGCTGGCCATTGAATCTATTGTCGAAGATGCGATCGCTCATCATCGTCACGTTTGGATAGTTGTCACCGCTGAACAAGTGCAGCAGCGAATTTCCCAACTTGATTTACAGCGATTCTGTAAGGATCATCGAACACAAAATGAGTCCTTGTCAGCCCAAATTAGTCAGGGAGAAAGCCGCTTGCAGGCATTAGAATCTGCATTTTCCCTAATTCAGTGATATCTTTTTACAATACTATTGCCAATTTTCCCAAATATGTCTGAAACCCAATAAAATCGTGACGATATCAATAGGGTTTCAGGGGTTTGGCAATAGTATTGTTAGCTCCCAAGTATAATAATGCCATTATTTGACAAGACGCAGCCATTGTTAGTATTGCTTTCAGTTTTTGTGGGATTGGGATTAGCTCAGATAAGATGGTTTGCTAATCTAGCCCCAGAGATAATTGTGCCGTTATTGGCTTTGATGCTGTATGCAACTTTCCTATCAATACCTTTAAAGGACTTTGGACGGGGGTTACGGAATTTTAAAGTGGCATCAACAAGCCTGATCATTAACTTTTTCTGGACTCCCATCTTCACTTGGGGTAATGGTTATCTATTTTTGCAAGATAGCCCCGATTTAAGGGTGGGGCTAATTATGTTGATGGTTACACCTTGTACTGATTGGTATCTTCTTTTTACAGGTATTGCGCGTGGAGATGTGGCTTTAGCAACTGCCCTACTACCACTAAATCTAGTGTTACAAGTTATTTTGCTACCAGTGTACCTATTGATTTTTGCCGGGACATTGGTAGAGATCAACTTGATTCAACTTTTTGATAGTTTGTTTTGGGTATTAATTTTACCTTTGTTTGTAGCAACCATTTCCCGACAATTAATTCTCAGTTGGAAAGGTGATATTTATTTTCAGCACGTGGTTGCAAAGATGGCAATATTTCAAGTAATCTGCCTTAATTTAGCGATCGCTACCATCTTCGCTTCACAAGGAAAGGTAGTCATACAGCATCCAGAATTAATATTTCAGCTTTTTATCCCTGTTGTTCTGTTCTTCGTGGTTAATTTTGTCTTAGCTCAATTGGTGGGACGTTACTTAAGGTTGTCATACCAAGAGGTTGCTTGTCTTAGCTGCACCACTTTGGCTCGTAATTCCCCACTTTCCCTAGCAATTGCTGCTTCTGCATTTCCCCAGCGTCCTTTAATTGCTCTTGTCTTAGTCATTGGCCCCTTGATTGAATTACCAATTATGGTTTTAATTTCTCAGCTACTACTGCTGATACGACGACGAGGGCAATGGCAGCAGTAAACTAAGTGTTTATGAGTGCATCAAAAATAACTGCATTGATATACAAAGCTTCTTAATCAAACTATTCAGTAGACAATGTTTTACTAAAACTTCCAGATCCCCCTTGACCTTATACCAATGTATAGGGTTTAAGATTAGCTCACTGAATTTTGAATAATAGCAACTTATGGAAAACATCAAATATATCAACCAAGACCTGGCCATTTTCTTAGGACAACCTTCAGTTACAGAGTTACAACAAGCGGCTGAGTCTGGATTTAAGTCGGTACTAAATTTAAGAGCGCCTCAAGAAGAAGACTTTTGCAGTGATGAACAACAATCTGCGGAAGTTGCAGGACTCAACTATGTGAATATTCCTCTCCGTCCTGAACTCCTGAGTGACGAACTCATTGATCAGATATTGACTCAAATTGATCAATTACCCACACCTATACTTACTCACTGCAAAACTGGTTTACGTGCTGTTACGGCTGGATTAATGTACATTGCTACCCGTGAAGGGATGACTGCGGCAGCGGCCTTTGCTAAAGGTGAAGAACTGGGTTTTAACTATGATGACAAACCACGAATGAAACAGTTTTTACCTAACTACATTGCCACACATTCAAAATCATCCGTAGAACAGGACAAAATTTAACAATTCGACCCTTGACTTTATACTCAGGTATAAGGTTTAGAATCAACATACTTGAGTCGAGAGGGTAACGAAATGCTGCAAGTTGGTGAAATATGCCGCAAATTGGGGTTAAATCCCCAAACCCTTTACTTCTATGAGCGCATTGAGTTAATTCCGCCTCCACAGCGTACAGAATCTGGTTATCGTCTGTTCAGTGACAAAGATGTAGAACGCCTAGCTTTTATTAGTCGGGCAAAAGCATTAGGGTTGAGTCTGGATAACATCAAAGATATTTTGACACTGAAAGAGGGGCAGTCTCTAACTTGTCAAGCAATGCACGAACGATTATCCAAAAAATTGCAGGAAATTGAAGATAACATTCGACAACTTCAGGAATTACGAGATGAATTATTACCCTTAGTTAATCATTGTCTTCAAAAATCCGAAGTTGCCGATCCCAATCATGAATGTGTCATTTTAGAAAAGGTGGAATAAATCATGTTGAAAGTAGAAATTCTGGGTACAGGTTGCAAGAAATGCCATCAGCTAGAAGCCAATGTGCAAGAGGCACTTACTACTCTTAAACTAGATGCTGAAGTTACACAGATTACAGATCCAATTGCAATTGCTCAACGGGGTGTGATGAAAACTCCGGCTTTAGCAATTAATGGCAAAGTGGTTAGTAAAGGTCAAGTTTTACCCCCTGATCAAATCCAGAAACTTTTGTAGTGAAACTCTACATTTTTTTACTGCAATTATTGGGGGTATTTTCTTATGTTTGATCCATTCTATCCTTATGATTGGTTAGCAACCCAAATTGTTACCCGACTTTTAGGGCTATCAATAGATTCACATTTGGGATCAAGTTTGCATTTTTTCTTTTACGATGTTCCTAAAGTATTGACATTGTTACTAACAATTAGCTTTATAATAGGTACATTTCAAAGTTTTCTCGAACCCGAAAGAGTCCGGTTTTGGTTGGGTGGAAAACGCACATTTATTGGTAATATTATGGCAGCAACAGTAGGAATTGTTACGCCATTTTGTTCCTGTTCTGCCGTGCCTTTATTTATCGGATTTTTAGAAGCTGGTGTACCTTTAGGAGTAACTTTTTCCTATTTAATTTCTGCCCCAATGGTAAATGAAGTGGCTGTAGTTTTATTGTGGGGGTTATTCGGTTTTCGTGTGACACTTTTGTATATTGCCTTTGGTGTGGGATTAGCGATCGCCGCAGGTTATATTATTGGTTTGCTAAAACTAGAAAAATGGGTAGAACCCTTTGTTTGGGAACTCCAAAAAGCCAGACGTGAACAGCCAAATAATGAAGATGATGATTTGCAAATCACTAAATTAACATGGGGTGATAGATGCAAACAAGGACAGTTTCAATCTACCGAGATTTTTAAGTCAGTTTGGATATATGTAGTTATTGGTATCGGTGTGGGCGCGGGTATTCACGGGTATGTTCCCACAGAATTTATCACCCGTTGGGCTGGTGCAAATAACCCTGTAGCTGTTCCCATTGCTGTAATTCTGGGTGTTCCTCTCTATGCTAATGTGGCTGGAGTTTTACCCATTACTGAAGCCTTAGTTAACAAAGGAATGCCCCTGGGAACGGTGCTATCTTTTACAATGGCGGTTACAGCTTTATCATTTCCTGAGATAGTTATTCTCAAAAAGGTACTACGACCCCAATTGCTAGTAGTTTTTATTACATTTATGACCTTTGGGATTATTAGCATCGGTTATCTATTTAATTTCCTACTCACATTAGGAATCACCAGTAATTAAATATGCGTTATCCAAAAATTTTGTAGAGACGTTACATGAAACGTCTCTAAGAGTATTCCAAGTAAAAAAATGCCCAATTGTCATTGCGTTCGCGGAGCGTGGCGTTAGGCATATGGAGCGGAGCGGAATGAAGCAATCTCTGGTTTTGGATCATTTATTGTTTGGAACACTCTAAATAGATTTAAGAGTTTGAAAAGTTGGAAAAGGTATAATTTGTCATTCTGTTAGCGAAGCGTGGCGTTAGCCATTTCTGACAATTTCCCTAACTAGCAACTTACGTTAAGTAAGGATGATTATTATTCTGTGTAGCCTCATATAAAAGTTTAAGTGTGTCTATTTTTCAGTATAGATACGCTTTTTTTATAAATTTATCTTCATAGCAGCTTTATCAAATATTTGTAATTTATTTTCCCATTATTATAGCTTTGTTAATAATATAAAAAAGGTTCAGTTTTCATAATTAACCTTTAACAGCTAATTAATCGTTTAACTCTTTAAAATATGTATGTAATTTTACCAAAATAAGTTTTTGTATCTCTCAACACAATTATCTAATTTCTTGAGTAAATTCATATCCATGAAGAACTTTTTTTTGTTAACTATTAGTATCTTGGCTATTCTCATAGCTACACTTTATCCGTTTGATTTTTATCCTCTAGATAATTTTTCCAAACAAACAATTATTACCAGTTTCGATAATGCTAGTTCTTTTGAAGACTTAGTAAACAATATCTTACTATTTATGCCTTTAGGCTTTAGTGCTACTGTCTGCTTGCGTAAAATAAATATGCAGCGAATAAGTAAATTATTTACCGTCATATTTATCAGTGCTGGTTTATCAGTTACCGTTGAAATTCTGCAAATGTTTCTTCCTTCTAGATCACCTACTCCTAACGATATTGTTAATAATATAATAGGTGGGATTGTCGGTATAATTTGTTTTTATATATTGAACTCACAAAGCTTTATTTCTATCTTGTCTTCTGTAGAAAGTAGTAGTATCAAAAATTCTTTTAAAAAGATAACATTATTGTTTTTTGGATATATACTGCTGCCATTTTTAATTTTAATTCCTTGGCAAAGAACAATACATTTAAGTAATTGGAATCTAACTTATCCACTATTAATTGGTAATGAACAAACAGGTGATAAACCTTGGCATGGATATATCTCAGAAGTTAATATTGCTGATAAAAAACTTTCTGAGCAAGATATTTCTGGATTATTTAATAATAAAAATAACTTAAATAATATCAAAGATTCTTTAATAGGTTCTTATCAATTAACTGAGAAAAAAGGCTATCAAGATCAAATTGGAAAACTGCCTGAACTCTTACCACAAGGACAGTCACAAAAAATTGTAGATGAGAAAGGTATTGCTTTGAGTTCTAGCTATTGGTTAAAAACAGAAACTCCTGCTAAATTATTAAACAAAAGAATTAGGAAAACTTCTCAATTCACAATAATTACTAATCTTTCTACTGCTGATACAACTCAAACAGGTCCAGCACGTATAATCTCACTTTCATCTGGTATGCTTCAGCGCAATTTTACTTTAGGACAACAGGGAGAAAATCTAGATTTACGGTTAAGAACACCAATTACTGGAGAAAATGGCACAGATATAAGATTAAGTATCTCTGATATTTTTACAACGACTAACTCCCATTATATAATCATTACTTATGCTCAAGGAATTCTCAATGTATATATAGATAAATTCTCTAATTTGTTATCTTTCAATTTATTGGAATTAATTCCTCTAGAACAGAAATTGTTTTACTATGCTCTAACTTTTATGCCTTTAGGAATTTGCTTAATGTTTCTAACTATTGTGTCTAAGAAAAAGTTACGTTTTTCTAGGTTTGTGCTACCTATTGGCATATTCCTACCCTCTTTATTAGTCGAAAGTATTTTGATAATTGATACAGACAAAAGTGGTAGTTGGAAAAATATATTACTTGGTATATTTTTCACAGGTGGCACTATGTTGATATTACAATTACGGGCTTTGTTCTTAAGCAAATAATTTTGGTTCTTCGGTACTTGTTAGGGACTTCCAAAAAAAATAAATTATCCGGATTAACTAACCGCAGAGGCGCAGAGAACGCAGAGGAATGAGAGTTTGAGTGGTCACTGAGCTTGTCGAAGTGAGATTTTTTGCGTTAGGTGGTTGAGTGTTTTTTCTATTTGGAAGTCCTTTACCACTGGAGTTTTGATTTTAGAATATCGGTAGCAGATTTTACATTTAAAGGTTTAGAGAAAAAATAGCCTTGGCCAAAATCACAGCCTAAATTTCGCAGTTTCGATAATTGTGCGGCTGTTTCTATACCTTCAGCGATCGCTTTCATCTTGATTGTATGAGCTAGTTGAATGATTGTCGAAACTAATCCCATATCTTTGTCACTGCTATCTAAAAAATCAATAAAGCATTTATCAATTTTGAGGATGTTTACAGGAAATTTATGTAAATAACTTAAGGAGGAATATCCTGTGCCAAAATCATCAATAGATAATTGAATTTGTGAATCGCGGAGTTGTTGGAGAATTTTTGTAGCAACTTCTCTATTTTCCATGATTGCACTTTCAGTAATTTCTAATTTTAAATTTTGGGGATTTAAGTTATTTTTTCTCCAGCTACTATCAATAATTTCTAGTAAATTGGGTTGAGAAAATAGTCGAACGGAAAGGTTAACACTCATATAAATTGATTCATCGGCTATTTTTTGTTCTTGCCATTTGCGTAATTGACAGCAAGCTATATTTAATACCCAATTATCTATTTCACTAATTAAACCTATTTCCTCAGCTACGGGAATAAAATCCATGGGAGAAATCATTCCCAAAGTAGGATGTTCCCAGCGAACTAAGGCTTCAAAGCCATTAATTTTACCTGTAGATAAAGAAACTATGGGTTGATAGTAAACAATAAATTCTTTTTTATCAATTGCTCTTTTTAAATCATTTTCTAACTGCAAAGTTTTGATAGCTTGTTCATACATATCTGGGTTAAAAATACAATATCTAGATTTACCTAATGATTTAGCTTGATACATAGCAGTATCTGCATCTCTGAGGATTTCTTGCGGATTAGAATATTTACTATTGCTTAAAACAATGCCGATACTGCCGTTAATAAATACTTCTGCTCTCGATAATTGAAAAGGAGATGAAAACTGCTGAAGAATTTTTTCGGATATTTCCTGAGCATAGTTGATATCTTCAACATTATCTAATAAGATCGCAAATTCATCTCCTCCTAATCTGGCTAGAATATCAATATCTCTCATCAGAAATTGTAGTCTTTTAGCTATGGCTATGAGTAATTCATCTCCTACCAAATGCCCTAGAGAATCATTAATAATTTTAAAGCGATCGCAATCTAAAAATAATACAGAAAATTGATAATTAGCATTTTCTGAAGCTAGTTTAATTCCCTCTTCTAATTTATCCATTAGAAAAGTTCTATTATATAAATTTGTCAATGGATCATGTAAGGCTCTATGTAGTAGTTTGTCTTGCAATCTCTTTCTTTCTATTAATTCTTTTTGTAGTTCTTGATTAGCTAATTCTAGCTCTAAAGTTCGTGCGTTTACTCTGGCTTCTAATTCCTGATTAAGGTTAATAATTTTTGTTTCTGCTATTCTGAGTTTGAGTTGATTTTTTACCCGAATTAAAACTTCTTCGGGATGAAATGGTTTAGTTATATAATCAACTCCACCAACTTTAAAAGCTTTGACTTTATCAACAACATCATTAATCGCACTGAGAAAAATTACTGGAATTTTACAGGTTTTATCATTAGCTTTTAAGCGTTGACAGACAGTATATCCATCTATTTCCGGCATCATGATATCTAGTAAAATTAAATCTGGTAACAGATGCTCACAAGCAGTAATAGCCATTTCTCCATCTAAGGCTTTGCGAACATGATAACCCTGATTTGTGAGAATTTTAGACAGAAATCTTAAGTTATCTGGTGTATCATCAACAATGAGAATATCTGCGGATTGTGTCATAATTTTTCTGGCATTAATTCCATAATTTTTTTAAACTGAAAATCTAGGGCTAAGTCTTTAATAAAGTTAGCAAAACTATTATTCTCCGGTGCTATTTGATTGATTAATTTCAAAACTTTATCATCATTGCACTGAGCAGCAGCCTGATTTAATTGAGTTAACCATGCTCTGGGCATTGTTAATAACATAGCAATTACCTCTGCCTCAGACATTTTTTGGACAGGTGCAGATGCTATATCTGGACTTACATTTTCATAAACATACTCTACACCTAAATGTTCACTAATTTGTTCTAATAAAGCTGGCACGTGCAATGGTTTAGAAAGAAAATCATCACAACCTGCGGCTAAGATTGCTTGGCGGTTTTCTTCAAAAATACTAGCAGTTAAAGCTAATATTTTAGTATTTTTTCCCTGGGGTGTGTTTTTAATAATTTTAGTAGCAGTCAAACCATCTGTTATGGGCATTTGGATATCCATAATAATTAAATGTGGTTGCCAAGTACGCCAACAATTAACTGCTTCTTCACCATTTTCAGCTTCGTACACAGTAAAGCCAATTTCTTTTAATAATTTGACTAATAATAAACGACTATCGGGGATATCTTCAGCAACTAAGATTATATATTCAGACTGATGCGGAGCAATACTAATTACTTTTTCTCCTATTAAAGGGATTTTAACATTGCTGGCTGCGGATTCTTCGATAGTTACATCAAATGTAAAGGTACTACCTACTCCTAATTGACTATTAACTTGAATATTTCCGCCCATTAGTTCTACATATTTACGACTAATAGCCAAACCTAAGCCTGTACCTTGTTGATATTTACGACCGATTTCTGTTTGTTTAAAGGATTGAAATAGTAATTTAATTTCTTCTGGGGAAATCCCAAAACCAGTATCAGAAACTTCAAAAGTTAGTTTTTTATAAACAGGATTGTTTTCTCCATATTCCATGATCCAATTTTGTTTGACTTGTAAATTCACTCTACCTTTTTCGGTGAATTTAATGGCGTTTCCTAACAAATTTAATAAAACTTGCCGGATTTTTCCTTCATCTCCATAAATATAAGCAGGAATATCAGGAGCATAGTCAAATTTTAATTCTAACCCTTTAGATTCTGCTCGCAATTTGATGAAGTTATATAAGACGTTAAGAAAATCATGAAAATTAAAGCTGTGTTTATTAAGTGTGGTTTTACCAGCTTCGATTTTAGACATTTCTAGAATGTCATTAATAATTGTCAGTAGATGTTCACCGGCACGATTGATAATTTTTAGGTTTTCCTGATGTTCATTGGATAGTTTTGTGTCACGACTCATAACTTGGGTAAAGCCCAGAATCGCATTCAGAGGTGTTCTGAGTTCATGGCTCATATTCGCCAAAAATTCTGATTTAGCGTGACTCGCGGCATCAGCAGCTATTAAAGCATTTTGTAATGCTATGGATTGTTTTTGAGTCTGTTCTAATAATTCGGCTTGCTGTAGAGCAACTCCTAATTGATTAGCAATTTGGACTACTATTTTTATTTCTGCTTCTTTCCAGTGACGGGGATGGGAATTTTGATAAATTGCGAGTAGTCCCCAAATTTTATTACTATAAAATATCGGCACAATAATATATGCTCTAGCTTGAAACTGTTCTAAAAGTTGTAGATAACAAGTATCAAAGTTAGCTTCATAAATATCTTCGATAACGCGGTAAGTGACACCTTGACTATAAACACCACCTTTGGTTCTTTGTAGATAAGTATCTTTGACTAAGTTTAAATCATCTTCAATATTATCATCTTTTGCGTTGCTATCAAAATCTTTAACTGTACAACGCTCATTTGCAAGAGCATTTTCCTGAAATTTAGGGTTATTATTTTGTTCATCCCAGAGGGAAATCCAGTCACTACCAACAGATTCAGCGATGAATTCTCCACTCCAATCAGAGCGAAAACGATAAACAACAACGCGATCGCAATGAATCACTTGTCTTAGTTCGGATGTTGTCGCAGTAAAGATAGTTTTCATATCTAATGTTTGCCGCATTCTCTGAATTGCTTTAGCTAGTGCTTTTTCTCTTTCAGCACTTTCTTGTAATGCTGATTCAATTTGTCGGCGGCTAGTAATATCATCAGAAATAGATAGTATATGGGTAATTTCACCTTGATTGCTAATGGGAACTTTTAATGTTCTTAGCAACATTTTTCCTTGAAAGTAGCTATTGACTGTTTCTTCAGAAGTTTGTAATTCTTGATTGTGGTTCAGGGTTTCTAGGAGCGGTGAAAGAAATATATCACTTTTTTGGGTGGTTAATAATTCATTGACATTATGATTAATAGTATCTTTACTTTTTAAACCAAATATATGCTCACAAGTTTGATTCCAAATTACAAAACGGTAATCTTTTTTGACATCTTGAACATTAAGTGCTAAGGGGATATTTTCGATGATACTTGTCAAAAATTGTCGGGATTCTTGCAGTTCTTGTGCTAGTTGTTTATGTTCGGTAATATCGGCATGAGAACCGCTGAGTCTATATGGTATACCTTTTTGATCCCGTAAGGAAACACCCCGTGCGAAAATCCAACGATAAGAACCATCTTTATGTCGAGCGCGGAATTCTATTTCATAAATGGGAATTTTATTTTCTAGGTATTGATTTAAAATTGACATGACTTGTTCTTTGTCTTCTGGATGCAGGCTTTGTTGCCATGTTTCTATGGTATTAGGTAGTTCTTGATCTTCATAACCTAAGATACTTTTCCAACGAGGAGAAAAATAAATTTTTCCTGTATCAATTTCCCAATCCCAAATGCCTACATTTGTTCCTTCGAGAGCTAAAAAGAAACGATTTTCGCTGGCTTTTAAGGCTTTTTGTTCGCTTAATTTAAATGTAAAGAGTTTGTTTAATAGGATTGCTATTCCAAAGGCAATGATTACTTCTATCCAAGATAGGGTGGTAATATTGTCGGTAATTAATAATGGTTGTTGCAAGGTGAGCATGGCTATGAAGTGCATTAACCAAATACAACTTGCCATTGTTATCATACTAGTGCAGATCCAGAGCGATCGCCATTTTGGTAATAATTCAGCAGAAAGTCGTTCTACTAAATTGATAGATGTATAAGCAGCTATAACCGCAGCTATGAAAAGCATGAGGATGAGAATAGGTTGATTATTACCAATAATCATTGAGTATACCAAGATAAGCTGTTGTGATTATAGTAGAAATTTTCTTCTTGGGTGCAGACACTGCACCTTTACAAACAAAGGGAATAGGAAATAGGGGTGTTGCTGATTAAGAGTATGATTTTGTTTCACGCAGAGGCGCAGAGTCTACAGAGAGTAAGAGTTTGAAATCATTGATTTTTGAATTTCATACCCTAATTCAGCAACGCCGAAATAGGG
>NZ_VILD01000002.1:870181-881759 GCF_009712085.1 Anabaena sp. UHCC 0253
TTTCACGCAGAGGCGCAGAGTCTACAGAGAGTAAGAGTTTGAAATCATTGATTTTTGAATTTCATACCCTAATTCAGCAACGCCGAAATAGGGAATAGGAAACAGATAAGAAACACTCATTTGCACCAGTTTAAAACTCAGTTAAAAAAAGATGTTTTTCAACATGAGTTTTTTCTGTTCCCTGTTCCCTTATTCTCAGACAGGAACAACAAATTTTTCACTTCCAGCTAAATCAAAAGCTGCGTGAATAACTTGTAAAGCTTTCACACCTTCGTCAATAGCCACAACACAACTAATTTTGATTTCTGAAGTGGCAATCATTTGAATATTGATATTATTTCGAGCTAAAGCTGTGAACATTTTAGCAGCTATTCCTGGTTGTCCTACCATACCAGAACCAACGATACTCACTTTAGCGATCGCACTATCTAATATTACTTCGCCCCAACCAAAATCTCCTGCTACTTGTGTAAGTTTTTGTTGGGCGTTTTCTACATCTATTTTGGCGACAGTGAAAGCAATATCCCGACGCGGTACACCATCTAATACTCGACAACGTTGGGATTGAATAATCATATCTATACTAATATTACATTCTGCCAATAATCCAAACAATTTTGCTGCCATCCCCGGACGATCTGGTAATTGTCGAATTGCAATGCGGGCTTGGTTCATATCTAAAGCTACACCGCGGACAGCAGGAGCTTCCGTAGTAGGAGCAGGGAGAGACGTAGAGGAAGAGTTAATTTCAAAAGTGTTGCAGAGGGCTATTATAGCGCGATCGCAATCTCCAACATCAACAACACAACTCACCTTGACTTCACTGGTAGAAATCATTTGAATATTCACACCAGCCGCAGCCAAAGTTTTAAACATCTGTGCTGCTACTCCTGGCCTCCCAATCATCCCTGCGCCGACAATACTCACTTTTGCTGTATCTTTCTCAACAATAACTTCTGCTTCATCTGAACTAGGATGATTTCTCAATACTGGAGCTATAGCCGATGATACAGCTTCTGCCCGTTTTAATATTGATGTATTTACTGTAAAAGCAATGTCGTTACTATTACCTTCATGAATAGATTGAATAATTAAATCCACATCAACATTTTGCTGGGAAATTTCTCCAAACAACTGGGCTGCTATTCCTGGTTTATCAGGAACACGCAATAAAGCCACCTTAGCCTGTTGAATATCAAATTCTACAGCATCCACAGGACGGGCTAATTCTAAGTTTACTAATGGCCGATCTTGTCTTGGTGGCGTTGTTACCCAAGTTCCCGGTTGATCTGTCCAACTAGAACGTACCACCAAAGGAACGCCATAATTACGGGCAATTTCCACAGCCCTGGGATGTAATACTTTCGCTCCTAAACTAGCCAATTCCAGCATTTCATCACTGGTGATTTCTGTTAATAATTGGGCTTCGGGAACAAGCCGGGGATCTGTAGTTAATATTCCTGGCACATCTGTATAAATTTCACAAAAATCTGCACCGATAGCTGCTGCTAAAGCTACTGCTGAAGTGTCAGAACCACCACGTCCTAAAGTTGTAATTTCTAATTCTTCTGTGCTGCTAATTCCTTGAAATCCAGCCACAACAACAACTTTGCCACCATTGATATGCCGCATCAAGCGTTCTGTTTCAATATGTAAAATTCGGGCGCGGCTATGTTCGGCTTCGGTAACAATGCCTACCTGAGCGCCAGTCATAGAAATCGCTGGTTGGCCAATTTCCTGTAATGCCATACTTAATAAGGCAATGGTAACTTGCTCGCCTGTGGAAAGCAGCATATCCATTTCCCGACGGTTAGGGCTTTTAGAGATATCATTAGCTAGTTTAACTAAGCCATCAGTGGTTTTTCCCATCGCTGAAACCACTACGACAACAGAGTTTCCCGCTTTGACAGTTTTTTCAACCCTACTCGCAACAGCTTGAATTCGTTCGACTGAACCAACAGATGTACCACCGTATTTCTGAACTATGAGCGCCATAATTTTACATTTAATCAATATGTGATTGCTTTAATCAATACTTCCGTCGGGAAGCATTGAAATATTACAAGTTATTTAGACTACTAAAATATCAGAAACAGCGATAGCTATGCTAGTCTTCGGCAACGCTCAAACCAGAGAATTTAAATTTTGTGATGATTAATTTTTTAATCTTTAACAAAAAATTAACCCATTACCGTACCTTTCTTAACTTTTTTTGACCAATTACTATACATACTTACATCTAGGGAACAGCATTATTGACCATTCATTAATTAATGCTACACCCCTCAAACATGGACAAGCATAAAAAATTCCTAGCTGGAGATATGTCTATATCTATCCTGCTAGGTTTATTTTTATACTATCATCGGCTGTCATCCAGTTCTTTAACCAAAACGACCATTTACATAGTCAGCCGTTCTTTCCTCGACGGGTTGATCAAAAATAATCTCAGTTTTGTTAAACTCTACCAATTCGCCCAAATACATAAATGCTGTATAGTCAGATACACGGCTTGCCTGCTGCATATTGTGAGTAACAATCAAAATAGTTACTGTTTTTTTAAGTTCAGTAATTAACTCTTCAATACTAGCAGTAGCTATAGGATCTAAAGCAGATGTTGGCTCATCAAATAGAATAATTTCTGGATCAGTAGCCAAAGCTCGCGCAATACATAAACGCTGCTGTTGACCACCAGAAAGATTAAAAGCTAAATCATGTAATCTATCCTTAACTTCATTCCACAACGCTGCATTATGTAACGCTTGCTCTACTTTTTCATCAATAACTCTCCGCCTAGATTCACCTCTTACCCGCAAACCATAAGCCACATTCTCATAAATTGACTTGGGAAAAGGATTAGGTCTTTGAAATACCATACTAATCCGCATCCGGACTTCAATAGGGTCAATTTTCTTACCTAGCAAATTAATACCATCTGGTTCTAAGGCAATTTCCCCTTGATAACGATTTCCTGGATACAAATCGTGCATTCGATTGAAACAACGTAACAAAGTAGTTTTGCCACATCCAGAAGGTCCAATCAGTGCTGTTACCTGCTTTTCACCCACGGACATATTAATGTCTTTCAGGGCGTGGACTGTGCCACCATAGTAAAAATTCAGGTAATTAACAGAAGCTTTGATTGGTCTTTGTAAAGTTGAAGATTTTGTTGCTACCATTTGATTGTTCTGCGGATACGATAACGGATATACATGGCGACAGAGTTCATAGCCAAAGTAATAAAAATGAGGATGATACCTGCGGTAGCTGCATTCACTTGGAAGTCAGCCTGGGGACGAGATATCCAATCAAACATTTGAATAGGCATGACTGTGAAGGGCGCAAGTAACCAAGAAAAAGAAATATAAGGAAACTGCCCTGTGACTGGTGGTTCTGGTAAAAAGGCAATAAATGTTAGCGCCCCAATGGTAATTAAAGGTGCAGTTTCACCAATGGCTCGCGCCATAGCGACAATAATTCCTGTGATAATTGTCCCTGTTGAGTAAGGGAGAATATGATCCCAAATCATTTGCCACTTGGAAGCACCGGCGGCATAAGCAGCTTCACGGATACTATTGGGGATAGCCCGTAAAGCCTCACGGGTAGAAACAATTACCACTGGTAAAACTAATAATGCTAGGGTGAACCCAGCCGTCACAACGCTTTGCCCAAGATTTAACCCATAAACAAATACTCCTAAAGCCAGAAGTCCGTAAATAATCGAGGGAACTCCTGCGAGGTTGGTGACGTTAATTTCAATTAAATCAGCAACCCAGTTTTTTCTGGCATACTCTTCTAAGTAAATCCCCGATGCTATCCCTACAGGAATGGCTACTGTTGCCGTTACTAGCATGACTAGCAGAGTTCCTACCCAAGCGGAAAGGATACCAGCTTCTTCCGGTTTGCGACTAGGAAAGGACGTTAAAAATTGCCAGGAAAGCCGAGGTAAACCATCACTAGCCAAGTCAAATAACAGTGCTACTAGTGTGACAATACCAATCAGCATTGACAAAAAGCCAATGATGTTGAAAATATATTCCGATCGCTTATTACGGGCAATAGTCTTGCGGACTTGCTGAATATTCAGAGTTGTCATGTAAATAATTGATAATTGACAATTGACAATTGATAGTTAATTGTTCTCTAATTAATAAATTTCTCGATAACGTTTGGTGAGAAGATGACCTATGACGTTGAAACACAAAGTCATTAGCACTAGAGTCAGTCCGACTGCAAAGATAGTTTCGTATTCTAGACTGCCATGAGGTAAGTCTCCCAGGCTGACGGAGACAATATAGGCTGTCATGGTTGCGGCTGGTTCTAATGGGTTTAGGGTGAGGTTGGGTTGACCACCTGCGGCGATCGCAACTATCATAGTTTCACCTGCTGCACGAGAAATCCCTAAAATGTAAGCTGCTATTATTCCAGAAATAGCCGCTGGTAATACCACTCGTAAGGCTGTTTGTAAACGGGTAGCCCCAGTGGCATAAGAACCCTCACGCAGATGTGTGGGAACTGCACGCATAGCATCTTCGCTCAGGGAACTAACGTAAGGAATGATCATCACACCGATAACTAGTCCCGCACTCAACATACTAAAACCAGGCAAAGCCGGCAGAATTTTTTGTAATAATGGTGTGACGAATAACAATGCAAAATAACCATAAACTACTGTAGGAATGCCGGCTAGTAGTTCTAAGGCTGGTTTAACTATTTCCCTGATTATGGGAGGAGCAAATTCACTGAGGTAAATAGCAATAATTGTTCCCAATGGTATTGCTACTAATAAGGCCACAACTGTGGTGACAAAAGTTCCCGAAACAAGTGGCCAAATACCGTAATGTTTGTCATCAAATAATGGTGTCCATTGGGTATCAGTTAAAAATTCCCATAAAGATACTTTCTGGAAAAATAGAATGGATTCATAAAGCAAAATACCAATAATTGCGATTGTAGTTGCGACTGAGGAAAGTGCAGCTAAAAACAAGATAGATTCAATTGCCCGTTCTCGTAAATCCCTTGTTATTTTTGGCGAAAACTGAGTTTGCTTGGCATTAATCATGTTAGAAATTGGATCTCAGATGATGACTTGAGATAAAGAAAAGTGTGATATCGTTGCTTTATTCTGAGTTGTAGAGACGTTCCATGGAACATCTCTACAGTATTTATTTGATACTAGATTTATTCTTTAGCTTCACGACGCATTAATTCGTCAATCTTTAAACCAACTGATTCTTTACCACCAAATATGCTACCAAATCTCTTTTTATTGAAATGGCCTTGAGCAGTAGTGTAAGCTGAATTTGGTAAAGCTACATATCCTACTTCTTTCACTAACTTAGGTGCATTCCGTAAGTAGAATTGGATAAACTGCTTCACCTCTGGTTTATTAGCAGCCTTGTCACTAACATAGATGAATATAGGGCGGGATAATGGATTGTAAGTACCGTTTTTTACAGTTGTTTCCGAGGGGGTGACACCATTAACTGATACTGACTTGAGTTTGTTTTTGTTTTCTGTGTAATAAGCAAAACCAAAGAAACCAAGGGCGTTTTTATCGCGAGCAACACCTTGTACAAGTACGTTGTCGTCTTCACTGGCTGTGAAATCACCCCGGCTAGACTTGGATTTACCAACAACAGCTTCGGTAAAGTAGTCAAAAGTTCCCGAGTTAGCACCAGGTCCAAATAACTTCAAAGGTGCATTAGGAAATCCCGCACGGACTTGATTCCAGTTATTAATTTTGCCCTGTGCGCCTGGTTCCCAAATTTTCTTGAGTTCAGCGACTGTCAGGTTTTTAGCCCAAGTATTGCCGGGGTTAACCACAACTGTTAAAGCATCATAAGCTACTGGCAATTCAACGTAGCGAATACCAGCTTTTTTGCATTCATCAATTTCTTTTTGGAGAATGGGACGGGAAGCACCAGAGATATCTGTTTCACCGCGACAGAATTTTTTAAAGCCACCACCAGTACCAGAAACACCAACGGTAACTCTAACTTTACCTCTTTGCGATTTTTGGAATTCTTCTGCTACTGCTTCGGTAACAGGGAACACGGTACTAGAACCATCAATCTTGATTGTACTCACACTTTGGGAGAAAACCGCAGACATTGACACAGCCAAGGTGGTGGTCATCAATGAAATTGCACCTAAGGCTTTTAAGCTGGTAAGCTTAAGATTAACTCTGTTCACAAAAAACTCCTAAATTTATGGGACTTAATATTTCGCTCAATAGCTCCGAAAAATCAACGGTTCTATTCAATTAAGAAACGATGAAAAATTATATGTACAATGTATAAATTCACAGAACAAGGTAATCTAGCAATTAACTTGTGGTTAGATAAAGGTTAATTTTTAGTGAATGTTTGGTAAAGTTTAATATAGATGTTTAATGACATACTAAGGTTTAAAATTAGCAAATCTGTATCAGGCGGTTTTGAGCCTCTGTACCAAAATCCACAATCTAAAATCCCAAATTACTATGACTCATTCTACAGATATTGCCACCTTAGCTCGTTGGATGGCCGCTGATTTTAGCAATCAAGCCCAAGTTTTTGAGAATCCGGCTTTTTATGCCCATATCCGTGTATGTATGCGTCCCCTCGATTTTGGGGTATTATCAGGGGTAAGTTTGTTTGTGGAACAAGCTTATGACTATATGCTGAATAAGCCTTATCGGGTGCGGGTGTTAAATTTACTGACGGTAGGGGATAAAATTCATATTGAAAACTATACTGTCAAGGAAGAAAAAGACTTTTACGGTGCTTCCCGTGATTTACCAAGATTGCAGACTTTAACGAGCGATCGCCTAGAAAGACTCTGTGGTTGTAACATGATCGTAGAGTGGAGTGATCACAAATTTAAAGGCACAGTCGAACCTGGAAAGGGCTGCATTGTCATCCGTGACGGGCAAAGAACCTATTTGGATAGTGATTTTGAAATTGATGGCGAAAAGTTCATCAGCCGCGATAGAGGACGAAATCCCGACACAGATGATCATGTTTGGGGTTCTGTAGCAGGTCCTTTTTACTTTCTCCGTTGGGGGAATTTTGCCGAAGAGGTGAAATTAAATCCTTAAGATCCAATGTTGGACAGGCTTTTTGTCTGTCCAATCTGTGAAAAAAATGAATATGCAAAAAAATTTCTCCTAGATGGTGCAATTTGGCAAAAATGGTGCTAATATAGGTAATTGTGAGTGCGGCGACATAGCCAAGTGGTAAGGCAGAGGTCTGCAAAACCTCCATCCGGCGGTTCAAATCCGCCTGTCGCCTTTAAGAAAAAACAGTCAAAACCAAGCAATTCAAGGCTTTTAACAATAAGAACAGGGAGGGGTATCATGCTCCTCCCTTAATTTTTTGAAGTAAGTCTGGGGTAAATTCGGCTAGTTTGGGATAACTATTGGGGTAAAATTGGGGTAAAAGTAAAGTAAAGGTTTCTACCCCAATAAACAATTATGTATTCTCAAAACTCCCAAGGTAAAGCTTCCAAAGGGGCTATCCAAATTAAAAACTCCAATGGTAGGCTTCAGTTAGTTTTTTCTCATCCTATAGTTACCCCAATAGGGGAAATTAAAACCAAGCGTTTTTACTTTTCTACAGGTTATGACGATATGCCACTTGGCAGACAACGAGCATCTGTTTTAGCAGATACTATCCAACGTGATATTGATTATGGTGAATTTGATGCAAGTTTAGCTAAATACAAGCCAGCAGCATCTTTAACAACCGTTACCTCATTTACTCCATCTGCTAGTCCAAAACATGACTTGGGCGAACTCTGGGAACAGTATACAGAATTCAAGAAACCTCAAGTGAGTCAGTCTACTTATGCTGTAGATTATCGAAAGTATCGCAATCATATCGCTAACTTACCAACAAGAAACCTAGAAGATGCGATCGCAATTCGTGATTATCTCGTAGCGAATTTAACTCCTAATGCTACTAAACGCACATTAACTAATATTCATGCTTGCTGTGATTGGGCATTGAAAAGCAAGTTGATCGAATCTAATCCCTTTCAAGGAATGGCACAGGAAATACAGATTCCTAAGTCAGAATCTGAGGAAAACGAGATTAATCCATTTACAAAAGAAGAAAGGGATATAATTATTGCTGCTTTTGAAGAGAGTAAGTTATACAGCTATTATGCTTCTTTGGTAAAAATTCTCTTTTTTACAGGCTGTAGGCCATCTGAAGCAATTGCTTTGCAATGGAAACACATTGGTGATAGATTTATTACTTTTGAGCAAGCAATCACTATTAGTACCAAGGGTTTAGCTCTAAAAAATGGCTTAAAGACTCAGAGCCAAAGACGGTTTCCCATTAATAATCAAGTGAAGGAAATTTTAAACTCTATTAAACCTGAAAATTTTAATCCAGAAGATTTAGTTTTCACAAGCAAAAAAGGTGGATTTATTGATTTTGGTGATTTTCTATATCATGCCTGGAAGGGCTATAAAAATCGTCATGGTACGGTAATTGAAGGGATAGTTACCCAATTAGTTAAACAAGGATTAGTCAGCGAGTACCGTAAACCTTATCAATGTAGGCATACATTTATTACCCTTTGCCTTGAAGCCGATATTGATGCAAAAGATGTTGCTAAATGGGTTGGTAATTCTCCAGAAATTATTTACAAGCATTATGCTGGTAACAAGCGAGATTTACAAGTACCTGAATTGTAGTATAAGTCAATTATAAAATTTGGTTCTATCGCTCCTTTATATTTATTTTGTTATAAAGAAAACGGTAGAACCTAAAATTACATCAAGATTATTTATTCCTGATGATTGTTGGAGTTGTTCAGGTTAGAAGAAAGTGCATTGTTAGTCATTTCTATCTCTAATTTAAGTCTTTGTAACTCCACTGGACTTAGAGTAGCTAAACTATTGATCCTTTGTCTAACGATTTCCAAAAAATCCTGAAACTGGGGACATTTCTGGCACTTCAATTGTTTACCAGGAATTGAGCAATCACAAATAAATATCGGTCTTTCGAGAAAAGTTCTCTTACATTTTTTACAGATATATTTTTGTACACCTTGAAAAGATCCATATTTACGAATCTGGTTAGATTTACATCTTGGACATTCTATCTCAGAATTTATTGGTTTTGGATGCCATGATTTTAATGTTTCTTGCATTGCTACTTCACATCGGATCTTATTTAATAAAAATTGTTCTTCAGTATTCATACAATCACCTTCTTGTTTCTATATTTTCAAAATCACTGATTCTACTTCTCCATTACGGATAAGTATGCGCTGGACAATCTGATGATAAATTTTGACTTTATCATCGGAAGAAAGTGTGTACCAGATAGCTAAATTATTGCCAGCAATAATAATTTCTTCTGTGGTTTTTTGTGCAATTGCATCATATAGAAAAGGATTTATTTCCTCAGCAATTTGTTGACGAGTTTTATCTTTTATCTTTTCTAAGTCTGGATCAAAACCAGGAATTTGCTCTAAAGCTTCCAAACGAGATTCCAGAGCTTTCAAATTTTCTGACTTCTCCTGGTTTAAATTAGGTATTGTGTCCGATTCACTAGCAAGAACATGGGACCGTTCTACTAGCGTATTGATTAGGGCATCTTCAATATTCTGTTTACGGGCAGATTTTTTATTGGAGCAACCCATACCTACATATCTACAGGCAAAATAGGAGTATTTTTGACCTTTGTAATTATTAGTTTTGGTGATACATCGTGAATTACATTCAGCACAAAAAACTAAACCAGTCTGGTAAGCATAAGGTTGATAACAAATAGGGTTGTCAAAATCTTGGTTGAAGCTAAAACCTCCTATTTTAGAATTGAAATTGATAATTTGTTTAATCTCTACTAATTCTTCATCAGTAATGAGTCTATGTTCTGGATGTGTATCATGAATTATCATCCAATCCTCTGGCTTATTTCTTTTGCTTTTACCTTTACTAATACTAACTCTTTGAAAATAGGCGGTGTGTCCACACAAAACAGGATTATTTAACCATCTATTAAAGCCAGCAGGAGTCCAATGGAATATACTACTGCGACTATTTCGCTTTGCAGTCTTTTTAAGAATTCCATACTTATTAAAGATTTCCTTTAAGGCACGAGCTACTCCTTTCTTTTCCAGGAAAATATTAATACAATCTCTGGCTATTTGTTTGATAGTTAATCCTGGAAGTTTTGTCAAATCATCTTCGTGATATAGTTCCAGATAATTAGCAGGTCTGTCTGACAGAAGACACAAAAACAAGCGATGATCTAATTCATATTTATCGTTAACTACTTGATACCCCCAAGGATAAGATTCACTAGCAGCTTTTTTATTGCGACGGTAAGCTTTTCCGTGTTGGATACGTTCTGATAATAGGTCTGTTTCCCATTCAGCAAGAGAACCCAAGATATTGACCATTAACTTCCCTTGGGAAGTGTTCAAATCTATTTGCTGATCTAAAATTTTCAGATTTACTTGAGCTTGGTGATAATCATGTATACACTCACGGAGTTTAGGTAATGACCTTGCTAATCTATCTATGCGAGTGATAATTACTTCATCAACTGCTTTCTTATGGACTAAATCTAGCAGTTGTTTGAGAGCAGGTCTATCATCTCTACTACCTGACTGAATATCTTGAAATATTTCCGTAGCTCCTGCGGCTTTTAGCCTTGCTATTTGCTGTTCCAAAGCATGAGAGTCTTCAGCTTGTTCACGGGATGAGACTCTCGCATATCCTACAACTCTTTTTATCTTCATTAGTTCAACCTCATTGAATATGATGATTTTTGTGCATACCCACTACCAGCTGGATATGCACAAAAATGGGTTATTTATGCCTAAAAAATCTCATGATCAATAGGTGAATAGCTAGAAAAAACCCTATTGACAATCTTGTGTACTTATTTGTCTTCATGGATAAAAAAATAACTCTGATATTTAGATACCAGAGCCTTCATAAAAATGGATTTTTTGTCTAATTTAGTTAAGAAATGTTAAGTGTATATTTCAAAAGTAGTCTTGTTTCTGCCTAAGCCCAATACCATTCAAAAGAACTAGCTGACAACTTAGCTCCAAATTCCACTGATGAACCAGCTTTTCCCCTAACAATTGGACGGACATGAGGTTGTGTTAAACTTACGATTCTATCATCAACACGAGTCAGACTATTTTCATACATGAATAACTGTTGTCGGTATACTTCATTTACTACTAATAGTATTTTATGTTTTTGGCTACTTAGCCACTCCAGCTTGGCTCCAAGTGCTATTAGTCTATCTATATGTACTAAGTTTCTTTTCAGGTATTGTAGTTGTTTTTTTATGGCTTTTCTTTTTTGTTTTTTCGATGGTCGTCGTTTTTTAGCGACGTTTAGATATTCTTTTCTAGCTGTATTTCTGTAAGTTCTTGGTTTTTTATGTTCGTTTTCATCCAATTCTTCATACAGAATATCTATTATTTCTTCTGTCTGCTCCCTGGCTTGATTTAGTAATCCTAAATCTGTTGGATATTTAATATCTGCTGGTACACAAGTTGCATCTAACTTTAATTTCCCCTGATTTTTATCTTCATCTATTTTTTCTTCTCCCGCTTC
>NZ_VILD01000002.1:881784-898964 GCF_009712085.1 Anabaena sp. UHCC 0253
CTTCATCTATTTTTTTCTTCTCCCGCTTCAGCACTAATAACTTTTTTTCTGTTTCTTCCTCACTGATTTTATTTTCATGATTATTAACCATGCTTCTATTCATTCTGTTCACTAATTCTATATCTATTCTTTGTCTAAAATGAACTAACATTGATGCCTCAAATGGTGCTTTATTACTATAGCTATTCAATCCTATAAAGTATTGTAGATATGGATTTTCTCTTATTTGTTCTACTGTTTCTCTATCACTTAAACCCAATCTTTCTTTGATTATTAAAGCTCCTATGGCTATTCGAAAAGACTTTGCTGGTGCGCCTATTTCTATCGTGAATTGTTTCGCATATTGATCTTCAAATTCTGACCACGGAATTAAATTCGCCATTATTACCCATCTATTATCTTCTGCCAATTGTCCCTGAAATGGCAGTTTAAACTTTTCTATAGGGGTAGGTAGAGTCTCCATTTTTCGATACATTTTCTATGTTTTTGTGAGGATTTTTACCCATTTTACCCGATTGCCTTGCACTTTTTTCCCATTTATAGACTTCAATCACTATTTATACAAGGGTTTCAGCTTTAATCAGCAAGCCCTATCTATTCCGCTGTATGTGCGGCGAAAAACAGCTAATAGCCAAACAGAGGAAGTAAAGACACTAGCTGAAGTTTGGGATAATTGGGAACAAGGCAGTAGAGCTTTTTGGCTAGAAATGGATGCTTTAGTTGATATGCTGGATTCTTTGGAGACATGAAAAATATTTACCAATATGGTAAAGTATTCTTTGATATCAGCCTTTTCATGGATATAACAAATTTCTTTACCAAAACGGTAAAGGATTATATTAATTGATATGATATCTTCTCTGGAATATAACAAATTTCTTTACCAAAATGGTAAACTTGTATTAGACCACTAGCAAATGGAAATCACCTTCGCTGACAGCAAACTGCAAAAACTATGCGAGCAGGAAAAACTAGCGCAAAGAACATTGGGTGCAAACTGTACCAAGAAATTGAGAACCCAGTTGATGATGATTGGTGTTGCTAGTTGTGTCACAGAATTAGTTATAGGCCATCCCCATCCCTTAAAAGGAGATCGGGCAGGTGAATTTGCAGTAAATCTGGAAGGTGGTAAACGACTTGTATTTAAGCCTGATAACGACCCCATCCCCTTGACTGAGGATGGAAGTATTGATTGGTCAAAAGTTACTGCTGTTTGTATTGTTTTCATTGGAGATTACCATGACTAAGACCACCCGACCCTTTACTCCCGATTGGGTATCTTCCCCTGGTGACGCGATCGCTGAATTCTTAGAAGAGCGTGATTGGACACAAGCACAATTGGCAGAGCGTTTAGGCTATACTACCAAACATATCAGTTTACTCATTAACGGCAAAGCATCTCTAAATGAAGAAACAGCCCTAAAGCTAGAACGAGTTTTAGGAAGTACAGCCGCATTTTGGCTCAGATATGAAGCCCAATATCGCGCTGCTTTAGCTAAGAAAGAAGAAGAAAGCCGCTTACAGGGGTGGACATCTTGGTTAGATCAGTTACCAGTTAAAGAGTTGATGAACCAAGGTGTAATTCCCAAGTGCATTTTAATTGCTAAGAATAAACCAGGAGTGGTAAAAAATTTATTGCAGTTTTTCGGTGTTGCTTCACCGGAAGATTGGGAGAAATGCTACGGAAGTTTAGAAGTTAATTTTCGTCGCACCCGCGAAGAACAAAGTGATGTTGGTGCTATTTCTGCATGGTTACGTTTGGGGGAAATAGAAGCAGAAAAATTAGATTGTCCTAAATACAGTAAATCAAAGTTTGAAAAAGCGGTGCGGGAAATTCGCACTTTGACGGTGTTACCACCAGCAGAATTTGAACCACGAATGCAACAATTATGCCGAGAATCTGGGGTTGTGTTGGTTTTAGTACCTGCAATTAAAGGAGCGCACGTTAGTGGTGTAGCGCGATGGTTAAATCCCCATAAGGCACTAATTCAACTTTCACTTTACGGTAAAAGTAATGATCGCTTTTGGTTCAATTTCTTCCATGAAGCTGCACATATCTTATTACATAATAAGGAAAATATTTTTCTTGATGAATGGGATAACGGGGAAAATTTGGAATCTGAACAAGAACGGGAAGCTGATCAATGGTCGCGGGAATTTTTGATACCTTCTGAATATGAAGGAGAGTTAGCGCAACTTAAATCTAAAGCTGATGTTGTTGATTTTGCAGTGCGTATTGGTATTCATTCTGGAATTGTGGTCGGTCGCTTGCAACATGATCATCTAATAGATCGCTCTTGGATGAATGGTTTGAAGGAGAGTTTTTGTTTTCAAGGGGTAGAATAAGTTCAAGATGATACAAGCCGATACATTAAAACCAGGGTGGAAGTTAGTAAAGTTTGGGGATGTGGTACGCCTCAGTAAAGAACGTGCTGCTAAATCAGAAATAGAAAGTATTGAGCGATATGTGGGACTTGAGCATATTGATCCTGAAGATTTACGGATTCGGCGCTGGGGACTTGTAGCAGAAGGAATCACTTTTACTAGCAAATTTAAGCCTGGACAGGTTTTATTTGGTAAGCGTCGAGCCTATCAGCGAAAGGTGGCTGTGGCTGATTTTGAGGGGGTTTGTTCTGGTGATATTTATGTTTTTGAAAGTGCTAATCCGAAAGTTTTGCTTCCTGAACTTTTACCGTTTATTTGTCAAACAGATCGGTTTTTTGAATATGCTGTAGGAACTTCAGCCGGTTCACTTTCACCAAGAACAAATTGGACAAGTTTGGCTAAATTTGAGTTTGTATTACCACATCCAGAAGAGCAAAAAGAAATTACCAAGCTATTAATAGAAACACAAAATGTTATTGGTGCATATCAAAAATTTTTAGATAATACATTGATGTTATGTTCTTCCATTCTTGCATCTGAATTTAATCCTGAAAAATATACTCCATATCCTCTAGCTAATTTTTGTGATGGTGGGAATGGTATCCAAATTGGTCCGTTTGGCGCTCAACTGCATCAGTCTGACTATACGACTGAGGGAGTACCAGTAGTTATGCCTGCAAATATGCGAAATGATCAAATTGATGATACTGAGATTGCAAGAGTTTCTGAACAAAAAGCCAAAACTCTGAAAGTTCACCAAGTAAAAGCTAATGACATTTTGCTCCCCCGACGAGGAGAATTAGACCGCCGAGCATATGTCAAAGTCTGTAATGAAGGATGGCTCTGTGGAACAGGTTCAATTCGGATTCGTGTTGATAAAACAGTTCCATCTAAAGCAGTGTTTTATGCAATATCGTCTGTTCATTGTGTCAGATGGCTAAAAGGTAATGCAGTTGGTACAACAATGCTAAATCTTAATAGCAAAATTGTTAATTCCCTTCCAATAGCCCTACCACCAGAGGAAATTCTGAAAGAAGTAGTTTTTTTGTTAGATACATTAGAAAACAAAATAGTCTTAATATTTAAACGTTTGAAGGAAATGCGATATTTAAAATCTTTTTTACTATCTAAAATACTCAAAGATATTTAATTATGTTCAATGAAGCTAACACCGTCGAAGCCTTTATTCGTGATATCCTCTGCGGGAAAATCACCCAAACTGCACCACCTCAACCTGGCTTATCACGCAAAAACAGAAAAATTAACGGTGTTGGTTGGAACTACCTCCCCTCACAAAATATCCCCCGTCAACCTCAAGAAGTCTTTGTTGAAACCTTTGTCCGTGATGCCTTAATTCGCCTCAACCCAGAAATCACCGCCAAACCTAACCTAGCAGAAGAAGTCCTCTACCGCTTACGGGCAATAGTGCTATCAGTCCGCAGTGATGGACTCATCCGGGCTAACGAAGAGTTTACCATCTGGTTACGGGGCGATCGCACCATGCCCTTTGGCCATAACCACGAACACACAACAGTCCGCCTCATAGACTTTGACAACCTAGAAAATAATCAATACATCCTCACCACCCAATACACCTACCGCGCTGGGACAGAAGAACGTCGAGCGGATTTAGTGCTGTTAGTTAATGGTTTTCCCCTCGTTGTCATTGAAGCTAAAACCCCCGTCAGAAAAGCAGTAACTTGGGTAGATGGGGCATTACAAGTACATGACGACTATGAAAAAAACGTCCCAGAATTGTTTGCTTGTAACGTCTTCAGTGTAGCTACAGAAGGTAAAGAATTACGCTATGGTTCAATCCGTATGCCCGTAGACCTGTGGGGGCCTTTGCGAACAGATGACAATATACCTCTGTCCAGTTTAGCAGCCCTCAAAGATGCGATCGCTTCCCTACATAGTCCCGCAGTTATTTTAGATATCCTCAATTACTTCACCTTATTTGCCACTGATAAGAAAAAACGCCGCATCAAAATTATTTGTCGCTATCAACAATACGAAGCTGTAAACAAGATAGTTGAGCGTGTAGTGGCAGGTAGACCCAAAAAAGGCTTAATTTGGCATTTCCAAGGCTCAGGTAAATCCCTGTTAATGGTATTTGCTGCTCAAAAAATGCGGATGCGATCGCAATTACGAAACCCTACCGTCATCATCGTAGTAGATCGCCTTGATTTAGATGCTCAAATTAGCTCCACTTTTCACGCTTCCGATATTCCCAACTTAGTCAAAGCGGAAACCTGTGATGAGTTAGAAAAACTCCTCAAACAAGACACCCGCAAAATTATTATTACTACTATTTTTAGATTTGGGGAAGCAAAAGGAGTTCTTAACCCCCGTGAAAATATTATTGTCCTAGTAGATGAAGCCCATCGCACCCAAGAAGGCGATTTAGGGATGAAAATGCGAGCAGCATTACCACAGGCTTTCTTATTCGGTTTTACAGGTACACCCATCAACCAAAGAGATAGAAACACCTTCTATGCGTTTGGTGCAGAAGAAGATGAACGTGGCTATATGAGTCGCTATGGGTTTGAAGAATCTATCCGTGATGGAGCTACACTGCCTCTGCATTTTGAACCCCGTTTAGTAGAACTGCATATAGATAAAGATGCCATAGACCAAGCCTACTCAGAATTAACAGGTGAATTATCAGAATTAGATCGAGAAACTCTCACCAAAGCAGTTTCTAAAATGGCTGTACTGGTGAAAGTCCCAGATAGGATTACTAATATCTGTGCAGACATAGCCCAACATTACCTACAGAAAGTAGCTCCCAATGGCTTTAAAGGTATGGTTGTTACCTACGATCAAGAATGCTGTTTATTGTATAAAGCAGAATTAGATAAACACTTACCCCCAGAAGCCAGTGAAATAGTTATTTCTGCCACAGGCAAAGATGAGAGATTGAAACCCTATCACCGGAATCGAGATCAAGAAGAAAAATTATTAGATAGATATCGTGATGCCAAAGATCCTCTAAAAATTATCATCGTCACTGCCAAATTACTTACAGGATTTGATGCGCCTATTCTCCAAGCGATGTATTTGGATAAACCTTTAAAAGCCCATACCTTACTCCAAGCCATCTGTCGGACTAATCGCACCTATGGCAATACAAAAACACATGGTTTAGTAGTAGATTATCTGGGTGTATTTGATGATGTAGCCCAAGCATTAGACTTTGACGAACAAGGTTTTCAGCAAGTCGTTTCTGGAATTAATACTTTAAAAAATGAACTTCCAGGAGCAGTACAAAAATGTTTAGCATATTTCCCAGGAGTAGATAGAAATCTGAGTGGATATGAAGGATTAATTGCTGCTCAAGATTGTTTACCTAATAATAATGTCCGTGATAACTTTGCTGCTGATTACAACAACCTAACTAAATTATGGGAAGCAATATCACCAGATCCTATTCTCATTAATTACCAAACAGATTATAAATGGCTATCTCAAGTTTACATTTCTGTTCAACCAACAACAGGCATGGGTAAACTTTTATGGCACGCCCTTGGAGCAAAAACAATTGAATTAATCCATCAAAATGTACGAGTAGAAGCAGTCCGTGATGATTTGGAAGAAATTATTTTAGATGCTGAATTATTAGAAGTAGTTTTAAATTCTTCAGACCCCAGAAAGAAAGCTAAGGAAATTGAAATCAAAGTTGCCACAAGACTACGCCAACATATTAATAATCCCCGTTTCCGAGCTTTATCAGAACGTTTAGAAGCCCTAAAAGAACGCCATGAACAAGGACAAATTCACAGCGTAGCTTTCCTCAAAGATTTACTTGATTTAGCTCGTGATTTGCTACAAACAGAAAAAGACACTCCACCAGAGGTAGAAGACGATAGAGGTAAAGCAGCTTTAACAGAGTTATTTTTAGAAGTTCGCAATGAGCAAACACCAAAAATGGTGGAACGAATTGTTAATGATATTGATGAAATAGTCAGATTAGTACGCTTCCCTGGTTGGCAGAAAACCAGCGCAGGTGAGAGGGAAGTGAAACAGGCTTTGCGAAAGACTTTGTTTAAATATAAGTTGCACCAAGATAAGGAGCTTTTTGAGAAGGCTTATGGTTATATCAGGCAGTATTATTGAGAAAGTAAATTCAGTTTATTTATCGCTATGTCGTTTTTATAAAAATTGACAATATATTAAAAATATTGCTATAAGAAATGCAATGAGTATTTTCTTTTTTCTAAGAACTAAAAGCACGAATTATGGCTAAACCATTTTACAAAAACTTAAAAACAGGAAATTACGGTATTTTAGAGGGTGATAATCTTTTCATTACACCAGGTTCTGTTGATAGTTATTTAACTCTTAGACTATTAGTTGGTGTAGGTGGAATAGTTGAACGAAGTCATAGAACTGAGCAAGTTAATGCAAAAGATTTAATAGAAGTTACTCCGAATGAAGTTGAAAGAGCTTTATTAGATTAATAATACCTGTGAAATTACTATAGCAATCCTAAATGATTTATGGAGACTTTCTATTTCCTGTTACTTTCCTCCACAGATAAGTTCAAAACTCAAATAGGATTGCTATATGTTCCACTAAATATTTAGTAGCTGCTGGAAGCTTGGCACTGAAAATAATCTTTTAATGGTGCAATAAAAACTTTACCTCGACTTGTGCCTTGAAAGATGTGTTTTTCACGGTATGGAGATTCCATAAACTCTCCATAGCAACAAACAATTACGTCAGCCTCATTTGCTTTATTCAGTACATCTTGGTTAAAGTGGTTTCCTAATTGTTTCATTTCATTTTCAAAGGTAACTATTTGCCCTTTGTATTTCTGACTTAAAACACTATTATCATCTTGAAATTGTTCCAATTCACTATACTTAACAGAATCTTGATGCAGGTTTTCTGATACATATAGCAATGGATTATAGTGAACTAACAAAATTGAAATTGCTTGATTGCAAGATATCTCTAACCAATTAAGAGGTTCTTTAGGTATGAGATTTACTTTAAATTCTGCAAAAAAATGTCCAGGGTTATGTTGATCTATCAAGGAAGTATCTTTAGTTCCAACTCGAAGACCTTCTTGATTTTCTACGAACTTTAGACCAACTGGATTCCACTGACTAGCTATCTCGTAATCGTGATCTGTTGTGTAATTAAAACGATGCAGCATAAAGTTTATCAGTTATAATTATCTGTGACAAGATTAGATTATACCAGTTCTTAATTATCATTGGTTAATCACAAAAGTTAGGAGGAAATTTTATGAGCCTACGTGAATGGTTTCAATATCTGGATAAAGATAAATCACCTTACAATCCTACTATTGGAACTACAATTACCATTGAGAGATTCTGGCGGCATGAAGTCAGTACATTCAACTCTCCAGATTGGAGAAAAGAAGAATGGTTAATACGCTCTGCTCTTGTTCCAGTTGATCAATTAAATGCAGCAGTAAGTGAGATTACATCAACTCATGCTTTATCTTTTGAGATGGGTTGGAGTTCTTCAGATGAATTTAGTTTTGGTAACTATGCTCAATATGGAGATATCCAATTATGTCCTCTCAGCTTATTGATAAAACATCCAGTTACCGAAGATTACACAATTGAACTAAGTCGGGAATTTACTATTTACCATGCTTTACAAAAAAGAAATGACACACAGTATTATCATCCAATAGATAATCTTCAGGTAGCTGAGACGTATCTTGAGTCTCATGATATTTATGATCCTACTGCTAATGTAATCATTCATAGGGATTACTTACGAGACTTTTTATCAGCAGTAAACATGGGATTACTCATTTCTGTAACTGCCGATCGCTTTGCCAACGCACCAAGCGAAGAAGAACTTGAGCTTGAACAAATTCAAGATAATTACATTGATGAGTTTACATCGCTTTCAACTATCATACATACACCTGAATCCACTCATAAAAATCATTTTATGGGGCGCTCAACTCTTCGACGTAACTTCATAATAGAACCGTATGATAAACCTAAATTCCAACGAAGTCCTTGGCACTACTTTGGAACAATTCCAGAAGAGGAGTTACCAAGTTTTATAGTAAACAGTGAAGGTAAGAGACAAACTTTACCAAGAAATACTTACCTGGGTAATTATATTAGTAATGGCATTGGAAATTATGGGTATTTATATTTCCGCCCAGATGTTTTACAAAAATATTTACAGGGTTCTGGATACAGTGTTTTCTTTCATATGCGAAATTGGGGAGTAGCTTCCTTACCTGGCAATAGAGGCACAATTGATGTAGGAATAAATTCACAAGGACTCGTTAATGCTTTTGCTCCAGATATAGCGGATCTAGATTTTTCTGAACAAGCCTATTGGGCATCATTTTCTTCATTACCCAGTGGTGAAATTTGTGAAGAGATGTTTGAAACCAGAATGCAACAGAATCCACCTCATTCACCAGGAGTCACCGAGTTAGTTGAGGATGTATGCTCTCAAGTTAGTATTGTTTTCCACAACCAATTTTCTGTTGATATGTTCAACCATATAAAACCAAGCAAGCAAGACCTATGTAGGTTGAGCATAGGTCCCATTACCAATGAATATGATGAGGTTTTGAAACTAGCCAAAATTCTTTATGAATGGGTTATTGAAACCATGCAAATTGATTCTCTTCGCAGTGCTTTAACTACTTTAGGAGGAAAAGTAGACAAGCAATTAAGGCAGATTAAGCTCTTGGAAAGAATTTTGATAGTTAAAGGTTTAGATGAAAATCAAGCCCGAAAAATAACTGCTCCTCTTGTTGGTTTAAATGAACTTCGTATAGGATCGGCACACATTGGTAACACCGAATTAGAACCTGTTTTTAAGTTAATGGGAGAATCAAAAATCCCACCAACACCAAGAGTTGCCTGGAATTTATGTGTAGATGCTGTAGTCAGTTCTCTAAACTTGATCAAGACTACTTTAGAAACTTAGAGGTAAATTTGAAAACTAAAACTTTTTCATTTTCACCCTGCACACCCTGCATAGCAGTAATCAATTATAGCTGAAAGCCTTGCTCTAACTAATTTATGGGGTAATGCAGTATGGGTTTTTCCTCCCTGCATCATCCTGCATACCCCACAAAATACTCTGCATCCTTCAATCCCTTACGCAATCAGGTTTTTGAACACTAAAATGCAGGAAGTGAAGGGTGTGCAGGGTAAAAAGTAAATTTTATTTTGAATGAGACTGATGGATAATGGATTCGATGAATCCGCCAGAATTATCCCGTTTAAGCCCCCGAATTACAAAACCACTGCTAGTTTTAACCTTTTCCAGTTTCCCCCGTCCTAGACGGATAATTTCTGGGCTGAAATCCCTGTGACTATGGTATTTAGATGATATCATCTGGCAATACTTCCAATAATCACCATAGAGTTGTTCAGTTTTGTTTTTGTCTGCACCAATAGAAATCTGATTATTTGGATCATAGACATAATTACTATTCAACCAATCAGCAACAGAATTTATTTGTAGTAAAAATTCCATTTCATTTTGCTCTCTGACTCCACTTTCATCAACCTTGTTAATTAGGGTATGAGTAATTTCTTCTTCAGAAATACTCAGTAGATAATTAGTGAAGCCAGATATCTGTGTACAAAGTTTTGCTAAAAAATCAGTATCGGTTTTTGGCACTACCCGATTGAATTTAAAAAGAATCATCCGTCTCTCTATTCCTAAATCATCCTCAGTAAAAACAAGTTGATTGGCAGTTATCATTACCATTCCTTTGTATATCGCTGTGAAAGAAGTTTTATATTTTTCCTCAATACTAAGTTTATCTCCTCCAGTGATATTTTTGAATTTTTCTATGTTGCCTCGATAAGGATCAGCATCATTGATACAAACTAATCGTTTATCATAAATCTTTCCTGTTTGAAATTGATTATTGTTCAAAGAAGGGAGAGTTAAACTATGACAAAACATTTTACCGACTAATTCTGTAGCTAATTTCATCGCTGTAGATTTACCAGTTCCTCCTAAACCAATAATTAAGGCAAATCTTTGAAGTGGCCACATACCCCTTAATACTGCTGCATACCAGCACAAAAGTAAGTGTTTTTGGTGATCATTATCTTCAAATACAAAATTCATCCATTCCTGAATAACACTCCAATCTTTAGTATTGATATCATGTTCTCTATCAATAATGTTCAAGAAGCAATAATCCGGTGAATGAGGAATAATTTGGTGACTTTTTAAATCTAATACACCATTTTTAAAGGGAAGTAAATGTTTAGGTGGTTCATTCCATTTATGACACAATAACTCAATTTTTAACAAATTTATTATTCCTTCTGGATAGCTGGAATTAAATCCTAAATCGGGATACAGTGCTTTTATTTCCCTGATAATCACTTGGAGTATTTTTTCCTTACTGGCTATACTCCAATAGCCATCTTCATATTTCATCCATTGACTAATTTGTGAATCAAATTTTAACGTCGTGCATTTAGGAGCAATAATTTCTGCTATTGATGATTGTTCTAGCAATTTATTTTTCTGAATTTTATTAGTTTGATCATTGAGGGCTTGGTTTTCAAATTCATTAATGTCTTGTGCTGCTGCAATTGCAACTTCAAATTCTGCCTTACCATTAGCAACTAAAAAATCATCCATTCCCTTACCCCTAGATTCTTCCCAAATGACTATATAAACATTACATCCTTGCTCACGTAGGACTTTACCCAACCTAAGTAGGGCTTTTTTAACAGAACTTTTGCGAACAATATCTGAATCAAAACAGATGTATATAACTCTTCCTCGTTTAGCAAATATTGCTAAATTACTGACTAACTTGCCTTCATCCAAACCCATTTCTACCCCTAATAATGCCAATGTGGGGTATTGATATGTTAGTCCTGCTCCAGCTTTTTTACATCCTTCAGTTATGAAAATTGGTATAGAAATATTTTGAATAATTTCTAACCAATAGCGTGGATTTCCTGTATTTAAACAGATAGCATCATATTGAGCTTTAGAGGAAAGATATTTAGCTGGTTTATTTGAGTTGGGAAATTTTAAAGGCTTATTTGGCTTAAATTGTCCGTGCATCTTTCCCATTGGTAATCCATTTCTGGGATTGATTCCGCTACACCACCAACCAGGTGAATGAGGGTATTTTGGCCAATCTAAATACTTTGCTATTTCTTCCCTATTTTTCAATGTTTTAACATTGAGACGAGTGATTTCTTCCGAAACTCCACTTCCCTTCACCCATTCTTCTAAATGTTGTGGTGATAGGGTATTACACTCTTCATTAGATGATGAGATAGGTGAATTAGAGACAACGTTGTTGTCAAAATCGTCGTTATTTGATATAATCATTGTGAATTTTTATGATAATCAGAGCCATAAGTTGTGCAACAATAGTTGCTAACTAATGGCTTTTTTTGTGCAATGAACATAGGTAACAAAACATTACTTGACTAGCAAGTATTGTTTTACTTCCTGTTTGATATGATGTGGTGAACAATTTGCTTTTGATTTATCCGAATTTATCATCTGTATTATTCGGATAAACAAAATTGCGTTTAGTCTAAATTACTTCTTCTAAGCACGATTTCGCTTTCTTTTCGGCTGACTAGAAGGTAAACTAGCTAAATAATTATCAATTGCTCTCAAGTGGGCTTGAGGATTACTAATATGGTTTTGTACCCAATCTAAAACAAGAGTAATATTATATCTGACAACTCTTGAATTAAGGGTAATCCAATGGATATCCTTCTGCAATTTTTTCTGAAGTCTATATCTCTTCAATGTGTCACCCGATAAACCAGTTAATTTAGACGCTACCTGCTTAGTAACAAACTGATAATATTGGGAATTTGAATTGGATGTGTCGAATGTTGAATTGCCCATATAAGAGTAATTATTTTGCTCCTAAATATGTGAATAATCATGCTCTCAATTGCAATTAATGTTGCAATTGAGGGATTTTTGTAGTTTCAATCAGCTTATCTAAGGAAAGTGGTGAATGGTTTTTTTTGCTAACTTTTACTAATTTTGTAAAGAAACTTAAAAATGAAGAGCAATCTAGCAAACAGCAAATATCAGTCTTGACTGGGTTAGTACGTGAGTATGAGACTCCAGTAAGCAAAGTGTAATTATTCTGGAGCTACCCCTAAGAAATTTGTATGTAATTTAAAATACACTAGTTTACAAAGCTAGTGCAGTATTGGAATTCGTATTATTAATAATTTAACCACTATTAATAAGATTGTGGAAATTTATGTGTATTACACAATGAAGTGCGGAAAGTCGGTTTGAACTTTATTTAAACCACAGCTTACTTAGATTCTTTAAAGTTAAGCTTTGACTAACAAATTGGGGTAAAATTTAGACATAAGTCCTAAATTGCTTGTAAAACAAAGGTTGCTAAAGGTCTGCAAGACCTCCATCCCCCGGTTCAAATCCGGGTGTCGCCTTTGAGAAAAACCAACGAAAATCAAGCAATTCAAGGCTTTTAGCAATAAGAACAGGGAGGGGTATCATGCTCCTCCCTTAATTTTTTGGGGTAAGTTTGGGGTAAATTCAGCTAGGTGTATATTAGTGCAGTTTTTTACAGTTCAAATATGCTGATAATGTTTTATATTTAACATTGCATAGCCTAATTGACAGCATATATATGGCAGAAAAACATTTAGTTGAGTTTACCCTAGAAGATGGGCGTAAATTCTTAGTGGAAGTTGAAGAATCAGAATATACATCTACATATGATATTCAGAGAGCCGCTTTACCATCTGGTCGCATGATTACAGAGGCAAAGCAGAGTTTTGAAGCAGCTATAGAGAATATTAAGCCCGTAGTTGCCAGCATTAGTAACAAATTTAAAGACTTGGGTCCCAAGGAAATGGAAGTCAAGTTTGGAATCAAACTCAGTGCTGATGCTGGAGCTTTTATCACTTCGGTGGGTGGAGAAGTCACCTTTGAGATTACTGTGAAGTGGAGTAATGACTAAGATTAGTATGTTTTATGTCAACTGAAAATTACTTTTAAGTCTTTAGAAGTGCGATCGCTCGCATTTACAATAAAAACGGCAAAGTTGTAGGTGCTGGTTTTTTGGTCAGTCAGTACCATCTGCTTACCTGCGCTCATGTAGTTACAGCCGCTTTGGGTATTACCACTAATACACAAGACTCTCCATCTGAAACTATAGAGGTTGATTTTCCCCTCATTGCCCCTGGACAAAAAGTAACAGCCAAGGTTGTATTTTGGCAACCTGTGAACCCAGGACAAACTAAGGAAGATATTGCGGGATTACAAATAGAAGAGACTCTACCAACGGGTGTGAGTCCTGTACAGCTTGTCACCACATCAGATTATTGGCAGCATAAATTCCGCATCTTTGGTTTTCCCCAAGGACATGATACAGGTGTTTGGGCTGACGGTGAACTGCGTGATATTCAAGCTACTCGCTGGATACAGATAGAAGCCATTAAAGTTCCGGGGTATCAAATTGAGCCGGGTTTTAGCGGTTCTCCTATTTGGGATGAATCATTACAGGGAGTTGTAGGAATGGCTGTAGCCGCAGAGAAAAAGCGAGAAGGAGTAAAAGCGGCATTTATGATACCTACAACGGTATTATTTGAAGCTTGGAGTTTGTTGAATCAATCTATTCAGCAACAATCAATAAACTCATCTCCCTCTTTAAGTCGAGTCCAAGAAATTAAAGCTAGAGAACTGAATAAAAGGTTAGTAATTTTAGAAGGTGATTATGAAGCAGTTTATAACCAATTTAATGAAACACAAAATGCTGAAACTAAAAATCAAATACAGCGACAATTGAACAGACTTGAGCAAGAAATGAATGAAGTTATCGAAAAATTAAAAATGATCGCGTCATAAAAATTCACGGCTACACAAACAAAGTCCACACAAGTGGACTAAAAGAAAAATCAAGAATTGGAAACCCACGCAGGAGGTCACTGAGCTTGTCGAAGTGTGGGTTTTGCCTGTGTAGACGCGGTTTCTAACCGCCCGTTTAATCAAGCCATTTTCAAGTTATAAAATGAGGCTCTTCGGTACTTGTTATGCTAAACTATTAAACCAAATGCCAATTTAATAAGCATCTAATTCGGAAATTTTCAAAGTTTTTAAATCCATATCCTGAACGTTTTATTAGTTTAAGCTTGTTATTAATTCCTTCCACAGTACCACTGGTTGTCCTATGATCAAAGTAAGCTATAATTTCCTGATACCAACGAATAATAGTATTATTGCTATTTGGAAAGTATTTTTTAGCTCTCGATAACCACATACCTAATTTAAAAACTCCCGTATACCAATCCTGTGTAGTATTAAATATTTTCCTAATCTTTTCTTTAAATTCGTGCATTTCCTTCAAAATAGGGGAGACATTTTTAACTTGAATAAGTTTCTCTAATTGCTCTTGGGTTAACTTATCTTCATTCTTAAGTAAGGGATATTTACTATTCTTCAATCCAACTAATATTTCTTCATATTTAGATTTGTCTGTTGTATTTGCTTTCTTGATTAAATCTTCAACTTTCCGTTTTTCTCTTTTTCTTTGTGTATCTAGTTCTTTATTTATCTGTGTCATTACATGAAATCTATCGGCTACAACCTGAGCATTTGGCATTAATTCTGTTACTAAAGTTTTATAGCCACTCCATAAATCTATACTGACTTCTTCTATATTTTCTAAAATCTCTGTTCCCCATTCCATAAGGGTTTCTCGGATTATTTCTTGTGTTCGTCCGCTTAAAATTGCAATTAGTTTGCTCTGCTCTAAATCTACTAATACTGCACAATAATTCCCATGTCCTTTCTTCACAGCTATTTCATCAATTCCCAGCCTTTTCAGATTTATAGGTTTTAAGTTTGGTAATTCTGATGATGCGTCTTTTAACATTCTTTCTATTTCATCTTTTGTTACTATACCTTTTGCTGCTACACTATGAATATCATTCTCTAAAACTTCTTGTATTGTCTTATGTGCCAGGCGATTTGTAAAAGTTCTTTTCTTTTTTACAAAATCTAAATCTTTACTAAACGGTTTTTTACATTGTTCACATTTAAACTGTCGGCGATTAATTTCTAAAAATATTTCTTTTTCTCCAAAGGGGAGGTCTTTAATAATATGTCTATGATTTTGATGTAATTTATGGCTGGTTGTGCCACATTTAGGGCAGATAGCAAACGACTTTTCTTGTTCAATTTGTAAAATCATTCCAATTCCGGTGTGAAGGCGATGTGATACAACTTTTACACCGCTTAAATCCAGAATCTCTGTTAGAATTTTAATACCTCTTTTGCCAGTCATAACTTTAAGTTTATCTAAAAATAATTTGGATTGTATTTATAGTTAATAATAAATGCTATTTATATGTCAACCCCTACAAGACCTTTAGTCATTTATTGATGCATATTTTAAGATTATTTAGTGAGTATAGCTAATAGTTTCGCATAACAAGTACCGAAGAGCCAAAACTTATTCAATCAGGTTAATGAGACTTCTGGAAATTGGCTGAAGTTATTAATAGCCAAAACATCTATCAAAACTATTTCTGAAGATAGTCCATTACAAGATTATCTATTTCTGGATTTTATGACTAAACCATCTCTACTGGATCTGAAAGTACCAGAAAAATTTAATCAATTATTGCCAAAATCAAAAATCCAAGTTCTCAAAAAACGCAAATCACCCGCAGAAGATTTTTGCAAATGGTTGGTTTAGGAGGTGTAGGTTTTGTTGCAGCAGTAGCAGGTAATCAGGTTTTGAAACCTAAAACTCCAGAAATTAAAAGAGCTTCTCGTACTTGTACTTTTGATGTACTAACAGTAGATGCTCAAGGAAAAATTAGTAACCGTGTTTCTAGTGAGGCAACGCTTTTTATTGAAGAGTTGGGTAATAATATAACCCTGGAGATGGTGGAGATTCCTGGTGGTTCTTTTACAATGGGTTCACCAGCATCAGAAAAGGGTCGGAGTGATGATGAAGGTTCACAACATGAGGTAAATGTACCTGCTTTTGCTATGGGTAGATTTGCAGTGACTCAGGAGCAGTATCAACAAATTATGGGTAAGAATCCTTCTAATTTTAAAAAAGATGATGGTTCGACTTCGCTCACCAAGCAACGCCCTGTTGAGCAGGTGTCTTGGAATGATGCTGTGGATTTTTGTAAGAAGTTGAGTGAAAAAACTGGGCTTAAATATCGTCTACCCAGTGAGGCAGAATGGGAATATGCTTGCCGTGGAAGGACGACTACACCCTTTCATTTTGGAGAAACGATTACCAGTGACTTAGCTAATTATAGGGGGACTGAGACTTATGCTTCTGAGCCAAAAGGTAAATTCCGTGAAGAGACAATAGAAGTAGGTAGTTTTCCGCCTAATAGCTTTGGCTTGTATGATATGCACGGCAATGTATGGGAATGGTGTCAAGATGATTGGCACGATAATTATACAAATGCGCCTAAATATGGTAGTGCTTGGACAAGTCTAAGCGATAGTGTAAAAGTGCTGCGCGGTGGTTCGTGGTTCAGCAATCCTGAAGGCTGCCGTTCTGCCGACCGCAACTACAACGTTCGCGATGACAGGTTCCTCAATTTCGGTTTTCGCGTTGTCTGTGTTAGTGCGGCGAGGACTCTTTAGCCCTTTGCCCTTTTGCGCTTTTGCGCTCTGCTCTTTCTTTTCTTTACCCCTACGAGCGTAGCGAGACGATTTTTTTTGTCAGAATCAGGATTTACAGGATTTAAGGATTTACAGGATGGTTTTGTTGATAGGTTTTTTGGATTCTGATTTTTATTGATTGTTTAATTGAG